>NZ_BJYS01000010.1 GCF_007991635.1 Adhaeribacter aerolatus | reverse complement strand
AAAGTCCTGATTCAATTTCAGGCCTTTGAAATAATATTGCTGTGATTTAGTTATGGTTTTTATTTGTACTAAAAGTAGGAGGCACTCGCTATAAATAAGCAAAATGGCCCAAGGAATACTTGAGCCGGATTATTGATTAAATTAATCTTTATAAAAGAAGTATTTAAAAGTACTTTAAATAATATTTACTTCGGGCTGCAGCGTAATGCCAAATTTTTGCCGCACCGATTCTATTATTTCATAGGCCAGGGCACGAATTTGATTTCCTTCGGCGCCACCGTAATTTACCAGCACCAGGGCCTGGTCTTTATGTACGCCATAATTATTTATTTTCTTGCCTTTCCAGCCGCAGTGTTCAATCAGCCAGCCGGCCGGTACCTTAATATTGCCATGAGCAGCCGGGTAACTCGGAATAGCGGGATATTGTTCTTTTAGATCTGCAAACTGCTCTGGTGAGATTTCCGGGTTTTTAAAAAAAGAACCGGCATTACCAATAAGGGCCGGGTCGGGCAATTTGCTTTGCCGGATAGCAATAACCGCATCGCTTAAGGCTTTTAAAGTAATGTTCTTAACTTGCATGGCTTCCAGGGTGTTACTAATGGCCCCGTAAGATGTATTAAATACCGGTTTTTTACTTAACTGTAAAACAACGTGCGTTACAATATATTGGCCTTTCAGAGTTTTCTTAAAAATACTTTCGCGGTAGCCGAAATTACATTGCTCGGCGTTAAAAGTGCTGATTTTACCCGTGCTAATTTCTACGGCTTCGAGGATATAAAAAACATCTTTTAATTCTACACCATAAGCGCCGATATTTTGCAAAGGCGCGGCCCCCACCGTTCCGGGTATCAGGGAGAGGTTTTCAATACCGCCGAGTTCTTTATCTATGGCAAATAATACCAAATCGTGCCAGGTTACGCCACCACCGGCTTCTACCAGGGCCACATCTTCATCTTCCGACAATATATTAATGCCTTCGATTCGGTTGAGCAGCACCGTACCCGCAAAATTTTGCGTAAATAATACGTTGCTGCCGCCTCCCAGCACCAGCAAATTATTCTTATCTATCTCGGGAAGCTTTAGTAACTCCTGCAATTCGGTAACGGACGAGAAACTGGCAAATTGCTTTGCCACTACATCTATGCCAAAGGTGTTCAGGTTCTTAAGGGGGTAATTATATCTTAAATTCATCGGGTATTTTTAACCTTCCTGCAAAAATAAGCACAAAACCTGCTGCAATGCCTAAATAATTTAAACATAAACGCAAGCAGCGTCGCGTGTATGATTAAAAAGTAAATATTAAAGTTGATTAAGAACCATAGAAAATTAAAATAACTTCGTAATAATATTTTTGCTTTAAGTTTAAGCCTTCATTCAAAACCATCAGCATTCTTGCCGGAACCGCATGAAAAACAATTTTTTTGAAATTACCGCTACCACCCAGTTTGGGCTGGAAGAAGTTTTGGCCGAAGAACTCCGGCAGTTAGGCGCCCGCGATATAAAAGTAGTAACACGAGCCGTAGAGTTTAGCGGGGATAAACGGTTGTTATACGCCGCCAACCTTTGGTGCCGGACGGCTATCCGGATACTGGTGCCCTTTGCCTCTTTTTACGTGCGCGACGAAGAAGATTTGTACCGGAAAGTGAGCCGCATCCGGTGGCAGGATTTTATAAATTTAGACCAGTCGTTTGCCATTAATGCGGTGGTCAGTAAATCTACCTTTCAGCACTCTTTGTTTTTGTCGCAGCTTACGAAAGATGCCATTGTCGATCAGTTCCGCCATAAAACCGGCCGCCGGCCCGACGTTGATGTTACCCGACCCGATATCCGGCTGAACCTGCACATGCACGAAAATAACTTGACCCTGGCACTCGATGCTTCCGGTGATTCGCTGCACCGGCGGGGCTATCGCCTCCAGACCAACGTGGCGCCGCTGAACGAGGTACTGGCTGCCGGCCTGATTTTACTATCAGGTTGGGACCGGAAATCGCCTTTTATAGACCCGATGTGCGGTTCGGGAACTTTGTTAATTGAGGCGGCTTTGATTGCCTACAACATTGCGCCGGGCTTATACCGGCAAGGTAATTTTGGTTTTACCCAGTGGCCCGATTTTGATCAGGCGCTTTATGAATCATTAGTAACGGAGGCCCAAGCCAAGCGTTTGCCCGAAGGCGACCTGGAAATTATTGGTTCGGATATAGATCGGGATTACATAGAAGCGGCCCGCAACAATATTACCCAGGCCAATCTGGAAGATGAAATTCGGGTGCGGATGCGCGATTTGCGGGAAGCAAAAGCCATTGGCGACAGGGGAGTGGTGATGCTTAATCCACCTTACGGCGAGCGGTTGGGCACCGATGAAGAAAATATTAATCAATTGTACAAAGCCATTGGCGATACCTTAAAGTCAAATTTCTCGGGCTACGATGCTTATGTATTTACCGGTAATTTGGAAGCAGCGAAGCAGATTGGGCTGCGTACCTCCCGCCGGATACCTTTATACAATGGCGCCATTGAATGCCGATTGCTAAAATTTGAATTGTACCGGGGAAGTAAGAAAACGCCAGGTGATTTACCCGATTAAGGAAGTCTAAAAGTTTGAAATAAGTAGCAGCTGACTTTCAGAAAATACGGCCTAAAATACAGTGGATAGGTAGCGTGGGCAAAGTAGTTTTTTATGCAGGTTTGAGTACAAAGTGCTGAATAGATTTAAACTATTCAATATATTTAGAAGGTCCGGCAAATATTTAAGGCTGGTTAAAATATTCATCAATCAGAGAGCCCATAATAATACCTTATGTCTGTTTCTACCCAACGATTTACGGCCCTGGATGTATTCCGGGGTATGACGGTCTGTTTTATGATTATTGTAAACACACCCGGTAATGGCGCTACTACTTTTAGTCCGTTGCTGCATGCCCGCTGGCACGGCTTTACCCCGACAGATTTGGTTTTTCCTTCTTTTTTATTTGCGGTTGGCAATGCCATGAGTTTTGTAATGCCCCGCTACCAGGCATTAACCCAAGGTCAGGTATTAGGCAAAATATTCAAACGTACTTTCATTATTTTTCTGCTGGGTTACCTCATGTACTGGTTTCCGTTTGTGCACTGGGAAGAGCAGCGTTTGGTTTTTAACCCAATTGGTACCACCCGTATTTTTGGTGTTTTACAACGGATTGCCCTGGCCTACGGCATTGCCGCAGTTCTGATATACTTCCTCAACTGGAAAAGAGCCTTAATCATTTCAATTTTTGGTTTATTCCTGTACTGGGCGCTGCTGCTGCTGTTTGGAGAACCGGGAGCTGAGTTAACCCTGCACGGTAATGCTGTTCTGAAACTAGATACGTGGCTCATTGGCTCGCAACATTTATATAGGGGCGAAGGTGTGCCTTTTGACCCGGAAGGATTATTGAGTACGTTGCCGGCCGTAGCCAATGTAACGGCCGGGTATGCCATTGGCTATTTCTTGCAAAAGAAAGGGAATAATTTTGAGGCTTTAGCCAAACTGTTACTCATCGGCTGTCTGTTGCTGGCCATTTCCTACGCCTGGAACTTAGTTTTCCCGATTAACAAAAAGTTATGGACGAGTTCTTTTGTTACCCTTACCGTAGGCCTGGATTGTATTTTATTGGGTATGCTGGTGTACGTAATTGAACTACTGCATAAAACCAACTGGACATACTTTTTTAAAGTATTTGGCCGTAACCCATTATTTATTTACCTGTTGTCGGAGGTAGGCGCTATTTTATTAAATTTCTTCCGGGTAGGCGATTCAAGCTTATACAAGGCTATTTACCGGAGCTTATTTATGCTGTTGGGAGGTTATATAGGCTCATTTTTATTTGCTATAACTTTTATGTTATGCTGTTGGCTGGTTGGTTATCTGCTCGACAAACGGAAAATTTATGTGCGGGTTTAAAGCCAGCATCCATTACAATTTAAAAATTTACATTAAAAGTAAGCCTGTTCTGGCCAAGATGCGCTAAGGTTAAAAGAGTTGCAACTTTATCTATAAATCACAAGGAAACCCTATATAATAGCAATGACTAAGGCTTTTATAAAAAAACGCCTGGCGTAATGCCAGGCGTTCAATAAGTAAATGCTCTTTATGTAATATTACAATCGCCTTATATCGGCACCAATGGCATTTAAGCGTTTGTCGATGTATTGGTAACCACGGTCTATCTGCTCTACATTGTCGATGATGCTGCGGCCTTCGGCTGAAAGGGCGGCAATGAGCAGGGCTACGCCGGCGCGAATATCCGGCGAAGTCATGCTGATGCCGCGCAACGGTATCTGGCGGTTCTGGCCGATAACGGTAGCCCGGTGCGGATCGCAAAGAATAATTTGTGCGCCCATGTCAATCAGTTTATCTACAAAGAACAGGCGGCTTTCAAACATTTTCTGGTGAATCAGCACGGTGCCTTTGGCTTGGGTAGCTGTTACCAGCGCTACGCTTATTAGGTCAGGTGTAAAGCCAGGCCATATTTGGTCGGCAATGGTCAGGATGCTGCCGTCGATGTAGGTATCAATTTCGTAGTGGTCCTGAGCAGGTAAGTAAATATCATCACCCTGGAATTCCATTTTCACGCCCAGGCTCCGGAAAGTATCTGGTATAATGCCCAGCTCCGGAATTTGCGCATTTTTAATGGTTATTTCGGAGCCGGTCATAGCGGCAAGCCCCATAAAGGAGCCAATTTCAATCATATCCGGAAGCATCCGGTGCTCGGTACCGCCTAATTTTTCCACCCCTTCGATGGTTAATAAATTAGAACCTACGCCGGTAATTTTGGCACCCATGCGGCAAAGCATTTTGCAAAGTTGCTGCAGGTAAGGTTCGCAGGCGGCGTTGTAAATAGTGGTAATGCCTTCGGCGAGTACCGCGCCCATTACAATATTGGCTGTGCCGGTTACCGAAGCTTCATCCAGCAGCATGTACGTGCCTTTTAATTTATTTGGCGCTTCAATATGGAAAAAGCTGTCCTGGGAATCGTAGGTGAAAGTGGCGCCTAGTTTTTGAAGACCAATAAAGTGGGTGTCCATGCGCCGACGACCTATTTTATCGCCGCCGGGCTTGGGCAGCATACAAGTGCCAAACCGGGCTAATAAAGGCCCCATAATCATTACAGAGCCCCGGATAGCACGGCCCTGGGCCACATACGAATCTGTTTTAAGGTATTCCAGGTTAATATCATCGGCCTGAAAGGTGTAAGTATCGGGTGCATTGCGGGTAACTTTTACCCCTAAATCGGCTAATAATTCAATTAATTTATTTACGTCCCGGATGTCCGGAATATTAGAAACAGTAACCGGTTCGGCGGTAAGTAAAACGGCGCAAAGAATTTGTAAAGCTTCGTTTTTAGCACCCTGGGGGTGTATATCGCCTTTTAATTTATTGCCGCCTATAACTTCAAAAGAGGCCATTCAATACGTTTTAAGTTCTATGTAATAATTTTAAGTTAAAGCATACCCCTAGAGCCAATTTTGGTTCTTGACTTTGCTTTAAAGTAGCATTTTGTTCCAGAAAGGAAACAGCTAAAAAGCCGGCTTAAGCAAGTAGAAACTTATTTTCCCAGCCGTAAAGCTTTATTGTTTTCGGCGCTGGTTTTGATTTTGGTTCTGGTTTTGATTTTGCTTTTTGCGCTGAATATTTTGCTGGTTGTTTTGCTGGTTGGTGTAATTACCGGAACCACCTTGTTTTACATTAGAGTCAAACAGATTATTGGCTTCCACATAAGCTAAATCCATATCCAGCTTCCCTTTCGATAGTTCCCGCAAATTATTCAGAATAATTTCGTCGGTAATGTTATCGCGGTTGTACGTTTTGTAAAGGGTTTTCATGAGCTTGCCAATTGAGATAATGGCATTCTCGCGCTCCTGCGGATTTTCGAGCTGAATGGCCCGCTGGATTAGGTGCTCAACGTTTTTGCCGTAATGCTTATAAGTGGGAACCTGGGTAGGCAGTTCCATGCGCTGCGGCTTTTCGTTCAGGTACTCCATCGCGCTTAACGGAAAAGGACTGTCCACATCCAGTTTCGCATCCGACATTACGTACAAGTGGTTCCAGAATTTCTGTTGGGAATCCTGGATTTCGCGCATACTGGGGTTCAGCTTCGCCATCAGGTTCACCAGCAAATGCGCCAGGCGGGTACGGTCGGCCTTATCCGGAACGGATAGAATGTATTTTACTATATTTTGTACATTGATGCCGTATTCGCGCAGCAGCAATTCCTGTTTAAAAGATGAATTAGCAACCATATAAAGGTAGTTTAACAGTCAAAGGTAATATTTTTTTTGGATGTTCGAGGTTCGATTGTTCGACGTTGGAATATTCCGTTCTTAAAATAGATGTTCGATATTCGATTATTCGATATTGGACCAAGCGGTTCTTAAAATAGAAATAATAATTTGTTATTTTTTATACCGAATGGCGAATATCTAACCTCGAACAATCTAACCACTATTCATGAATCCGCAACTTGGCAAAGCTGAGGAGCAGGGTTTTTTCACCGGCTTCTTCAAAATCGATGATGGCTTTGGTGCTGTTGCCCTGGGTATCCATTTTGGCTACCACGCCAAAACCAAACTTGGGATGCTCTACGCGCATACCGGCCTGCAGGTTCGAGGTATCACTCGGAACAAAGTCGGCGGGCGGCACATAATTGGCAGCACTCACTTTTTTAGGGGCAGGAGCTACCAGCGGGCTTTTCTTTTTTAATACTTTATCAAAGGCACTCTGTCCGTCGCTGTATTGAAAGTTCAGGAATGCAGGTTCTATTTCGTCGATAAACCGGCTTTTTTCGCAGGCCCGTAAATTGCCCCACTGGTAACGACTGGTGGCGTAGGAGAGGGTCAGTCTTTTCTCGGCCCGGGTAATCGCCACGTAAAACAAGCGGCGCTCCTCTTCTAAATCGGCCCGGGAATTCAGCATCATCTGGCTCGGGAACAAATTTTCTTCCATGCCCACAATAAACACGTTCCGGAACTCCAAACCCTTGGCCGAGTGGATGGTCATGAGTGTAACGTACTCGCCGGCATCTTCTTTCTTTGTATCTACATCGGTAATCAGGGCAATGTCCTGCAAAAAAGCACCCAGGCTTTTATCTTCTTTTTCCGGATCGTCGACGTATTCTTTAATACCATTCAATAACTCCTGAATGTTCTCGTAACGGGCCACGCCTTCAATAGATTTATCAGCGTACAAATCCTCGATAATACCCGACTGTTTGGCAATGTGCTTGGCGGCTTCAAAGGCATCGTTGGTTTCGGCCAGAACGGTAAAGCTTTTAATCTTCGTCGCAAAATCTTCGATGGGGGAGGCTACCCGGCCGGTTAAAAAGCTTTTGGCGTTGCAAACTACTTCCCAAATAGTATGGTTGGTTTCGTCGGCGGTTACAATAATTTTTTCTACCGTAGTATCGCCAATGCCGCGTTTGGGGTAATTAATTACCCGGCGCAGCGCTTGTTCATCGTTATGGTTAACGGTTAAACGTAAGTAGGAAATTAAATCTTTAATTTCTTTGCGCTGGTAGAACGATAACCCACCCACAATGCGGTACTTAATATTCATGCGGCGCAGGGCTTCTTCCATGGCCCGGCTTTGCGCATTGGTGCGGTACAGAATGGCAAAATCTTCGTAAGAAAGATGGTTGTTCATCTTTTCCTCAAAAATGGCGTTGGCCACCAATTTACCTTCTTCGTTGTCGGAATTTGCTTTAATTACTTCAATCAGCGGACCTTCTTCGTTATCGGTAAAAACCGATTTGCGCAGCTGGGCTTTGTTGTTTTTAATAACCGAGTTAGCCGCCTGTACTATATTTTTGGTGGAACGGTAATTCTGCTCCAGCTTAAATACCTGCAGTTCCGGGTAATCACGCTCAAAATTTAATATATTCTGAATATCAGCCCCCCGGAAGGCATAAATACTTTGGGCATCGTCGCCTACCACGCAAATATTGCGGTCTTTGGCGGCTAACTTGCGCGTAATTAAATATTGCGAATAATTGGTATCCTGGTACTCATCTACCATCACGTATTTAAAAATGTGCTGGTATTTGTTCAGGGCATCTACGTGGTCGCGGAAAAGCACGTTGGTGTTAAACAGCAAATCGTCGAAATCCATGGCGCCGGCTTTAAAGCAGCGGTTCTGGTAGGTTTCGTAAATTTTACCAATTTTCGGGCGCAGCGCTGCTTCGTCGTCGGCCTGGATGGTGGGGTCTTGTTTGTACTGCTGCCACGAAATTAGTTTATTTTTAGCGGCTGAAATCCGGCCCAATACCATACCGGGTTTATATAGTTTATCGTCCAGGTCCATCTCCTTCACAATATTCCGGATCAGGGTTTTGGAGTCGTCGGTGTCGTAAATGGTAAAGCTGCTGGGGTAACCAATTTTGGGCGCTTCGGACCGTAAAATGCGGGCAAATACCGAGTGGAAAGTACCCATCCAGATATTTTTAGCCTCCGGACCAGCTACTTTTTCTATCCGCTGGCGCATTTCTTTGGCCGCCTTGTTCGTAAAGGTTAAAGCCAATATATTAAAAGGATCCACGCCTTTGTTTATTAGGTGGGCAATCCGGTAGGTCAGTACCCGGGTTTTGCCGGAGCCGGCACCCGCAATTATCATAACCGGGCCGTCGGTTTGTTCTACGGCCTGTCGTTGAGAGTCGTTCAGTAGTTTAAGGTAATCCATCGCTGCTAAGCTTTCTAAAGAAAAGAGGGACAAAGTTACGTATTTTTATACGCATCTCCTGCTATATCTAACACCTAAAAGTACCGAATCGTTTTCCTGGTTTTTCTTTAAAATCTTTCCGGTATAAAAGTGAAAAAATATAATTACGAATAGTTCGTAGCATTACGAAAATTCCGTAACATTACAATGTTATCGTAGTATAAGAGAAAAAAGGACTAAATTATGGAAAAGCTTACTCCCCCGGAAGAACAAGCCATGCAGGCCATCTGGAAAACAGGTGAAGGCCACGTTAAATTATTTCTGGAAAATATTCCGGAACCAAAACCCCCTTATACCACCTTGGCCTCTACGGTTAAAAACCTGGAGAAGAAAGGCTATTTAACCAGCCGCTTAGTGGGCAATGCTTACCTGTACCAACCGGTAATCTCGGAAGAAGAATACAAGCAAAAGTTTTTAAGTGGGGTGGTCCGGAATTACTTCGCCAATTCTTATAAAGAATTGGTAAACTTTTTCGTGGAGCAGAAAAAGCTCTCGGCCGATGAATTGAAAGAGATTATCCAATTAATCGAGGGCAAAGACAAAAAATAAAAGTAAAGATATGGCTGCCTTCTTTTTATATCAAATTAAGTTTTCGGTCTGCCTGGCTGTAATTTACTCTTTTTACTACCTGGCTTTACGCAACCTCACCTTTTATACTTGGAATCGCTGGTTTTTATTATCTGGCACCGCCTTTTGCTTTTTGTTTCCGCTAATAAATATAGGGCCGCTGCTGGAGAATCAGGAAGTTTACAACCTGCGAATTATAAAAGAGATCCCCAACCTAAGCAATTTATACACGCCGGTATTTTATACCGATAAAGCTGCTGAGCCGGCTTATCCCATCTTGCAATTTACCGCTATTCTTTTCGGGTTGGGTTTATTGGTGCAGGGAGTTAAATTATTTGTGCAGTTTGTATCTTTTTTCCGCCTTCGCCGATCCGCTACCCGGCTGCAGGATGGGGCGGTTAAAATTTACCAGGTAGATAAAAATATTGCCCCATTCTCGTTTGGGAATTCCATTTTCCTGAATAAAAATCTGTTAGGCCCGCCAGAACTGAAAGAAATAATCCGGCATGAACTGGTTCACATCCAGCAAAAACATACGCTGGATGTATTGTGGCTTGAATTTTTAACTTTGGTTAATTGGTATAACCCTTTTGCCTGGTTGTTAAAACGGGCCGTCAGGCAAAACCTGGAGTTTATGGTAGATAGAGAAATTTTATCGGCGCCCCAATCAGACAAAAAATACTACCAATATCTGCTCTTAAAGATAATTGGAATGCCGGACTTCACAATTGCTAATCAGTTTAATATTTCTTCACTTAAAACCAGAATTAATATGATGAACCGAATGCCGAGTAAGCAACGGGAATTAGGAAGATTCCTGTTTTTATTGCCCATGATGGCGCTGTTACTATGGGCCTGCCAGGATAATGCCGAGGCAACATTTAAGAATTTGCCCAAAGCTAAGACCAAGGGTGCAACTGTAGAGGAGATATCAATTCCGGAAGCGCCGCCCCCGCCGCCAGCTCCCCCTGTACCATTACCAGAAGCGTCTATAACCAAAACAGAGGTTTCGCAGGATCAATCCTTTACGGTAGATGCCTTTTTTAAGAGAAATCCAGCTATTAAAAATTTTAGCCCTGTCCTGAAAGATAACGCCATCGTATCGGCGGTGGTAGAGCTAAAATCAGGTAAGAAAGAGAACTATAATTTTAAAAATGAAGCAGAGTTAGCCCAGTTTCAGCAACGGTATGGATATTTCCCGATTCAAAATCCGCCGCCACCACCGCCACCGGTTATTTCAATTGCGCAGTTACCGGAAGGCCAAAAACTGTTTTTAAAACGCCACCCACAGGTAGAAAATTTAAACTGGAAAAAAGGAGGAAATCTGCTACTTTACCTGAAATCCGGACAGACGGAAGAATACAACTTAAAAACAGCGGAAGGCAGGGCCAAGGCAGAAAGGAAATATGGTAAACTCCCCCCAATACCCGCTTTTGCCAAAAGCATAGATATAACAAAATAATATTACCGGAAGAGTAGACTGCTAAAAACAGTCCACTCTTCTTATTTGGCCGAAAGCATGCCTCAGAGTAGTTAGTCTAGGGCGTAATTCCAGGCTGTACTAGATTCTTTGGTAGTTAAGATTAAATTGTATTTAACTATGTAATATTCCTTAAATAAAGTATTTGGGAAGGATTTATATGTTTAAATATAGGATTATATTGATATCATGATTACGTGTTTACCCTGCGAAAATTCAGTGTTTATTCAGACCAACCTGGTAAACTGCTGATTTTTCAGGCCGTTAAAAGGAAAGATTTCCCAGAGGAACTGCGGGAAAAAACATAATCAGGATAAACTATGAACAAATTACTTTTAAGAAGAAAGATTTTATTTTTATTACTGGCGGCTTTGGGCGCTACCTCCTGCGACGACGATGATGATGACAATGACCCGAAATTAACGGTGCAGGAGTTTATGCAGCAGGCAGCAGCCAGTGATATGTTTGAAATTACTACAGGCGGATTGGCTGCCCAAAAAGGGGTAATGGCGGAGGTGAAAACTTTCGGTGCTATGCTGGTAACAGATCATACCAAATCCAGTGCTGAGCTGAGAACGCTGGCCACCCAGAAAAACGTTGCCTTGCCAAACCCGGTACCCTTGCCAGCTGATAAACAACAGAAAGTAACTACTCTACAAGGCCAGAATGGGTCTGCTTTTGACCGCCAGTTTGCACAAATGCAGGTAGACGCCCACGAAGAAGCAATAGACCTTTTTGAAGATGCCGATGAAGACATTACCGATACGGAAGTACAAGCCTTTGTAGACAAAACCTTACCGGTGTTGCGTATGCACTTACAAGAAGCCAAGAAACTCGAAGACATGACTGATTAGGCCTGCGGAATGTTAAAATAAAAAATACCCGCACCTGATTCAAGGGCGGGTATTTTTTTATCCGAAATTTTTTTATTCAGCCGGGTGGGAGTTATTATTACAAAATTCAATTTCTGAAAAAGGCAGCGAAAGCGTTAAATATTTAATTCCGCTATAGCTAAGCCTACAGTTTACTCACGTATTTTACCAAAGTTCGTTTGGCTATCGGGAGCAACGACTGATCGAAGGAGCAGGGTACCTTGGCAACAATCACAAAGGTGGCCGGGTTTGGTAGTTTTTTCCGTTGTTTTACCAGGCTAACTTTCAGATTTTCGTACGTATTGCTTAAACTCCTTCTAAAAGTATCAATAAAGAGTGTGTTAATGCCCCGGTAAGTTTCGTAAGCATTCTCAAAAATGGTCATCTGGTATTCATATACCCGGGTTTCCTTGCCGGTAAATTCATCCAGAAATAAATAGCCGGCGTCGCGGTAAAGCGGAGTTATGCCAACGGGACTTATCTCCAGATTGCTTTCGATGTAATCATATATCTCCTTGCCATTCTGTAAGGCATGGTTGAATTTGGGCGCGGCAAACTGCACAATTTCTTCAATTTCGCGCATGGTTTCATCGTCTTCTACAATTTTCTGGTAAATAATTTCCAGCTTGTTAAAATCGGCGCGGCTGATACGTTGCGGAAATTGTTCGTATACCAGCTTTTTGTGTTCTTTCACCTGCATGAGGTTATTATAATGCATTATCAAATCTGAAAAAACCGGGTACAAGCGCCTAGCCCCAAATTCTTCTTTTACACCTTCGAGGTAAGCCAGCAGCAGGTACTTCTTATATTCAAAATCAATCAGACCGTCGGTTAGCCAATTGGTTTGCAGTTTTTTCATAAGTAATCGTTTAATCTGGTATTGTAATATAATAAAATTAGGCGGCATTTCCAAGGGTAATTCCCTGCTTTATAGCTATAGTGCAACTAATAAACCAGCCTAAATTTACCTTATGCGGATTTATATCGAAAAATGTAAAATTTGGTTTATTTGGGGCTTATCCCCGCAAGTGCTATCTTAAATTTTTTTGCAGTTCGGTAGCCGCTCTCTATTCCGGGTAATCTCTTTTTTGTGCCGAACCAAATTAGCTGTACTTTTGTCTTTCTTTTAAATATATTATAATGATAGTATTGCAGCACACGGTTATCAGCGACGATCTAAAAGAGAAATTCTTTGTCTGTAACCTCGAAAAATGTAAAGGGGCTTGTTGCGTGGAAGGCGATTTGGGTGCTCCTCTGGCGGAAGATGAGCTGCAAATATTAGCCGATAACTACGAACAGATTAAACCTTACCTTTCAGATGCCGGCGTAAAGGCTATTGCGGAGCAGGGTTTGTACATCAAAGATTGGGAAGGCGATTTCTCTACCACCACCATCAACGATCGCGAATGCGCCTACGCTATTTACGACGAGAATTTAACCTTAAAATGCGGTATTGAGCAGGCTTACCTGGACGGTAAAATAGACTGGAAGAAACCCATCTCGTGCCATTTGTATCCCATCCGGATTACTAAATATGATGGCTTTGAAGCTTTAAATTACGATAAATGGAATATCTGTAGTCCGGCTTGTAGCTTCGGTGCTGATTTGGGCGTGCGGGTTTACCAGTTTTTAAAAGAACCGCTTATCCGGAAATACGGCAGCGAATGGTACCAGGAACTGGAAAATATTATTGCGGAAGAAGAGGGCGTACAGCAAATTAAAAGCTAAAGGTTAACGCTCAAAAATAATAGTTTGGCCGTCAGTAATTGGGGTAAACAATAACTAGGAGTTTGTTAGCCATTAAATTATAGGCTGCGGTTTCATTACCCAAAATAAAAGCCCTGGAATGGCCAGGGCTTTTATTTTGGTAAGAACTGAATATTATAAATCGCTAAAATCGTAAGTATCGAGGTACTTGGTGGTAAAATTACCGGATTTGAAGTTTTCGTCGTCCATCATCTTCAGGTGAAACGGAATCGTGGTTTTAACGCCTTCTACCACAAACTCACTTAAAGCCCGCTTCATTTTTACAATCGATTCTTCCCGGGTTTGGGCACAAACAATTAGTTTGGCAATCATCGAATCGTAATTAGGCGGAATGGTGTAACCGGCATACACGTGGGTATCTACCCGTACGCCGTGGCCACCAGGAATGTGCAGGGTGGTTATTTTACCCGGTGACGGCCGGAAACCATTGCCGGGGTCTTCGGCGTTAATTCGGCACTCAATGGCATGCATCTGCGGATAATAGTTTTTACCCGAAATAGGAATACCGGCGGCTACTTTTATCTGTTCTTTGATTAAGTCGTAGTTGATTACTTCTTCGGTTATGGGGTGTTCCACCTGAATCCGAGTGTTCATCTCCATAAAGTAGAAGTCTTTGTTTTTATCAACTAAAAACTCAATGGTACCTACGCCTTCGTATTGAATAGCATTGGCGCCGGCTACTGCTGCTTTGCCCATTGCATCGCGCAGTTTTTCATCAATAAAAGGAGAGGGGGTTTCTTCAATTAATTTCTGGTGCCGCCGCTGAATACTACAATCGCGTTCCGATAAGTGGCAAGCCTTGCCGTACTGGTCGCCGACTAACTGAATTTCGATGTGACGCGGTTCTTCTACAAATTTCTCCAGGTACATGCCATCATCACCAAAAGCAGCTTTGGCTTCCGTGCGGGCGCTGTGCCAGGCTTTCTCAAATTCATCGTCGGAATTAATAATACGCATGCCCCGGCCACCGCCGCCGGCTGTTGCTTTAATAATTACCGGGTATTTAATTTTATTCGCAATTTTAATACCTTCTTCCACCGATTTTAGCAAACCTTCGGAACCCGGAATGGTAGGTACGCCGGCCTTTTTCATGGTGGCTTTAGCCGAAGATTTGTCGCCCATGGAATTAATCATATCGGGAGTGGCCCCAATAAACTTAATACCGTTTTCCTGGCAAATGCGCGAGAACTCGGCATTTTCTGACAAAAAGCCGTAGCCCGGGTGAATGGCATCGGCGTTGGTAATTTCGGCTGCTGATATTATACTTGGAATATTCAGGTAAGAAGCCGAACTGGCTGCCGGTCCAATGCAAACTGCCTCATCGGCAAACCGTACGTGCAGGCTTTCTTTATCGGCAGTAGAATAAACCGCTACCGTTTTAATTCCCATTTCCTTGCAGGTACGAATTATACGCAGGGCTATTTCGCCTCTGTTGGCAATTAATATTTTTTTAAACATAGTTTCGTGCTAAAAATTAATATTTGGGAAGTCCAAAAGGTTAGAGAAGGAAAATGGAGACGTGTTTACATCTCCATTTTCCTTCTCCTGTATTTAGTTTTCCAAATTAACTGGGATCAACCAGGAATAACGGTTGGTCGTATTCTACCGGCGAAGCATTCTCTACCAATATTTTTACCACTTTGCCGGATACTTCGGCTTCAATTTCGTTGAAAAGCTTCATGGCTTCGATAATACAGATTACCTGGCCTTTTTTGATTTCGTCGCCTACATTTACAAACGCCGGAGAATCAGGCGTTGAAGACCGGTAAAGCGTACCAATCATAGGAGCCTTGATGGTAACATAACGGCTTTCATCGGTATTACTACCCGATTTCGGCCCTACCGGAGGCGCAATAATGCTGGCCGGGTCGCTTGGCATATTTAGTGCCGGAGCGGCCTGGGGCAGAGGCGTTGGTGCCGGTGCGCTGGGTGCTTCCGATACGTACCGGATTTTAGGCGTGTCGGCATCCCGTTTTACAGATAGTTTGAAATCTTCTGTTTCAATATCAACTTTATTCAGGCCCGATTTAGCAATAAAGTCAATTAATTCTTGTAGTTCCTTCGGTTTCATAGGCTATTTAACACGTTCGGCGTAAGTATAGGTACGGGTATCTACTTTTATCAATTCATCCTGCTCGATAAAAAGAGGTACCTGAATGGTGGCACCGGTTTCAACGATGGCGGCTTTAGAAGCATTAGTGGCGGTATCGCCTTTAATGCCTGGTTCGGTATAGGTAATCCGTAATTCCACGAATGGCGGTATTTCGCAGGTAAGTGGAGTTTCGGTTTCGGCGTGGAATAAAATAGTTACTTCCTGACCATCTTTTAATAAATCGGCAAAAGGCACCATCTTTTCTTCCAGCACTACCTGCTCAAAGGTATTGTTATCCATAAAGGTGTAGCCGTAATCGTCTTTATATAAAAACTGGTGCGGACGTTGTTCTACCCTGGCCGTGGTAACTTTTACGCCGGCATTAAAAGTATTGTCGAGTACTTTGCCGGTTTTAATATTTTTTAATTTGGTTCTTACAAAAGCCGGGCCTTTACCTGGTTTTACGTGCTGAAATTCGGTGATTACGTATAAGTCGCCGTTGTATTCCAGGCAAAGTCCGTTTTTAAAATCCGCAGTGGTTGCCATTTTTTTAATGCTATATTTTACTGGTGTGCAGTAATTAATTTTTTATTTGATTTCCCCAAAGATGGGAGATAAAAATCGAGAATAAGATTTAAAAGAAAATAACCTGATTTTAATTATTTATAAAAATCAGGTTATCCGGTTATTAATTTTGTACGGTATCGTAGGCCCACTTCAGGTAAATAGAACCCCAGGTAAAACCACCGCCAAATGCTGCCAACACAACATTGTCGCCTTTCTTAAGCTGAGATTCGTAATCCCACAAACAAAGCGGAATAGTACCACTGGTAGTATTGCCGTAGCGATCGATATTCATCATTACTTTGTCGCTGCCCACGTTCATGCGCGAAGCGGTAGCATCAATTATTCTTTTGTTTGCCTGGTGAGGTACCAGCCACGCAATATCGTCGCCGGTTAAATTATTACGGTCCATTACTTCGGCGGCTACATCGGCCATGCCTTTTACGGCAAATTTAAATACGGTGGTACCTTCCTGAAAAACTGAATGCTCGTTGCGGGCCACCGTTTCGGCCGTTGCCGGGTAACGGCTGCCGCCAGCTTTCATATTCAGGTAAGCCGCACCCGAACCATCCGATTTTAAAATATCATCCAGAATACCTAAGCCTTCGGTGTTGGGCTCCAGCATAACTGCGCCGCCGCCATCACCAAAAATAATGCAGGTAGTCCGGTCTTTGTAATTAATGATAGACGACATTTTATCGGCGCCCACAATAATTACTTTTTTATAACGGCCCGTTTCTATAAACCGGGCGCCGGTGGCAAGGGCAAAAATAAAGCCGGAGCAAGCCGCCTGTAAATCATAGCCAAAGGCATTAACAGCGCCTACGGCTTCACAAATAATATTGGCCGTAGCCGGAAAAACCATGTCGGGGGTCGTGGTTGCACAAATCAGGAGGTCTACTTCCTCGGCCCGGGTATTAGTTTTGGCCAGTAAATCCTGAACGGCTTTAATCCCGATAAAAGAAGTGCCAATGCCTTCTCCTTTTAAAATACGTCTCTCTCTGATGCCCGTGCGGGAAACGATCCATTCATCGTTGGTTTCTACCATGGTCTCCAGTTCTTTGTTCGTCAGAACATAGTCCGGCACGTATCCGCTAACCCCGGTAATTGCAGCAGTAATTTTGGTCATATAAAAAGCGAAAGCCTAAACCGTGCGGTTTAGGCGCTATAAATTTCTTTGAAATGTTCTGAAATATTGGCCCGAACCAGGCTGGAAGCCAGGTCGAGCATATTGGCAATTGCCAGCGGACTGGAAACACCGTGGCCAATAACTACATTGCCGTTTACGCCCAGAATAGGGCTGCCGCCTACTGCTTCATAATTAAAGCGATCGAAAAAAGGATCGGACATATTTTTACTGGCCATAATATCGTAGATAGACTCGGCCATTTTAAGAATGACGTTGCCGGTGAAGCCATCGCATACGACTACATCCGCTTTATCATTAAATAAATCGCGGCCCTCTACGTTGCCAATAAAATTAATGTTCTTATTCCCTTTTAACAGCTGATGAGCGGCCTGGGTAAGAACAGTACCTTTGCCTTCTTCTTCTCCCAGGTTCATTAAACCTACTTTGGGGTTTTTAATGCCCAAAACGTATTTGGCATAAGTGTAGCCAATTTCGCCGAATTGCTCCAGAACTTCGGGTTTACAATCGGCGTTAGCGCCTACATCCAGAAATATGCCGGTGCTACCATTGAGTTTAGGCAGTAAATTAGCGATGCAAGGCCGAATAACGCCTTCCACCGCCTTTACGCTAAACATAGCGCCTACCATCATGGCGCCGGTATTACCGGCACTACAGAAGGCACCAACCTCTTTTGTTTTGAGTAAGTAGTACCCAACGCTAATGCTAGAGTTCGGTTTCTGCGTCAAGGCTTTGGTGGGATGTTCGCCCATCGAAATCACCTCATCGGCATGAACAATAGCAATTCTAGAAGAATTAAAATCTTTCTTCTTTAAGTATGAATGAATAACGTCTTTTTTCCCAACCAGAACAATTGTAATATCGTCTTTTAAACGTTGAGTAGCCAGAATAGCACCATCAATGATAGCCTCAGGCGCAAAGTCGCCGCCCATAGCGTCCAGGGCAATTCTCATACTTTAAGCCGCTACTTCTTTCTCAATTGCTAGCTTGCCGCGGTAGTAACCGCACTCTGAACACACACGGTGATACAGAACTGGCGAGCCGCAATTAGAACACTCAGCGTGTGTGCTGGGCGTTAATTTATAATGCGTTCTTCTTTTATCTCTTCTGGTGCTGGAAATTCTACGTTTAGGATGTGCCATTTTTGTAAACTAATAAACTATTTTTCTATTTTTAATTCTTACTTAAGTTCTTCAGGATATCCCACCGGGGATCATTATTTTCTTCGTTACCTGCTTCGGTTTCGGCCTGGCCGCTTTCCGGAGCAGTAGAATAAATCAGCAAATCGCCTTCTTCGGCTTCGTCTGCGGCAAAGCGCGGATGCAGCTTCTTCATCGGGATAGCCAGTCCGATATAATCGAACAAATGCTGGGCAATATTTATTTTCTGCGCGTTGTGTGTAATCTGTAAAACGTTTTCATCCAGCTCCAACTCTTCATCGCCGTACTTTATCAGCAGGTTCTGATTTAAATCAACCGGATAATCGAAATTTTCCAGGCTGCGGTCACAGGTTAAATTAACCACGCCTTTAATAGTAATATCAAAATTCAGCAACAAAGGCGATTTATCCATCTCTACGTGAGCGGTTAACTGGCCCCCGTTTACCAGGTTTTGCTCAAATATTTGAAAAAAACCATTATCCAGCACAAAGTCGTATTCGTGTTTCTTGTCTTTGAGGCCGACTAAATTTACATCAAATTCCTTTAGCTTCTTCACAGTCCGGTTTTTCTAAGCAAAGCGCAAAATTACTAAAACAATCTTAATTATAAAAATTATAACTAAATATTAAATAGGACTTACCGGCACCAGCTGGCGTTTCCGGATTATGTCGCAGGCCAGGAACAACGCTTCACGGAAAGACGTTTCCCGGGCCAGGTTTTTTCCGGCAATATCGTAGGCCGTGCCGTGGTCGGGCGAGGTGCGCACAATGGGCAAACCGGCCGTAAAATTAACCCCGGTTTCGAAAGCCAGCGTTTTAAAAGGTATCAGCCCCTGGTCGTGGTACATGGCTAATACGGCATCTACCTGGTGGTAGTTGGCGGTACCAAAAAAACCATCGGCCGGAAAAGGACCAAATACCAGGTGACCTTTGTTTTTTAACTGGTTAATGGCGGGTATAATAATTTCTTCTTCTTCCCGGCCCAGTAAGCCTTTTTCGCCGGCGTGCGGGTTTAAGCCCAAAACCGCTATCCGGGGTTTTTGAATGCCAAAATCTTTACGCAACGAGTTTAACAAAAGCGATAGCTTAACAATTAAAAGTTCCGGCGTAAGTTTTTGCGGCACTTCTTTTAAAGAGATGTGGCCGGTTACGGTTGCTACGCGCAGTTTTTCACTGACCAGAAACATCAGACTTTCCGGCGAATCGAAGAAAGAAGTTAAATATTCGGTATGGCCCGGAAATTTAAATTCATCGGCCTGGATATTATCTTTGTCGATGGGAGCCGTTACCAAACCGTCGATGAACCCGTTTTTTAGATCCTGGCAAGCTGCCTGTAAAGACTGTAACGCCGCCCGGCCCGATTCCGGTGTTGGTTTTCCCAGGGTGAGTTCGTAGTCTTCGTCCCAGCAGTTAATTACGTTTACCCGTTTGTTTTCTACGGCTTCGGCGGTTTTGTATTGTTGAAAAGAAAAATTTTCGAGCCCGAGGCTTTTGCGCATTTTATTTACCAGGGGGCCGGAGCCGTAAATAATGGGGTTGCAAAAATTTAAGATACGGTTATCGGCCAGGGTTTTTAAAATTACCTCGGGGCCAATGCCGTTAAAATCGCCGAGGCTAATGCCTATTTTTATTTTGGTTTTTGTTTCCACTATGGTTGGTCAGGAGCGCTTAATATAAGTTATACGCAGGCGTAAGAATATAATTTAAGATAAACCGGAAGTTAAGTAACTGTAGAGCAGCCGTACCCCGCTGCCGGTGCCGTTTTTACCCCGGTAATTATCGCCCGTCGGAATGTAGGCCGTACCGGCAATATCCAAATGAATCCAGGGGTAATCGGTAAAATATTCGAGGAACTTACCGGCCGAAATAGCCCCGGCATCCGCGCCGCCCAGGTTCTTAATATCTGCAATATCCGATTCCAGGTGCTTTTGGTATTCTTCCCACAACGGCAATTCTACCAACCGCTCGTGCACTTCGTCGCCGGCTTTTTTAAAGGCCTGCACGGTTTCTTCAGGGGCAGTAGTCATCATGACCAACCCTTCTTTCCCAACCGCCCGGGCTGCCGAACCGGTTAAAGTAGCTAAATCAATTACCAATTCGGGCTGATATTTCTGGGCAAAGCATAAAGCATCGGCTAATATCAGGCGACCCTCGGCGTCGGTGTTCATCACTTCTACCGTTTTCTGGCTGAACATGGTAATTACATCGCCGGGGGCAAACGCCCGGCCGCCGGGACGGTTGTCGGTAGCAGGTATCAGGCCGATGACGTGCAAGGGCACTTTATTTTTGGCCAGTGCGTAAAAAGTACCCACTACAGCCGCTGCTCCCGCCATGTCCGATTTCATCCAGTCCATGCTGTTGGGCGTAGGTTTTAAACTCAGACCGCCGGTGTCGTAAACCACGCCTTTGCCCACCAGCACGTAGGGTTTGGTATTTTTAGCGTTTTCGGGTTTGTATTCCAGAATATTAAAAGTAGGTGGGTCCAGACTACCTTGGTTTACAGCCAGCAAACCACCCATTTTTAAAGCCTGAATTTGCAGCATGTTCAAAACTTCGGTGCTAAAGCCGGCTTCTTCGCCAATGGCTACTATTCTTTCGCTAAACTGCTCGGCCGATTGGTGATTGTGGGGTTCATTTACCAGGTCGCGGGCCAGGCAAACGCCGGTTAATATTTCCTGCAGTTCGTGTACTTCTTTTTCCGAAATGGTGCCGTCTGTTATAGTAATGGTGTGGAGCGGTGTGGCTTCGGATTTATCGGTTTTATGTTTCGTGAATTCGTAATTACTTAAAAATAAACCTTCGGCGAGGTAATAAGCTGCTTTGCTAAAGGTGCGGTCGGTTAGCTGAATTTCCGTTACTTTCCCTTCTTTCAGGTGCTTTTGCAGCGTAAAGCCGGCTTTCCGCAAATCTTCGTGGTAAAGTGCTACGTTTGGCTTCGCAGCGGCCACTACCAGGTAAACCCGGTGCGTATAACGGTTGAGTAATATTAATTTACTTTTCTGCGCCAGTTGCAGACTAATATATTCCTTTTCTTCCGGACTGAAATCTTCTGCCGGCGCCTCATAATCCGGCCCAATAATAATAGCTGTATCTATATTTTTACTTAATCTTGTATTGTATTTCAGCTGTGTTGGCATAGGAATCGTATCTTTAACCCGCAAGTTAATAAAGTTTGGCAAACGCAAAGCGCGATTCATTGGATTACCGTTTTATATACGACAATCGTTGCCGAACAGCTAAAAGTTAAGTGTTTATAGTACAACTGAATACGTTTTAAAAGGGTAAGAGCGCTAATATTGTTTATGCAAAAGGTAAGACCAAAAAAACATTTGGGGCAGCATTTTTTAACCGATCAGCAGATTGCCCGGAATATTGTTGACCTGTTGCAATTACCCCAGGAAACCCGCGACGTGCTGGAGATTGGTCCCGGTATGGGTGTACTTACCCAATACCTGATGCTGAAAAAAGATCTGGACCTGACGGTGATTGATATTGATGCCGAATCGATTGTTTACCTGAAAGAGCATTTTCCGGCCTTGCGGGGCAAAATAATACAGGCTGATTTTCTGAAGACCGATTTGGGCGGCATTTTTCCCCGGAGTTTAAGTATTATCGGTAATTTCCCTTATAACATTTCGAGCCAGATATTTTTTAGAGTATTGGACCACCGGCACCTGGTTACCGAAGTGGTGGGCATGCTGCAGAAAGAAGTGGCCGAACGGCTGGCCGCGCCGCCGGGTTCTAAGGTGTATGGCATCTTAAGTGTACTGCTGCAGGCCTATTATACCATTAAGTACGCGTTTACCGTACCGCCCCACGTTTTCGAGCCGCCGCCCAAAGTTCAATCGGCGGTAATCCGGCTGGAGCGCAACAGTACCGAATACCTCGGTTGTGACGAAAAGAAGTTTTTTGAAGTGGTAAAATTAAGTTTTGGTACCCGCCGCAAAACTTTGCGCAATTGCCTGAAGCCTTACAAACTGCCGGAAGCTGTTACCAGTTTGCCGGTATTTGATAAGCGGGCCGAGCAACTGTCGGTGGCCGATTTTGTGGAGCTTACCAAACTTGTAGAAGCCAATGTCTGAGTTTATGCCAGTAGAAATCACCCGCGAATATATCGATCAGGTTGAGGAGGCGATTGAGCAGCAAAATGCCGAATTTATTATTTCGAGCATGGAAGATATGTATCCGGCCGATATTACCACGGTGTTGTACGAACTGGATACTGCCCAATCGAAATACGTACTCGATTTGCTGGACCCCGAGGTAGGAGCCGAAATATTGAGCGGTCTGGATGCCGATGTGCGCACCAATTTTCTGAAATCGTTTACCTCCGAAGAAGTTGCCCGCTATGTAAACCTTATGGATTCGGACGATGCGGTAGATATTCTGAACGAGCAGAAAGTGCAGTCGCGGGAAGAGATTATTTCGTTCCTCGACAATGAAGAAAAAGCCGCCGATATTATTGACCTGCTCCATTACGAAGAAGATTCGGCGGGCGGGCTGATGGCCAAAGAGCTGATAAAAGTAAACGTAAACTGGCGGGTGCGGCAGTGCATCGAAGAAATCAGGCGGCAGGCCGAAGCGGTAGAACAGGTGTACGCCATTTACGTGGTAGATGACCGCGACCGCCTTATTGGCCGCATCGCCATGAAAACCTTAATTCTTTCGAACGACGATACACCCATTGCGGAATTATTCGACGAAGACGTAATCTCGATTGAAACTTACCGGAAAGACACCGAAGTAGTAGATATTATGCAACGCTACGACCTGGAAGCCATTCCGGTGGTAGATTCGCAGGGCAAACTCATGGGCCGCATTACCATCGACGACGTGGTAGATGTTATTCAGGAACAAGCCGAAACCAGCATTCAACTCATGTCGGGTATTACCGAAGACGTGGAGGAAGACGATAGCGTGTTGCGCTTATCGCGGGCCCGTTTGCCCTGGCTGCTGGTAGCCATGGTGGGAGGCTTGTTAGGCGCCGAGTTTATTCAATTATTCGATTCGGAAATTATGCTGGTGCCGGCCATGGCTGGTTTTATCCCGATTATTACGGCTACCGGCGGCAACGTAGGCATTCAGTCATCTTCTTTAATTATTCAGACCCTGGCCAGCAAACAAATTATATTCGATAACATGGCCCAGCGCTTAATAAAGGTGTTACTGGTAGCCCTGTTAAACGCTTTAATTATATCCTCGCTGGTAATGGGTTTTAATTTAATATTTAACGAAAACCCCCGGCTTTCCATTGTTGTATCCATTGCCTTATTCAGCGTGGTTATGCTGTCGTCACTGATGGGTACCCTGACACCCATGATTCTGGACCGGTTCGGAATAAATCCGGCCATTGCGGCGGGGCCATTTATTACTACCGCCAACGATTTGTTGGGTTTGGGTGTTTATTTTCTGGTAGCCCACTTCTTATTACACTTATAATATAATTATAAAATATTAGCTTGATTAAATGACGCCTTCTCCCATCTCTTGCCTGATTATCGACCAGATGCACGAGTCTATTGTGCCCATGCTGGAAGAAATTGGCGTAGCAGTTGATTACCGTCCGGAAATTAAAAAAGAAGAAATAAAAGCAATATTGCCGGCTTACCAGGGCCTGGTGGTAAGAAGTAAACTAAACATCACGGCCGACTTAATAGAAAATGCCGACCAATTGAAGTTTGTGGCCCGGGCCGGGGCCGGGGTAGATAACGTAAACGAAGCGGCTCTGGCGCAACTAAATATCGCTTTACTCAATGCACCCGAAGGAAATAAAGATGCGGTAGGCGAGTTTACCCTGGGTTTATTGCTGGCCTTGTTCCGGAATATAGTAAAAGCCGATAAAGAAGTACGGGCTTCCCAATGGCTGCGGGAGCCCAACCGGGGCGAAGAAATAATGGGCAAGACCATCGGTGTTATTGGTTACGGCCACATGGGCCGCGCATTTGCCCGCCGTTTAGCAGCTTTTGGTTGTACGGTTCTGGCCTACGACAAAGATGATGGCGTTACCGCCGATGAATTTGCCCGGTTGGTACCATTAGCCGACATATTTGCCCAGGCCGATGTCATCAGTTTACATATTCCGTTTACGCCCGAAAACCGGCATTTTGCCAACGGCGCTTTCTTTGATGCTTTCGCCAAAAAGTTTTGGTTTATTAACACGGCGCGCGGCGAAATCGTAAACCAGCCGGACTTAGTCGATTTCCTGAACCGCGGCAAAATAAAAGGGGCAGCGCTGGATGTACTCGAAAACGAAAAACTACGGACTTTAACCGAAGCGCAGAAAAATAATTTTGATTACTTAACTGCCGCCGGAAATGTAATCTTAACGCCTCATATTGGTGGTTGGTCGCACCAATCTTACGTTAAAATTAACCAGGTATTGGTGCAGAAGATTAAAGAATTGCTCCAAAAAAGCGCCGCTGATTAATTTATAAAGGCAGCCGCACCTAATTATTGAATACAGAATAAGGTAGCGGCCGGAGAATAAATTCTGCCGCCAATAATATTTACCTAATAGAATATTTTTCGTATCTTGCATTAAGAACGGTCTGCCGCAGACCGTTCTTTTTATTTTACCAGATGTTAATAAACGTATTATAATTATGGGAACTGTTTCTTATTACACTGCTGAGGGCTTGCAAAAGCTAAAAGATGAACTGGCAGAACTAAAGACAAAAGGGCGGGCTGAAGTGGCCCGGCAATTGGCCGAAGCACGGGACAAAGGCGATTTAAGTGAAAACGCGGAGTATGATGCCGCCAAAGATGCGCAAGGCCACCTGGAGTTAAAAATTGCGAAGCTGGAAGAAGTAGTAGGTAACGCGCGCCTCATCGACGATTCTAACCTGGATATGAGTAAGGCCCTTATTCTGTCGAAAGTAAAAATTAAAAACCTGAACAACGGCATGGTAATGGATTATTGCCTGGTTTCGGAAGAAGAAGCGAACCTGGCCGCCGGTAAAATATCGGTAAAATCGCCGATTGGCAAAGGCTTACTGGGTAAGTCGGTAGGCGATGTAGCCGAGATAACCATTCCGGCCGGTAAAATTAAATTCGAAATATTAGAAATATCGCGCTAGAAGTTATGGAAACAATCTTCTCCAAGATTATAAGAGGCGAAATACCAGCTTATAAAATAGCCGAAGATGATCGTTTTCTGGCTTTTCTGGATGTTAACCCGTTGCAAAAAGGACATACGCTGGTAATACCCAAAGAGCCAATTGATTATATTTTTGATTTGGAAGACCAACTGCTGGGCGATATGCAGATATTTGCCAAAAAAGTTGCCCACGCGATTAAGAAAGCAACCGGTTGTACACGGGTAGGGGTAGCAGTTATTGGTCTGGAAGTGCCCCATGCACACGTGCACCTGATTCCAATTAACCAGATGAACGATATGAATTTTGCACAACCGAAAAAACAGTTTACGGCCGAAGAGATGGCCGAAATAGCCTCTAACATACAAAAGAATTTATAAATTTAAAGGTTCAGCTAAAAGACCTTACCGTTGTTTTTCGGTAAGGTCTTTTTTATTTAATGCCGGATTGATAGATTAAAACCATTAAAAAACCTAAACGAAATGATGCAGGTACTAAATAATCCCATCTGGTTAATGAGTTCGGCTTTTGATAAATTAAAGCTGCCGGAATTAATTTCCCGCGCCCAGCATATTGGCGTGCAGGGAATTGATTTATGCGTTTTCCGGCGCGACGGCACCCGCCAGGACCACGTTGCCACCCACCTGGATTATGAAACATTTACCCTGGATGATGCCAAACGCACCCTGACCACGTTTAACCAGGCGGGTCTAAAGTTATCGGTTGGGGCTTTCGAAAACCTGATTGGCGGACCCGAAGCCGAACGCCGCAAAAACCAGGACCACCTGCTGCGACTCATCCGGATAGCGCATTTATTAGGCGGTGATGCTAACGATGTAAAAGTAGGCACCTTTGTGGGCTATAACCACGAGTTGGGCAACCAGGAAAATGGTTTTCAGAAGAACCTGGAAGAATACGCGCGGGTGTTTACGCCGATTATTAAATACGCCGAAGACTTAGGCGTAACCGTGCTCTACGAAAACTGCCCGATGGAAGGCTGGCGCTCAGCTTCTTATACCACTACCTTTAATAATTTAACCGGCGTGCTGGCCGCCCGTAAACTCATGTACGCCTTAATTCCGAGCAAAGCCCACGGCGAAATTTACGACCCTTCGCACGATGTATGGCAGCACGTAGATCCAGTAGCGGTGATGCAGGAAACAGATTTTTCGCGGCTGCACCGGATACACGTAAAAGCCACACGAAATCTGCAAAACCGTGTCCGGGCGCATTGGGGCAGTATGTATCCCATGCAAACGGTAGATAAAACGTTGGCCGAAAAAGCCGGCGTGCCTATTCCGGCGCACGATTGGGACCGCCACAACTACGAAGCCATGCTCCCGGGTTTCGGCGGCTCCGACAGCATGGATTGGCGGGCTTTTGTCGATATTATTAAAACCAAAGGCTTTTCGGGCCCCTTTGAAATCGAAAACGAAGCCAGGAACTCGAAAGATACCGGCAATTTAGAGGCCATTACCCAGGGTTTTAAAGGTGCCATTTATTCTTTAATGCCGATGCTCTGGCCGCTCGGCGAAGCCGGTTACCAATATGATAAAAGCAGCCAGAAACCTTTAGCCGAAATTACTACGAAAGATATTCCTGTAGTTACGATGGAAGAATTGGGTTTATAAAATAATAATTGCTGTGGCTCAAAGCTTTTTTAAGCAGTAATATTTAATCTGCAACAATATCTAATTTAAAGTTGTCATTCAGGAGGAAACTTGTTAGCAAGTCATGAACAGGTTTCCTCCTGAATGACAATGATTTATCTCACATTGTATAAACATTCTTCCATAAATGTACTATTGTAATAGCTTTTTGACCAGACTCGCTTTTGCTGGCGCGAGTGTTCCGCTCGTGCCTTATTTATTCATGGCCTTGTAAATCCACCTTTAGAATAAATATTCCCAAATAATAGTTGATGCGGCCAGACACCGAAGGAAAATATTTAAGATCGAGAAGCTCGCGAAACCGAATAATTATTATTTATTTAAGGCTAATCTAATTACTTAATCCGATCCGGGTTATCAGTCAGGAAGCTTTTCCAGGACTTGGTGCCGGCCTGGGTATTGACGCCTTTCTGGTAATGGTGGCACATAGCCACGGCCAGGGCATCGGTGGCATCAAATAATTTAGGTAAATCCGGGAGTTTGAGGGTTTGATTCAGCATGTGAGCCACCTGTTCTTTCGAGGCATTGCCGTTGCCCGTAATCGATTGTTTAATCCGTTTGGGCGCGTACTCCACGTAAGGAATATCGCGCGACAAAGCAGCGGCAATCGCCACCCCCTGAGCCCGTCCCAGTTTCAGCATGGATTGCACGTTGTTAGAATAAAACTGGGCTTCAATGGCCATTTCATCGGGCAAATATTGGTTTATCAGCTCAATGGTGCCATCGTAGATGCGCTTGAGCTTAACGGCATGGTTGGTTACCCGCTTCAGGTTAATGGTATCGTAGGTTAATACTTTAACTTTCGCGCCCGTTACTTCTATCAGGGCATAGCCCATTATGGTGGTGCCGGGATCTACGCCCAGAATCAGCTTGTTGGTTAAAAGGGTAGGGGTTGATCTTATCATGAACTTACAAAGCTACGAACATATCCAGAGCTTCTAAAATTCACGGCAGGCTAATTAATATTAACCTAAAACTTATACCTTTAAGGGGCTAAACAGAATATTTTACATGATTGCTGATCAAAACCGCTTTCAGGCGGCTATCCGCCGTTTCGACGAAGTTAACAGCGAAGACCCGAATGTGGAAGTTGCCGCGGGCATAACCTACCCCAAGGAAGTACTGTACGCCCAACGCATGACGGCTTGCCTGAACCGGGTAGCGCCCGACGCTTCGGAAGCGCTGCAACTGGCGGTGCGCTGCCAGCACATTCGGCGGTGGGCCATCCCGCGCCAAGATTTTCCGATGGATGTGCAGGGCTACAACAAATGGCGCAACAGCCTGAAGAAACACCATGCCGAAATAGCCGGACAAATATTACAGGAAGTAGGATACGACCCCGAAACTATTGAGCGGGTGCAGTTTTTGGTACAGAAACGGCAGCTTAAAATTGATCCGGAAGTGCAACTGCTGGAAGATATTATTTGCCTGGTATTCCTGCAGTATTATTTTCTCGATTTTGCCCGGCAGCACGGTGAAGCCAAGGTGATTGACATTGTGCAGAAAACCTGGCGCAAAATGACCCCGGAAGGCCACCAACTGGCGCTACAATTAGATTTACCGGCCGAGGCACAAGCATTAATAGGTAAGGCTTTGGCTTAGTTAAAAGTTAAAATAATAAATATATGAAAAAAAACAGGGTTTTATTCGCCGGCCTGTTTGCGGCAAGTGTATTGGTTTCGGGGTTTACGGTGCCGCTGCTGCGGCCCGAGCCAACCAAAAAAGCCGTAGCGGCAGCCGCCACCAATCTTACCATGTACTGGATTGATACCGAAGGTGGGGCGGCTACCCTGATTATTACCCCGGCCGGCGAATCGGTGCTGATTGATACGGGTAACCCGGGCGGTCGCGATTCCGAACGCATTTATCAGGTAGCCCGTCAAGTAGCCGGCCTGAAACAAATCGACCACCTGTTAACCACCCACTGGCACATCGACCATTTTGGCGGGGCTGCCGAACTGGCCGCTAAAATGCCCATTGTGGAAGTAATTGACAAAGGCATTCCGGCGAACTTATCAGAAGACAAAAACTTTGCCCAGAATATTCAGCCATATAAAGATATGACCGTAAAAAAGCGATCGCTGATAAAACCAAACGGAACCATACAATTGCAGAAACTGGCCAAAGGCTTACCCAACCTGAGTATCCGGTTTGTGGGAGTAGATAAACAATTTGTAGCGGTAGCTAAAAACTCCAAAGCAACGGATGGCTGCGAAAGCGCCACGGACAAAGCCCCTGATACTTCCGACAACGCCAACAGCACGGTGTTGGTAATGGATTACGGTCCGTTCCGGTTTTTCGACGGCGGCGACCTGACCTGGAATATTGAAAAGAATTTGGTTTGCCCCACCAACCTGGTTGGAACCGTAGATGTGTACCAGGTTAACCACCACGGCCTGGACCAAAGCAATAACCCGGTGCTGGTAAAAAGCTTAGCGCCAACGGTTAGCATCATGAATAACGGCACTCGCAAAGGCTGTGGCCCCGAAACGGTAAAAACGCTGCGCAACACGCCCAGCATTCAGGCCGCTTACCAGTTGCACAAAAATATCCGCCAGGATTCGGAGTATAACACACAGGAAGGTTATATTGCCAACCTGGAAGAAAACTGTAAAGCCAATTTTGTTAAATTGACTGTGGCGCCCGATGGTAAAAAATATACCGTCAGCATTCCGGCTACGAAGCACGAGAAAACCTTTACCACCAAAACTGTTCACTAATATTTCTAATTGCCAAAGTTTACATGAGAAAAAGATTTTATTTTTTACTGGTTGCCCTGCTTTGGTGCGGCGCCATAACTTCCGCCATGAGTCAAAATAAAACTAAACCCCAGGCCAAACCAACAGCCAGCAAGCAGAGCGACGAAAAACTGCTGCGCCACGTGGTAATATTTAAGTTTAAAGATTCCGCCACGCCCGCGCAGGTAAAAGAAGTAGAGCGGGCTTTCTCAGCGTTACCGAGTAAGATACCTACCATTATTGGTTACGAGTGGGGTACCAATGTAAGCCCCGAGAACCTGGCCCAAGGCTACACGCATTGTTTTTTGGTAACCTTTAAAAATGCTGCCGATCGCGATGCATACCTGCCACATCCCGCCCACAAAGAGTTCGGCAAAATATTAGGCCCGCACCTGGATAAAGTGCTGGTGATAGATTTCTTTGGAGCGAAGAATTAAATTAATTGATTCAACCCCGGCTCTGGGTATAATCTTGTAATACAAAGCCTTGTAAGTAATTACTGCAAGGCTTTGTTGTTTTTTAGAGAGTGGCTGAGAGAACTAAAAAGGTTAGTGTTTCATTTCACTCTATTTTAATTATTTTAAATCAAGAGAATTTTATAATTTGAAATTATAATAGAAGTTCTGTAATTTTTAATAATCTATTTCATTCTTCTTCCTTTTTAACTCCTCAAAACTTAAACTAATGGATTTTTTAGCACAATTAAGCGAATTAAAAAGACAAGTTGATTTTAACACTTATGATATTAGTGTAAAGGAATTAATTTCCATGCATGAAGAAAGTATCATAAACATTGCCCCTGATTACCAAAGGCAATTCCGGTGGAAAGATGAAAGACAATCTGCATTAATTGAATCAATATTACTAGGAATTCCAACACCTAGTTTATATATGGCAACGAACCTTGATGGTACTTGGGAATTAATAGATGGAGTACAAAGATTAAGCACTATTATTCATTTTGCAGGCACGCCTGGTGCTAAAAGAAAAATTTTGTTAGATAATTCTTTAGTACTTACTGGTTTAAAGAAATTAAGTACTTTCATAGGAAAAAGCTTTGAAGCCTTGCCCAAAACTGTACAATTAGATTTTTTATTAAAACCAATGAAAGTAACTACCCTTAGCGATAAGAGTGACTTACAAGTAAGATTCGACCTTTTTGAGAGATTAAATACAGGAGGTATAATTTTATCAAATCAAGAAATAAGAAGTTGTGTCTACAGAGGAGCTTTTAATGACTTCTTGAAAGAGTTAGCTAAGGACCAAAATTATAAGAAAGTAGTAAAGGTTTCATCTACACAGGAGTCTGATGGTACAAGAGAAGAATACGTTTTAAGATTTTTTGCATACCTTAATAATTACCAAAATTTTGAACATAGTGTAGTAGACTTTTTAAATGAGTTTATGGGAAAGGCAACTAAGAAGTTCGACTATAAAGAGGGAGAATACATTTTTAGGGAGACTTTCAGACAATTAGCTGGTCTACCTAACGGAATTACCCGAGGTAAAGGGACAACTCCGGCCAATTTATTTGAAGGAATTGCAGTTGGCGCAGCGCTAGCAATAAAAGAAGCAGGGCAATTAAAATTAAACAATACTAGAGAATGGATAGAAGGACCTGAACTAAGGTATTCAACAACAGGTGCGACAAATTCAAAGCCTAGAGTAGAACACAGAATAATGTATTCTAAAACTAAGTTCCTTGGGTTATAATGTTTAGTATCATAAAGTCTAATTCAGCGTCAAGAATAACTGAAATTAGAGAATATATAGAGTTTATCGACCCACTAATTCCTAAACCACCTGTTACAACTCCAAGATTTCTAAACAGCGCAAAGGGGCTAGTATTTGTACAATTATATGGTGTTATAGAATATACAGTATTAACAACAATATCAAAGACTATAAATCTAATTAATAGTGCTGCAGTTACCTTAAATGATGTAAAACCAATTATCTTAAGTTTAGCCTTAAATTCAGAATTAGAAGCTATTTACGGAGCACCTAAGAAAAAGTGGGATAAAAGGCATGAATTATTCAAAATCTTTGAAATTAATCCTTTTGTTGAAATTTCTGAAGACATATTACCCACTGATGGTAAAAACATTCACTATCCTCAATTAGAGAGTATTTGGAAAATTTTTTGTTTAACGGATCCTATATTCCATGATGTTACTTTCCGAGGACGATTACAAGACATTGTTTCAAATAGAGTAAATATCGCCCATGGAAATCAAGCTGCTTCTGAGGTTGGGTCAAGAGTTACTACTAATGATTTAAGCATTAGGCTTGATGATGTTTCAAAATTTTGCTCTTACTTTATAACAGTATTTGAAGAATACATAGAAAAAGAAAAATTTAAAAAATAAATTGAAGTTGACTAATTTTAATTTATATCGTATTAGGTGTTTTTACAAGCCTCCTAATCATCCTTAGCATAATAAAGAAAGCAAAAGCCCCAATTTTTACAATCGAGGCTTTTACATAAAATCAAAAAGTTAGCGATATTAAATTCAACTATAGTTACTCACCAATAATCAGTCGTTTCGTAAGTATTCCTTCATCAGTTATCAATTTGAGCAGGTAAATGCCCTTGGCATAATTACTTACATTTAATTCTAAATCCAGTGCTTGGGTTGCCTGGGCTTTTCCGGCAGCAATACTTTTTACCTTGGCTCCCCGGATGTCATATAAATCTAAATTATAGGCACCTGCCTTAACCACGCGGAAGGAAATGGTAGCCCGGTCGGTGGCCGGATTCGGGTAAGCCGTTAGGGTAATTCCTTTTTCGAATAAATCACTCGCCAGGCTGGGGTTTTTCGTGGCAAGCATTTGGTTAGCGCCCGCAGTTCCCACCTGAACACCGATGTTAGCGGTGTTGCCATTGGCATCGGTAACGGTTACAAAGTAAACACCAGCCACTACACGGGTTAAATCCTGGCTGCGGGCTCCCGCATTCCACAGGTAAGTAAAAGGGCCAACGCCGCCATTCACCGTTAAATCTATAAAACCATCGTCGGCCCCGCCGGTTGATACGTCCTGGTAGGCAAGGGTAAGGGTTAAAGGTTGGCCGGGTGCCGATATGGTAACGGAAGTAGTAGCGGTTTCGCCCAGATTGTCGGTTACGGTTACAGTATAGGTACCGGCGGCTAAATTAATTAAATCTTCGGTAGTGGCGCCGTTGCTCCAGCTAAAGGTATATGGGCCGTTGCCGCCAAGCACACTTAAATCTACCGAGCCACTTTGCCCGCCGGCTACCGAAGGATTTAGGTGAGACGTGGAAAGCGTGAGCGGACTGTTTTTGCGGCCCACGTAAACCGTAGTCATGGCGGTGCAGTTTTTAGCATCGGTAACCGTTACGGAATACAAACCCGGCGAGGCCAGGCCCAGGTCCTGGGATGCTGCACCGGCATTCCAGCGGTAAGTATAAGGAGCAGTACCACCTATAACGGTTAAATCAATGGCACCCGCGCCAATAAATGGTCCGCTGGCCCCGTACCAGGGTTCTGCCTGAATAACCTTGGTTGTAAGCGCCAGATTGCAGGTGCCAGCCGGCGGCGTGTTATATGCCCGGAGTTTTACGACCCAATAGTCACTTTGGCCTCTGGAATTCTCACTTTTGTCACCACTAGCGTTAGAAGAAGAAGTACCGCCAAGAATAAATCCTCCATCAGCGGTTTGCCCTATAGAATTTAATTCATCTGTGGCATTTCCCCCAATAGTCTTATCCCATTCCTTTATACCCGCAGCATTTAATTTTACAGCCCAGTAATCGTTACCTCCTTTAGAATTTTCTGTTTTATCGCCACTGGCATTAGCATCAGAGATTCCGCCTAAAATATAGCCGCCATCGGTTGTTTGCTTTAAAGTTGGAAAGCCATACCCGGGAATGGTTCTATCCCATTCTTTATCACCATTGGAATTCAGCTTTACCACCCAATAATCGGCAAAAGCTCCTTTTAAATTCTCGGTTTTATCACCTCCGGCATCCGAACCGGAAACACCAACTAAAACAAAGCCACCATCGGCGGTTTCTTGTAAATAATTTAGCCATTCAATACCATTGCCGCCAATCGTTTTTTCCCATTCGATATTGGCAGAAGCATCCAGTTTTACTATCCAATAATCAGTGCCACCATTAACACCCTGGCTTTTGTCTCCGCTAGCATCAGAGGTAGACCAACCACCAAGTATATATCCACCATCACTTGTTTGCTCTACAGCGTACAACCAATCACCATTACTGCCGCCAATCGTTTTATCCCATTCCTTTGTGCCGTTAGATCTCAATTTAACTATCCAATAATCACCTAAACCTTTAGAATTTTCACTTTTATCACCACCAGCGTCAGAGAAAGAAAATCCACCCAAGATATAGCCGCCATCTGTTGTCTGTTGAACAGAATATAAATGATCCCAATTACTCCCTCCAACTGTTTTATCCCATTCTTTTATACCTGCTGCGTTTAGTTTTACTACCCAATAATCATCATTGCCAAAATTTCCAAAACCTTTAATATTTTCGCTTTTGTCACCGTTGGCATCAGAGTCTGATGGGCCTGCCAAAATATAACCGCCATCTGAGGTTTGCTGTAACGATTCTAAGCGGTCATTACCATTTCCTCCTATTGTTTTATCCCATTCTTTTAAACCTGCAGCATTTACTTTTACTACCCAAAAGTCATAATTACCTAAATTACCTCTTGCATTTTCACTTTTATCTGAACCTGCATTAGAAAGAGAAGAGCCTCCCATAATATAGCCACCGTCTGAAGTTTGCTGAATATATTGTAAGTCATCATAATTATTCCCACCAAGCGTTTTGTCCCATTCTTTGGTAGGTTGCGCCAGTAGGTTTGTTAGGGAAATACCATATACAAGAAGCGTTAATAGACTTATAAAAGAAGCCTTTTTAACAGGTTTTAGGTTTGTATAACCAGGAATTTGATAGTTGGTTAATTGTCTTTTCATTTTCGGTTTCATTTAGTTTTTGTGGTGGATTTATTTACAAGCGTTTAATGCGATATTTACCTAATTATAATTCGCTTATTATTGGTGGTTTTTACCTGGCGGATAAAGACAAATTGTTCTTTTATCGGTCAGGCTAGAAGTTGGGAAAGTAATTTTAAGCTGAATTTTATTCAGTTAAAGTCTGGCGAGGTTAGGTGTCCTGAAATGAAAAGGTTAATCTTTTCTTTTCCCGGATACAGGATACAGAAACGGGGAGTACATGCCTGTTTTTCTTTAGAACACCTGCTTTTAAATCAATTCCTGCAGGTTAGATACCGGCAAAATTTTGTTTTTCAGGGCATTATTATGGTTAAAAAACAGATTTAGCCGGAGTTTAAAGAAGAGTAGGCTTGCCGCCCGGGAGTTTTGTCTCAAAGGATCATCAATAGCTTTATTGGAGGGTTCAACATTTATCTTATAAAACCAAAGGTACCCACACCCGGAAGTGTGTAACGGGTTGAAAAAAAGCTGATTGGCCTAACCTGCTCGTTGTTTGTTCAGGAATATGAAGAAGAGGTATAATTTTTTACCAGTTTGATAAAGACCTGATAATAATTAACCTATGTAATATAGTGCAAAAAGTAGATATAAAATATTAAATATTTTAATAAAAATATTGGTTATGTCCTAAAAATGGCTTTGATTTGAAATTCTACCTGTTTTTACCTTCAAAATAATAACCTGAGAAGGAAGCAAAATAAAAAGGCGTTTAATCTTTTAACTCTTAATCAGGTCTTGGTAATAATTGTATTTTAAAACCAAAGTAGGTAACCGTTGTACCTTCGAGTGAAAGCCATTAAACAGTTTAAGCCTCCTTACTGATTGGCTGATAATTTGAACAGTAATAGAATTTGGCTTTTAGGTTTAACAATTTCCTCCGTTAGCAGTTAATAAATGTATGCTACTATTCTGGTATGGCTTGCTGAGTACAATTTATTGGGTGTGCACCAGTATTTATTTGTCGGTTAACCGGCGAAAAATTAAGTTTCTGACCGAAATACCGGCGGCAATTTCGGATACCAAACCGGGGGTGGCAATAATTATACCTGTCCGGAATGAAGAAGCGAACCTGGAAGAAGCCCTGACCAGTGTTTGCCGTTTAAACTACCCGAACTACCGCATCCTGGTCATTAACGATCGCTCTACCGACCGCACACCCGAAATATTGCGCCGGTTTGCCGGCAACGAACCCAGAGTTACAGTGGTAACTATAGAAGAACTGCCGCCCGGCTGGTTAGGTAAAAATCACGCGTTGTACCAGGGCTTTAACCAGAGCCGGGAAGAATGGATGCTTTTTACGGATGCCGATGTAGTTTATGCGCCCGAAGCCCTGGACAAGGCCATGCATTACGCTCAGCAGCAACAGCTGGATTATTTAACCATTCTGCCCGAAATAAAATCCAGATCAAGCGTTTTGGTGGGGGTTATTTCTACTTTTAAAATAATGCTGGAATTTAAACTGCGGCCCTGGGATGCCCGGAAACAGAATACCAAAGCGTATATGGGGGTAGGGGCATTTATGTTACTGAAAAGAACGGCATACGAAAAAGCCGGTACCCACCAGGCCATTGCACTGCGGCCCGATGATGATTTGAAATTAGGCGAATTAGTTAAAAAAGCCAGGTTCCGTTTAGATGTTTTATACGGCGATAAGCAAATTGGGCTGGAGTGGTACACCAACATCCGGGAATTTACCCAGGGGCTCATGAAAAATACTTTTTCAGTGGCCAATTACAACATATTTATTGCCCTGGTTGGTGTGGTGGGTACTTTGCTGGCCTTTGTTTTACCCTGGCCGTTGCTGCTACTACTGGGTGGCCCTACCGAACGTTTCATGGTTCTCTTAATATTTCTTTCTCAGTTGGCGCTCTACCTGCCCTGGAAAAGCATGGCCATTAAATGGTGGCATGTTTTGCTTATGCCCTTAGCCGGGCTCCTCATTTCTTATATTATTCTCAAATCTACTTACTTAACGCTTAAACAAGGCGGTATTTACTGGCGCGACAGTTTTTATCCTTTATCAGAACTCCGAAAGAACGCTTAGTTTATACTGCGTAAACAGAATATGCTTTAACTGGTATAGACTTCGAATCTAAGACCACTATTAAATAGAAAATGTGCCTAAAAACGAGTTCTGGTTATCCTGAGCCTGTCGAAGGATCTAAAACAGCATTATAAATTAATATTCAACTATTTCGACAAGCTCAACAGAACTACAATATTTTAAGCGCATAAACCCACTAATATTAGTATAGAATGGGTAAAGTTATTTTCGGTAGAAAATAAAAAGCCCCGGTACCTGAGTTGGTCCGGGGCTTTCTGTTTTCATTTATAGCCCTCATCAGGCCAATACTATTAATACACTTTTAAGGTATTAATGCATTTATCAATATCTTCGATGGCATATTTCCGGCTCCGGGTTATTTTATCTTCCAGGTAAGACGGGCTAAAGCTTTTGTTATATAAATAAGGATCGATGTATTTATTGGAATTAGTTTTAAGTGCGCTGAAATCCTGGCTATAAACCAATTTGGGCTGGAAAGAAATAAGTACGTTTACGGCGGTCTGAATATTGTCTCTTAAAGAAGTTAACCCGCCTTTATCGTAGTTTAAAGCTTCCATTTTCTTTTTAATCTGTTCTAACTCCCTGATTATCTTCTGCATAATTTTTCTATTTTAATAAAGATACGAATAATAATCGGATAAACAGGTATCGGAAGATTCTGGTAGTGGCAATAAGCGTGCAAATGCACGTAAGCCAAAGCCGAATAATTATATTTTCAGCATTATTTTTATTCGCTAAAAACGTTTTCCAGTAAAGCTTCTGGTACTTTCCCAAAATAGATTTTAGAATTAGAGGAAGACTGAAAAGTCAAAATAGCCCTTCTAACCTAAAATTTATAATTTCTAATTTGGTGAAGCACTAGTTATTTAATTTCTCCAGGCATTTGGCCAGGCTATCGCGCCAGTACGGCACCTCTATGTTTAAATGTTGCTTTATTTTAGCTTTGTCCATTACCGAATAGGCCGGCCGGACCGCTTTGGTTATGTATTCGGCGGTACGCACCGGGATTACGTTAGCCGGTATTTTACTTAGTTCAAAAATATTTTTGGCGAAGTCGTACCAGGAAGTTAGGCCTTCGTTGCTGTAATGGTAAATGCCATAGTGTTGGCTGCCTTGCTTAATAATAGTTAGGATACAACGCGCCAGATCTACGGCGTAAGTAGGGGTACCCACCTGGTCCCAGATAACTTTCAATTCGGGCCTTTCCCGCCCGAAACGCAACATGGTTTTTACAAAATTATTGCCGTACTCTGAGTATAGCCAACTGGTGCGCAGAATATAATAACTGGTTAAATATTGCGGAATTATTTGTTCGCCTTCTAATTTAGTAAGGCCATATATATTAATCGGCTCCGTCGCATCGGTTTCAGTCAGGGGCAGGTAACCGGTACCGGAAAAAACAAAATCGGTAGAAACATGTACTAACGTAGTATTAAACGCACGGCAATATTGGCTTAGATTTTCTACGGCATCGCGGTTAAGCTGGCGGGCTGTTTCGGGTTCGTCTTCGGCTTTGTCAACGGCGGTGTAAGCGGCGCAATTAATGCAGTAAACCGGTTCGTATTTCTGAAAAGTCGCCTGTAAAGAAATATTGTCTAAAATATTAGCTTCGGATTTAGTTAAAAAATAAATATTATCTATATTCTTTTCAGGAGCCACAGCCTGCAGGCATTGCCCTAATTGTCCTGATGCACCAAAAACAATGATATTCCCCATTAATTAGAAAGTTTGAGAGCTTAATTCCGGTTTAAATAATTAAGCAACAACAGAAAAATATTGCTAAACCGGACGGCAAATTAACAAATTGTTGAGAACAGATAAACGGTTTAAGCGGGAAATATGCCGGTTAGAGTCAGTAGGTGCTAAATTGTTCTTCTTAGATGGCTGCGGTAGTAATAACAAAAGACCCGGGGGATGCCCGGGTCTTAAAAAAACAGAATACCTTCAAATTTTTAAAAAGCAGCCAACTTCTATTGGTCGCTGTGATCTAAGCCAGCGTTGGGCTGGTTGTTGCGGAACTGTTTATCCGAACTGTCGGCGCCGCGCGCATCCGAAGGGTTCCGGTGCGTGTGATTTAATAAATCGGTGGCTTCATTTTCCTTGCCTTTTTTGGCGCCGCCAGTGCTGGCTTCCCGGCTGGGTTTATTCTCGCCCCGGGTATTTGCGGCACCGCCGGCTACCGGTCCTTCGTGTTTGCCGGGTTGTTGTCCGCTTACGCCTACGCCTTTGCCGGTACTATCGTGCTGGGCCTGACTTTTTCCTTCCTGCTTATCTACTCTGTCTGCCATAATCTTCTTTTTCTATCTGGTGAAACATTTTTCCAATATACCGGAAGTAACTCCGGGAGATTTATTTACGCACAAACAGCCTACTAAGGTTAGAAATATTATATTTTATCCTGCGAGCCAGGCCCGCCAAATAGGTTTGTACAACAATATATTTTTCTAAAGCCTTAAAATCCATTCTAAATATTGCCTGCTAAAAACCTATTATTAGCAGCTTCAGGCTTTATTAAGCCCTCTTTTTCTAACTTAGGATGAAATAGAGACTTGTCTATAGAACAAAAAATACCAAGAACAGCTTTACCAGGTTATAACTTTTTCAGGAAGGCTGTTTTTAACACAATATTAGAACCATCTACCCGGCAATCTACTTCATCCGGATCATCGGTCAGCCTTATTTTTTTGATGGTGGTGCCTCTCTTCAGGGTCATGGACGAGCCTTTTACTTTTAAATCTTTGATTACGGTTACGGCGTCGCCGTCCTGCAAAAGGGTGCCATTGCTATCTTTTACTTCCATAAATGGGTTTAATATTTTATTATTTACAATATGGCTGCAAAGATGACGAAAATTAAAAGAATATTGCTGTTTGAAATAATGGGTGAATTATTCAATAGCTAAGTTTAACTTTTAGACCAGGTAAAAGTACAAAGCCGTTTGGATGGACCTTGTTAAATAAAAGTAAGTAATGCACGAACATTGGATGAGAATTTGTCTGGAACTGGCCCGGGAAGCCATGCAAACCGGCAATGCCCCGGTGGGTGCGGTGCTGGTTAGGAACGGGAAAGTGATAGGCGCGGGCCGGGAAGCTGGCAAAACCAACCAAGATATTACTTGCCATGCCGAAATTGAAGCCATCCGCCATGCTATTAGCCAAGGTTATTCTGATTTTTCAGAAGCTACTTTGTATACTACCCACGAGCCTTGTATCATGTGTTCCTATGTTATCCGGCACCACAAAATTTCTAAAATTATAATGGGGCTGGCAGTACCGGAGGTTGGTGGCTATACTTCGGCTTACCCTATTCTTAAAGCCACCGCTATCACCCGCTGGGGGCCAACGCCGGAAGTAATATTCGGTACTTTAAAAGAAGAATGTGCCGCGCTTAATCAGGAGTTCAAACTGCGGAATAACTGAAATATTTACCATTTTAAATACCGCCAGCCGCCGAAAAAATACGGTTCTGCCTACAAGACAATATTCGGATTTAATGAAAAATATCAATTGGTTAATGCGCTTACATTATTGTAGTCCTGTTGAGCTTGTCGAAATAGCTAAATATTGATTTATAATGCTGTTATAGATCCTCCGACAGGCTCAAAATGACCAAAGCTTGTTTTTAAGCGCATTTTTCTATTTGATAGTAGCATCTGTAATACCATTTAAAGTCTTAATGAAACCAGAATAAATTTGTTTTGCCCGGAGTAAATATCATATCTGTGCCTCGCAACCACAAGGGCGGAATATGGATGCAGGAGCGGAATGGTTTTTAAGCGGCGGTATATTGTATTATTCACAATTTCAAAGCTAAAATTTGGATGGGGGTGAGGCTTTTTCTACTTTGGGTTTTTATCCGGGCGCTATTAGCAGGTTGGTAAAAAAGAAAGGCTTAAATTTTAAAGATTTAAATCTTAATGCTCGGGAGCAATCAGGTATTTAAACAAACACTCTAATATTATCTTATATGAAAAGAAGGAATTTTGTAAAGGCATCCCTGCTTACCGGTACTGTAGCGGGTTTTTTGCCCCAGGTAAGCTTGGCTGCTACCGGTAACACGGTACAAAAGAAAGCCAACGCGGAGTTTTACGAACTGCGGGTATATACCCTTAAAAACGAAACCCAGCAAAAGCTGGTTGAAGATTATTTTCAGCAGGCGGCCATACCGGCCTTAAATAAATTGGGCAGCAAAAATATTGGTGTTTTTACCGAGCAGCAACCCCAAGGGCAAACCAAATTGTACGCCGTTATTCCTTTTAATTCGGTAGAAGATTTTATAAAAGTAAACGATAAATTGATGCAGGACGCGGCTTATGTAAAAGCAGGCGCTGCTTATTTAACGGCCCCTGCCACCGCCCCGGCCTACGACCGCATTCAGAGCTCTTTTATGAAAGCTTTTGCTTTTATGCCTAAAATGGAGTTGCCAGCCAAACAGCCCCGTATGTTTGAGCTGCGGCGATACGAGAGCCACAGTGAGGTGGCCGGCAAGAAGAAAATAGAAATGTTTAACGAAGGCGGCGAAATTGCCATTTTTAAGAGAGTAGGTTTAACCCCGGTATTTTTCGGTGAAACCCTGATTGGGGAAATGCGGCCGAACCTGACCTACATGCTGACCTTCGACGACATGGCCGAACATGATAAGAACTGGAAAGTATTTGGCAGCGATCCCGAATGGAAAAAAATCAGCAGCATACCCGAATATGCTAATGCCCGGATTGTTTCCAATATTACCCGAACCTTTCTGGTACCTGCCGCATTTTCCCAAATCTAAGGATTTGGTAAACTTACGAACAGTTAAAATTCCGCTACTTGTAGTCTACCAAGACTACAAGTAGCGTTTATTGCGCCTAACCGAAGACTAATGGATTGGCAGCACAAAGCAAAAAGGATTATTAAAAAAAATACGGCTTTGAACTTCTTAAAGCGGCTAAACTGTATGTTAAGAAATAACCTTTACATTAACGGCGTTCAGGCCTTTTAGTCCTTTTTCAACTTCAAACGTAACCTGGTCGTTTTCTTTTACCGGGCCGGCAGAGCTATTCTGGTGAAGGAAAATACTCTCCTGGGTTTCGTGGTCTTTAATAAAACCATATCCTTTAGAAGAATTAAAGAAGGTTACTGTTCCTTTCCGGATTAGATCGGCGGGGTCGGGTGGCGCCTGCCGCGATATACCAATCTGAATATCTTCCTGGTTAACAATTCGCTTTTTCTTCGGATCCGGCGGCGTGGTAGTTATATTGCCGTTATCGTCTACGTAAGCAAATAATTCTTCCAGGCTTTGTCCTTTGGCCGAAGTAGCTTTACGTTCTTCCTTTTTCTGTTCTTTATCCTGACGTTTTTTTAGTCTTTTCTTTTCTTTTTCTTTTTTGTTAAAGGTTTCTTGAGATTTACCCATTTGTTGTTATCTGATTTTTGTTTTTTTAAGTTGTTAAGTGCCTGATTAATGCCGGAGGGCTACCGCAAAATGTAATTAGTGCCGTTCCGGATCCACTTTTCATAAAATGAATTATCATTAAATTCGCCGGTTACCAACTCAGATTCGGGATTATCCAGGTTGGTGCGCGAATCCATAAAGCCGGGCAAAGATTTCTGGTTGTTCGGTTCCCAATCCTTTCCTTTTTTCAGAGCTACACATAAGTACTCACGGGTAATCGGGTCAACTAAATATTTTCTGTTCACTTTAATTTTGGTTAAATTCACAATCCTGACAAGGCTCTTCTAAAAGAAGACTTCAATTTTAAAGAAATCAATAAAAAAGCCTTACTGTATTGTAAGGCTTTTTTATTGATTTCTTCATATCTAAACTAAGCGCGTTTAACGTTAACCGCATTTAGACCTTTTTTGCCTTCTTGCAGGTCAAAAGTTACTTCGTCATTTTCTCTGATTTCGTCTACTAACCCAGAGACATGTACAAAGTAATCCTGATCTGAATTTGTATCTTTAATAAACCCAAAACCTTTCAGTTCATTAAAGAATTTTACTTTTCCGTTATTCATATTTTGTTTTTTATTATATACTTACTACAACGTAGCCAGCATATAAGTTGCAAATTTTTTTCAATATACAAATTTTAATTCATAAACTGCTTTATAAGTTTAGAAACTGCGTCATTCCACCCACTAAAAAATTTCCGGATTATATCCTTCTTACTAAAAGTTCAGCCTGAATATTCCCATTTCTGCAACGGCAGCAAGTGCTATTTGCCCCTTCCGGCCGTTGGGCACTATAGCCCTTTCAGGCTATTTAGTTTAATAAATGTACCTTTGCTGCCTTACAACTCTTTTCGGCCTAAACCCCAAACCTGCTTTATGGATTTTTCCCAATTCGGTTTATCTGCTCCTTTACTCAAAGCCATCAATGCGCAGGGCTATCAGCAGCCTTATCCTATTCAGGAACAAACCATTCCGGCTATTTTAGCGGGCCACGATATTTTAGGTATTGCCCCCACCGGTTCCGGTAAAACGGCTGGTTTTGCCTTGCCCATGCTGGAACAGTTTCGCGAAAGAAAGCCCACCCGCAACCGGTTTGTACAAGCCCTGGTGCTGGTTCCCACGCGCGAGTTAGCCTTGCAGGTGGCTACCGTATTTCAGGGGTTTAGCTTGTATTTGGGAGAGCGGGTAAAAACGCTGGCGGTGTTTGGCGGCGTAAGCATTAACCCGCAGATGAAAGCCCTGAGCGGTACCGATATATTGGTAGCCACGCCGGGCCGTTTGCTTGATTTAATAGAAAACCGGGCGGTGCACCTGTCGGCAGTAGCCGTTTTGGTACTCGACGAGGCCGATAAAATGCTGAACCTGGGCTTTGCCGAAGAAGTAGACCGCATCCTGAAACTGCTGCCACCCAAACGCCAGAACCTGTTGTTTTCTGCCACCCTCGCCGACGATATTAAAGCCATTAAAGAAAGAATGCTTCGAAACCCGGTAGTAATTTCGGTGGCCGAAACACCCACCAATGAAGGCATTGATTTAATCAGGCAGGTGGCCTATCGGGTTAGTTCCGAACGGAAAGGTCCTTTTTTGCGCTACCTGCTAAAGCACGAAGAAATGGCACAGGTGCTCATCTTTGTATCGAGTACGCGCAATGCCGATAATCTGGTGGTAAAGCTAAACAAGAACGGCATAGAGGCTATGGCCTTGCACGGCGACAAAAGCCAGGGTGCCCGCACCGAAGCCTTAAGGCGCTTCAAAACGGGCCAACTCCGCGCCCTGGTAGCTACTGATTTAGCTTCCCGCGGCATCGATATTCAGTTGTTGCCATTTGTAATCAATTACGACTTGCCCCGCTCTCCCAAAGATTATGTTCACCGGATTGGCCGCACGGGCCGGGCAGGCGCCACCGGCGAAGCTATTTCCTTGATTACCCCCGAAGACGAGCATCATTTTAAAATTATTCAGAAAAAGATGGGCAAAACCGTAGAGGTGCGGGAAAGTGCAGGGGTGAATATGCAAGGCATTTAACCAGGGGAGGTAATCTATTGCAGCCTTTCTGGTTTTGTAGGTGATAAAGGAAAAGCGCTGAAAGGAGGAGAAAAGCCATGGATAGCAATATTTCTCATTTTAATTACCAATGCACCTTTTTTCAGCTATTTGAAACAAACAACGGCAAAAAGCCTATACCGGAAAAAATAAGCATATGACCGGTAGAATAATAGTTGGTCCTGTATTGGGTTTTCGGGGTAGCAAAGAAGGTCGGTGGTATACTTCGGCACTGTTGGTTTTGGCCGATAATGCAACCCCGCCGCAGCTTACCTTTACTGTTGGCGGGTTTCAGGCCAATGCTGTAGCTGTTCTGTTAAAGACTTTTGCCGGATCTTATGTGTGGCGGCTGGATTGGTGGGTAGCGCAAACCAACAGCGAGCAAATAGTGACGTACGCAGTAAACAACGGAACCGCCTATCAGTACCTGGTGCCCGAACTAAATAAGCCTTTGCGGATTTGTTATGGCTCTTGTTTTGGGGTGCATACGTTGCAGGACGTTAATAAGCTCCGGAATAAAAACGCCATGTGGAAAGTGCTGGCGCGGGTTCATCAGGAAAAACCTTATCATTTATTTTTTCTGGGCGGCGACCAGGTTTATTCCGACCAGGTATGGGAAATGGTGCCGGCTTTGCGTAACTGGTTAAGTAAAAAGCTTAAGAAAAGGGTACAGGCGCCTTTTACCCCCGAAATGGAGCAGGAAGTAGCCAGCTTTTACTTCAACCTGTATACCCGCATGTGGAGCCAGAAACAACCTGCCGCTATCCTCAGCCAGATTCCGACCCTTATGATGTGGGACGACCACGATATTTTTGATGGCTGGGGCTCATATGTGCCCGAACAGCAGGAATGCCCTGTTTTTAAAGGCATATACTACCAGGCCCGCGAGCACTTCCGGCTTTTTCAGTTACAAACCAATACCGATGGAGTTATCGGGGAACTTGCTTTACTGGGCAAAAGCGGTTACACCTTCGCGCACCGGATGGGTGACCTGGCTTTGGTAGCCCTGGATTTACGCTCGGAGCGTACCCAGAACCAGGTAACGAGTCCGGAATCGTGGGATTCTTTGCAGACCTGGCTGGATGAGGCGATACGTGAAAAATTATTGCCCGACGGTACCCCTCAGAAAGCTTGTAAACACTTGCTCGTTCTATCCGGGATTCCGGTGGTAAATGCCGACTTAACCTTACTAGAAACTGCTCTGAATATCAGACCAGGCCAGCAGCGCATGGAAGACGACCTAAAAGACCAGTGGCTGAGCCGGGCGCACCAGCAGGAACGCCTCCGGTTGATTCGAGGGTTGTTGAAATTTTCGCAGGAATCCGGCTGCCGGGTTACGCTGGTTTCCGGCGATGCCCACGTGGCTTTTACTGGTTTTATTCAGTCAGAACCGGAAGCTAATACGGGTGCTGAGCCCCTGGTAATAAACCAACTCACTTCCTCGGCTATGGTGAATTTACCGCCGCCCACCCTGGTGGTGTACATGATGGAAAAACTGTTAGCCGGCAAGGTGGAAGTCTTGGACCAGGGCATAACCGCCCGCTTATTAAAGTTTCCGGGAACAAACCGCCGCATTATAGGAGCCCGCAACTGGCTATCGCTTACCTTAGATGAACAGCCCAGTATCCATGCCGAATGGTATGTAGAAGGGGAGGAGAAGCCATTTGCGAAGGTTATTCCGCCCATTAATGTTAAGTAGAATTTAGTTTGGATAATTCACTTTCCACTAGCGCAAGCGTCCGCTAGTGCCTTTCCTAGGAACAGCCTATCCAGCCTTTTTATAGGATAAAAATTTCTACATCCCCCATATTAATTTTACCTGCATTCACTCCTTTGTTTAAAAATAATACCCTTTCTACTTCCTATTCTTACTTCCTATTTATAACTTGATGCTTTTAGTATTTTAGTTAACCACCTTAAAGTAAACATGAAAGAAAAAGAAAAAAACACGACCTCGCGTCGCGATTTTCTCAAGGCCGGTGCCCTGGCAGCGGCTGGCAGTTTTTTTATTTTTCCGCGGCACGTGCTCGGTAAAGGATTTATTGCCCCCAGCGATAAATTAAACATTGCCGGGGTAGGCGTTGCGGGCAAAGGTTTTTCGGACGTAAATAATGCCTATAACAACGGTGCTAATAACATTGTGGCCCTCTGCGATGTAGACTGGAACCACGCGAAAGACCAATTCGCCAAACACCCGAAAGCGAAGAAATATAAAGATTTCCGGCAGATGCTGGAGAAAGAGCGGCGGAATATTGATGCCATTACGGTTTCTACCGCCGACCATACCCACGCTTTGGTAGCCCTGGCGGCCATGCAGTTGGGCAAACACGTGTATGTGCAAAAGCCGCTCACGCATAATATTTACGAAGCCCGCCTGCTTACCGAAGCGGCCCGGAAATACAAGGTAGTAACCCAAATGGGAAACCAGGGTGCTTCTAACCCGGATCAGCAGCAAATGATAAAATGGTTTAACGACGGCGTTATTGGCGATGTGCATTCGGTACACGTCTGGACAAACCGGCCGGTGTGGCCGCAAGGTATTCCCGTGCCTCAGTCTACCGGACCGGCGCCGGAGTATCTGGATTGGGATTTATGGATTGGCCCGGCCACCAAAGTAGGTTATACGCCGGCATATCATCCGTTTAAGTGGCGGGGCTGGTGGAATTTTGGTACCGGTGCGCTCGGCGACATGGGATGCCACCTCATCGATCCGCCTTTCCGGGTGTTAGGCCTGGGTTACCCAACCGAAGTAGAAGCCAGTATTGGTTCGGTGTTTTTGAAAGACTGGAACGCAGAATATCTGCCAGAAGGCGCACCGCCATCCTCGCACGTACAATTAAAGTTCCCGGCCACCGCTAAAAACAAAACCCCCATTACCATGACCTGGTCTGATGGTGGTATCCGGGCTTTCCGGCCCGATGTAATTCCGGCTGATGCCCAACTGAGCGAACCGGACGGCGCGAATGGCGTGTATATGATTGGCACCAAAGGCGTGATGAATTGCGGCACTTACGGCGTTAACCCGAAAGTATTTTTGAATACCGGTCAGGTACTCACCACTTCCCCCAGTGCTTCCAGCCCCAGTGTACCCGAATGGGGCCATAACCTGGCCTGGCAGGAGGCCTGTAAAGCCGGTTACAACAGTGCCAAGCACAAAGCCTTAACTTCCTCGTTCGATTACGCTGGTCCGCTCACCGAAACCGTACTGATGGGTAACCTGGCTATCCGGAGTTACACCTTGCGTAACCCAACCGCCGATGGCAAAGGCTTTACTTATCCCGGCCGCAAAAAGCTGCTGTGGGATGGTAAAAATACCCGGATTACGAACTTCGACGAAGCAAATCAGTTTGTAAAACGCGAATACCAGAATGGTTGGAAATTGGCATAACGGCGGCTTCTTGAAAAATATTCTGCGTGAACCATAAAGATAAGGGTAAGAACTAGTGTCGCATAAACGGTAAAGCTCAGAATGCTGAACCTAACCTTTTAACCTTTATAGAACACAAGCTTTTGAAGAAGAGAAGGGATAATTTATGAGAACTTAATCTTTTTTGTAAATTCCTGAGAATGGAAAAAAAACTCCGGCAATTACGTCGGAGTTTTTTGTTTTTAAATACTAATGCCAACCGGTATACTGCTACTGCAGGTTTACTAATGGCTTAAATAAATTTTGGGAGAAATATAGAAACAGTTCTGGCGCTTTCTGTTAGGTGATTCAATCGGGAAAAAAAATGAATCAGTAGAAGTAGAACGAATTGGTATCTAAACAAACAGTACTCTTAATGTTGTATTAACAACGTTTTATTAACCCGTTTAAGAACAAAGGCGGTTCTTAATTTCCTGCATGGCCATAGCAGCCAGTTCTTCCAGGCCTTTCTGCTCTGATTCATCAAAATAACGCGGATGTTTATCAATTACACATACAGCGCCTAGACGTAGGCCATCCGGCGTTTTAATGGGGGCGCCGGCATAAAAACGCAATCCAAAATTACTGGCCACAAACGGATTAACCAACAAGCATGGTTCCTGTAAAGCATCGTTAATTACCGTTACCGCATCCTGTAAAACAACCATCGAACACAGGCTGTCCTGCCGGGGAACTTCGTTTATACCTCCTAGACCTATACTGGCTTTATACCAAACCCGGTATTTATCTACTAATGATATAAGGGCAACCGGCGCATTAAACCGCTCGGCAGCCAGGGTAGCAATAAGGTTGAAAGGAGCCTCGGGTTGGCTATCCAGAATCCGGTAAGATCTTAAACATTCCAGCCGGATTTGTTCATTATCCGGAATAGCAGTTGTTTCTCTTATTTTCGTCATCCTCTCAAAGCAACAGTAAAAACATTATGTAAGATAATTAACAAATTCCGGGTGACCAACAAAATTTGCTTTTTCTTAAAACCCTGATCTGTTGATGTCTACTTTCCAATTATAGCCAGCTTTATAATTCCTGTATCCATCAGTTTACTGCGTGTGGAGATTGTCGCAGGCATTCACCGCCAAAGATATTTAGAAGATGCTGCTTGGTTTGTATTTATAAATATTTTAATAATAGAAAAATATTTATTTTTGGATGTAATATTTAAAAAATACAGTATAACTATTTGCCAATGTAAATTTTTATTTATTACTTTATCTGGAAATTAAACATTATAAATAATCAGACGAAAATTGTATTTAAAAAGAAGTTTATGAAAAAAATATTTACCAGCGTTATTAAGCCTTTTTTGCCCAAGTACGAAGTAATCTGTACTAATTATCAGTTAATTCCCGGCCATCCGGTAAATAAAAACCAGCAACGACATACTTTTGAAAAGGGTGCTTCGGTGGAAGCATTAAATTTTTATGGAAAAGTAATCTCTTCTGACTTAACTAAAGCCATGGCGCCGGTTGAGATTGCGCTTAAAAAGCGGGGAAGAGTTATTCAGAAGGTGCAGATTGGCCCAGTTGAACAATTACAAAAATACAAGATGGTGTCTGTTAACTAACGCTGGTAAACTTTAAAAGAAATAAACCCATCTGATTTCCGGATGGGTTTTATTTTTTTAGTAGGTATCCTATTGTTAATATTTAAGGTGTTCGAAAGGTGATATCTGAGATGCGAAACTTGTCTTTAATTAATATCAGGTTTGAAATAGTCTTATTTATTAGATAAGAATATTATAGAAGATTGTTTAGTTGTTCAGATTAATTATAGATTTTAATATAATTTATTGAGGATTATAATTTAATATATTTTATAAATTATGCAAGGGGAGCAATGGGCTGGACTTTTTGTGATAGAGGTTGTTTATCCTTCTGATTGTTTAAACCGTAAGCCATAAGGTAAACTTTAAGCATAACGAATATTTTAATATTATCATGAACGAACAACCTAATTTACCGGTAAGCCTCACTACACAATCTGTTCAGGATTTACTCGACCATGTTCAAACGCTGCTGCACCCGGAGGAGGCAGGCAGCCCCAAACATCAAGCCTTGTTATCCCTTAAAAGTGCTTTAGAACAAGTACTGCCCTATGTACCGGAGTCCCGCCAGAGTAAACCCGACGAGCTGGAATTAGAAAATGAAATTCGGGATGAAATTGTGATAGCCGGGGCGAACGAAAACGGCTAAGCCGGATGGCCGAAACGGTTAGCCGCACAAGTAAAATGCTGCTATTTTATATCCTGCGTCTGGTCAATTATAGGCGGGTTTATTAAATTAAAGAAGGAATTTACCTGGAAGAACATATCTATATTTAAACCTTTAAGAAAACAGTACCAATGCCGTACGGGCTACCAAAGCCGGAATTAACCAGCGTATGCCGGGTAAAGGACCAAAGGTGGCCGAACCCGTCACCGGTCGCCACTGGTAGCTTTCACCAATTTCGGCGATTATTCGGTAAACCTTTTCGAGCACATCTATTACCACGGTAAACCCCCGCCGCGGGCGCTATTAGACATAGCTGCAGTTGCTATTGAAAAAAATAGGTTTGGGCGACTTCCCGGCAAATACCAAGTACTGTTCTGCGAAATAACAGGTGGGTAGAGCAGCCAAATAACCCGCGCAAAATAACGGTCTGGAAGAATTTTGACCAGGACAAGCTTATGGCTGATTTTTACGAAACCATGAATCGTAATGTGCTGGCCGAGACTAAATAAGGATGTAGCTTATTTACACAAAAAAATTAGCCCAACGGTTGGTGGTTAACCGTTGGGCTAATTAATGCCATGATAGAAGCTATTCTATATTGCTGTTTCGGACGGCATCTGGCCCAATAGGTGGTATTATCACCGCCAGCTTTTTAGCAATCCCCGCCTACCTCGCAGGTAGCGCCATCCGGGATGATATTGGTATATACCGGAGCAATTTGATTCAACACGTTTACGAGAGTTTCAGTAGGCTGTGCGCCGCTAACGAGGTAGCGCTCGTTTATGACAAAGGCCGGCACGCCACTGATACCGGCTTGCTGCGCTTGTTGCTCCAACGCTTTTACTTCGTCTTTGCCTTCTTCGCCAGCGAAGAAATTATTTAATTTCTCGGCCGGAATGCCATGCTCCTGACCTATCCGGGTTAAAACGGCCGGGTCATTTACATTTTCGCCGTTAGTAAAGTTAGCCCGGAACAAAGCTTTAGCTACCTCGGTTTGTACCCCATATTGTTGCGCCAGCCAAATAAGCCGGTGGCCATTAAAGGTATTATGTACGGAATTTGCCTTCTCAAAATCAAATACAATGCCTTCGGCCTGACCGGCTTCTACCAACCTGCGGCTCGATTCGGTTAAGCGGCTGAGGCCATCGCGGCCGTAATTCCGGATAAAATATTCTTCTTTGTCTTCGCCTTCCGACGCCGCAAAAGGATTTAGTTCGTATGGTTTAAACTGAACTTCAAAATCGTATTTGTCCTGGGTTTGATCTATTGCTTTTTGCAGGCGGGCTTCGCCTAAATAGCACCAGGGGCAATTTATATCCGATACAATATCTATTGTTATTTTTTGTTTGCTCATTGTCTGCGATACTTTATTATTTATAAATTATTTATTTCTTAAACCTTTACGGCTTTTTGTCTAATATTCGTCATCATTTAATAGGAGACCTGCCGAATGAAATGCCGGAAATAAAGGTGTTAAAACCCGCTGGTTGTAGCGAATACGTAAAATTTCGGCCTTCTTTTTCGGCAGCAATCAAACCGGCCTGGGTTAAAACTTTCAGGTGATGACTAACCGATGGCTGGGCCAGATTCAGGCACCCCAGAATAGCTGAACACGATCCGGAGCCGCCCTGTTGCGCCAGAAATTCCAGAATCTTCAGCCGGTTCACATCGCCCAAAGCTTTCGCCATTTTTTCCAGTTCTTTCAGGTTAGTTGTCATATATGTATTGATACATGTAAATGTATCGATAAGTTCCTGCACTACAAATTACCTGCTTATCTTGTCATTTCTGAATTTATCTGGGGAACTGGTGAAAGTAGCAACATAAAAGGCAACAACGAACCGGCAGGACCGGAACAGCATAGATTGGCGTAAAAAATAGGGCTTTTTAGTTTTTATGATAAACTAAAAAGCCCTATTCTTAGAATAATAAGCCCGAAGGATATTTCAGAGATATTCATAATTGCTTATTTAAACCGGCAGGAAAGCAGGGTGATATCGTCCTGGAAAGCGGTGCTGCCCTGGTTGTGATTTTTAATTTCTTCGAGTAATTCCACGTGGAGTTTGGACAAACTTAGGTAACGGGAGTTTTTCAGAAATTGAATGGTATTTTCCAGGCCAAACTCGTCTTCTTCCAGGTTAAATACTTCCGTGAGGCCATCGGTATAGCAAAGCAGCAAGGTTTTGTGCGGCACCTGTAATTTGGTTACCGAAATAAAAGGCAATTCTTCAAAAATGCCCAGCATGGTACTGCCTTCGGTTAATAACTGACAGGAGTTATCTTCGTAGAGCATTACCGGAGCATTGTGGCCGGCATTTACATACTGCAGTTCGCGGGTTTTGCGGTTGTAAATACCCAGGAAAGAAGTAATAAATTTTTCGGCAATCGCGTTGTTATAAATTAAATGATTCAGCTCGTTTACCACTTTCACCAGGTTGTCGGTTTGGCGCACAATGGTGCGCAAACCCGCCTGAAAGTTAGACATAAGCAAAGAAGCTGGTACGCCTTTCCCCGACACGTCGGCCACGCAAAACAAAAAACGGTCGGCATCAATATCCACGCAATCGTAGTAATCGCCGCCAATAGAAGAATGCGGAATATAGCTGGCGTGCACCACCACATCCTGGTTGTTGGGCAATGTTTTCGGGAAAAGCATGGTTTGCACCTCCCGGGCAATTTTTATTTCGTTGCGGATGGCTTCTTCGGCTAAGCGCTGGCGGGCCAGCCGCCGGTTTTGCATGGCCACAATTATAATATTGCTGATGGTCTGCACAAAAGAGAGCGCCGCAATATTAGAATAATAGGCCTGGGAGTTACCTATCAGTACAAAAGCCAATAATTTATTGTTCTGATAAACCGGAATAGCCGTTTCAAATTCCTGCCATTTATAATCCAGATTTAAATCTGAGATTAAGGTTATTTCGGAAATAGCGGTAATGGTTTCGGGTAAGGTATCCAGCTTTTTAAAATTATAACTGGTGCCAAAGCATATTTTACATTCCCAGTCGTCTTCTACCACAAACAAGGTAAGCCGATTGATGTGCAACTGTGCCAGCAGGGTAAAGTGGAATATCTTGTACAGGGAATACTCGGGCAGATTATTATTTATTGCCTGGGTAATTTCCAGCAGGGCCGAAAGCTCCAGCCTTTTCAGGTTTAATTCCTTCTTTATATCCGCAGCATCAGCCAGGGGTATGGGTAAGGAGGATTTTAGGGTCATATGCATCGCGAAGCCCGTTACCGAGCAGATTAAAACTCAACACCAATAAGCTGATGAGAACACTGGGTAGTAAAACAAGGAAAAAACCTGCTTTTGCTCCTATCAACTGAAAACCTTCACTAACCATCATGCCCCAGGACGGAGCCGGCGGCTGAACACCCAACCCCAGAAAACTCAGACCTGCTTCCATTAAAATAGCCGAGGCAAAATTAGCGGTGGCTATTACTATCAGCGGCCCGGTCATGTTGGGCAATAAATGGTACATTATTATGCGGTACCGGGGCAACCCCAATACACTAGCTGCTTCAATATACGTTTTTTCTTTCAAACTTAAAAATTGCCCCCGTACCACGCGGGCCACGTCTACCCACATGGTAAGCCCTACCGCCACAAAAGATACCCAAATACCTTTGCTGTTTAAGGCCAGCGAGATTGCTATTACCAGCATGATGCTGGGCACCGACCAAACAACGGTCATCAGGAACTGCATAAACCGATCGGTTAAACCACCAAAGTAGCCAGCGATGGCACCAATCACAATACCCACAAATACGGAAATTAACACTGCCACCAGGCCAATGCCGAGAGAAATACGGGTGCCCAGCAATAAACGGCTGAGTACATCGCGTCCGGCATTGTCGGTGCCCAACCAAAAATGCTCCGTATAAACCACGTTTTCGGGCAATTGTTTTAAATCGGGGCTACCGGCATTTAATAAATTTGGTAAGTGAAATTTCAGAACTTCCTGCGGTAAGGCCTTATTTTGTTCGTACGGTTTCGCAAATACAGTATCGCCTTTCAGGCTGTAACTCCGGATAGGATATTCCCGGTAGTTTTCTTCCTGCCCAAACAACATTTTCCGGAATGGATTAGCGGGTGGCGCTAATTCCTTATCTGTGGGAATCCTCAAAACCTTAACCGAAAAGCCCGGCGGCTTCTTCTGCAATTCTACGAAGCTGTTGTTGGCATTAGGCGTAGAATCGGGCAGAATCAGATACCCTAATACGGCAATTACCGTGGCCACCAGAATAAACAGCAAACCCAACATAGCCGGCTGGTTGTGCCAAAGACGTTGCCGGATATAATAGGCGGGTGGCCGGGAAATAGTAACTGCTGGTTGGGTTACTGCCATTTAACGGGAGTTATGCGCTATTAACCCGGCTTTGGTAGCCAAATAAAAATACTGCTGGTAATTAGCCTTAAACTGTATTTCGTCAAACGATACTTCGGTATCTGGGTCCGGGTATAAGGCTTTTATATGACCTTTTTTAAGCAGGCCGGCTAAATGATTGCTTAAAGCCTCGCCGTTCAGGTTTAAGGCCTCCGCAATGTCCCCATAGGAAGTCACGAAATAAAGTTCGTCTATTATGTCGTATTCAATTTCGTTCATAGGCAACCAGGAATGCTATTGCTATTCGGTTAAAACTGTTTTTTGGCGGGTTTTATTATACTTTAACCATTAATTTATCTTTAACAGCAGCCTTGTAATGTTAAAGTTGTGTTAATTGGCAGGGTTAAGCAGGCCTGAAATATCATGGTTTTATTTTTCGCCCTTTCCAGGAATAAGAGCCCCGCAATGCTACCAATGCGGTAATTACCACGTACGGGACATAAATAATCTGCAAAGGTATAATAATATATAAATAATTTAATTTGTTAAAAAACCGTAAGACCGCTTTCAAGAAAGAAAAATCAATCATTATTTTTATGGTTAACGCCACCACCAGCAAACCCACCGAAAATTTGCCGGCTACAACCAGAATCATTCCTAAAAACAAAAGAAAGTTTACACCAAATACCAGCAGGGCCAGCAGCTTTACCCGCCAGGATTGGTAAGCGGACCATTTACTGGCCCAGCGAACCCGTTGCGCAAAAAATTCGGCCAAAGTGGGTCTGGCGCGGGTAAATACGGTAGCCCCTGCGGCCTTTATAAAACACACGGAGCCCGGATAACGCTGGTGTACTTTGTGCATTAAAAATTCATCGTCGCCGGAGGGCAGGTGTTCGTTGCCGGAAAAGCCATTGACTTCTGCAAAAACGCTCTTAGGGTAGGCCAGGTTGGCGCCGTTACACATATTGGGCTGACCCAAAGCAATGGAACTTCCGCCGGTACCAATCAGGCTCGCGAACTCCACCAACTGTATCTTCTCAAAAAGAGTAGGTGTGGGCTCGTAAAGAACCGGGCCACTGATAAATTTAGCTTGTTGGCTGGTGTAATAATAAGCCAGGCAAGCCAGCCATGCCGGCTGCACCCGGCAATCCCCATCGGTAAAAGCCAGTAATTCGCCAGTGGCTGCGGTTACACCCAAGGCAACGGCTGCCTTTTTACCGGTTTGTTCTGCCAGGCTCAGGCAACGCAAGGGGTAAGCAACCTGGTGCAACAAGCTATTAACCACAGCTAAAGAGTCATCGTCGGAATGATCATTAATTACCAGCACTTCGAATAAATGCGGCGGATACGTTTGGGCATTTAAATCCTGCAGGAGTTGGGCAATTTGCGGGCCTTCGTTGCGGATAGGGATGATAACCGATATTTTGGTTTCCGGCAGGTAATCTGGTGGAATATTTACCGGTTCCATGTGTTCCCAGGCCCAAAGCCGCCGCAGCATTACCCACCCGTATGTAAATAGTAAGCTCCAAAGTAGCATTTGCATAAATTGCCGCCCCGGAATAAGTCTTAGGCGCGGCAAATTTATTTTAAATATCCTTCTATAAAAATCAAGTAATCTTTTATTCTGGTTTAACCAAGTCAGATATTTAGCTTTCCGGAGGAAAAAAATTTAAGAAAAAGAACTTGATGGTACTGCATTTTACTTTAAAATATATATCTTAAAAACCAAAACCATAATTGGAAGGCTGATTACCTATACCGTTTCATAAATAACCAACAACATGTCTGAAAAAGAACAAACGCCTGAAAAGAAAGAAAAAAAATCGGTAGGAAGGCGGGAATTTCTAAAAGGAGCTGCCTTAACGGCTGCTTCCTTTTACATATTTCCGCGTTATGTGCTGGGAGGGCCGGGGTACGTAGCGCCCAGCGATAAATTTAATGTGGCCGGTATTGGGGTAGGCGGTATGGGTAGAGCGAATCTGCTGAATTTATCGAGCCAGAATATAGTGGCCTTGTGCGATGTAGACAAGGCCTATATGGAAAAGGCTTTTACCAAGCTCGACGATGATATGAGCAGGGCACAGACGCGCCTGAGTGCGGCTAAAACCGAGCAGGAACGCAAAAGCATCAACGAACAGATTACGAATTTCCGGCAATTAAAAGAGCAGTATCCCAAAGCTAAAAAATTTCAAGATTACCGCGAGATGTTCGATAAAATGAAAAAGGACATTGACGGGGTGGTTATTGCCACGCCCGACCATGCCCACGCGGTTATTGCCATGGAAGCTATCCGGCGCAAAAAGCACCTGTATGTGCAAAAACCACTTACGTATACGGTGCACGAAGCGCGCACTTTGGCCGAGGCGGCCCGGAAAGCCAAAGTAATCACCCAAATGGGTAACCAGGGGCACTCCAGCGAGGGCGCCCGCCTCATAAACGAATGGATTTGGGATGGCGCCATTGGCAATGTGCACACCGTTTATGCCTGGACCAACCGGCCGATGGCGTATTGGCCGCAAGGGCAGGCCCGGCCAACTAATACGGTACCCGTACCCGATACTTTAAACTGGGATTTATTTATCGGACCGGCTCCCATGCGGCCGTACCATCCCGATTACCACCCCTTTGCGTGGCGCGGCTGGACCGATTTTGGCGTAGGAGCTTTGGGTGATATGGGAGCGCATTTATTAGATCATCCGAACTGGGCCTTAAAACTGGGCCCACCCGAAAGCGTGGAAGCCTCCAGCACACCTTGGGGTGGTACCAAAGAGGACCCGCGGGTAAGTTATCCGTTGGCCACCCAAATTACCTACCAGTTTGCGGCTCGCGAAAATATGCCGCCGGTAAAACTTATCTGGACCGATGGGGGTATTATGCCACCCCGCCCCGAAGAACTGGATATAACCGAAAACATGAACCAGGGCGGTGGGGTAATTATGGTAGGCGAGAAAGGTAAACTCATGCACGATACGTATGGTTCTAACCCGCGCTTACTACCTAAAAGCCGTATGGATAGCTATAAACAACCGCCAAAAACCATCGCCCGGGTTGACATGAGCCACGAAATGGATTGGGTGCGCTGCTGCAAAGACGGTAAAAAACAGCCCTCTTCTAACTTCGATTACGCCGGGCCATTAACCGAAACCATGCTGCTGGGTATGATTGCGCCCCGGTTCCCCGGTAAGAAACTACTTTGGGATTCGGTGAACATGAAATTTACCAATTCACCGGAAGCTACGCAATTTGTAACCCGTGAGTACCGGCAGGGATGGGGTTTAAGCGTATAGTTAGTCTTTAAAATTCTATAACACAACGGGCAGCCTGATAAAGGCTGCCCGTTGTGTTATAATCCTATATTTCCAATTCGAACTTCTGATTTTCCTTTTTTCGCTTACGCTTACTTTTAACCTTCCACTGCAAGCGCCAGATAAAACATAAACCAATTAAACTCGGAATGCCTATATTAATAAACCATAAACTTAGACTAGCGCTCATCACCAGCAAGCTGCTTTGCCCGAGTAAACTAAAAAAATAGATGGCCGATAATTCGCGCATACCCAAGTCGGCCAAGGCACTTACCGAAGGTACCACCGATTTTAAGAGAAAAGTGCTGCTCACGCCCAAAGCCATTTCGTACCAGGGCACCTGCACCCCAAAAGCAACTAGCAGCAACATAAACTGCCCCAGAAAAACCCCGTAGCGCCATAGAGAGAGCCATAGCAAAGAACGCATTTCGGCCACCGAATAGGTAGAGATAATATTTACGTATGGTAACATCCGGTTCAAAAAAGGAATGGCCGTAGCAGCGTTTAGCAAAATGCCAGGTCGGAATAGTAAGAGAAAAATACTGCCTTTTACTAAAAGCAGGGTAGTGGCAATACCCACCAGAATACTTAAATCAGGTTTTAAAAAGTTGGCCAGGAAATAAAAGACCCCAACCGAACCAGCCGCTACGGTTATACTTAACTGGCAAAAACGCCCCAGAAATATGGACCCCAACGCTTCCAGCCGCTGACGGCTTTGCAGTTCCATAATCCGGCCGGCGTAGTCGCCCAGGCGGTTGGGAGTGATAAAACCCAGGCAAATGCCTACCAGCACAGCCCGGTAAGCCCGCCAAAAAGATAGCTTTTCTACTTTGGCTGCCAGTTTTTGCCACTTCTTTGCTTCCAATCCCCAGTTGAGAAAAATCAGGCCGAACGCCAGCAAAATACCGGTGGCTTTACCATTTTTCAAAGCACGCAGTAATTCTAAAAACCAGGTCTCCGGCTCTTGCCTGTCTCCAATCACAGATGTGTATAAAAGATAAAAGGTACCCGTCAGGATAGAGAGCTTCAGAATGACCCAACTCCAGTTCGAAATCTTCTTTTTTATGCGGCGCATGCAACCAATTAGAGGCGGCAAGTTAATTATTATGGCTCAGTATCTGCATTAAAAAAGTAGCTGCTATCAATCCATATTAACCACTTGGTTTAAAGATGATTTAAGTCTAATGTTCATCCCTTTAAAATTTTAATGCAATGTTCAGTATTTGTATAAAATAAATTAAATAGCTTTAATTTAAAGACTGCATTTTATAAAATAACTATTTTTATAGGATAGTGTTGTTAAATTTAAACCTATTATTTAGCTTTACCATATAAAATTTAATAAACGGGTTGAAATATTAAGTTTGATTTAATATGAAATTTGACTTATAAAAATTAGATATGTTATACTTTATACAGAGCAACTGGTATAATTAAAAATATTAAGCCCTTTCCTGTGAAAGCTGAACATTAGTGGTAATCTGTTAACGTCTAACAAACATAAACAAACTATTTTTCAGCTTTCACGGAAAGGCACAAATCAAATATGTAAGGGTTGTTCTTTACAGCCGGATGGTAAAGGTTGTTACACTTGCTCAGCAGCTTTTACTGTTGCTTTCAGCTAAGGTGCTGGCAACTGGATAACTAAAATTAGAGGTCATAATAGTCTTAACTTAAGATTTGTCTCACTTCGTGCTTAAACGAGTAGCTGTGCGCAGGCCAGAGCTGCTTAGCAAATAGGTTGAGTAGAAACTTAAAACTGTTCTCGTACCCCATCCTTCACCTTTATAACGCTGGGTGCTTTTGTATAACAGCAGTTATTCTTAAATGGATTGAAAAGATTAAACAGGTGTTCTCTTAAGTTTTGGGTGAATAAAATTAAAATACACCGATAGTAAAGCCGCTATTCCAAATAAAATAGCCGTCCAGGTATCTACCAAAGCCGGACTAAAATCCCGGCCAGTAAGGTAATCGGCGTAATACTTTATAAAAGAATTGGGCAGGTTTCTTTCACCGAGTTTGGTTTTAACCTGCCATTGCCAATCCGTAATGGGGCAGTAACCCAAGCCGAACCATAAGCCCAGCAGCAGCCAGGAGGCAGCCGTAGCTAGTACTAATAAAAAATGTAATTTCCGGAAACGGGGCCACAGCCAACCGAAAAGATTAAAACCGATAATGGCCAGGTGCAGCCCGGTAAAAAACAAATCGAGCAACTTTAATAACATCGGAATTTCCTGGTATAAGACTTATTAAAATTGCGCTTAGGTTTTGTCTTGCGGTTCTGCTAAAAGTGGCGTAACTATAACTTTATCCGGGATAATAATGCGCTAAATTTTTATAACCTGGATAATGCCGTACAAACCCAGTGTCACAATTGCCCCGGCGCTTACCCAAAAAGCCAGGTCATAAAAACGACTGGGTTTTAACTGGGCAGGCAAACGGCGGTACCGGAAGTGAATGGCCGCTACCACTACTAACAAAAGCAGAATCGATGTCATAAAACCGCCAATCAAAATCATGCCTACGGGCAGTTTAATAAAGATAAACAGGGCGCACCAGGCCAGCGGGAAAACCCAGGCCAAAATGGCAATGGCCCGCATCCGGGTAGGGTAGTGGTGAAAGCGCAGCCAACCTAATTGTCCGAAAGCATCGGTAAAAGTACGGGTAAAACTGGCGGCAGCCGTAAAGAAAGTTGAGTACAGTGCCATAAAAGCCCCAATCATAAATATTACTTCGGCCCAGGGGCCTAAGGTGTTGGTGTACATCGTTGATAAAGTTTTTATTACATCGTAGCCTTCCGGTACCAGGTGTTGCCGGTGGAGTACTGCCGCGCCTAACACATAGAAGGCGGCTGTAACTATGGTGTAAACCACCATGGCCAGAAAGGCATCGTAATACATAACTTTTATCCAGCCCCGGGCTCTTTTCTCCCACTCCTGCGTAGCTTGTTTAGGTCCCGTATAGGCCGCGTAACCTTTCTCGATGCACCAGTAGTGGTAGTACATAATTTCGTCGCCGCCTACCCCGGTAATACCAAAAGCCGCAATGGCCACCATTACCATATCTGGCGGTAAAGTAAAAGTCAGGCCTTGTTGCAGGTCGGCCCAGGAAATCTGAAATTCGGTAAACTGTAGAAAATAGACCGAAGCCAAAGTCATGACGGTGAAGAAAACCATCATTACCAGGGAAAACTTTTCAATGAGTTTATAATAACCTTTAAATACCAGTAAAGCCGTGAGCAAGGTAATGGCCACCGCCCAAACCGGAATACTTAGGGCTGGGGCTACCATATTTAAAATTATAGCCACACCCCCAACAATGCCGCCCATCTGCAAAAATTTAAATAGCTGAATAAAAAGCCATAGCCAGATGCTCCAGTTTACTTTACCTAATTTGCCGCCCGGCAATTTATTCAGGGCAGCCATGGTGGTTTCGCCGGAATGGATGGCGTGTTTGCCCCATTCCAGTTGCAAGGTAACTTTTACCAGACAGCTCAGAATTATTATCCAGAAAGTAACAAACCCGGCTCTGGCGCCTAGTGCGGTTGTAGCAATTAGTTCGCCGGAGCCTACAATTGCTGCCGATAACACAAAACCTGGCCCCAGGTGGCTGAATATACCGCTTAGGGTTTCCGGCGGATCCTGAATTCTATCGTTGGTGATAACGTAAGGGTCGGGCGTGCCGGATGGCTTTTCCGGAGTAATAACTTCGGGGTTCAAGGTTTGTAGTGGCATAGGGCAGAGATAGAAGCTTACGTTTTTAATATAAGTTTTTATTTTTTTTGCGCCTACTTTTTTCAGGTTTTATTCCTATACCAAGTGAATTTTAGAATATTGGGTTACTGGTAATTGCCCGCAAGAAGTCGGGCTGAGATTGGAAGGAACAAATAACTCCTAAATAGAGTAAAATCAGACTAATCAAGATAAAGCGAATTAGAGACAAATATTCAGCAGCATGGCCCAGAAAGAAAAATTACGGTTAAAAAATCAGGTTGCCCTGGTAACAGGTGCTAGTTCGGGTATAGGTACCGGCATAGCCAAATCTTTAGCCGACGATGGCGCAACAGTTATTGTTAATTATTCGCGCAGTGCCGAAGGAGCCGATAAAGTGGTGCGGGAAATTACCGAAGAAGGCGGTAAGGCCATAGCGATAAAAGCCGATGTAAGCCAGGAAGACCAGGTGCAGGAAATGTTCCGGCAAATATTAGCAGAATTTGGAACCCTGCATATTCTGGTAAATAATGCCGGTATTCAGCAGGATGCTGCTTTTCTGGACATGACGCTGGCCCAGTGGCAAAAGGTGCTGGATGTAAACCTGACCGGCCAGTTTTTATGCGCCCGTGAAGCTGCCAAAGAGTTTATGCGGCGGGGCGTACAACCAAATATTTCCCGGGCAGCCGGCAAAATAATCTGCATCAGTTCGGTGCACGAAGTTATTCCATGGGCTGGCCACGTGAACTATGCAGCTTCCAAGGGCGGGGTCATGCTCTTTATGAAATCTATTGCCCAGGAACTGGCACCCCACAAAATCAGGGTAAACAGCATTGGACCCGGTGCCATTAAAACCCGCATTAATACCGAAGCCTGGGAAACCGAAGAAGCTGCTCAAAAATTATTGGAATTAATTCCTTACAACCGGATTGGGGTAGCGCAGGACATTGGCGAAGCGGCTGCCTGGCTGGCCTCCGACGAATCGGATTACGTGCACGGCATTACCCTGTTTGTGGATGGCGGCATGACTTTATTCCCGGGCTTTGCGGCAAATGGGTAATTTATTGAATGAGGCCATTCTTATTAAAGCTCCTGAAAAAATAATAGGAGAAATAGAAGAGAAAACCTAAAAAGAAAACCGCCAGAATCTAGCTGACGGTTTTTATATAGCGGAAATAATACCAAATCTCATGAACTATCTTCCATAGCAGAACTATGGTTATACCATTAGTTAAACCTCACAGGTCTTTAAGACCAGTGAGGTTTAACTAATGGCAGCTAGTTGATGCAATTTGGTATAAATTAGATATTTTCGAAATCCGAATTCTTTGGGTTTTAAATTAATCTAAAGGCTTAATCATAATATTTTTATAATACACTTTACTTTTCGGATCGTGGCCTTGCAGCGCTACCGTTCCGGTGGATAACAGGCGGCCTGCCATATCATTGGGGCGGTTTACATTTTCGGGTTCGGTATATTCTACCGCAATTTTATCATTCACTTTTACTGTAATTTTTTTGCCCTGTACAATAATGTGCTGGGTAAACCACTCATTGTCTTGGGCCAGTTGTTCTTTAACGTCGGCAATGGCATACACACTGCCGGTTTTCCGCCAGTCAGAGTGGGTATTGTTTACCTGAATTTCGTAGCCTTTGCTGGGCCAGCCGGTTTGCTGGTATTCGGTGTGAATATACATACCCGAGTTAGATCCCGGTGTGGTCATTACATCGGCTTTAAACTCAAAATCTTTAAAGTTATGGTTCCGTAAAGGGCCATCGTAAAACAAATGCGCCCGGGGGCCCTCTACTACAATGGCCCCGTTTTCTACCCGAAAGGTGCTGGAGTTTTCGCCGACCTTCCACCAGTTCAGGGTGCGGCCGTCAAAAATACTAACCCAGTCTTTGTCGTTAATTTTATTAGGTTTAGAACCGGCGCAGGCAGCTAAGAACAGCGCCAGGATTAAGCAGGAAAGTAGTTTTCTCATGGGTGGTATCAGGTTAATAGATTAGTTATGGTTTATAAAATTTGTATGCCCGGAAATCTGCCGGCCCGGAAACCTGTTGTAGTAAATAAAACCGACTACAGCAAAAAGTCAGGGAAGGAGCAGGTAAGTATAATACACCGCAATATATTTAAAAGCAGTAATATTTTGGTATCAGAATAAAAATAGCACCCGAACTATCTTAAATAAAGTAGTTTGGTTTTATTAGTTGTAAACCCGAAGGTACCGCACCAGCATACTGAACCAGAAGAAAACTAATGTTACTACTTGCATAAAATATTACCCGGCCGGTGGCTAATGGTACCGGATGGTAGAATCTGGTCGGGCCACCCTCATTTTCTGATTGGCCGGCGGCTTCATCCGGGGCATGCTGTTTTTAATATTTTCCGGTTTAAGCCAGTTGGGCTTTTCGGTTTTCTGTTTAGGTATTAAAACGCCCTGGAATCCTTTCGGCTGGTACAACTTAGGCTGTAACTGAAAGCCATGAAAATTCATGTAAGGTAATTGGCTGAGGTTACTCGGCAGAAAGGGAACTGCGTTGGGACCGATAGCATTATCTTCATCGGCCTTAATTTGTGAAAAACCAGGTATAGCTACTAATAAAGTAACCATGCCCAACAATATTTGCTTTTTCATGGTTGTATTTATTAAT
>NZ_BJYS01000009.1 GCF_007991635.1 Adhaeribacter aerolatus | reverse complement strand
TAAAATAATATCTCTCAGCCGACTAGTGCTCAAAAAATTATGGGGTGATTTCAGGTAGTTTCAGTAATAAATGACCCGTTACCCAATATAATGGTTTGGTTGAAGCAAAATTTATAGAATAGGCAAATAAATATCAGCAAGATAATGGTGCGTCTGTAATTCGCTAACAAGTTTCATCACGGAATTTCCGGAATCTCGGAATAACAGCTTTAGTTTAATAGCGCTGCTGAACAAAACATTACTGAACATGGGTAATCTGATGTTACCAAAGCCAATCAGATGGCACAATACGTCATTATTTTAAATTTTTATATTTTAAAAGTTCGATAAGGGGAGAAACGAAGTAAGCACAAGCGCTTTATAGTTCCCTGATTTTGATATTACGGAAGGCAACCGGATCTCCGTGATCTTGCAGGGCTAGGTGGCCGCGACGCACCTTCGCGTAATCATGGGTAGCAAATTTGCTGGCCGCCAGTTGCTGCTGCCATTCCGGTGAATCAAAATTATAGGCTACTACCTTTTCGCCGTTAAGCCAATGTTCAACGTGGCCCTTATCTACCAGGATGCGCGTCTGGTTCCACTCGCCCGGCTTTTTGGCGGTTAATTTAACTGGAGCCTGCATGTCGTAATTGGCGCCGGTATGCTGCTTCTCGTTCAAGGGCTTGGGATAATTAAAGTCATCTATCAACTGAAATTCCGGGCCGGTATGCCAAATGGCACCGTACTGGGGATTATCCTGCACGTAAAAGAAAATGCCACTGTTGCCCTGCGAGCTTAAGTTCCATTCCAAGGTTAACTCGAAATTCGAAAATTGTTTCTCTGAAATAATATCACCTTGCTTGCCCGGTGTAGCCAAGGTGCCATCCCGGGCCTCCCAGCCGGTGATGGTATCCTGATGAAAGTTGCGCCAGCCGTGGGTGGTTTGGCCATCAAACAGGAGTTTCCAGCCGGCAGCTTTTTCAGCTTCTGTTAAAATATTCATACCGAATATAAAGGTTATCTTGTGCGCGTACTAAATTACTAATACAAATTAAGGTTAGTAAAATAGCGACAAATAAAATTATCCAGTAATAATTTTATGGTTTTAAATATTCTTAGCGCCCTCTTCTCTGCATAGCGGTTCTTTCCTTCTAAAGTTCTCAGGAGTAAAAATTAATTGGGGATTTTTATAGCCGCTGATTATTGAATAATAATTTCTTATACCTTAGGTATATTACACTATACTAAACCAATTCATTTTCAGGAATAAAAGAATATCTGATTAATTGGCCCTCCATAAAAAATTATTTAACTAACAATTATATGAAGCAACTTTTTACCCAATTTATATTTATTTGCTTGCTTTTCTGGTGTTTCGGATGTTCCTCCAAACGGGTTTTTTTCTTGCCTCAAGAAACAGGTAGATTTCGTAATATGGAAAAATTTAAGCCGGAGCAGGCACCTAAACAGAAAACTTTTGTTTCGGCCTCCGAAACAAATAGGCTTACTAAATCAAGCGCAGCCGATAATAATGCTCCGGTTGCTTCATCTTTTTCAGCTTCCAGGTTCTCTGAAATGCAAGCCTCTGCTTCACCCGCCCAGGCGGGAATAATGCCAGCTGAGCTTGAAAATTCTAAGATTCTACAAATACCTCCCCGGCCAGCAGGTAAACTGCCGCAAAAGATAAGCAGAAAACAGAATAGCTTAAATAAAAAATTGTTGGCTATTGCGGATGATGCCAAACCGACTCATAAACTTGCTAAAATTGGTTTTTTGTTAAGTTTAGGCGGAATACTTACCAGCTTAATAAGTGTGTTGTTGAGTAGTGCTGCACCTTTACTTTTAGGGGTTATATTAATAATTGCCGGATTAATTACCAGTATAAAAGGACTGGCAAAAATTAAACAGGCACCGAATGAGTACGGAGGCAAAGGATTTGCAATAACAGGAATACTGTTATCGGGTTTAATATTGCTAACTTCTATTGCTTTTATTTTATATGTGCTATCTTTTGCTGGGGCATTTGTTTAAAATAGCTGCTTGTCGTAAACACAAAAGGCCGCTGAAACCAGCGGCCTTTTATTTTAAAAATCTTTTCTTAGCTACAGTGCTCCGGCAATAATTTCATCTACTACGTTGGGGTCCAGGAGGGTTGAGGTATCGCCGAGGTTAGAAGTTTCGCCTTCGGCTACTTTGCGCAGAATGCGGCGCATGATTTTACCCGACCGGGTTTTAGGCAGCCCATTCACAATCTGGATTTTATCGGGTTTAGCTATTTTGCCGATTTCGGCTACCACACTTTCAATAATTTCGTCGCGCAGATATTGCTCGTTCCCCGGATCATCGTGGTTGCAGATAACGAAGGCATAAATACCCTGGCCTTTTATTTCGTGCGGGTAGCCCACCACGGCGCTTTCTACCACATGTTTGTTCTGGTTAATAGCGTTCTCGATTTCAGCGGTGCCAAAGCGGTGCCCCGAAACGTTTATCACATCATCTACCCGGCCGATAATGCGGTACATGCCGTTTTTATCGCGTTTGGCACCATCACCGGTAAAATATAAGCCTTTGTAGGCGGCAAAGTAGCTCAGGCGGCAGCGCTCGTGGTCACCGTAGGTTGTCCGGATCATGCCGGGCCACGGAAACTTCATGCATAAATAGCCTTCTACTTCGTTTTCTTTTATTTCTTCGCCGCTCTGGTCTACCAATATGGGTTGGATGCCCGGTAAAGGATAACCCGCGTGGCTGGGCTTCAGCGGGCTTACGTGGGCCAGTGCCGAAATCATGATGCCACCGGTTTCGGTTTGCCACCACGTATCTACTACCGGGCAGCGTTCTTTGCCCACGTGGATGTGGTACCAGTGCCAGGCTTCTTCGTTTATCGGTTCACCCACCGAGCCCAGTACTTTTAAAGAATCGAGGCTGTAAGATAAAACGTGGTCGAGGCCGGCCGCCATTAACGACCGGATGGCCGTAGGGGCGGTATAGAAAATATTAACACCGTGCTTATCTACTACCTGCCAGAAACGGCCGGCATCCGGGAAAGTAGGAATGCCTTCGAACATAAGCGTGGTAGCACCGGTTAATAGCGGGCCGTACAGGAGATAGGTGTGGCCGGTAATCCAGCCGATATCGGCGGTACACCAGTAAACATCGCTTTCCTGGTACTGAAAAACATTGCGGAAGGTATAATCGGAATAAACCATGTAGCCGCCGCAGGTATGCACCACGCCCTTGGGCTTACCCGTGGAGCCGGAAGTATATAATATAAACAGTGGATCTTCGGCGTCCATTATTTCGGCCGTACAATCTTTATCTACTTTCTGTAATTCTTCGTGTAACCAAACGTCGCGGCCTTCCTCCATATTTACCGCCCAGCCGGTCCGTTCTACCACAATTACTTTTTGTACGCTCGGGCAAGTGGCAATGGCTTCGTCTACTACCCGTTTCACCGGAATTTGCTTCGTGCCGCGGTTTAAGCCGTCGGAGGTTAATACCACCGTAGCCTGGGCATCGTTGATCCGGTCGGCCATAGAGGTAGCCGAAAAGCCCGCAAATATTACCGAATGAACGGCACCTATCCGGGCGCAGGCCAACACACTAAACGCCAGCTCCGGAATCATAGGCATGTAAATACAAACCCGGTCGCCTTTTTTTACACCATTATTTCGTAACACGTTGGCTATCATGCAAACTTTCTCGTGCAGTTCGCGATACGTATAGCGCACATAGCGCTCTTTCGGGTCGTTGGGCTCCCAGATAAGGGCCAGTTTATTGCCGCGGGTTTTTAAATGCCGATCGAGGCAGTTTTCGGTAATATTTAGTTTACCATTAATAAACCATTTTACATTGGGTTCTTCAAAATTCCAGTCCAGCACCTTGTCCCATTTTTGCTGCCAGGTAAACTGTTCGGCAATATTCGCCCAGAAACCTTCCGGATTTTGTATACTTTCCTGATAAGCCTGTTGGTATTCGTCAAAAGATTTAATGGTGTAACTCATGGTGGCTAATTAATGCTTAAAGTAATTGAATTTTTATGTTTGGCTTGTATATGACTTTTAAAGTAAAGCAAATTTTATTTTAAAATAAACGGAAAAGAATAAAGGCTTTCTATTGAAAAATTTTAAAATATGTAATCTAACTGGCTTTAAAGCATAAATAACTCAATTCTATTAATAGGTTAAAAATAAACTTGGAAATATTAAAATATTTACTACTTTAGTACTATTCGACCACATCTAACCCCTAAAATCATTATGAAAGAAAAATTTATAATTACCATGGTAGTGTTATTTTGCATAGTGTTCCAGTTGTTCGCCCAAAAAGCCCCTCAGATCCAAGATACGTGGGAAATGATATCCCAGACCGGAACTAATTTTGATGGCTCACCCATTAAAACAGATGTGAGCAAAATTAAACAATATAAAATTATCACGCCTACGCACTGGATGTTCATTGTAAAAAATATAGCATCAGATACTGTAAGTCAGGGGGCAAACTTTGGAGAATATACTTTAACCGGAAACAAGTATGTGGAAAAGGTGCAGGGAGCAACTACAGATTATACAGTAAGAGTTGAAGGAGATAAATTTTACATGAAGGGTGCCTTGATTACAGACGATGGTAGAAAGGCCTATTTTGACGAGGTGTACAAAAAGGTGCCGGGCGTAGTTAATACCAACAAATCTATTATTGGAACCTGGGATTTAATATCCAGTTACCGCATGGATGGAGCCAATAAAGTAATGGATGAAACTGGTATAAAGCAGATTCAAATAATATCGCCTACTCACTTTATGAATGTCGAAATAAAAGGACAAAAATTGGACAAAATTATGCTAGGCTCCTATACAACTGCCAATAACAAGACACTTCCTAAGATTATTTTAGCAACGTTGCCAATTGACCCGAACTTAAAAATAGAAGTAACTAATCAAGTTCAGGGTGACAAACTCATATCAACGGGTTCAGCAACGTGGTCAAATGGTGGAAAGTCTGAATGGGGCAACACATTCCAGAAACTTAGCCCTAAATCTTCTAAAGAAGCTTTGAGTACAAAATAGTAAAACCAGGGTTATTCTTTATAAGTACGGAAGTTAATTATCTGATTTTTGAAATAGCTAAACGACCTGGCAAGGCTCCCCTCCTAACTCAGGAAGGTAGTCTTGCTGGGTCTTTATTCTTTTCCAACAGAAATTAAATAAATATTACGCACTACTCCGCACCAATTCCTAAATAAGTCCGCAGTTTTTCGCTTTCAAATTTTAAAGCGGCCGATTTTTCGGGTTGTAATAAAGAAACGACAATTCCCACGAAAAAGGCGGAGGACATTGAAACCAGGGCCGGGTTCTTCAGCGGAAAAATAGCTTCTTCGTTGTGCAGAATATCGACCCAAATGGTAGGGCTGAGTACAATTAATACCAACGAAAGAACGGCGCCGGTGGCAATACTCCACACAGCCCCTTGGGTAGTAAAACGCTTCCAGACAATAGACATGAGCAGGGCGGGAAAATTGGCGCTGGCCGCAATCGAAAAAGCCAGCCCCACCATAAAGGCAACGTTCTGCCCTTTAAATACCAAACCCAGTAAAATAGAGAGGACACCTAAGGCGATGGTGGCCCGCTTGGCCACTTTCATTTCGCCTTTTTCATCGGAGACCCCGTGTTTAACTACGTGTACATACAAGTCGTGTGAAATGCTGGAGGCACCCGATAACGTTAAACCGGCCACTACGGCCAGAATAGTAGCAAAAGCGACGGCCGCAATAAAGCCCAGGAAAGCGGTACCACCGGTTTGTTCGGCCAGTAAAAGAGCCGCCATGTTGCCACCCTTATCAATGCCTTCGATAACCGGTTTACCCACCAGGGCCATGGCCGCAAAACCAATTAAAAACGTGAGTAAATAAAAATAACCAATAAAACCAGTAGCCACAAAAACCGATTTCCGGGCCGCCTTGGCATCCGGTACGGTATAAAAACGCATAAGAATATGCGGTAAACCGGCGGTTCCCAGCATCAAAGCCAGCCCTAACGACAAGGCATCCCAGGGATTGCTGATAAAACCTCCGGGTGCCAGCATGGCATCGCCATATTGCTGGGTTACCGAGCTGAATAAATTAGCCGGGCTAAAGCCAAACTTAGCTAGCGATAAAATTACCAGCACCGTAGCGCCGGAAAGTAATAAAACGGCTTTAATAATTTGTACCCAGGTAGTAGCCAGCATGCCGCCAAACAATACATAGGCTGTCATTACAATACCTACCACTACTACCGCTACTTCGTAGGGCAGCCCAAATAAAGTTTGAATTAGGCCACCGGCGCCCACCATCTGGGCTATCAGGTAAAAAGCAATGGTAAGCAGCGAGCCAACGGACGATACAATCCGGATGGGCCGTTGTTTTAAGCGGTAAGCCACCACATCGGCAAAAGTATATTTGCCCAGGTTGCGCAGGGGCTCGGCAATCAGAAACATAATCAGGGGCCAGCCTACCAAAAAACCAATGGAATAAATCAGGCCATCGTAACCTTTGGTAGCCACCATGCCGGCAATTCCTAAAAAAGAAGCGGCACTCATGTAATCGCCGGCCAGGGCCAAACCATTCTGAAAGCCCGAAATGTTGCGGCCGGCGGCGTAAAACTCGGAGCCCGTTTTGGTTTTTTTAGCGGCCCAGTAAGTAATATACATGGTAACGGCCACAAACAGGAAAAACATTAAGATGGAAACCGGGTTGGCGGTTCCTAAGGTTGACGTGGTGGGAGCTGCCTGTAACAGCAGGGTGGGGAGGGGCATACGTTAAATATTTAGGATTAAGAGTTGAGTACTTTGTTTTTTAATTCCTGCACGGCTTCGTCGTAGTTATTGTTGGCCCAGTAAACGTAAATGCCGGTTAATACCCAGGCAAAAAGAATTAGGCCCAAGCCAATGGGTATAGCCCAGGTCAGGTTCGGGCTGATTTTAGCGGCCAGCGATTCTTTGCTAAAAGCTACTACCAGCAAAAAACCGATGTACACGGCCAGCATAATTAAAGTAAGTATTAACGAAACCGACCAGCGCTTACTGACCAATTTCTTAAATTCGGGACTTTCAATTATTTCGTGGGCGGACGGAGGTTGGATATGGGGCATGTAATTAAACTTTAACTATTTAGGCGTTTAAATTTTAATTCAGAAAGCTAAAAAATGTATGCTGGAAAGATAAGAACTTGGCTAATCTTTTATATAGCGCCCTAAATATGATAAATTAGAATCGGATTTGCACCAGTTTAAAACCGAAGAAGGCAGAATTTTTTCGCCTAACCGGGTGTTTGGCCTATCGGATGAGGCCAGTGTATATGATTATTATAAATTTATTTCCGGAAAATGTTACAGGCAAATTACAGTGGTAAAATTTACGAGGCCGGCCTGGATGAAGCCGGCCGGGGGTGTTTGGCCGGCCCGGTAGTGGCAGCGGCCGTTATTTTACCGCCCGATTATTACCACCCGCTGCTCACCGATTCGAAACAGCTAATCAAAGAACAACGCGAAATATTGCGAACTGAGATTTATAAGGAAGCCGTTGCCTGGGCCGTAGGAGAGGTATCGCACACCGAGATTGACCAAATTAATATTTTGAACGCTTCGTTTCTGGCCATGCACCGGGCCGTCGCCCAATTAGCCGTAGTGCCGGAATATTTAATTGTTGATGGAAACCGGTTTAATCCTTATCCGGCTATCGACCACGCCTGCATTGTAAAAGGCGACAGCAAATATTTTTCGATTGCGGCGGCCTCGGTGCTGGCCAAAACGTACCGCGATGATTTAATGCAAACATTGGGTCAGGATTATCCGCATTTTGGTTGGGAGCAAAACGCCGGTTATCCTACTATAAAACACCGCGCCGCCATCCGGATACACGGTGTGTCACCACACCACCGCTTAACTTTCCGGTTATTGCCGGAGGAGGTAGTTGAGGCAGCACAGATTATAAAATAGGCATCCGTTCTTCAAACAGAAAAGCCTGCAAATAAGCAGGCTTTTCTGTTTTTCGGTATATACGTCGGTTTATTTAATCTTTAATAAGTCTAGAAACAAGCTGAAGCTGTCGATGGTAGAGCCACTTTTGCCACCGAACGAATCAAAAGTTAATGGCTTTACAATGTAACCGCTGATATTCAGGTTTTTGGCCGCAAACCGATCGGTTTCTTCGTTAGAAGTGGTCATGATAAAAACATTTAAATCGTGCAGCACCGGGTCTTGCCGGATTTCGGTTAAAAACTCGATGCCGTTCATTTTGGGCATGTTAATGTCCAGCATAACTACTTTCGGCAACGGTTCAATTTTAGGGTAGCCTTCGCCCCGGAGCATATCCAAAGCTTCGCGGCCGTTGCGGGCAATGTGTAATGGCAAGTTTACGTTTATTTTTTTTAATTCCCGCTCCACGTTTCTGATGTCCAGGTAATCATCCTCTACTAATAATATACTTGCCTCTGAATCCATAATATTAAGCTGTAATCGTGTTATTTTCAGATTTGCCGGTATTGGTATTAGGCCAGGTAAATGTAAAAGTGGCGCCAGCGCCTTCAGCCGATTTTACCGCAATCGTGCCGCCGTGCCGCTGAACAATTTTCTTTACAATGGCCAAACCAACGCCCGTACTTTCTATTGCATCCCGCTCCTGCAGGGTCTGAAAGATGACAAATATACGATCATGATATTGCGGATCAATACCCGGCCCATCATCCGTAACGGAAAACCGGTAATATTGTTCTTCTTCCAGGCAGCTTACCCAAATGTGACCGTTAGTTTTATCGTGGTACTTAATGGCATTGCTCAAAAGGTTCGAAAATACCTGCTGCAAGGGCACCCGGGCCGTAAATAATACCGGCATTCCCGGGCCAATGTCTATCTTCATTTCGGGCGGAGGGGCTACCATGTCAATGGTTTCAACCAGTAATTGCTGCACGTCTACTACTTCCTGCGTTTCTTTGCCCCGCCCAATTTTAGATAGCGCCAGAATGCCGTTAATCAGGTTTTCCATACGGTGTACCCGGAGGCGCATCATCATTAAATATTCCTGAATATTATCGGGTAAATCTTTGCCCATATCTTCCTCAATCCAGCGCGAAGCATTTTCGATGCCCCGCAAGGGCGCTTTTAAATCGTGCGATACCACGTAGGCAAACTGGTCAAGCTCTTTGTTTTTGCCTTCGAGCTCGCTAATGGTGCGGTGAATGGTGGCGGCCATTTTATTCAGCGATAGCGCCAGATAGCTCAGTTCGTCGTGGGTTTTGTCTTCTATCTGGTTCCGGTAATTGCCACGTGCAATGCGGTTGGCCAGGTTAACCATGGTCATGATGCGGCGGGAAATAAACCGGGAAATATAATAAGCCCAACTTAGCCCCAGCAAAATAGAAATAACCGTTAGGGTGGTAGAAATAATCCGGGCCCGGTTAATGCTATTGTCCAGGATGGTGCGGCGGGCGTCGCGTATTTTGTACTCGATGGCGTTGAAACTCCGGAATAGCTGGCGGATATCATCCATCATTTGCTTCCCCTTGAGGTTCATTACCTCACTGGCGCTGGGTAAATGCTGCAAACCTGCCATTGGATTGCTGGTATTGGCTTTTTTCTCGGCAATTAATTTTTCGGCGAATGTGCGATGCCACCGGTCTTGAATCACCTGCACCTGTTTCAGGGATTCGCGTTGTACCGGTGAGTCTTTTGTCATCCGGGCTAGGTCTTCAAACAAAGCTGGTATATTATGCTGCGCCTGGTGGTAGGGTTCCAGAAATACTTCGTTGCCGGTAAGCAAGTAGCCGCGCATGCCAGATTCCATGTCAATAATATTCCGGTGCAATGCCGAGGAGGTACGGATTACCAGCTGCGATTGAGCCACGTACCGGCTATTGGCCAGTACATCATCGGACAGGCGGAAATTATTGTAAATGCCGGCCGAAAAAATAACGGAAATTACTACGTAGCCCGCAAAAATTTTAGTCGATAATTTCATTTAGTTTAATTACCCAAGCCGTTCGGCAATATTTTACCGGCCTGCTTCCGGCAGCATGTTACAGCAAGATAGTTTAAAAATGTTTTACAGGAGCGAAATAAATGGGATGAGCGGTCTTAATCAATTTCGGCTTTGTCCTGGATTTGCTTTAGTAATTCTACAATGCTGTCGGCTAGCTGCTCCAGTTTGGGTAACCCGGCCAGGGCTGTTTCGGTCCGGTCGGCTTGTTTCAGGTTAACCAGGTAGATGGCGTGGTCATGAATATCGCGGTGCACTTTCTCTAGTTGGTGCATTTCGGGTAAATGGTCGAAACGGGGCAGACCAACATCATAAATCCATTGTCCGAAACTACACTGCCGGTAATTCAAGATGGGCTCCAGGGGGGTGTTGGAACCGTACAAATAAGATTTTACCTTCGATTTAAAAACAAAGTGCTTGATTTTAGCCGATTCGAATACATATTTCAGGTCGCTCATGGGAAGGATAGTTACCGGGCCGGTTTTCTGCCGAAGGCAAAGGGGCCGCTGGTTTGGCAAAAGTAAAAGAATGATTTCATATTTTACTCTTTTCGCCTGTTTAGGGTTTGTGCAGAAACCCGGCGGCCGGAAATATATCTGCTAAACCTTTTTCCGAACCTGATTAAAATAATTTACTTTTGCGGCAGCTTTGGCCAGTTAACCCCAATTCTATGGAACTAAAGAAAGTTGCCCTAAACGATGTGCACGTGGCGCTTGGCGCTAAGATGGTGCCTTTTGCCGGTTATAACATGCCCGTGCGGTATTCTTCTGACTTAGACGAACACCATACCGTACGCAAGGCGGTGGGTATTTTCGACGTATCGCACATGGGTGAGTTTTTGGTAAAAGGCCCGGCTGCCCTGGACTTAATTCAACGGGTAACCTCTAACGATGCCGCCAAAATTAGCCCCGGCAAAGTGCAATATTCGTGCTTCCCGAACAACCAGGGTGGTATTGTAGACGATTTGCTAGTATATTACCTGGCTCCTGAATCGTACATGCTGGTAGTAAACGCCTCTAATATTCAGAAAGACTGGGATTGGCTGAACCAGCATAATACCGGCTGGGCCGAGCTAACTAATATTTCCGATGACACTTCTTTGTTTGCGGTACAGGGCCCCAAGGCAGCAGCAGCGCTGCAACCTTTAACGGCGCTGGATTTAAGCAGCATGCCCTATTACACTTTTGCTATTGCCGAATTTGCGGGTGTGCCCGACGTAATGGTGTCGGCTACCGGTTATACCGGAAGCGGTGGTTTCGAAATTTATTTACCTAACCAGCATGCCCAGACCGTTTGGGATAAAATAATGGCAGCCGGTGAGCCGCACGGCATTAAACCCATTGGTCTGGGAGCCCGCGATACCCTGCGCCTGGAAATGGGGTATTGTTTGTACGGCAACGATATAAACGACACTACTTCGCCGCTGGAAGCCGGTTTAGGCTGGATTACCAAGTTTACGAAGTCCTTTACCAACGATGAAGAATTAAAAAAGCAAAAAGAAACCGGCGTTACCCGCAAATTAGTTGGTTTTGAAATGGCCGAGCCGGGCATTCCGCGCGCCCACTACGAAATTACCAATGCAACCGGCGAAAATATTGGCGAAGTAACCTCGGGTACCCAATCGCCTTCTCTGGGCAAAGGCGTAGGCCTGGGGTATGTACAAACCGCCTATACCCAACCCGGTACCGAAATATTTATTAAAGTACGGAATAAATCCTTGAAAGCCAATATTATAAAATTACCTTTTTACAAAGGTGCGTAAAACAGCAGCAGCCCGGGAATAAAGGCCTGGGCTGCTTTTTCTTTTAAATAAATTTTAAATAATTAGTTGGCGGATTTTTTCGCCCAATATTGCCCGTTAAGAATATGCCATTAATTGATGTTTGTTTTAGCCCGGAGTTGCTGCACCTGTATAATTTAAGCGGCAAAGTGGCCGTAGTGGTTGATGTGTTACGGGCTACCTCCTCTATGGTAACGGCTTTTGCGCACGGCATCGAAAAAATCATTCCGGTTAGTACCTTAAACGATTGCCTGACGCAGAAACAAGCGGGCTACTTAACGGCCGCCGAACGCGACGGCCGCAAAGCTGAAGGTTTTGACTTGGGCAATTCGCCGTTCAGCTACATGGAAGAAAGCATTAAAGGCAAAACCTTAATTATGACTACCACCAACGGTACGCACGCCATCCGGCTTTCGGCTGCCGCCGATAAGGTGCTGGCCGGCGCTTTCCTGAACGTGGGCAAAGTGGCCGAGTTTTTAGAAGCCGAAGGCAAAGATGTGCTGGTGGTTTGTGCCGGCTGGAAAGGTAATTTTAACCTGGAAGATACGCTATTTGCCGGTGCCCTGGCCGAACGCTTAAAAGATTCTTTTACAGCGGCCAACGATGCTACTTTGGCGGCTCAACACCTGTACCGGCTGGCTCAGTCTGATATGAACGGCTTTTTGGCTAACTCCTCGCACGTGCAGCGCCTCAAAAATTTTGATATTACCGAAGATGTAGCTTTTTGCCTGCGCGAAGATGTGTACGAAGTAGTACCGGTACTGGCCGGCGACAGCCTGGTGCCGCTCGTAAGCCTGCCGGTAGAATAATTTAATTATTTCAGTTTATCGTTCTGATGGTGCCGGTCGCGGTCGCGGGTAGTTTTCTTTTGCAGGTTGGCTGCCAGCGCCTGGGTTAAATCTACCCCGGTTTGGTTAGCCAGGCATATTACTACAAATAATACGTCGGCCAGTTCATCGCCCAACTGCTTGCCTTCGTCGCTTTTCTTAAACGATTGCTCACCGTATTGCCGCGCTATAATCCGCGCTACTTCGCCTACTTCCTCCGTCAGGATAGCCATATTGGTGAGTTCGTTAAAATACCGCACGCCATTTTCTTTTATCCAGTTGTCTACGGTTTGCTGCGCTTCCTGTATGGTCATGGTAGTCTTTCGTAATTAGTTGATAGTTGGGGTTTCGTTACATCAAATTTGCCGGCCTTTTCTGGCGCGGATTTACTTCCGTGTTCGGTTTGCTATTCAGAGAAAGCACGGAAGTACATCCGCGCCATAGAGAGAGTAGTTATCGATAAGGCATAACTAAATATTTTGCGGCAAAAGAAAGTATTTAGTTCTTGAAAGAAAATAAATAACTAACCGAAAAAGAGAACCGGCGATTAAATTCTTCGGTTTTGGCCGGCTGTTTCGTTGGCGGAACCCCATTTTCGAAATTTAATGGGCGTTTATCTTCTAAATAACTGTACAGATTTGTTAAGCCATAATAATAGCGAAAATCAAAAACAAGCATACTCTTATTTTTTAGCTTATAATGAAAACCAGTCGCAAAAACAGCGCTTATTTCCTGCCGGGCTTTTACCGTAATGCTATCGTAAGAAATAGTTCTAACCTGCTTTTTGCCGTTTACTGTAACGGTATCTAAAACGCGGGGGACTGTTTGCCGGAACCGGTGCTCTACATTCAATTTTTCTTTCACAGTCTTGGAACCGGTAGAGTCGCGGTTATAATAAGAGCTGTTCCAGAATGAAAAAGAAGGGCCAACGGCAAAAAAGAACTTAGTATTTTTGTTGCCCAATGCAATTTTTGCCAGTAAAGGCACTTCTATGTGCGTATTAACCCATTCTTCGTAACTATTCTTGTCGGCTTTACCATTCTCCTGGTTATAAATGCCGAATGCTTGGTAGCCTTTTTTTACCAGCAGAATTTCCGGTTGAAAAGAGAGACTATCGCTGAAGGCGTAGTTTGCAACTAAACCAAATTCAGGATTTAAATTAGAACCAAAGCGTGCGGCATTACTGGTTTGACGATCCGTACTATTAAAAGAGTGCTCACCCCGGGTAATCTTCGAAAAATTACCACCCGCTTTTATACCTAAATATAATTTATTCTGAGCAGAAACAGCTTGTACAAAAAATAATGAAAGAAAAATAATAAAGATTGTGCGGCCGGAAGTACTTAAACTAGACAACTATTTAATTTTATAGGTTTTATTGAGAAATAAAAGTAGCCTAAATATTGAATAATTTTAATAATAGTAGCAAATATATTTTATAATGGCGAACCAAGCATATGTCGTAGTAAATACTTGGTTGTATTTAACCTAACTCCTTTATTATCCACTTATATCGCTACCGGGGATTTTACATAGTAGTGCTACTGGCACGGACGTTCTCACTTGCGTCTCCTTTTTTCTGACCGCTGAATATTTAAAATTCGAGGCTGTAAGATTACTGCTCAGAGGTTTGCTGGTTCCGGATTCAGGAGCAAAAAAGATTTCATAATATATCAAGATATAAAGCCGGTTAAATCAAGGAACGGTATAAAATTGGTTGCTGAATTTGAAGAACTCCGAAAATTTGCCGTCATTAAATTACTTCTTCTAAAATCTAACCACTATCAATTAGCCGCTAACCACCGAGCAACCATCTACACTCAACAACCAACTACTCCCGGTTTTTAGAATCGATGATAATGGTAACGGGTCCGTCGTTCAGGAGGCTTACTTTCATATCAGCACCAAAAATACCGGTTTGAATGGGTTTGCCTAAATCCGCTGATAATATTGAAATAAACCGTTCGTAAAGCGGAATGGCAATTTCGGGTGGGGCCGCATAGATATAAGAAGGGCGGTTACCTTTTTTGGTACTGGCGTGGAGCGTAAACTGGCTGATGAGCAAAATATTCCCGTTTACTTCCTGCAGGCTTTTATTCATTTTGCCGGCTTCGTCGTTAAATATGCGTAATTGCACCGTTTTCCGCGAAAGCCATTGCAAATCCTCTTCGGTATCGTCGGACGCAAAGCCCGCCAGCAGCAGCAAACCCTGCTCAATGGCGCCGGTTATTTTCCCTTCGATGGTTACCGATGCCTGACTTACGCGTTGAATGACCAGTTTCATATAATTTTTAAATAATTCTTTTATTCTTTTTGCCTGCTCCGGATTAGGTTACTCTTCTCAGAAAATAGAGCCGAAGATAAACAAAAGTATAGTATGTAAATAATTTGGCATTTTGCTTATAGCGTTGTTGTAATACAATCCCTACAGCCAACACGCCACCGGGTGGCGTAAGTCAATCGGTTAGCCCAACTTTTTAAAATAAATACAGTTAGTTATTTTAATTATTTTTGCGGGCTACATAATCTGTTGGATGCCAAAAAAACTACTTTTTTATTCTTTTGGGTTGCTGCTGCTGGTAATTGCCGGTATGTACGGCTTTACCAAATGGACCGAATCGAGAGAAAAAGTAAACCTCTGGACCTTGGTGCCCGAAGATGCCGTGTTTGTAATTGAGTCCGCGGGACACGACAGTCTGCTGCAGCGTGTACAGAAATCGGAGCTGTGGAATAATATTGCTTCGGTACGGGCCATAGAAGCCATCGGCGAAAATATTGCCCAGCTCGATAGCCTCTCCGGTGGCCACAAAGACGGAGCCAGCCGGTTTCTGAAGCGCAAAACCATTCTCACGTCGGTACACGTGGTTAGTAAAACCGATTTCGATTTTGTGTTTTATATTCCGGTAAATACGGTGGGCGAGCACCGGTTTATCCGCACCCTGGTAGATAACATGGGTAAAAGCCTCAACTTTGAAGAAACCACCCAGGATTACCAGCAGGTACTAATTACCCAAATTAAGAATGTAAGCAACGGCGATGTTTTTTCTTATTTTACCTACCACAACAACCTGGTGGTAAGCGCCAATCCCGAACTGATTAAAGAAATAATCAGGAAAGTGAACCGGGGGCAACTAACCTCGCCGGCCGAGGAATACGAAAGCATTAATTACCTTACCCAGCCCGAAGTTTTCGCGCATGTTTTTGTGAATTACCGGCATTTACCGCCTTTTTTAAATATTTTTCTGGAAGATGCCCTTGAACCCGATATAACTTACCTGGCCAGCCTTTGCCGGAGCAGTATGCTGGGTTTTAAACACCAGCGCGGCAAAATATTCCTGAATGGCTTTTCGAACCCCGAGCCGCTGGCCGAATCTTTTTATAACCGCATAAAAAATCAGCCACCCCAACCTTTTTTAGTACGTAACCTCTTGCCCAACCGTACTGCTTTACTCTTAACCTTTGGCCTGAATACCCTAACCGGGTTTAAACATATTTTACCAGAAGATAAAAATAATACCTGGCCGGCCCGCCAGATAATACTGGCCGATAGCCTGAACCGTACTTTCCGGCAGGAGTTAGCAGTTGGTTACCTGGCGCCCGAAGATAACAAAGCGCCTGTTGAGAAAATAATTTATGTGCAAACCGGAGATCCGGTAAAGACAACCGGTATTTTAAATGCCATAATAAAAGAAGGCATAGCGGGTGCTGCGCCCGGAGCAGATTGGGAAACGCTCGGTAACTATACCATTAAGCAAATTCCGGTGCCGCAATTACCCATGTTGTTGTTTGGGTCGGTAGCCAGGGGTTTTTCGGAATGTTATGCGGTTCAGGTAGATAACTTTTTACTCTTCGGGAAAAGTGTTGCGGCGTTGCGGCAAGTTTTAGCCGATATACAGCAGAACAGGGTTTGGCCAAATAGCGACCGGATGAAAGTCTTCCTGGAAAACACCCAGCAGGAAACCAACTTCAGCCTGTACGTAGATGCCGATTTGGTGTGGCGAATGTTGCGCCACCACATTCGCGAAGAACAGCAGAGCAGCCTGCTTCGCCACGAAACCCTCATTAAATATTTCAGTCAGCTATCTTTGCAGTTCAGCCGCCAGGAAGACCAATATTATACCAGTTTGGTCGTAACGCACCCGGTAGCCACCGATACGGTTGCAAAGCAAGTCCAAACCTTCAAGGCCCAGTATAAATCCGGCTTTAACAGCGAATTAATCTCGGCGCCGTTCCTGATCGATAGAAATTTGGGTGGTGCATCCCGGGTGCTTGTGCAGGATTCGGCGCTGGTGCTACATGCTTTACGCGATAACGGGCAGGTTGCCTGGTCCGATTCGCTGGCAGATAAGGTGCTGGATCCGGTGTACCCGGTTACGTTTGGGACCGATAAGCGGATTAAATATTTGTTCGCCAGCCGCAATATAATTCATTGCCTAGACCAGAACGGCCGCGATATTCAGAACTTTCCGTTTAACCTGCCCGATTCGGTGCAGGTGCAGCGCCTAACGCTGGTGCCAGGGCCGGCGAGTGCGCCTTTGTTTATGGTGCACGACCAATATGGGCAGATATTTATGTTTGATATGGTGGGTAATTTACAGCCCGGCTGGGAGCCAAAACAACTGGGAAGCCCGTTGGCGGTGGCCCCGCAGTATTATAATATAAACGGGCGGGAAGTAGTTCTTACTTTGCTGCAGAATGGTTATATCTATGCTTTTAACCTACAGGGTCAGCCCTATCCGGGTTTCCCATTATCCTTCGAAGGAACTTTCTCGCCGGAAATATTTGCTAAAACCGGTAATACTTTCCGGGCTAGCCAGGTTACAACCGTTACCACCGAAGGCTCGCTGATTACCTTTAACCTGGCGGGTCAGGTGTTGCAGCGCCGGAAATTACCGGCAGGCGCCCAATCTGCTGAATACCAGTTGGTGGTCGAGTCTCAGGGCAAATCCTATATTGTAGTACGGCGGGAGCCGGATAAAACCAGCCTGTACAGCCAAACCCTGAAGTTGTTGCTCCAGAAAAATTTTATTACGTCTTCGCCCAAACTGGTACAATATTTCGATTTTGGCCCGCTTAACCGCATTTATGCCTTAACCGAAACCGGACCGGCTAAATTATACCTGTATAACTACCGTGCCCGGTTAATTGGCGGGCAGCCCCTCCCGAATAAATTACCAGTAGCTTTAGAATTTAGAGAAAGCACTCAAACCTATACTTTGTATTCTGTTCTGGGTAAAGAAATGCGCAAGTATTGGTTCCGCGATAAGTAACCATAAATAGTGGCAGAGTGACAATCTTATTAAAAAAGCACTGCAAAGATGGTATTCAAGAATCAAATTATAGACGATGAACGTAAGCTGCGAATCCGGAATGGAGAGGAAGTTTACCATGAAAAGGCAACTTAATTGGACAGTTTCAGTAATAGGTTGAATTGTAATAATAATGGTGTTATTTGATTTTACTCGGGTAATTGTTACGTAGAGATAAAAGCCGTGGCGGGGGTTAAACCTGAAAGTTTTAGCTATACCGGCAGATGCAACTCACTGGATAAAAAACGGCAGTAGTACTACAACTGCGTGTGTTACAGGTATAAACCAGCCGATTCGGGAAGGGCAAGCACTAAACCAATGCTCATTTTAAATAAACAGTGTTATAGATAAAACAGCAAATGTATTTCCCTTTCCACCGGAGCAGCAAAACAAAAATAAGCAGCTACTGCTTGCTATAATATTGTATGTATCATTATTTGGGGTAGTAGTTCTAATATTTTAATTATTACTTTAGGCCTTGTAATTACTTTTTTTTTCCGGTTTAGAAGAAAGATTTATTAATTTGCTAGGATATAATATTAAATATATTGTATATTTAAGCTTTTAAAATCAGGCCTCAATTTTAAACGAGTTCATGTATTTTATCAGAATTATTTTTAGAGTTGGAAGTTAGGCTAGGCTGCGGGGTTTTAAATCTGTTGAGAAGGCTTCGCTATTTTTTACAGTTGTTTAATTGTTTTAAATCCAGGGAGAGAAATTATTCTATAATTTATAATTAAAAAATAAAGATTATATATGAAAGCAGTATTACTTGCCGGTGGTTACGGTACCAGAATTAGTGAAGAAAGTGGCGTGCGGCCAAAACCAATGGTAGAAATTGGAGGGAAGCCAATTCTGTGGCATATCATGAAAATATATTCCGCCCATGGCATTAACGAATTTATTATCTGCTGCGGGTATAAAGGCCACATTATTAAGGAGTACTTCGCTAATTACAGCCTGTATAATTCTGATGTAACCTTTGATATGCGCAACAACAGCATGGAGGTACACCAAAATAATACCGAAGACTGGAAAGTAACCCTGGTGCATACCGGCCATAACTCCATGACAGGCGGACGCTTAAAAAGAGTAAAAAACTATATTGGCGATGAAACGTTCTGCATGACTTACGGCGACGGTTTAAGCGATATTGACATAACCGAAAGTATCAAATTTCATAAGCAGCAAGGTACTATGGCCACTTTAACGGCAGTGCAGCAACCAGGCCGCTTTGGTACTTTTAACTTAGGTACCGGCGACGACCGCATTAATTCCTTTATGGAGAAGCCCAGCGGTGGCGAAATGCCTTGGATTAATGGTGGTTTTTTTGTGTTGGAACCCGGCGTAATCGATTACATTGAGGGTGATAATACCACTTGGGAACGGGAGCCGATGGAGGGTTTGGCCCGCGATGGTGAATTATCGGCCTACCGCCATACGGGTTTCTGGCAGCCCATGGACACCCTGCGCGATAAGGTGGTGCTGGAAGAAATGTGGCAGAGTGGCAAAGCGCCCTGGTATAACCTTGTTTTTAATAATCCTTTATCTAAAGCTAATTCTTACTAATTTTTATAAAAAAATTATTGCACGTAAACAGAGATTATAAGGAGTTGTAGTTGGAGGTAAGCAACCTGATTATATTTATGTTAAGCATAAGTAAGTTGGGTTGCTAACCTGGTTTTTATATCGCTTTACCGCTGTTATTTTTATTTGCATCGGCTAAAAAATTATAGATTTGTATACCTTTAAAATTTTTAAAGCGTATCACATCTATTTGTATAAATATTAATCCGAAAGGGGTTTCATTAACCAGAGATTAATATTTGGTTATTATAATTAAAAAATGTCCAGGGTAAAATCTGCTTTCTGGGGTTCCGTTTCTTCTCAGCTGTTCATGGTCGTTTCCATGTTGCTGGGTATGGTTACCACCCCTTTTATTTTAAGGTTTTTAGATAAAGAAGAATACGGCTTATCTACTATTCTTTTCCAGATAGTTGGTTATTTATCCATGTTCGATTTTGGTTTAGGCAGCGCTATTGCCCGGTATCTGGCAACCAGCCGCGGCGAAGATGAAGCTTCGCGTACAGCCGTTAACCGCATCATTTCAACCAGTTTTTTCACATATTCTGCCCTGGGAATACTGGTAATTATAATTGGCGTAGCAGCCGCTCCTTTTTTGCCGAATTTCTTTGACATGGATGCCCGCCTAAGCGATGTAGCCGTAAGTATTGCGCTCACTTTAAGCGTATTTATGGGGCTGCAGTTTCCTTTAAAGGTGTTTAGCAGCATTTTTTACGCGCACCAGCGGCAATTATTATCTAACACCAACGGCTTTGTTATCGGTCTTTTAAACTTAGTACTGCCGGTCGTTTTTCTGTATTTCGGCCACGGGTTGTGGTCTTTTGTTTATACCAATATTATTATTGTTCTAATCAGCATTATTACCACGGCTTACCTGCTGCAGCGATATTACGGCTACTTAAAAATTAGCCGGAAGTATTTCGACCGGAAGTTGCTGGGCGAAATGTTTTCGTTTGGTTTTTTCCTTTTTTTAAATGCCGTTGCCGTTCAGATTATATTTTTTACCGACCGATTTTTTATAGGTTCATTTGTTTCCCTTTCGGCCGTAACCATTTATTACCTAACCGCTAAGGTGCCCGAAATATGCATGAACCTGGTTTTTAAAATAACCGATAATGCTTATCCGGCTATGGTAGAAATAGTGTCGAAAGAAGGCGGTGATAAGTTTAAGAAGGTACATCAGAAACTATTACTAATAACCGTTTGCTGCATCTGTACGGCTTTTTGGCTGGTGCTTATCCTCGATTACTGGTTTATTAAACTTTGGGTGGGTGAAAGCAATTTTGCCGGTTATAGCGTGCTGGCTTTAACGTTAATTTTAATGACTACCCATTCTATTCAGCATGTTAGCGCCATTTGCCTCAACGGAGCCGGCTTAGTAAAAGGGTTCAGTATTGTTTCGATGTTTGATGCGGCCATAAACCTGACCCTAACTATTTTACTGGGCCGCAAATACGGCATTGAAGGTATTTTGCTGGGTACCATTATTGCGACCTGTGTAACCTCAATGTGGTACATTCCTTACACGGCTATGAAATTTATGAAGATTAGCCTCGTAGAGTATTTGCTAAAGCCCATTTTAATGCCTTTTATCTTGATAAGCTTATTAGGGGTATGTGCTTATTATTTAACCAACATGCTTGTTCAGGGTGTAGATATTAACTGGTTTACTTTTAGTTTAATTGGATTTTGTCTGACGGTAGTATTCGGTATATTTATTTGGCTGGTTTTTCTGCGATATGAATTCTTAGACTATATACCGGTAAAGTTCAGAAGGTTTTTATTTGTGTAGTTCGGGTATGTAATGTGAAAATATTATGAGTAAGATTCCTGCAGTTTCGGTTTTAGTTCCTACTTACAACAACGCTCAGTTCCTGGATGAGACCATCCAGAGTGTATTAAACCAATCTTTTCCTGATTTTGAATTAATTATTGTTGATAATCAGTCTACTGATAATACCCAGGAAGTAGTGGAGGCATACCTCACCGATTCGCGGGTAAAATATTATAAAAATGCCAGCAATCTGGGTATGGTAGGTAACTGGAATAAGTGCCTGGAATATGCGCAGGGTACTTACATCAAATATTTATGCTCCGATGATAAATTTCATCCGGATTTGCTGCAAAAGTTTGTGGCGGTAATGGAGCAATATCCGCAAGTGGCTATTGTAAGCTCTTACCGCGAATATTTCGGCCAGAAGCGATTTAAACCGGAATTACCGCCTTTTACAGGGTTGCGGCCGGGTAAAGAAATTATTTATAAGTCGCTGCAGGATTGGAACTGGATTGGTGAGCCTACAACAGTTATGTTCCGGCGGTCGGGTTTGCAAGTAGGTCAGTTTAAAACCGATTATAAGTATTTTCCGGATTGGGATATGTGGTTAAGGTTACTAACCACCGGCGACTGTTACATGATTCCCGAAACATTATCTTATTTTCGGCTGCACCCCAATCAGGTTACGGCTTTGGTTATGCAAAATCTATCGAACATTTTCGAAGAATATTATTTGTTTAAAGCCATAAAAGAGCAAAACGAATATAAAATAAACTTTCAGGAATTTGATATAGATGCTTTAATCAAGAAAAAAGCTTTTAAATGTACCCGGGCTATTTACAGGCTAATTCCAAAACTGAAAGAAAAGAGAAACTGGTCTTTGCTAACGCAGGGGATTTCTATTGGTTTCTCAGAGAAAGTTGTGTTAAAAGCCCTAACCGGCATGTAAAGGTATTCTCAGGTAACGGAGCTTAATATATTAAAACAATAGCTTAAAATCTAAAACATATCTCTCCATTAAAATTGCTTTAAAAGCCGTATAACATGATTATTGTTGATAAATATTTACAGGAACGCGAAAAAGCAGGCAAGCCAATCCGGGTGGGTTTATGGGGTGCCGGCGAAATGGCCAAAGGGCTGGTAAACCAGGTAATGCGCTATACTCCCGGTATGGAGATTGCCGTTATTGCTAATCGCACCTTAAGCAAAGCCCAGGAAGCTTACGAATATACCGGCCATACCGCACAGGTTTGCGATAATCTGGCCGATTTGCAAGCCGTTGTTTCGGCGGGCGGTTTGGCCGTAACCGAAGACGGCGAACTGCTGTGCGAACTCGAAGGGCTGGATTTATTGGTAGAATGTACTGGTACCGTGCATTACGCGGCTAACCTGGTGATGAAAGCCATCGATAACAAAAAGCACGTGTTGCTGTTTAACCCCGAAGTTGATGCGCTGGTAGGACCGATTTTAAAAGTTTATGCCGATAAAGCCGGCGTCATGCTCAGTGGCGCCGACGGCGATCAGCCGGGTGTAATCATGAATTTATTCCGGTTTGTAAAAGGTTTGGGCTTAACCCCGCTCATTTGTGGTAATATTAAAGGCTTACAGGATTTTTACCGCAACCCTACTACCCAGGCTAGTTTTGCCGCCCGCTGGCAGCTAACCCCCGAAATGGTGACCCAATTTGCCGACGGTACCAAAATATCGATTGAACAAGCTTGCGTAGCCAATGCCACCGGCATGGGTGTAGCCAAACGCGGCATGATTGGCTTAAATTATAATGGCCACATCGACGACATGGTGACCATGTACGATGTAGAAGATTTGAAAAGTAAAGGCGGTGTGGTAGATTACGTGGTTGGCCCGAAACCCGGACCCGGCGTATTTGTGTTTGCCACCACCGACGACCCCAAAACCAAGCATTATTTAGAATACGGCAAATTAGGTCCTGGTCCGCTTTATAGCTTCTATACTCCTTATCACCTGATTTACTTCGAAATTCCGATTTCGATTGCCCGCATGGTGTTGTTCCAGGATATTATTATGGCCCCAATAGCCGGACCAGTAGTAGAAGTGGTAACTTTTGCCAAAACAGATTTAAAAGCCGGTAAAGTACTTGATGGCTTAGGCGGTTACGATACCTATGGCCAATGCGAAAATGCTACTACCGCTCGCCAGGAGAATTTATTGCCGGTTGGTTTAGCCGAAGGCGCTACCCTGAAACGCGATTTATCGCGCGATGATGTAATTACTTTCGACGATATTGAATTACCGGCCGATAACCTGGTGCAGCGCTTATACCGCGAGCAAACCCAATTGTTTTTTCCGGAATATCAGGCCAAAACCGTAGAAGCTTAAAACTTAACATAAACTTTATTTAGGGCCATGTTTTTTCTAAAAATTTAGAGGGTAATTGGTTGCGGTTTTAAAGCGGCTACACCTTAGGCGTTAATAATTACAAAAACAGAACCCCATTCACACATCAGCACATTAAAAATTAGCACTTTAAAAATGATACAAACAACAAAAGCCGGAACCGATAACCGGATCCTGCAAGAAGACATGGTAGCTATCTACGAAAAGCTATCGGGGCCTGAAAAGGACAAACTGCGGAATTCCACTATTCTGTTAACCGGTTGCGGTGGATTCCTCGGCTATTATTTTATGCACTTCTTTTCGCATTTTGCAGAAGAATTGCAGATTAAGCAGATTATTGCCCTCGAAAACTTCCTGACCGGTACCAAAGATTGGTTAGATAATCTCGTAGACAGTAATCCGGACCTGATAAAACTTTATGAATTTAACGTAATCACCGATTCGGTAGAAAACGTACCGGGTGCCGCCGAAGCCGATATCGTGATTCACATGGCTTCTATTGCTTCGCCTACTTTCTACCGCATTTACCCCATCGAAACCGTAGATGCTAATATTACCGGCTTGCGTCGTTTGCTTGATTTTTACGCAGAAAAGCAATTAAGAGGATTTTTATTCTTCTCCAGCAGCGAAATTTACGGCGATCCGTTTCCGGAATTTATTCCAACCAAAGAAGATTACCGCGGCAACGTGGCTTCTATCGGGCCACGGGCTTGCTACGACGAAGCCAAGCGTTTCGGCGAAACTCTTTGCTATTTGTTTGCCCAAAAATATAACATGCCCATTGGTATTGCCCGGCCCTTCAACAACTACGGCCCCGGTATGAATATTAACGACAAGCGCTTACCGGCTGATTTTGCCAAAGCCGTAATCGAAGGCCGCGACCTCGAAATTTTATCGGATGGTACCCCAACCCGTACATTCTGCTACATTTCCGATGCCATTAACGGTTATTTAAAAGTATTGCTCCACGGCCAGTTCGATGTATTTAATATTGGCATGGACAATCCGGAACTGTCGGTGCGCGAGTTTGCCGAAATATTTAACCGCAACGGTAAAGAAATATTCGATTATCAGGGCCAGATTTCTTTCAGCCAATCAGCTGATAAAGAATATTTAACCGATAACCCGAACCGCCGCTGTCCGGATATTACCAAAGCCAGAACAATATTAAATTATAGCCCAGCCGTGCTGGTAGAAGACGGCATTAAGCGTTACTTAGAATTTTTGCACATTAACAACGGTAAATTAGTATGATCACAGTATTAGGATTAGGATTTGTTGGCTTAACTACCGCTTTAGGCTTCAGCAAAAAAGGCTTCAAGGTTTACGGCATCGACGTAAACCAGGAGCGGGTAAACAGCATTAAAAAATACGAAGTGCCGTTTTACGAGCCGCACTTAGATGAAGTACTGCGCGACGAATTAGGTCAGAATTTTATTGTTGACGCTTCCCTAGCCGAAGCTGTAAACGATAGCAAAGCCGTTATTATTTGCGTGGGCACACCAGGAAACCCCGATGGCAGCGCGAACTTAACTTACTTGTTAGACGCCGTAAAAAGCATTTTTGAAGTAAGCCAGGGCGATTTTAAAGTAATCGTAACCAAATCTACCGTGCCGCCTTCCACGGTTTCTAAAAAAGTTAAACCTTACGTTGACGAGCTGAACAGCCAGTATAATAAGCCTATTGGATTAGCTTCTAACCCGGAATTTTTGCGCGAAGGTTACGCCTGGGATGATTTTATGAACCCGGACCGCGTGGTAATTGGGGTAGAAGATGAGCGTTCAAAGGAGATCCTGAACCAGTTGTATCTGCCTTTCAACGCACCGGTGCATTATGTTACCTATAACTCTGCTGAGTTTATTAAATATTTATCTAATACATTGCTTTCTACGCTCATCAGCTTCTCGAATGAGATGGCGATGATTGCCGAGCATATTGGCAATATTGATGTACCAGGAGCCTTTAAAATCCTGCATCAGGATAAGCGTTGGAGTGGCCAGCCGGCAGCTATGGCCAGCTACGTATATCCAGGTTGTGGTTACGGTGGTTACTGCTTGCCTAAAGATACTGCCGCCCTCAGCAGCATTGCCCAGGAGCACGGCTTTATGCCAAAAATACTGGAAGGCAACCTGCAGATAAACGAAGAGATTAAAGATTTTGTGGCCGATAAAATTGCGGCGGTGGTACCAACCAGCAGCAAAATTGGTATTCTGGGTTTAGCTTTTAAAAGCGGTTCCGACGATGTGCGCCTGAGCCCAAGCAAATTCATCATCGAGAAACTGCTGGAAAAAGGCTATACCAATATTCTGGCTTACGATCCAATGGCCAACGAAGTATTTGCGAAAGAATATAACCTGCCGATAACTTACGTAGATACCCTGCCTGAATTGGTAGAGCAAGCCGATGAACTGGTATTATTAACCAGTTGGGCCGAGTTTAAGCAAAACAAAGCTTTAATTACCAGCAAACGGTTATTTGACTTCCGCTACGCTTTTGCCGAATTGCCCAGCGCACCGGTAGCTGATACCCTGACAGCTTAAGAAACCAGATAAAGATATCGCTTCCATTGTATTGGAAAAACTGCCGGTACAGTGGAGCGAGTACTTCTGAGACTTTTGGCAGCAGTGTTATTCATTTATATCTATAACTTAATGCGGTATACATTAAAAACGGCAGCGATAAACAGGCAGCAGTAAACAAATATTACCGTTTTGACTTTTTATGAAAAAATTAGATTCCTTTCCCGGCGGTGCCTTTTTATTTGAATCGCATCACTTCGAGGACGAGCGCGGTATTTTTTTAAAGGTATTTAATACCGATAACAGCTTTTTAAACGATTACACGGTAAGGCAGATTAATTATGTAACCTCGGTCGAGAAACATACTTTGCGGGGTTTGCACTATCAGCGCGATACTAATGCTGAGTCCAAAATATTCCGGGTAATCAGCGGGGCAGCCCAGGTGGCGTTTGTAGATGTAAGAACCGATTCGCCTACTTATCTGCAAGCCAGCACCGTTGTACTCGATAATCCCAAAAGAGCTGTTGCCATACCACGCGGTTTTGCTACCGGTTACCTTACTTTAACCGCCCATACCGTTATGCTTTACCTCGCCGACAATGATTACAACGTAGGTGCCGAAGCCGGCCTGTTGTGGAACGACCCGAAACTGAATATTAATTGGCAAATAAAGAACCCTATTCTTTCGGAAAAGGATAAAGGCTGGTCTATTGTTAGCAATTAGGTTATCTTTTTAAAGTAAATAGGTGAGTCTTTAATTTTGAAGACTCCTCCGTTAAGAAAGTTTTAAGCCGACGCTAGCAATTGTTTGATAAACGCCAGCTGTTGCCCAAACTAGCTTCCTGGTGGAATAATGTTTATTATAAATCTGTTTTACTAAGTATCTGATTTTTAACTCTATGGTACTTGTAAATCATAATTTAGAATCGATTACTAATAATGTAGTTTAAGATAGGCAAGCTTTGCGAGCAACTAAAAACCGATGTAAGATGAAAAATCCGCTTGGTTATAAGTTAGACCGAAGAAAAGTGCTTTTTAGGTTTTATTAGTAACTATGATTTGGTATACCTTAAAAAGTTACCGCTATAATGCTTATGATACAGCTTAGGTAATCCTGGTATTACCAGAAGAATAATTGTTCTTGATTTTATAGCTAAATACAGTGATTTCTAAAGCCAATTATATGTTGGAACTGTAGATAGCCGGTGAAAAGTAAAAGATTTAAAGATGAATACCAGTTATTCCCGCTTCCGGAAATTTATTTATCCATGCCATAATCAGGATTTGTAATTTGTAACGGAATATTTATCTTTAAATAATATTTATATACTTATTTATATTATTTATAAGTAGGATAAAATAATTATAGCGAATAAATGAATACAGCGCCTAAGGTATCGGTTTTAATTCCGACCTATAACTCGGCTTCTTTCCTGGACGAAGCGATACAAAGTGTGTTAGACCAGTCTTTTCCTGATTACGAATTAATTATAGTAGATAACTGCTCAACTGATAATAGTAAGGAAGTAATCTCAAAATACTTGAGCGATAATCGGGTTACGTATTATAAAAACAGCACCAATATTGGCTTAGTAGGTAATTTTAATAAGTGCCTGGAATATGCCAAAGGCGATTATATTAAATTTTTATGCTCGGATGATAAATTTCATCCCAAATTGCTGGAAAAATATGTGGCCGTAATGGACCAGTACCCTAATGTATCGCTGGTTACCTCTAACCGGGCCATATTTGGGTTTAGAAATTATACCTGGGTGCTGCCATTAACCCACTTGCAAAAAGGCAAAACTGTTGCTTATCATTCGCTTAACGATGTAAACTGGATAGGAGAGCCTACTTCTGTTATGTTCCGGCGGGCCAACCTAACTGTTGGGGGGTTCCGCTCCGAGTTTACGTACCTCACCGATTGGGATATGTGGCTCCGGCAATTAGCAGTCGGCGATTGCTATATAATACCCGAGGCACTTTCTTACTTTAGAGTACACGAAAACCAGTGCACGGCCAATGTAATGAAAAATCTGTCGAACTACTTCGAAGATTATTATTTTTATAAAGGCATCAAAAACCACAATCTCTACAAGCTCGATTTTGCGGAATTCGACATTGATACGCTGATTAAAAGAAAAGCAGCCGATTGTGTGAAAGTTATCATAAAAGTTATTCCCCGGCTGGTAGAAAGAAAAAACTGGCAAGTACTGAATAAAGCGGTTAATATTCTTTATTCCGAAAAAGTGTTCCTTCCTTCTGTTGCGGTCGCTATTGGTTTGCTCAAACGGAAAGCGTTGCAAGAGGCTTAAAAACTTAAGCTATTTGTTCTAAAAAACGGCTGCGTGGATTTTTTTTCTATAGGGATACAGGGCTTGCCAGGTGCAGAATGTCAGAGCATTTATGGGTTAATAGAGGCTACAGACAGAAGGTAAACTGAGTGCAGCCGTTTGTTAAGTAGGTAAAAAATAAAACAAATAGGCAAAATAGTAGTAAAAGCTAAGCTATTGTGGCTTTTTAAATCCTGAGGAGCTTTCAAATAATAAAGGGGCTAATTTGCCGAAATTAACGGTATGTTCTTCCGTTAAAAAGATTATGGGTATTTCAGGTGCCAAAGATGTACAAGTTTCAATTACGCAGAATGATTAACACAGTTTTAGATAATAATTTTTTAAAATATTTCTTTAGAGCCAGTCTTTGTATTTATTTGGTAGTGCTTTGCTGGGTACTTTTTTTTCAGGTGGGAACTACCGACCGCGATACGTATTTTGTAAATCCGGACGACCATTTGCTTCCTTTTCATAGTACCATCGAAATGCTAAAAAAAGCCTTTGCTTACCGGTATGCACCGCACGGCGACCAGTTTCGGGATATTTTCTTAATAAATATAATGGGTAACCTGGTTTTATTGCTGCCCTGGGGCTTTTTAGCACCATTAGTACTGGGTAAACTGCATAATGTAAAAAGAGTAGCTATATCGGGTTTTCTGATCAGTTTTTCAGCCGAAGTAATCCAGTTTACTTTCAGCTTGGGTATAGCCGACGTAGATGATTTAATTTATAATACCATTGGCGCCGTAATGGGTTTTTATTTACTCCAGATTGCGAAGTACATGTTATTTAAAATGACCGATTTACCCCTTAACCGCTTGAGCAATAAAGAATATAACCAAAAAAGTGCGTGAGCCGCAATCTTCTGGAAATTAATAAATCAGCCCGATTAAGGTAAAACTTAACCGGGCTGATTTATTCTGGGATCTTTCAAAATTTAGCTTCTCCCAGAGCAGCCGCCTCTCTTACTTCAGCCGGTTCAACCTCGTTCTCCAGCATAGGAGCCGCTATCTTTCTGCCGGCTAACAATATCAGCAGGCCCGTTATAGCACAAAAAGCCATCACCCCAACCATAGGCAGAACCGTACCATTGTGCAGTAAACTTACAATGGCCGAGGCCAGGGCACCCATTCCCATGCGGGCACTTCCCATTAAGGCGGAGGCACTGCCGGCGTTTTTAGCAAACGGGGCCAGCGACAAGGCCGATGCATTAGGTACATTTAAGCCTTGCCCGCATAAAAATAGGAAAAGTAAAAGTATAAGACTGTATTGACCATACCATCCGCCTAAAGTGCCCAGCACCAGCAAAATTCCCAGCATGGTTTGGCCGGTAAGCGCAATTTTAATGAGCTGTTCGCTCGTAAACCGGCGGAGCAGAAGGGTATTTACCTGGGTAGAACCAATCATGGCCGCTGCCAGAAAAGCAAATATCCAGCCGTATTCCTGTTCGCTCACTTTGTAAATATTCAGAAACACATCCGGAGAACCTGAAATATAGGCAAAAGGCGCCGCCGACCCGATACCCCCTGCCAAGGTATATATTAGAAACTGCGGGTTTTTGATTACCGCGTAAAAGTTAGCTAATACAGCCCTCGGGCGCAGCGACAGCGATGTATCTGGCTTGGTGCCGTTGGGTAAAGAAGTATAAATGCCCAGTACAATTAAAGCCGCAATACCCGCTAAGATCAGAAAAACGTAATGCCAGCCCACCGTAGCGGTTACATAAGCGCCCAGCGTAGGTGCTATCATTGGCGAAACCGCAATAACTAACGTAAGCAGCGATAAAACTTTAGCAGTCTCGCTTACCGGAAATAAATCGCGCACCAGCGCCATAGCGGCCACCATCCCTGCGCAACCTCCAACTGCTTGTAAAAAGCGCATCAATATTAAAGTTTCGGCAGAGTTGGTTAAGGCACACCCCAACGACGATAATATATACAAAGCCATACCGGCATAAAGCGGCATCTTACGGCCATAGCGATCGAGTAACGGACCGTACAGCAACTGACCGGCCGCAATACCAATCAGGTAACTGGTTAACGAAAGCTGCACCTGCTCAATGGTCGTGTTCAGGTCTGCGGCAATGGCCGGAAAACCTGGCAAATACATGTCAATAGAAAAAGGGCTGATGGTAGAAAGGGCTCCTAAAATCAGGATTATAATAAAGTGTTGTTTCCGATTCATCTTTGGTACTAACAGACAAAGAGAACAAAACGAATATTAAGAGGGCGAGGTTCATAAATTCAGCAGAAATAAGCTTAGCTGAACCTCAGATAAATGATGGGCTTACTTTAGTAGGTTTAAGTAGTATCAGGTAAATTAACAATTTTCTTTTAGGCTATATCCTTAGTCCGTTATAGATGATTAAATTTTAAACCTAAAAAGTTAAGACAGGGGAAGCAGAAATTAAGTATTTATTTAAAACTATATTCTAAGGAATAAGTATACTGAAGATTATGACTGTAGTAGCAAAGTAACCCCGAGATTATTCGTATGGCTGTTTAGTTCATCCTATCCAAATACCCCAAATAATGGGTATATACTGTATAGATTAATAAATATTAGATAATATTATTTTAATAATTTGTTAAAAGTAACGTTTATTATAAATTGATTGGAGTTTGTATACCTTTATATGTTTTTTACTATATTTACTATAAATGCACTATAGAAGGTTTAAGTAGGGTTTAATTTAATAGTCTTTAATAATAGTACTTACGCCTTGAGTATGGAATGCTCCCTTGCGGAGTCTTTGCCAAACAAATTGCGGGAGAAAACATACGGCAACCAGCGCCTGTTTGATGATGTTTTGCGTAAGTCCTAGATAATGATAAATGCTTAATATGAAGAATAGTTTACTTAATTTTTCCCATTTTGTTGATTCCAAAAGTTTGGAAACTGCCAGAACTACCAAAGACGGTGAATTTAATTTAGAACCGGGCGCTATAGCAAAATTTTTCCTTTCTATTATTCTGCTGCTGACCATAGCCCATGCCATTGCCATTTATTTAATTTTTAACTTCCCGGATAGCAATCGGGTAGTCTCTTTAATGGATAAGTACTTTAATTTTAATAACGAAAGTAATTTCCCTTCTTTCATTTCAGCGGTAAACCTGTTAATTGCCGCCGGCCTTCTTTTCTTTATCGCCAGCTTTTCAGTTACCGAAAAGCTGAAAAAGAATAAAAAGTTTTGGCGGTTACTGGGCTGTATTTTCCTGTTTCTTTGTTTCGACGAGGCCACTCAAATTCACGAAGAGTTGGTTTTAACCGTTCGGAATCGGATGCCAAACTTATCCGGTATTTTTTATTATGCCTGGGTTATTCCTTATTCTGTTTTATTTTTAGGCGTAGTGGTTTACTTTATGAGGTTTGTGCTGGCATTGCCTGCAAAAACCAGGAATTTATTTTTTATATCCGGATTCCTTTTTGTGTTTGGGGCCATCGGGTGCGAATTGGTAGAAGGATATATTGAGAAATTTTATGGCAGAAATCTTATTTATAATCTATTTACTACCGTAGAAGAATTTTTAGAAATGGTAAGCATCGTTATTTTTATTTATGCGCTGCTCGACTATATTACCCTGTATAAATCCAAGTTTACTTTATTAATTAAGCATAAGTCCTGATTGGTAGTTCTTAAAGGCTCAAAATAAGACCCCACAATTCATAACCGCTAAAAAGTCTTTCCACTTAATATCTCGCTAAAGGCAGGTACATACTTTACCGGCAAGCTTACATGGGCTTATCTGTACAGCATCATTATGGCTATCTCCAGGTACTCTTAAATTTTTAGTATAAGCTGATAACTAAAGTTTAGAAATATATTTGTATAAATCTAATAAAATGTGATATTTTGCCGTGTAAATTTATTCTTATCCAGTGCAGGCAGATAACACGGTAGCCATTCCGGAGGAAAAGGAGACGCGCTTAATGCCAGCACTGCAAAGTAAATTGATTTGCCGCTGTAACCGGTAAAAGGCAGTATCTATAATACAAAGCGGAATATTGTTATAGGAGATAAAATAATCGCGTTGCCAATATGGTTTAGTACAGCAGTAGCGGTAAAAGGCTGTAGGTTTTTACCCGCGCCCTGGGGGCTGAAAAACGAATATTATAAACTCTGGGTGCAAATTAAATTTTATTCTATCATATGGGCTTGTAATAGCCTGCAAAGCATATTGAAGGAGGTTTTATCGGCGTACTGCTAAATTTGAACTTGCTGCCCGGATCGGTTATTTTTAGCGTAACCAGAATAACCTCCCTCATTTCTCGTTGGTAATAGCATTAGGTTTTAAGCAGCTTATCCAAAAGAAATGACAAAAACACTCATTCTAACCGATAAAGCGCAGGAATATAACCGGCGTAGTAAGTGGCAAACGATTGTCTGGGTTTTGGTTGGAGCGGGGGTAGGGTTACGCCTATTTCATTTCCTGGATAATCGTTCTTTTTGGGTAGACGAGATTTACCTGGCCAGCAGCTTAGTCCGGATGAATTTTCTGGAGTTAATGGCGCCGGCCTTAGATTACCAGCAAAAAGCACCCATTGGCTTTTTGTGGCTGGTAAAGCTTTGCGTACTGGCGTTTGGTAAAAGCGAAATGGCCTTGCGGGTAGTTCCACTATTGTCGGGGATTGCCGCTTTATTCCTTTTTGTGCCGGTATGTCGGGCTTTGCTTAAGCCCATAGGGGTAGTTGTAGCGGTAGGGGTGCTGGCATTTGCGCCACCTCTGGTATACCACGCCGTTGAAATGAAGCAATACAGCACCGAACTACTAGCTACTATTGTTGCTTTATACCTGTATAACCGCTACCATCAGTTGCAAAATATTAAAGCCGTTTTATCATGGGGCTTTTGGGGCGCGCTTATCATCTGGTTTTCCTATGCTTCTATATTTATTCTGGCGGGCATGGCCGGAGGCATCGGCATTTATTACTTACGCCAAAAAAACTGGCCGGGACTTTTACGCATTATTATTACCGGTACTATCTGGCTGCTGAGTTTTACCCTTAATTTCTTCATGTTTACGAATAAATACGCCGATTCGGAGTGGTTGGTAATCTGGTTTCAGAACGAGGGTGGCTTTATGCCTTTGCCGCCAACCTCACTAGCCGACTTGGAATGGTTTGGCAGTACTTTGTACAAAATGTTTTTTTATCCTTTGGGTATATTGTGGCAAGTATCGCACCTCCAAAATCCGGTGCTCCATTTCCTAGCCAGATTGCCGGTTTTACCACTTTTATTTCTGGGTACCGGCTTGTTTACCGTTTACCGGCGAAATCAGAAGTTATTCTGGGTGCTGGTGCTGCCCTTGTTCTTGACCCTGCTGGCATCCGGCCTTAAAATTTACCCGTTTTACGAACGATTGGTTGTATTCCTGGCACCCCTGTTTATCCTTTTTATCGCCGCCGGCGCAGCTTATTTAGCCTCCCGTTTACCGGCCCGCGCGGAGTTCCGTTACATTCTGCCGGTCTTGTTATTGATTATTCCGGTGGTAAGTTCAATCGCTCAGGTCATAAATCCGCACTTGTTTGGCGGTTACAAAAAGGCTTATCACCGCGAAGTTTTTCTCTATGTAAATGATCATCTTCAGCCCGGCGATGTGGTTTATATATATTGGAATGCGCAGCATACCTATAAATTTTACAAAGATACTTACGGCTTAAAGTTTGATGCCATAGAAGGAAGGGATGTGCGGTATCAATCTAACAGTACAGAGGCGTATTTTCGAAATTTAGAACCAGATTTTAAGGCCTTAGCAGGTAAAAAGAGGGTTTGGGTAATTTATAATACCTATTACGCTAGTAAAATAGGGGAAATTGTAGGAACACCGGCCTACTATTATGCCGACTTAGTTGATGGTAAAAAGCTGCACGATAAATTTTTAACCATGGGAAAGGAAGTGCTTACTTACAATGCCTTAGATGTAAAGCTAAGCCTGTTCGATTTCTCCGCTAAATAGCTTTTCTGGTTGCCTGGTTTTTTGTTTTGCCGCATCCGTAATAAAAAAGACTGGCTTCTTCAGGAAACCAGCCTTTTTCTTTTAGTTTAAATTTTTTCCTTATTTCACCTGGGTTAGTTCCAGAATTACGCTGGTGCGGCGGGTGTTTAAAAGTGGGTTGAAGCCCACGGTCATGAGGTAATCGCCGGAGTAAACCGCATCTTCTTTTATCGGCGTGCGGGTTTCAGGATAAAGGTTAAGTTCTTTTAGTTTGTATTTTTTATCCGGATTTAAGCCTTTTAATTTGATAGGGGAGTCCGTGCCGGCGCCATAGCGGCTGCCAACCATATAGTTAAAAAGTACAGCCCGGTTCTTCGCTTCGTTCACGTACATCAACGAGGCATAATCATGCTCTCGTGGGCTGGCCAACCGGAATAAATCGCCGTGCCAGACCACATCTTTAATAGAATTATAGGTTTTAATGGCATCCTGGCAAAATTGCAACTCTTTGGGCTCCAGCTTACTTACCACAATATCAAAACCCAGCTTGCCCATCATGGCTACATCGGTGCGGAACTTAATGGGCTGTTTGCCCCAGTCGGTTACGTGGTTGTCGTGCGAAATGGCCGGGAAAAAGTAAGAATATTCCCACTGCATAAAGATGCGTTCCAGCGGATCGGTGTTATCGCTGAGCCAGAACTCCGTGAAATATTTCAGGGCCGCGTAATCTACCCGGCCGCCACCGCCGGAGCAAAGCATCATGGGTAGTTTGGGGTACTTGGCCCGGAACCGATCCAGCACTTTATACAAACCCTTTACATAATCTACGTACAGGTGCGACTGGTTTTTTAAGTAAGAGGAGTGGGCATTGTATATAACGGCGTTGCAATCCCATTTAAAGAAAGCTACTCCCGGATTTTTGGTCATGATGTTATCCAGCACGTTAAACACAAAATCCTGCACCTGCGGGTTGCTCAAATCCAGCACCAATTGGTTACGGTACAAGTGCTCTTCGCGGCCCGGCTGCCTGATGACCCATTCGGGATGCTTTTCGTAGAGTTCACTCTTCGGGTTTACCATTTCGGGTTCTACCCAGATACCAAATTTTACATCGTTATTTTTGGCTTCTTTTACCAGGTAGCCAATGCCGTGTGGTAATTTTTGTACGTTTTCCTGCCAGTCACCTAAGCCGGCTTTATCGCTGTTGCGCGGATATTTATTACCAAACCAGCCATCGTCCAGCAAAAACATGTCTACGCCTAAGCGTTTCGTATCTTTAATCAGTTCGGCCAGTTTGGGTTCGTTAAAATCGAAGTAAGTGGCTTCCCAGTTGTTCAGCAGCGTGAGGCGGTTGCCTTCGCCTTCCAGAATACGGTATTTACGGGCCCAGCGGTGCAGGTTGCGGCTGGCTTCGCCTTTACCGTTTTCAGAATAAGTATACAGGAAAAGCGCCGTACTAAATTCCTGACCAGGGGCTAAGGTGTAGGCCGAAGCAAAAGGATTGATCCCGCCAATTATCCGCAAATTATTTAGCGGATCAACTTCCAGATCTACCCGGAAATTGCCGGACCATTCCACCGAACCGTACAACACCCGTCCTTCGTCTTCGGTAGCGGGTTTATCCAGCGAAACCATAAAAGTGGGTGGCTGGTATAAATTGGCGCGGGTTCCGAGTTTAGAATCGAGTACCTTAATGCCGGTGGTTAGCTGGGTTTCTTCGGTTTGCATTTCTTTGGCCCAGTCGCCGTGGTAGTGTTTAAGCCAGTAACGATCAGCGGTTAAGTACAAGTTGGCTGAAGCGTATTTGTGGAGCGTAACCGGGCCTTGCTGGGTATTTTTGATGACTGACCACTGTTCAACTACATTTTCATCGTAGTAAACTTTATAAAACAAGGTAACCTCTAAAGGATGTTGCGGATCGCGGAGCAGCAAGCTGGTAGTGCTTACGTTTTTATCGATTTTCTGCACCTTGTGGCTCACATACTGCAAATCCAAAGAAGTGTTGCCATCGGAATGCGTTACCTGAATGGCCGGCTCTACGAGGTTGCGGGAGCCTGCCGGTGTATAAGCTGCGTTCAGAATGCCGGAATAATCATCGCCGCGCCGGTACATGGCTGGTACATACTGGTATTCGGCGGGCGTCTTTAATTTTTTACCAAAGTAGGTAATTCCCACGCGCTGATCGGCGCCCACCTGTAAAGCCAAAGCATGCTGCCGGGTTTCGATAGGAATTAGGATTTGCTTTTGGGCCAACACCTGGGATGTTATTAAAAAGAAAAGCGAAAACAAAAGATTGCTTTTGGTTGGTTGCCACTGGCGGAATGGCTTATTAAAGTTAAAAAATAACATAAATAAGATAAGGAATAAAAATTTGGGGTTTGCCATTAGGCGCAAGCAAGTAAATAAAATATCTAATAGTTTAGCGCCCGAATTTATTTAATTATTACGAAAAAACCCTTAATATTTGGTGCCGGCAATGAGAAAGGAAGAAAGTTAGCCGCTAGCAAAGCTAAACAGGAATATTTTTAACTAGACAAGTTTCGAGGTTGGCTAACATGCCTAAAAAAAAAGTGACGGCTTTTGGAAAGCCGTCACTTTTGCTATAAATATAACTCTCTAATCTAAAGAGCAGTTGAACGGTCACCGTCCAAATCAGTTCTTCTCCGGTCGTTATCTAAGTCTAACCGGTCGCGGTCGTTCAGGTCAGTGTCCAGGTTGTTCCGCAGGTTTGTGTCCAGGTTATTACGGTTCAGGTTTTCTACGTCAACTTCAGTTTTACGTACCGTATCCCGAACCACTTCGTCGCGTTCTTCTACTTCTTTATTTAAAGAAACTTCTTCTACCACGCGGGCTTCTTTGTTCACTACCGGTACTTCGGCGCGTTCGGTCAGTTCAATAGTGCCTTCCCGGAAAGTATTCAGGTCGGCATCACTGGCCGGACGATCAACGGGGTTGCGGGTTACGTTTACACGTTCTTCGCGCAGGCGCAGGTGCTCTTCTACCGGACGTTCTACAATTCGGCTCCGCAACCGTACGCCACCGGTTTCTACTTCCCGCTTGCCTACCTGAATATTTTCTTCAATAATCGGAATAGATCTATCCGTATCTAAACGGTCTGTATCTAAATTATTCCGGTTATAATCGGTATCTGAAGTAGTACGATTATAATCAGTATTTAAATTATTGCGGTTGTAATCGGTATCGGTGGTACCAGTTAGGTTAGTAGTGTTGGTGTTGGGCATACCGGTTATGCCGGCACCTGTAGCCAACGAACTTCCGGCGGTACCCATGCTGCCGGTAGCACCGGTGTAACCATAACGGGCGGCCTGTTCATCCACATCTACAGCACCATAATCGTCTAATAGTTCAGCAGCCCGATGCGCTTCATCATCGCTTTGGGCGTGTACTGTAACTACGCAGCCCCGGCGGGCTACTGTAGAATATTTACGGGCATCATCGTCGTTGTCGCCGCCGAATAAAGACCGGAAAAAGCCGCCAATGCTGTCATCGTCCCGGTCATTGTCATAGCGGTCATTAGTACTGTTATAGCTATCGTTGTCGTTGTTGTAACTACTACGATCTGAAATATCAATGCGGTCGCGCGAAATGCCACTGCTGGTAAGTTGCTCCACGGCGGTATTGGCCTGGCTGCTATTGTCGAAAATTCCTATTACGGTTTGTGCCATAGTTTTACTTAGTTTTTAAGGTTAGAAAATTAAGGTGATAAAAAAAGATTGTTTAAGCCGGCTGGTTATTCGTCGGCTCGTTGTTTTGGTGCTCCACGTGTACTTCTTCTTTTAGCAGGGTTACCGGCTGGTTTACCTGCGTTTGTACTTGCTTTTTGGTGATATGGAGCTCTTCTACTACCAAAAGGCGTACTTGTACTACCTCCCGCACAACCGGAATAATCATAGTGTCGCCTTCGTAGCGAACGGGAGGCGGAGGGGTATCTACATACTCATTTACCGGTACTCTTTCCACCTGGTGTTCTTCGTGGGTAAGCGTAACATTAATGAGTTCTTCCTGTTCCTGCACATTTTTGGAAATGCGTACTCGCCCCGATTCAACTACCTGCTTGCCAATTTGCGCCTGTTCTTCTACTACCGGAATTACAAATGAATGACCACCTTTGGCAGCCGTTTTCTTCTCATTCTTTGATTCCTCCGCTTCAGACTCTATCGCAATATTTATCATTGGTGGTTAGTGGTTAAGTAGGCATTAATTTACGGCCCCGCTCTAGATTTAGTTTACTTATTTCAAAAATAAAAATTGCACTTTTATAAAAAATGCCCTAGGTGTGGTAACCCGATTAGATTATTTATTTAGGTTTAAAATATTGTTAAGTAATTAAATAAATAAATAATATATAGATTATCTTATTTATTAAGAGTTTTATATTTATGTGAATAAATTGTATTTTCAGAAGTGGGTATAAGTTTTGTAAGAAAAGTAACGGCAAAGAAAAATTAGGGTTAAGCTCGTCTGGATCAGATAATATGTAAGCCATTAACCAAAGTTAAATAGCTAATAATTCCGGCAAGTGGCCTATAGATAAATACTAACTAAAGGCAGCTAGGATACCATTGATAGGAGTTAGTTTATAACCTAAATCACTTTCGGGTGAGCAAAGTTTTTCAGAAGTTAATATTAACCAGCCGTACTTAAATGAGGGAATAAAATTGAACCAAGGCACTTACATCTTAGGAATTACTAAACCACTTTAACTGGTTTCAGATATTTAAGGAGAGTTCGCAATCATTGAATAAAAGGGAGGCGTGGTTAGGATAACAGCCACGCCCAAATACTAATATTCGCTTTTTACTTTCCGGACCAATGCCTTTCCAGAAAACCAGCCCGGCCCGACCCAATGCTGTAGCGCTGATAGTGCTGCGGATTCTTTTTATAATAATCCTGGTGGTAATCTTCGGCCGGGTAAAATGGTTTGGCTGGTAATATAGGCGTAACAATCGGGCGATTAAAAGTGCCGCTTTGTTCTAATTCTCTTTTCGATTTTTCGGCTAGTTCTTTTTGTTCCGGGTTATGGTAAAAAATTGCTGTTTGGTAAGAAGAACCCCGGTCACCGAATTGGCCTCCGGCATCTGTCGGGTCTATTTGCTGCCAGAAAACCGAAAGAATTTCTTCGTACGAAATTACTTGTGGATTGTAGGTTATTTGTACGGCCTCGTAGTGCCCGGTGGTATCAGAACAAACTTGCTGATAAGTGGGGTTTTCTATGTGGCCACCCGTATAGCCCGATACTACGCTTATTATGCCCGGCCATTGATCGAAAGGCTTAACCATGCACCAAAAACAGCCACCGGCAAAGGTAGCTAGTTGGTACTGCGCAGCGGGTTGCATGTTGTTTCCGGTTTCCATTTATTATTCCTGATTTTATTTAAGGTTAATAACTATTAAACCAAAACCTGGAATTTAAGTTATGCAAACTGCCAAAAAATATCTGCCCATGCTGTTTTACCCGGTATTGCGTTTAACGTAACAAAAGTAGTAGTTTTAGTTTTTTAGGTGGTAGTGCAAACTCTTTTGGCGTGAAACAGAAACGGCATAATAAAAATGATACGGCCGGCAAAGATAAATCAACTAATGGTTTGATGAAGTTTTTGCGCGATGAATTAAGCTGTATTTTGTTTAAGGCTGGCGGTGTGTTGACAGCAAGATTGTCGACTAATTCTAAGGATATTAAATTTGTAATCAGTAACTAAGGCGGCATTCAGCAAAAGCTGTTTTTCTGACGGGCAGAAATTGATTAAGGTTTTAATTTTATATAGAGTTAGCTGCAATAATACAGATTCAAATAAATGTACAGTTAACTCTAATTTATTTAAATCAAAAAGGAAGCATTTAATGCTTCCTTTTTTTATTTTAGGATTGTTGGCCTTCCTCTTTTTTTCTACGTCCCCGATATCCACCCCGTTTTTTAGCTGGTGTTACATTACCAGATTCAATTTCAGATAACAGTTTTTCTAAAGCTTCAACGCTTTTTCTTTGTTCTGTAATTACTTTTTGTAAAGTTGAAGTAATCGCATTTAACTGCTCTTTATTCTTTTCAGCAAATTTTAAGGTTTCGATTACCTCTTCAAACTTGGTCATAGATGCGTGTGTTTAAGGGTTTAAAATAAAATTTTGATAAACGTATAAATTATTTTTAATTATAAAAAACTAATCTAAACTTTATTTGACAATTTTACTTCTGCACTACCCATCGGCGCTAATGTTTTTAAGCGAGCAGTTTTGTTCAACCTAAAGAATTAAAGCTGCTAATGCAAAAGTAATAAATACACGTAAGCTATGTTTATTTTAGTAATTGCTGCATTTGACACGTAAATTGTTGCATTGGCAGAAGGAAGTTTGAATAAACTGGTATCCATATTTAATGATGGAGTAATTGGAGTAAATTCCTGAATAGATGGTTTTGTGATGGCGTAGCCGCAAATAATTATTTAAAGGCATTTTTGTTTTATCCTGCTGCTTATGCAGGTATTATAAGATGATAAAGCCGGATGAGCCTTTATTATTTTAACGCTAACGGTCACTTACTTTTTTGAGCAGCTACTTGGGGTAATAAGCAGGCTCAAGGCAATCAATAATTAGAGCCGCAACGGCGCCGTATAATCGATGATAAAAAGTTATAATCCGGTTTTGATTAATTATTTTGCTTTAAATAAAAATTTGTTGGCGGCTTTTTGGTTTTTACCTGATCCAGGTTTAAGGCCATTCCCACACCCGGCGTACCGAAGATATAGGTAGGTATTACCACTACGGAAGGCTTCCGGCCCCAACGATTACGGTGTGATAAATAAGCCAGGTGCGAAGACAAAATGCCTATACCCGCACCAACCAGCACATCTGATTGCCAGTGTTTGTTATTTAACATCCGCAAAGCACCAACGCTAACGGCAATGGTGTACGCACCAATGCCGTACCATTGGCTTTTGTGGCGTAGTTCTGTGTGCAGAATAGACGCTGCCAGAAAGGCATGAGCGGTATGGCCGGATGGCAGAGAGTAACGGTTTTCGCCATTCGGACGTAGTTGATTCGTGGTATTTTTTAAGCCGAGTACCAGTATACCGTTGATGGCTTCTGCCTTTAATATAACCAATCCGGTATTCAGAAAATCGTTGTTCGATTTAACATTCAGTAAATTTGCCAAAGCCAGTTCGGCAAAAGGGGCAAACACCAGAATGTCATCTGCGCGGGTATGAAAGTTAGGAAATTGCTGGCGAATATCTCTTTGCGCATCGTAACTGCTGTAAAGGCCATTGTCTTTGATGGTGGTTAATCCATAGCCAATAAGAACGGCGGGTACTGCGGTGGCTTTAAAAATTTTAAATTTAAAAAATGGGGCCTTTTGTGGGGGAGCTGTTACCGGTTCCTGGTATTTCTTTAGCGTATCGGTTTCCTGGGCCATTAAACTGCCCGGGCTGAGCATACTTAAATATAAAATCACTAAAAGATAATAGCGGTTAACCTGCTGCATAAATTATGAGTTTTAATATTGGTTGGTATTTACGAAATAATTCTCTTTTGGCTGAATCCGAATCCAAAATTATTTACCAGGTACCTAAACAGGCAATTAAGATTAATTCAATGTATTTTGAGTTAGGTTACAGTTGCTCCGTTAAAGCTATATTCAACCTTGACTTATCAATATTCATTAATTAACTGCACAAGATAAATAAAGGTGAATACAGATTTAACAAGTAGCTTTAATGCTTTCTGTATTATACTTTAATCTCTGTCTTTATTTTCTTAGAGTTTATGGAGGGAATTTATTAATAATTGGGGGCCGGTATCTGTTAAAATATCCAGGTTTATGCTGTCAGCAAGTAAACATTATCCACTAGAAAATATTTGATTTAAATCGCACTAAAGTATTATCCGGAAAGTTATAACTCAGGTTGCAGCTTGAGGCGAAACGAAAAGAATTATTATTTAAATGCTTAAACCCAAATCAGTAATTAATAAATTTGATTTATTTACAAGGTTGGTAAACCGGGAAGAGCAATAGAGATGACAAAAGAAGAATTTGACGATAAATATACCCAGGCCATAGAAACCTTTCTGGTAGCTATGGCTGAGCATCCGGAGGTAGATCCGAAAAAGTTTTATAGCATGACTTGTATTCTGGAAAACCTGCGTTTCTTTAGCCCGGTAATTTATGGAGCCATTCAGCCTGCCGAAGAATAATATCGGGAAGTAAGTAATTTGGCTTCCGGATTTCTGAATAAAATTGCTTACCCGTAACAAATTAAAAGAAGTTAATTAAAAAGCCAGTCCAGATTTTCGGATTGGCTTTTTTAATTTAAGCCTTCTATTGGGAGAACCGGAAAATAGATGTAAATCTAATTTTTCTTTAAGTAACTCTTGATGCCTCATTAAGGCAATTTACCAAGTTTAAAATGTTATTCGGTCCAGTAATCTACTACCATTACTTCGGCCAAAAGCGGATCTACCGACCTGCTGAATGCTTTGTGATTTGGGTGAGCGCCGTAAGCATCTAAATCTGCCTTGCTTTTTACACTCACCACGAAACAGTGCGTAAATTTGCCGTTTTTCTTCTCAAAGGAAATATCCGGCCCGCCTTCTAATTCAGTTATCTGGGGTACAAGTTTTTTCAGGTTAAGAAAATCAACGGTGGCCTTTTGCATTTGGGCAGTGGTAGTACCGGGCTTAAATTTAAAAGCAACCACATGCCGGAGTTTCTTTTCTTTTGGGGTGTTTGCTTTTAAATAAAAGCCAGTACCCAAGCAAATTAGCAATATTATCAGGATAATAAATCTGTTATTTTTCATGGTTTAATCTGAATGTTTAATCTATGAATATTTGCTGGATTGTAAAGTTTTATTTAAGTATTAAGGTATAAACAGGTCCTGCAGCAATCGTTATTAATCAGGCAACTAGCAAGCAAAATAATGAACTTATGACTGCGTTACAACAGGGAGGAAATTAAATAAACAAGAATATTGAAGAAACTGTTTTTATGTTAAAAAATGGTTTAACCAATTAGCTGATGAAGCGAATTCACGAATAAAATATTGGTGTTACTACAGCAGATAATATTTGCCCGCCATGTAATAGAAAGCAATTATTAGTTAATATAGATTTATTTAGATATTTATTGGATAATAGTAGTATTTTTATTAATTTTATGAATTAATAGCGTTTTAGTGCATGAATCAATATAGAGTATCTGGAAATTTCCCAGCCACAGCAGTTGAAAATGAGTTTGTTCTTATTTCTTTAAACCTTTCCGAATCGTTATTATTATTAGAATGGAAGCGACAAATTAGTCTGGCAGAACGTCAAGCAGGCTTTTTACAAGCTTTGGAATTAACCCATCAGAATGGAATAAAATACTGGCTAATCAGCGACCTGAATATTTTCTTTATCAGCCCCGAAGAAAAAAGATGGATCCTGACTGATTGGATAGAATTGGCTTCTAATTCCTCGATATTGAAATTAGCAGTTGTTGTTCTGGAAGATTACAACGTTTTAATGAATAGTACGGATTTTACCAGTAGAGGCCAGCAGCAGTACCAGGAGAATGGGGTAATTGAACACCAGGTATTTATGGATTTTACGAGTGCCCGCACCTGGTTATTGTTTAAGGACGAGCCTTTAAATGAAAGGAGCCTGGTCTAAAGATTTACTTTAAACCAAAACCCAAGCGTATAATATAATTTAGGTCTTTAAGGTTAGGTATTTGCCGGACCATTTTCGGTGTAATTGTTTTTCCCGGCTAATACGCTCGTGCCTTTGAAAGGGAAGGTTTGCTGCTCCAGAAAATTATCCGGATAGGTTTCCACTTCCTCAAAGCCTAAATGAATGTCCCGGCCATCTGCGGGTACATAAGCCGTGCAAAAAATATAATCCCAAATACTTAAACTAATGCCATAATTAATGCCATACTGGCGGGGTATTGTTTTGGCGTGGTGCCAGATGTGCATCTGCGGGTTGTTAAAAATATAACGGAGCGGGCCCAGCGGCAGCTTAAAGTTAGAATGGTTAAAATGACCAATTGCGGTGGCAAAAATATGAACCAGAAAAAAATCCTGAATGCCAAAGCCAATCATGGCCAGCGGAATGTATTCTAAAGTCCGGTAAACGACTGTTTCCATCCAGTGAAAACGCAGGTGGGCGGCAAAACCCATCTGCTGAACCGAATGATGTACTTTATGAAACTCCCACAAAAAATCTACCCGGTGCAAGAGCCGGTGCACATTCCATTGAATAAAATCCCGCACTACAAACAACGTTAAAAGCTGCGCCCAAATCGGCCAGGAATGAATTTCGAAAGCCACCAAATTCTGCAAGCCAAAAAGAGCCAGGAAGTCGTTAAATGCTTGCACCCCAACGTTGGAAATAGCATTAAACCCTACCAAGGAAAACAAGAAGAAATTGAAAAACATATAAAAACCATCGAGCCAGAAATCCTGCCGAATTTTGGCTTGGTGCTGCCGCCAGGGCATTATTATTTCTAGCAGCCAGAAAAACAAGGAGAGGCCCAACAGCCAATAAAAATAGTTGCCCCAGCCAGGGTATAGCACTTCCCGCACCAGATACCCACCATAATCTGTAAACGATTTTAAGAATATATCTAGATATTTTTCCATTTTTTGCTTCCCTATTAAACCTTTTTCCCTTGCTGTAACCACTTTCCCCAACTGCGGGAGTAAGTATGTGCTGCTGCGGTTCTGTCTTCTTGGTTATTCTACCCAGGCTGACCTTGGTTAACCCATTCGAATAAGCTGCCATATAAATTATAGCTGTTGGTATTTGCCACTGTTATAAGCATTTCGCCCACTTTCTTACTCAGGTAACTAACCGAACAATAAACTACCATTGGCGTTTGCCGGGGAATATTACCTAATCTTTATAAATCAAAATTTTTATATCCCACCCATTTGGCATTTTTATAGGGCTCATTACATACTACTCTTTCTCGCGGGAATCCAGAAAATTAATTCTGGCTCTGTAGCTTGCCATTTAGCTGCTTCCGTTACGGTTATGAGTGGAACTATTTTCTGGTACAATTTTTCAAGTAACTTCTTATATTTCGGGTTAACCGTTTGGGCATTTAGAAAATGCACACCATGTAACAACCAGTTAAAAGTCAATAATCTAAATAGTGCTTGCATGGTAATATCGAAATTCCAATTTGCGAAAAGCCAGCTCTAAATAGAGCTAGCCTTTACTCCCAAACAACTAAACTAAAATCAGCCGCACGCTTTAATATTTTATATAACTCCAACCTTGTTCTTGCTTCATAATAATTTCTCCCACCCCCATGGGCACCGTAATTACGCCCGGTAAAAGGTCGGCGATAGTTACTTTCCGGAAACGCATGGTATTTTCACAGGCGGCAAATACTACTCCTTTTTTCTGTAAGTCTTTAATGGCAGCTGCCTTATAAGATTTTTGTCCTAGTACTAAATCCAAGCCTTTGCCGTGCACCACTACTTCTACCTGCGCATCGGGCCACCCTCTTTTGAGATTGTTGAGCTGCCGCACCAGAGAGGCCTGTACTGCCGTATCGGCATTAGTTACGTCGTAAACGACGCGGTGCGGTTTAGCTGTTGTGGTCTTGCTTAAAGCAGTTTTTTGGGGTTTTACCTGCGCATTAACACCCAAGCCAATGAAGAAAAAAGCGATTATTAAAACGATTCTGAAATTCATAAATCTTGTAAATTATTTGGTTATTTAACTGGTACACCGGCTTCTTTTATAGCATTGAAACCCTGACTGACATTATAAACCTGCTTAAAACCCATTTTATGCATTATATCGGCAGCTAATTTGCTCCGCCCGCCGACGGCGCAATACACCAAATAAGGTTGCGTGGGGTCAAGTCGCTTGATTTGTTCCTTAAAATCCGGCGCATTGAAATTAATAAGTTGGGCATTTTGCAAGTGGCCACCAGCAAATTCCGGTGGCGTTCGCACATCCAGGATAATTGTATTGGGTTGTTGGGCCAGCAGCTTTTTCGCTTCCTGGCTGTTTAGCACTTTTATCGGTTCGGCCTCCGGTTTTTCCTGGTTTAGTTCTACGTCGGCCGCAGTAGATTTAGTGGAGCAGCTCATGCATAGAGGTAAGGCCGAGAGCAATACAAAGGCTGTTAGTAAGAATTTGATTTTTCTTGGGTTCATTTAGGATATGATTTGTATAAAAAAATAAAGTAGATTTAATTAGCGCTGCTTCTGCCTGAGACCATCCGGAATTTTATAACCATAGCCGAAAGCAACGTTAACCCGCCAATGAAAAATAACGGTGACAATAAACCATAATACTCTGCCAGAAAGCCGGTAATTAATGCACCAACTGCATAACCCATGTCACGCCACAGCCGGAATACACCCAAGCTTTCAGCCCGTTGGCCAGGATTGGTATTTTCGGAAATGGCTACCAGAAACGTGGGATAAACCAAGGCCGTACCCAGTCCTAAAAAGGCAGCCAGGATTATAAATTGATTTAAGGCTGCGGCCCCTGCCAACAGCAGCAAGGTTATTCCTTGTAATAACATGCCCCAGAATAGTAAAACCTTCCGGGAAACAAAGTCGGATAAACGCCCGGTAAACAATTGACCAAAACCCCATACTCCCGGGTACACGGCTGTAACCAGGCCAACTTCCGTCAGCGAAAAACCCCGGTTGGAAAGTAAAACTGGCAGCAGCCCCCACACCATGCCATCGTTTAAATTATTTACTAAGCCGGCCTGGGTAATACTGCTCAGGTTGCGGTTAAAAAGCGTTGTGTCCCTAAAAACATGGCGTAGTCGTAGTTTGTCATCCGATGCTGTTTCCGCTACGGCTACATGGTGCGCCGTATCTTTTATAATAAAGGTGCTGATTAATAAACCCAGCACGGAGAATACCACCCCAATTAAGAACGGATAAGGTCGGAGTCCGTACCGGGAAGCCAGATAACCGGTTAGCAGCGCCACCAGTCCTACCGCCAGGTAACCGGCAAATTCATTCAGCCCCATGGCCAGGCCCCGGTTTTTTTCACCCACTAAATCTATCTTCATCACCACGGTACTCGACCAGGTTAGCCCCTGGTTTAAACCCAAAAGAATGTTTGCCACAATAATCAGGTTCCAGGAAGTAGCATACATCAGTATCCAGGGAATGGGCAAACCAATCAGCCAGCCGATGATTAATAATTTACGCCGGCCTAATTTATTTGCTAGTGCCCCTGTAAAATAATTAGTGAGTGCTTTGGTAATACCAAAGGCCACGATAAAAGATAAGACCGCCGAAGTAGAGGCAATATGAAATTCTTCTTCGGCCAGTTGCGGCAACAACGTGCGCTCGATGCCTACCATGCCACCCACAAACCCGGTAACCAGAACCAGCCAGGAAAACTGTTGCCAGTTCTCCTGCAAGCCTAATTTTATTTCTTTTTGTTCCAAGGTGAGCATAGTTGGCTGGTTTGGGTTTGAAAATTAAGGCTCTCTAATCAGGAAGATTAAATAGCCTTTTGCGCCAGGAAAGTCAGAAAGTCGCGGAATTCCTGCGTATCGTACTGGGCCATACCATCTTTTTGTACGACCACATGGCCATCGGGAGAAATTACATAAGTAGTAGGAATAACGCTGCCGGAACCGAATTGCGCCGGCATATAGCCATCCGGAGTATAAACCGGGAAGGTAAAACCTAGCCGCTGAATAAATTTCTGCGCCTTCGCTGGGTCTTCGTCTAAGGAAACCATGACAAAAGCTATTTTATCTGACTTTACTTTTTCGTACAGGTTCTGGATACTGGGCATTTCGGCAATACAAGGCGGACACCAGGTCGCCCATAAATTCATAAATATCACTTTCCCTTTCAACGATTCCATCGTAACCGTTTCACCCGCCAGGGTTCTAAGCGTAAAATTATAATCGGCCACTGGGTAAACCGGCAGGGTTGCAGTGGGTTTATTGGCACCATCCGCCTGGGTAGTTGGCGTTGCTTCCGAGAGCTCCGGCACTTTTGGTTTTAGCAGACCGGTAGCCAATACCAACCGTTGTACCTGCCCGATAATTTGGGTATGGAGACCGGTCAGGTATAAGAATCCGACTATAACCAAGGTGTAAACCCAGCCGGGTATTTTATTAAATATTTGCTTTATATCTATCATGTTTTAATTAATGCTTGTGCCGATAAAACCAAATAAGCGCTTAAGTTTTATCTTTTCTTGTTTACAAATTTACCCTGCATTTAAGAGAACTTATGTGACAACAGTCACAGGGAAGTCAACAATTGAAAGTTGTTTTGTCCTTTGCTAATCATTGGGATAGCGCTGCGATAATTATGGCTTATCGGCCTGGGCCACTTTCTGTTTTGGCTTAGCAGCGGTAGTAATCTGCACCTGGGTATTTTCCGCCAGTTCTTCCGTTCCTTGCCGCACTACCAAATCCCCCGCAGTAATTTCGCCGAATACTTCCTGCAACGAATCCCGGCGGATACCTTCGCTCACGGGGACTTTTTGCACCTGGTCATCCTGCACTTTCAATAAAAATACCCCGGATTGGGCGCGAACCACGCTTGCTGCCGGGACCCACATGGTGGCATCCGGCCGGCGCAGGGTGAGCTTTACCTGGGCATATTCCCCGCCATTTAAAGCTTTATCTGAGTTGCTCACGTCAAATTCCGCGGTAACCGAACGCTCCTGTTGGTTTACGATAAGACCATTCCGGGAGAGGGACGAAGTAAAAACCTTGCCGGGCCGGCCGCTGACGGTAAAGGTAGCTTTGGTGCCCGGCTGGAGAGACTGGGCGTGTTTTTCCGGGATAGCAATAGTTAAACGCAGTTTGCCTTGCTGCGCGATGGTAAACAAGGCGGCTCCTTTAGCGGTGTTCTCGCCCACCAAAGCACCCACCGACACGTTGCGTTGGGTTATGGTACCCGCAAAAGGTGCCCGGATGCGCAGGTAGCTCCGCATCTCGGCAATAGCGCGGGTATTGGCGTTAGCGGCGGCATAAGCGGCACTATCGCTGCGCAGTTGCGCCTGGGCTTTATCAAGCTCAATGGCAGCTACCGCGCCACTTTTTCCGGCCGCTTTCTTTAAGCGGTTATAGCTTTGTTTGCTGTACAGAAAATTTTCGTACAATTTCTGGCTATTGGCTTGGGCCGCTAAATACTGCTGGGTAATTTCCGGTGCTTCTAACAAAGCTAGTAACTGTCCTTTTTCCACCTCGCTACCCCGGTCCACGTACAGCGCTTTAATAAAGCCTTTTACTTTGGGGAAAATCTCTACTTGTTCGTAAGGCATTAATTCACCGGGCAGGGTGAGGGTATATTCCGGCTGTTGCGCAGTGGCCGGGCTCACTTGTACGGTGGGGGTGGCCGGCGGCGCATCTTTGGTTGCGGTTGGTTTTGCAGCCTGGTTACCGGTACAGCTTTCTAACAGCAGAACCGGGACAGATAATAGTATAAAGGAATATTTAAGGTAGTTCATGACTGGAAATATTTAAAATTTTGTGATTTAACTTAAGCGGCTTGGAGCACGGCAAACTTACTTTCCGGGTCATCCGGGTCCAGGGAATGGCTAAGGCGGGAAGAATTACGACGCACCAGGGCGAATAAATGCGGCAACACCAATAAAGCCGTGATGGTGGAAAAAAGTAACCCGCCGATTACCGCCTGGCCCAAAGGTGCTACTTGTTCCCCGCCATCGCCCATACCGGAGGCCATTGGAATCATCCCGGCAATCATGGCCAAACTGGTCATCAGAATAGGCCGGAGCCGCGAGGAAGCCGCCATCCGGGCCGCTAGTTGCGCTGACATCCCCTTTTCCAACCGGTTAAATTCGGCCTGGTTAATCATCAGCACGGCGTTGGATACCGAAACCCCCACCGACATAATAATGCCCATGTAAGACTGTAAATTGAGGGTGCTGCCGAAAGCCAGCAGCAGGAGCAAGCTGCCGCCAATTACGGCCGGCACCACGGATAAAATAAGCGCCGAAACGGCAAAAGATTGGTAGTACGCCGTGAGCATCAGGAATATGACCACAATGGCTACCAGCAAGCCGGTTTGTAAACCCGCCAGCGTATCCGCCAGCAAATTCAGCGAGCCTTCGGTTTTGACCAGAACGCCCCGGGGTGGTTCACCGGCATTTTTCAGTGCCGTTTGCACGGCGGTAGCAGCCGCACCTAAATCCTGGTGGTGGGTATTGGCCAGAACCGTTACGTAGCGGTTGGGTCCCTGGCGGTTTACCTGGGCCGGCATTTTGGTCATGGTTAACGTGGCCACATCTTCTAATATCGGCCGGGGCTGTCCTGCCTTTAAAGGCAACAGGCGGAGTTCTTCGAGGCTTTGCATATCGGCTTCGGGAATCTGCACCTGGGTCTGGAAAACCAGTCCCGATTTGGGGTCGAGCCACAAATTTTTATTGGTAAAGCGGGTAGAAGAAGTCGCCAGCGCCAAAACCTTAGTAACATCCTGCATGGTTAAACCCAATTGCCCGGCCTTTTGCCGGTCTACTTCTATCTGTAGCGACGGATATTGCAGGGGTTCCGCTATCCGGACATCCCGCAGGAAAGGCACCTTTTTAAGCTCTGTTTCAACTTTAGCAGCGTAACTCCCCGCTTGGTTCAATTGCCCGGCCGCTACTTTTATCTGGACTGGCGTCATGGCACCCTGGCTCATAATCTTCTGCACCAATTCCATCGGCTCAAAAGTGAGTTTTACTTCCGGCAACTTTTGCTGCACCTGTTGCCGCACGGTTTCTTTCAGGTCCTCCACCGAGCCGCCAAAAATATCCTGGTCAATGGAAAGCTGCAGCACCGCTTCGTGGGAGCCACTGGTAAACATAAAGATGGGGTTAATGGCTGTGGCCGAGGGTTGTAAGCCCACGTAAGAAGAGCTGATTTTAATGGCTTGCGGTGGCAGTTGCTGATGAAAAACTGCCGTTACCTGCCGCAGATAATCTTCGGTTTTCTCTAGCCGGGAGCCGGGCGGCGTGACAATTCTTACCTGGATATCACCACTGTTACTGGCGGGTAAAATATCGGTACCAATGAGCCAAACGCCAGCGCCTATTAGCAGGATAACAACCGCGGCGTAACTGACCAGCACCCCGGTCACCCGTTGCTGGGCATATTTCATAAAAAGCAGGTAGCGCCTTTTAAATTTCTCAAACCGCGTTAGCTTTTTCTTCTGAAAACTAGGGCGGTGGTGGTGGAAATTATCGGTTTTCATGAGCCAGTTGGCCAAAATGGGCACAAAGGTCTGCGAGGCGATGAAAGAAGCAATCATGGCAAAGGCCACGGCCAGCGACAAAGGCAAAAACATATCTTTCGGAATGCCGGTCATCATAAAAGAAGGAATCAGCACCGCCAGGATACAAAACAGAATGAGTAATTTCGGAATGGATATTTCCAGCAAAGCATCCAGAATGGCCCGTTCCTTCGGTTTTTCCATTTCAAAATGCTGATGGATATTTTCGATGGTCACAGTAGCTTCATCTACCAGGATACCAATGGCCAGCGCCAGCCCGCTCAGCGTCATAATATTGATGGTCTGGCCGAACAGGTAAAGCATAATTACCGCCGCTAGGATGGCGATGGGAATGGTAAGCACCACAATCAACGCGCCCCGCTTATCTCCTAAAAACAGAAACACCATTAACCCGGTGAGAACTGCCCCCAGAATGCCTTCGTGCACCAGGTTGTTCAGCGAGCTTTCGATGTAACCCGACTGGTCAAAAACGTATTTTACTTCCACATCTGCCGGTAAAGCCGCCTTGAGCATGGGAATCGAATTTTTTAAATTTTCGACTACTTTCAGGGTAGAAGCATCTGCTTTTTTGATAACCGGCAGGTACACCGAACGCTTGCCATTAATAACCGCGTAGCCCGAAGTTACATCGGCAGCATCTTCTACGGCGGCAATATCTTTCACAAAAACCGTAGGCCCGCTGCCGGTGCGTACCGGAATATTTAAGAATTCTTCCGGGCTGCGCGCAATGGAATTAACCGGGCTCATCAGGTTCTGGTTACCGATGCGGATGTTACCGGCCGGTGCCGGCAAGTTATTCTGGGCAATGGCCACCGTAATTTCTTCGGCGGACAAACCGTAGGACTGCATGGCTTCCGGGTTCACTTTTACCACTATCGTCCGGGCGTTACCACCAAACGGAGCGGGTGCCGTTACCCCCGGAATATTCACGAACATGGGTCGGATGCGGGTTAAGGCAAGGTTCTGCAATTCGGTAATGGAGCGTTGCGGGCTCTCAAACACCAGCTGGCCGATGGGCTGCGAGCTGCCATCGAAGCGCACCACTTGCGGCGGCACCGCACCGGGTGGTAGGAAACCCATCGCCCGCGAAACCTGCGCCGATAGTTCGCCGGTAGCCTGGGCCATGTCGGTGCCGGGGTAAAAAGAAAGCTTCATGAGCGTAAAGCCCTGGACACTCTTAAAATCTATTTCCTTGACGCCGCTCACAAAAATGAGCACTTTCTGGAATTCATTGGCCATAAAGCCATCCATATAGGCGGGTGTTAAGCCGCCGTAAGGCATAGCAATGTAAATGGTTGGCAACTCAATTTGGGGAAAGATATCCACGTTAATCTTCCGAATGGCCGTAAAAGAGAAGTAGCCAATCGCCAGTACCATCACCATAATGGTAATTGGCTTGCGGAGCGCAAATCGTATTATATTCATATTGGGTTTGATGCTTAAAACTGGTTAGACAGGTAAGAGAAATCACCGGTTAATTCCGCTTGCTGCACCACTTGGGCCCAGAACTGCTGATAGGCTTCAATCTCTGATTTTTCGGCTTGCTGCAGCAAAAACTGCAATTGCAGTAATTCGGTCATGCTGATTAAGCCGCTCTCGTAACGGGCAACATATAACTCGTAGGCTTGCTGGGCATTCTGGACGGCCTGCTTGGCATTGGCCATTTGTTTTTGCTGTTCCTGCAGGCGGGCCGCAATCGCTTGCAGGGTGGTTTGTTGTTTTAAAGCCTGTACCGCGTAGCGCGACTGGGAAGCCAGGATGTTCTGCTCCGCCAATCGGTTTTCCAGCCGGGTATTATAAATAGAATTGATATTCAAGGTCAGACCCACGCCCGTCAGGTAGTTATTCGCCCGGTTGTTCAGCCCGGCGTACCAACCGGGGCGGACGCCTTCGGCTGATAAGCCGCTGCCGCGTGTGGAAAGCCCTCCTAAAAAAGAAAAGGAAGGAAACACTTTCCGGGCGGTTAATTGCTTTTGCCCCTGGGATACTTCTACCTGTTGCTGCAGCACCTGTAAGTAAGGATGGCGGGTTGTATCAGCGGACGCCAGCCCCAACAAACTAGCGGGAGCGGATGATAAATAAGCTTTATCGGGCAAGGTGAAAGAATCTGTTGGCACCGCGATGACTTCGGTTAATTGAATTTTACTCGCCCGGGCTTTCCCTTGCCAGTTGCCGTTTTCGGCCAAGGCCTGCTGGTAGCTGGCCAGCACAAACAAGGTATCAGCCCCCGGTTTTAGCCCGGCGTCGGCCAGGCTTTTGGCCAGCGCCAGCACTTCCTGCATACGCACGGCATTGGTTTGGGCCCATTTTACATTGGCCTGGTTATAAAGAACCGCCAGGTACAGATAACTAATCTGCGCCTGCACAGCCAGTTGCGCGGCACTTAAGCGGGTTTTAACTACACCTTCCTGCAGCCGGGCTACCTGTAATTCTTTCGTGCGGCGGCCAAAATCGTATATTTTCCAATCCATCACCACCGACCCGTATAGATTCGTGGTCGCACCGGTCCGGTTTTCCAAGGCGGTATTACCGGCTACATTGAAGAGGCCGGGCAACGGGAAAAAGGCCCCCGCGCTGCCGGCATAGGTGCCGTAGGTATTTTGTAGCTGCGTTTGCAGCTGGGGTAAATATTTGGTTTTTACTAATTGGGTCTGGTAAGCAGCCGCGCTTATTTGGGCCTGGTTTTCGGCAAAAGCCGGATAATTATTGACCCCTAGCGCCCAGGCTTTGGTTAAGGAAAGCTCCGAAAGGGTTTGGGAATAGGTTTGCACCCTGACCAAAAGCAGTAGCATGCCCGCCAGATAAAGGGTTCGCTTTATCATACTCTTTAAATTAAAATATTAGAAAAGCGCCTCCGACCTTGCCGGTTAAGCAAGCGGAAACAGGATAAGCCACAGGCCAAGCGGCGCCGGGCTAAAAAAAGAGCAGAAAAGGAATCAGATTACCAGTTGGCGGTACCGCAGGAATAGCGGAATCTTAGCGGCCAGGAAGCCGACAGGAAAAGTATGCGGAATGTTTTTATTACCCCTGGCAGCCAGGAGTAACAGGTAAAGACCAGCCAGGGATATTACTAAAAATACGGCCGGGTTCTTAAAATCAAATTTCTGAAAAAAGGAGTTAGTTTCTACCTCATCCAGAAAGGAATGCACTACTTTGGTACAGGTTAATTCAAAGTCATAGGCGGAAACATTATTAGTAATTTGCTTCGGAAACTGCGCAGCAGCGGATTGGTTGCCGGTTGGAGCATGCCCCAAAAAGGCAGTTTTCAGTTCCCGTTTTAACGGGCAGGAAATCAATAAACACAAGGTTAAAAACAGCAGGGCCGCTGCCCGGATAGGGAAACTTTTAAGGCTGTTTTTAAGTGTATATTGGTTCTGCATTGGGTACAAAAGTAAATTTTAAAGTAAGTAAATCAAAATAATACCTTTTTTAGGTTAATGGAAGAACCTGTTTAGCGTTCCTAAAATTACATTTAACATTCGTTTACGCCCTGTTTTTATCTAAACAGCCGGCCAGATAAATTTAATTTCTAGGTCTATTTCAACTTTACCTCCGTGCAAAATAAAAGCTGGTTTGCAACTTGCGGGCTGGTGGAATTACCAATACAAAACGCCAAACAGGTTCTAAACTTATAACTGATTACAAATATATTTAATGGGGTACTTTATCTTTAATAATGCCATAAAAATAAGTGCCCACTAAAGAGCCAAAAATAACGATAAACATGGCAAAATATCCGTAGCCAATATTTACAAACATAGGCCCCGGGCAAGCGCCGGTTAAAGCCCAGCCTAAGCCGAAAATAGTACCGCCAATAATATATCGTGGCCAAGTGCGGTCTTTGTCCTGAAAGGCGATTACGTTGCCTTGGATATCTCTTATTCTGTATTTTTTAATCAGGTAAACGGCTATAACCCCCAGCACGACGGCGGTGCCAATAATGCCATACATGTGGAACGACTGGAAGCGAAACATTTCCTGAATGCGGTACCACGAAATGGCCTCGGACTTAGCCATGATTATGCCAAACAAAATACCCGCTGTTATATATTTTAATCCTTTCATGTCTTAGAAAATTAAGGGTAATACTAAATGGGTCATAATTAAACCGCCGATGAAAAAGCCCACCACCGCTACCAAAGAAGGGATTTGCAGATTAGATAACCCGCTGATGGCGTGGCCGGAAGTACAACCACCGGCGTAACGGGCGCCAAAGCCTACCAGGATGCCGCCCAACAGTAGAATTAAAAATCCTTTGGGCGAAGTGATAAACTCCCACCCGAATAAAGAGGAAGGATTAAGCTGGCCGTCAAACCGGATACCTAATGTTTGCAGGTCATTTACGGTGGCGGCGGATAGCTGCAACGGCTCATCACTTTTCAGAATAGTAGAAGAGATAACGCCGCCCAGTACCGAGCCGAAAAGAAATAACAAATTCCATTTCTGGGTCCGCCAGTCAAAATCAAAAAATTTAACTTTTTTACCCGCGCCGGCAATCGTACACATGGTTCTCAGGTTAGCCGAAACACCAAACGATTTGCCGTAAAACAAGAGTAAAACCATAATAAAAGCAATGGCCGCACCAGAAGTATACCAGGGCCAGGGCTGGCTAAGCAATTCGAGCATAATCTATTTATAAATGGTACGTGAGTACCGGTTTTGAACAATGATTAATGAGCCGTTCGGCAATACTGCCGTAAAACAGGTGGCTTAATCCTTTGCGGGCATGGGTGCCCATGCACACCAAATCCATTTGGTGGTCCTGGTTAAAATGATAAACACCCTCGTCCACTTTGTTTTCCTGGTGCAAGTGCAGTTCCACGTTATTCAAACCATTTAAAGACGCAAATTCCTGCATGTGGGCTTTTATTTCCGCCACCTGGTTTAACGCCTGCGGTTGTAAAATATGCAGCAAATGCATGGTTGCATCCGGTGCCGCCAAGGTTTTAATTAATTCCAGGGGCGGATGTTGCGTTGGGTTTTGAAAATCACTTACCACCAGAACATGCTGTAGTTTTGCCGGCAGGTAAGCGCCCTGCACCGTCATAACCGGTACCGCCGAATAACGGGCCACGTGCTGCGCTTCGGAACCCGAAATAAATTCCAGCAGGCCATCAGCGCCTTTGGTCCCCATTACCACCAGGTCTGCGCCTGTTTCCCCGGCAAAATTATTTATCGTTTGCACTACCGGGCCTACTTTTACAAAGCTTTTAAAAGTGAAGCTGGGTTGTAAGGAAGCAAACGCAGAATTAGCCGCTTCTGTACTTTGCCGGAGATGGGCTTCGGTGTCTTCTAAATCTTCAAGGTTGCCCGTAGCCGGGATAACATGCAGCAGAAATACTTCGGTTGGCCGGGTATTTTGAATTACCTCGACCATGGCCTGAGCAAATTTAAAACTAGCCGAGAAGTCAACGGGTATTAATATTTTGAGCGTTTCCATATTTGTATTTATAGGTGGCCCCGGACTAATTCCGGGGCCAGGCGCCTATACCGCCGGTTAAATTATAGGCTTTTATACCTTGCTCTTCTAATAAAGCGACCGCCCCGGCGCTCCGGTTGCCACTCCGGCAAAACACAAAATAAGTTTTCTGGGGGCTCAGCTTTTTAATCCGACTCTTAAAATCAGCCGCCATCACATCCAGGTTTTCTGCCCCCGGTATCGTGCCACTCCGGAATTCGCCCGGAGTTCGCACATCCAGCAGAACCGCATTGTTGGTGTTTTTAAATTGTTCTTTAAAAACAGAACCTGCTAAATCACTTTCTTTTTTGCCAAATAAGGTCGCAAACATATCTTTAAAATTTAATATTTTTAATAATGGATTATTTCGAAAATTATTTCAGGGTGCTGGGGCAAACGTAAGCGCTTACCTGAAATTTATTTGAATCTTTCAGGGCTTTAAAGCCGCCTTTCACGTCAATCAGGTTGTCATAACCCCGGGCCCGCAGGATGGAATTAAATATCATAGAGCGGTAGCCGCCGGCGCAATGCACGTAATAAGTTTTGTTTTTATCTACCTGACTAAAATTATCATTGATATAATCGAGCGCCACATTTTCCGAGTTAATTACATGTTCGGCGTAATGCTCGGTTTCTTTGCGTACATCCAGGATATTCACGGTTTCGCCGGCCGCTACCCGTTGGGCCAATTCTTCGGCCGAAACAGATTGTATTTGATCTACTTCTTTGCCGGCCGCTTGCCAGGCGGCGATACCACCTTTCAGGTAGCCAATGGCGTGGTCGTAGCCAACGCGGGCTAAACGGGTAACTACTTCTTCTTCGCGGCCTTCTTCCGCAATAATTAATATTTCTTGCTGAATATCCGGAATTAAAGTACCTACCCACGGGGCAAAGCTGCCGTCGATACCAATATTGATAGCATTAGGTACAAAGCCCTTTGCAAAAATTTGCGGATCGCGGGTATCCAGTAGTACCGCACCGGTTTCGTTCGCAGCCGCTTCAAAGGCTTCTGGTTCTAAGGCCTGCGTTCCCTGGCTCAATACCTTGGCAAAACTTTCGTAGCCTTCCCGGTTCAATTTTACATTCAGCGGGAAATAAGCGGGCGGCGGCGTTAAGCCGTTGGTAACTTCCTGAATAAATTCTTCGCGGGTCATGTTAGCCCGTAAAGCATAATTGGTTTTTTTCTGGTTACCCAGCGTATCGGTAGTTTCTTTGCTCATGTTCTTGCCGCAGGCCGAACCCGCGCCGTGTGCCGGATACACAATAATATCGTCGGCCAATGGCATAATTTTGTTCCGCAAAGAATCATATAGAATGCCGGCCAAATCTTCTTGGGTCATGTGGGCTGCTTTCTGCGCTAAATCCGGACGGCCAACATCACCAATAAACAAGGTATCGCCGGAGAATAGAGCGGTTTCTTTGCCCTGCTCATCGCTTAACAGATAAGAGGTAGATTCCATGGTATGGCCGGGCGTGTGCAGCACTTTTATGGTAACTTCTCCTACTTTAAATACCTCGCCGTCTTGGGCAATATGGGCAGCAAAAGTTGGATTGGCATTCGGTCCGTAAATAATAGGCGCTCCCGATTGTTTGCTTAAATCTACGTGTCCCGAAACGAAGTCGGCGTGGAAGTGCGTTTCGAAAATATATTTAATGGTGGCGCCATTCGCTTCGGCTTTTGCCAGGTAAGGACCCACTTCCCGCAATGGATCTATAATAACCGCTTCGTCGCCGGATTGGATGTAATACGCGCCCTGCGCTAAACAACCGGTATAAATTTGCTCGATTTTCATATTCTTTGTTTTTAGATGCGTTGTTAAAATTGATAGTACAAAGGTCGGCACTAGCCAGGCTTGTTTCAGTGATATAAGTCACGGTAGAATAATTATGATATAATTATTTCTTTAAATAAAATATAAATACCCATAGCCAGCACAAACCAGCCAAAGCCTCTTTTTAATTTGCCGCTGTCAATCTTATCCGCGAAAGCAGAACCAATAAATATACCCACAATAGATAGTGAGGAAAATATTAGCAGGAAAAACCAGTCAATCTTATACAGAAATATATCGCCCACAAAACCAAACAAAGAATTAGCGGCAATAATAAATAGCGAAGTCCCTACGGCCATTTTCATATCGAGCCGGATGAATATTACCAGAACCGGAATAATTAAAAACCCGCCGCCGGCCCCCACCAAACCAGATATTAACCCCACCAGAATGGCTTCCACTATAATCAGTCCATAATTAATATTTTCGCCTTGGTTGATTTTCCAGTCTTGGCAGCATTTTTTGGTAATCATGCTGTAAGAAGCCAGAATCATGAGTAGGGCGAACATTATCATGAGCAGCAATTCTTTTGTAATAGCCAGACTGCCCAGCCGGAAGACTACTTCGGGTAGGGCTGGTATTAAAAAGGTACGGGTCAGGTAAACGGTTATTAAAGAAGGCAAGCCAAAAATTAGGGCCGTTTTAAAGTTAACCAAGCCTTGCCGGTAAAATTTATATCCCCCAACCAAACTGGTAGTACCCACCACAAACAAGGAATAAGAAGTAGCCATTATTGGGTTCAGCCGCATTAAATAAACCAAAATCGGCACGGTTAAAATAGACCCGCCGCTTCCGGTTAAGCCCAACGAGAGGCCTATTAATAATGCCGCTATGTATCCTATTATTTCCATTTGTTATAATTTTTAACAAAGGTCGGCACGCTTCAGACCAATCTCAGTGACATTGGTCACTTTAGCCAGGTTTATGTCTTTTTGGGTGGGCAGGGGAAATTAGAGGTGCACCGTATTAGCTTTTTTGGGTTGCTTTTGCTTAATAGAAGATTAATGGCGCATTTAAAGGATTATTCATTTTCTAGTTTACTTTACCGGGCACAATCCTTTAGTTCAGGCTAACTCATATAAATACCCTTATAATATTAATACGTACAATTATTAACCAGCTTTTATGGTTGTAATGCGCTAGCATTTCATTGCATTTAATTAAATTTTAACTTAATATCTATACAATATGAGTTACCACCATAGTAAAACCTTGAACAATACCTTTAATGAAGCCGTAGCCAAAGTAAAATCGGCTTTGGAAACCCAAGGCTTCGGCATTATCACCGAAATTGATTTAACCAGCAAGTTCAAAGAGAAATTAGGCGTAGATTTCCGGAACTATAAGATTTTAGGCGCCTGTAACCCCAAATTAGCTTACCAGGCCATTCAGCAGGAAGCAAATATTGGTGTAATGTTGCCGTGTAATATTTTGGTGCAGGAACATGGTGCAGGGCAGGTAGAAGTTACAGCCATAAACCCCATGGAAACCATGGCAGCCGTAAATAATCAAAACTTAGAAATTATTGCCCAAGAAGTTAGCGATAAATTGCGAAGTGTAATAACCGCTCTTTAGGGTTTAAGGGAATTCAGTTTTTAAACGGTTAAAAGATATCCAGGTTAACGACTTCTATGTAATTGCGATGCAGGATAACCGCGCCTTGTTGCTCCAGCTTTTTTAAAAGCCGCGATATTACTTCGCGGGAACTGTTCAATTCGTTGGCAATTTGTTGGTGCGATAGCCGTACTTCCGGACCCAAGCGATTAACATGGCGCTTCAGGTAAAAAATCAGCCGCTCATCCAAGCCTTTAAAGGCAATACTATCCAGGGTTTGCAAAAGTTCGTCGAAGCGCTCGCGGTAAGAAGCAATTACAAAATTATACCAACTCTTGTATTTGGCCAGCCATTGTTCCGTCAGGTGAGCGGGTACGAGTAGCACCTCCGCATTGGTTACCGCTTTTGCCATAACCATACTTTGTTCTTCTCTGGCACTGCACATCATAGATAAGGCGCAGGCATTACCCTGTTCCAGGTAATACATCAGAAATTCATTGCCTTCGTCGTCTTCGCGGTAAACTTTAACCAGTCCATTCAGTACCAGCACCGTGGATTTGATGTATTGTCCGGTACGGAGCGCTTCCTCGCCAGCTTCTAATTGCTTGATAGTACCCTGCTCGGCTATTTCCTGTAAAAGCGAAGATTCTAGCTGCGGGAACCGATCATGAATAATGTCTAAACTTTCTTTTTCTATTTTCAATTAGGTTATCTGCACTTTAAAATATTAAACAACGCTACTGTATGATTTCTATGAGTTAAGAGAAACTCTAAACATTACGTTAAAGCTATATTTTAAGCCAACCTAAAGCTAAAGTACTTGAACATCAATTTGAAACAGCTGTTGCTCGTAATTCCAAAACTATACATCGGATAATAATGAATGTAAGAGCCTATTGGTAAAGGTTATCCGCAACGAGAATCCTGGCTCATGCATTCTGTCTTTACCATTGGCTGCTATTTGCATTTGGGTGGTAAAAGGAATTAAAATAAAATAATAGTTCAAATCTATGATGTAATAAATATACAATTATAAATTTCAGTAAACCACATGCAAGTTGTTACCAGAAAAGTAAGTGGAAAGTTTTAAGCTTTAAGTATATAAGCTATTGATATAGAGCTAACTATTGAAATTTGTATATCAAAGTAATTTTGTCCCCTTACTTATTAGATTTAAGGATTGATACGCAAACCGACTTCCAGAGATTGGTGCTTCATCTTTTCTGACCTGGTTATTCAGTAATATTCTTTGTGAAGATTTCCCAAATGGCTATAAAGCTAAATTGAATTTTGAGGCTCAAGATTCTTAGCTTTTACTTCTTTTGTGCTGGCCAGCAGAAATATAGTGGCTACGATTAAGCAACTGCCAATCCAATCCATGGCCGTAAACGGAACTTGTAGCCACACAACCGATAAAATTGTAGCTGAGAGCGGCTCTGCTGAGGCCAGTAAACTGGCCTTTTGCGCTCCAATTATTTTCACTGCCGTTAAATAGGCATAGAAGGCAACCAATGTGGCTAATAATATAATAAAAGCGGTACTTAAATAAGTGTAAATATCCCATTGTCCACGTACTATCCAGGGCGCATGGATGCTGCTTAAAAAAACGCCTCCTATTAACATACTCCATCCTATTACAATGGTGGCAGGATAACGACTCAATAAGCCCATGGGTTGTAAACTGTAAAAGGCTAAAGCTACAGCAGATGCAATTCCCCAAAACAAAGCCCAATTAGATATGGAAAGACTTCTAAAGCTGCCGTGCGTAACCAGCAAGAAGGTTCCCGTAATTGCTAAAAAGATGGCTAGGATTTCAGTATTCCGAGGCCATTTTTCTTTTTGTATAGCTATGTAAACAGCTATAAGAACTGGCCCAACGTATTGCAAAACGGTAGCTGTCGCAGCATTAGAATGCTTGATAGCAGCAAAATAGGTGTACTGGACCGCCAGCATTCCAAATAGGCTAAAAGATAACAGTTGCCAGGCATCCTTTTTTACTTTCCAGATACGCCATAGTTCTTTAGGGTTATTTGTGCTGGCTATTAATAATAAGATAGCTCCTGAAAAAAGAAGCCTTACAGTTACCAGCCATTCAGGGTTAATATCTCGCTTTTGGAATAAAAACTGGCCGAAAGTGCCAGATACGCCCCACAATACGGCTGCTGTTATGGCTAATAAGAAACCATTAGATATAGAAGTGCGCTTACGTTTTATCATTAACCAATCTCATTCAATTGCGTTGTTGCATAAATTTTAGTGTGCAAAAATACCTAATTGAAAAATCCTTTTTAGGGTAAAATTGCTGGTTTAGATTAAAAACGGCAAAGCTGTCTCCAATAAATTTTAATGCATCATAAATTCCGGAAACTAAAATTTATGAAAAAAGGTTAAATATTTAACTATATATTATTTAACTTTGCCCCTAAATTAAGGCAAGCAGCGGCTATGGAAGTAAGAAAAGAAAATCTTGTAACGTTTATCCGGGAGATGGCCAGACTGAACCTGATGTTCAAAGGGTTTATCCGGCAGAAATTCAAAGAGAACAACATCGATCTTACCTCCGAAATGATGCAGGTAATGGTGCAGCTTTGGAAAAAAGACGGCATAAACCAGCAGGAAATTGCCAACGCTACGGTTAAAGATAAAGCCAGCCTCACGTATCTGATCGATAACCTGGTTCGCCGCGACCTGGTTGCCCGGACCGAAGATGAGAACGACCGCCGCAACAAACTGATTTTTTTAACCGAGGAGGGCCATAAGCTGAAAAAGAAAGTAGAACCCTGGATCGAAGAAATGTACACCTTGGCCGGCAAAAACTTGACCGCCGAAATTGTGGGAAAAGGTATTACGTTGCTTGAAACCATCAGTCAAAACCTGGAGGGACAGAAAGTAGATATGAGTTAAGAATGTATCTTGTCCTTTTTGCCTGAAAACCCGGGTGTTTTTAACTTAAAAATTTAATCCCTATTTAAATCCACGGCAGCTAAACCGACCTGCATTATAAAACCCTTTTTATCTTAATAATTAGTTAAATATTTAACTGTATAGTTCTTTATGAATTTTAATATTTTAATTGTCAGCTTTTTATTAATGGTTTCCGCTACCGTGGGTTTTGCCCAGGAACCGGCCGGCCGTAAGCTGACCATAGACGAATTATTTTCCCTGGCCGAACAAAACAGTCCGCAACTGCAGATATCCAGAAGCGGAATTGAGATTGCGGATGAGCGCAAAATGTTAGCCAACACGCAGAAACGCCCAAATTTATCGGCAAGTGCCTCGGCCAGTTACATCGGCAACGCCACCATCCTGAATACCAACCTTTCGGAATTGAAGCAGGTAGAAATGCCACATTTTGGGAACTCCTTTTCGGTGCAGGCCAGCCAGGTTATTTTTAAAGGCGGCGCTATCAATAATTCCATCGAGAAGGCCGGTTTAGACCAGCAGGTGGCGCAACTGAATTTTAACCAGAAACGCGCCGAAATTAAGCTTCTGCTCGTGGCCCGCTACACCGATCTTTACCGCTTAAGCAAACAGGAAGCCGTTTATAAAAAGCATATCGCCTCCGCTAACCTTCGCCTGAAAAACATCAATAATATGTACAAACAAGGTATGGTTACCCGCAACGATCTGATCCGGAGCGAGCTACAGATTACTAACCTTGAAATGGCCCTGCAGGAAGTTACCAACAACCTGAATATTACCAACCAGCAGCTACGCGTAATTATTGGCTTGCCTGCCGGAACCACCATTCTTCCGGATTCGAATTTCCTGAAAGCCACGCCAAACCGCGTAGAATACCAGGATTACCTGAACCTGGCGCAAACCAATTTCCCCGGCTTAAAAGCTTCGCAGGTATATAGTGAAATTGCCCGCAAAAACCTGCAGATCGCCAAAGCCGAACGCATGCCCGCACTAAGTTTACAAGCCGGAAATTCGCTGGCGCGCCCCATTGTAACGGCTAGTCCGGCGCTCGATCTGTATTCGCGCGGCTGGAATGCGGGCGTGGGCGTAACCTATAATATTTCTTCGCTTTATAATGCCAAACATAGCATTGGAGCGGCCAATGCGCAGTTAAGCCAGCAGGAACAAACGCTGGCTTTGCAGCGCCAGAACTTGGAAACGGACGTGAGCACGGCTTTTATAAAGCACAACGAAGCCCGGCAGCGCAGCGAAAGTTTTAAAAAAGGCGTGCAGTTAGCCAACGAGAACTACCGCATTGTTGCCAAAAAATATACTTCGCAACTGGCCCTGATTACCGACATGCTGGATGCTACTAACGCCAAACTAGACGCCGAACTGCAACTCACCAACGCCGACGCCAATATTATTTACACCTTTTACCAATTACAATACCTGGCCGGCAATCTGTAAAAACAGTAGGGTTTCGCCCTTAAAAAATCAGGATAAACGAACAAAATATAGCTTAAACAGAAATAAAATGTCAGCGAATACCATAGAAAAAGAAAAGCCGAAAAAGAAAAAGACCGGCACCACCATTACCAATATTTTGCTGCTGGCGGTACTTGCCGGTGGTTTGTTTTGGGTGGCCAACTTATTTTTCAATTTCAGTCGTACCGAAACTACCAACGATGCCCAGGTAGAGCAATTCATTACGCCCATTAATTCGCGGGTAGGCGGGTACATCGAAGAGATCCGGTTTACGGAACACCAGCAGGTTAAAAAAGGCGATACGTTGGTAGTAATAAATCCAAAAGAAATTAAAATTCAGCTGGCCCAGGTCGAAGCCGGTTATTTAGATGCCCTGGCGAGCCGCAACGTAACCAGCGCCGGGGTAAATACCGTGAGCAACAACATAGCTGTTTCCGAAGCCAATATTGCCGAAGCGCAGGCCCGGTTATGGAACGTGGAGCAAAACTACAAACGGTACGAAAATTTGTTAAAAGACGAAGCCGTAACCCGCCAGCAGTTTGAGCAGGTAAAAACCGAATTCGATGCGGCCAAAGCCCGCTATCACGGTCTGCTGAAAATGAAACAAACCACCCAGCTTTCTACTAAAGAAGTGAGCTCCCGGTTAGCGGTAAACGAAGCCAATATTAAACGCGCGCAGGCTGCCCTGGATATGGCCCGGCTTAACCTCAAATATACCGTAATTACCGCGCCTTACGATGGGGTGGTAGGCCGGCGCACCATCCAGGAAGGCCAGCTTATTCAACCCGGACAGGCCTTGGTAGCCATTGTGCGGAGCGGGCCCGTTTGGGTGGTGGCCAATTACAAAGAAACCCAGACGGCTAATTTAAGCATCGGGCAGCCGGTAGATATTACTGTAGATGCCATGAGCGGTACCGTTTTTAAGGGAAAAGTAACCGCCATTTCCGAAGCCACCGGAGCTAAATATTCCGCCGTGCCAACCGATAACTCCACCGGTAATTTTGTGAAGGTGCAGCAGCGTATCCCGGTCCGCATCGAATTCACCGAAGGCAACCACAAAAATGACCTGGAAAAGCTGCGGGCCGGCATGAACGTAGAAGTAAAAGCAATTTTAGCAGATGGCAGAAATTAAAAAAGGAATGTTTCACGAATGGGTTCCCAAGCCTCTAAGCTTTTTGATCCTGTTTGTTTTAACGCTTACTGTCCTGAGCGCCAACGGTCTGTATACTGCCAATATAGCAGATATGGTAGGTGGCCTGGGTACAATGACCGAATACCTGACAATGGCCAATTTTGCCGCTACCATCGGGATGCCGGCCGTATTTCCGTTTTTATTCCAGGTGAAAGGCAGGTTTACTACCCGGCAGATCTTATCTGTAAGCTTAAGCGCTTTGGTAATGTTAACCGTTTTGTGCGGCTTAATTACTTCGCCGGAGCTTTTAATTCTGGCCAATTTCCTGATCGGATGCTGTAAAATGTTTGCTATGATCGAGATCATTATTCCCTTAATGGCCATCATAAGCCCTGCCGGCGACCGCGCGCGTTTCTATGCCATTTTTTACCCCGTAAGCATTATAATCGGGCAAGTATCCGGTTTTGTTTCTTCGGAAGTTGCTTATGTTTATGGCTGGCAATATATGTACTGGTTTACACTGCCACTGCTGTTATTGTCGTTAATCTGTGCGGTTGTTTTCTACCACAATGGCCATGCCATGGATCCCCGGCCTTTGGGCAAACTGGATTGGCAAAGTTTTTTCCTGCTGAGCGGATCTTTAATGCTGCTGAATTATGTAATGATTTTTGCCCGGGTGGAAAATTATTTTGAATCGGTAAATATCCAGGGCGCAGTTATTGGTTTCAGCTTTTTAATGCTGATATTTATTAAGCGACAGTTAACGCTGGAGAAACCGTTTATGAACCTGGCCATGCTTAAGATTAAAAGCGTTTGGGTAAGCATTGTGCTCATCTTTTTCCTGGGTTTGTTTCTGGCGGCTGGCTCTATCCAAAGCGTGCTTACCACCAGTATTTTGCGTTTCAGCCCGCAGGTAAACGCAGAACTGAATTTATGGATGATCCCGGGAATTGCGCTGGGCGGGGTATTTTGTTTTTTCTGGTACAAGCATAAACTTTCCCTGAAGTACAATATTCTGATTGGGTTTACTGCTTTTATTATAGCGCACGTATTGTTGTTCTTCAAAATTAACCCGGGGGCCGGCGTGCAGGATTTTTACCTGATAAGTGTTTTACGCGGAGTAGGTATGGTTATGCTATTTTCGACTATTGGCGTGTACATGGCCGATAAACTGGACCCCATGACGATGTTTGCTTCCTCGGTTTTCCTGATGATTTTCCGGTCGTTTATTGGTACAGCATTTTTCTCAGCGGTTATGTCTTATGGCCTGTTTCACGGGCAGTTAGAAAACCTGCTGCAATTGGCCCAGAACATGGATGCGTTAAACCCCAACGTATCTGCGCGCCTCCAAACTTCCGGTACACTGGGTTTATATGGAGCGGTGCAGGGACAAGCCATGCTTTTAGCCGCCCGGGACATGTCGGTTTATGTGATACAAGGCGGTCTATTTATCATGCTGCTGGTATTTCTTTTCAGATTTAGTCCCGTTAACCGGCGGAAACTGGTAAAATGGCGCCGGAGAATGAATGGTTTGGAGATCCTGCTGCGGCCCTGGAGTTACCGGACGGCCAGGTGATTTTGCGGAGAAGTTTTTGGAAGGAATTTTATTAAAAAGCGCTCTTTAATTTCCAACCAGAAATGTAGCGATTCAGAATGATTAGCATTAAAAGCTTGCTCAATATTAAAAAATAGCAGTTTTCTTTTAGCAGATTATCTTTTTAGCAGATCATAGGAATAGGAAACTAAAGGGGAGGATATGAAATATAAAAAGCCCCTCTAAGTAAATAGAGCGGCTTTTTTAGTAGCCCGTAGGGGAATCGAACCCCTGTTACCAGAATGAAAATCTGGTGTCCTAACCCCTAGACGAACGGGCCGTTTTGTTTATCTGACGTCCTTGTTCCGTTTTGATGGTGCAAATATAGAGGGTGATTTTATATCTGCAAAACATTTTTTATAAAATATTACGTACAATCCGGAAGTGGCTGGTTATTAGAAAGAAAAAATTTAATTTGATTTAAGTTTTTAGATTAATAACTTCGCCCCGTTTAATAAACTACTCAAATATTGGTAAAAATGGCAAAAATTAAAGTTGCAATTAATGGCTTTGGCCGCATCGGCAGACTTACCTTCCGCGAGCTGCTTCGTAAAGATAATATCGAGATAGTTGGTATCAACGATTTAACAGATAATAATACCCTGGCGCACTTGTTAAAGTACGACTCGGTACACGGTAAATTTAACGGTACGGTATCGGCCGACGAAGCCAGCATTACCGTAAACGGTCAGCGCATTGAAATTTTCGCTGAAAGAGAGCCTAAGAATTTGCCTTGGGGTAAATTAGGCGTTGATGTAGTATTGGAATCTACCGGCCGTTTCGTAGATGAGAAAGGTGCCGGCGGACACCTGGAAGCAGGCGCCCGTAAAGTAGTTATTTCGGCTCCGGCTAAAGGCAATATTCCTACCGTTGTATTAGGCGTTAACGAAAACGTATTAACCGGCGAAGAAACCATTGTTTCGAACGCTTCTTGTACTACCAACTGCTTGGCTCCGATGGCTAAAGTACTGGACGATGCTTTTGGTATTGAGAAAGGCTTTATTACCACGGTTCACGCATATACTTCTGACCAGAACCTGCACGATGGTCCGCACAGCGATTTAAGAAGAGCCCGTGCGGCCGCTTTAAATATTGTGCCAACTTCTACCGGTGCGGCTAAAGCCGTAGGTTTGGTATTACCGCACTTAAACGGTAAACTGGATGGTATTGCCATGCGCGTTCCGGTTCCAACTGGTTCTTTAACCGACTTAACCGTTATTTTGAAGAAACCAGCTACCAAAGAAGAAATCAATGCTGCTGTAAAAGCGGCTGCCGAAGGTGAATTAAAAGGTATTCTGGAATATACCGCCGACCCAATTGTTTCAGTTGATATTGTAGGTAACACCCACTCTTGTATCTTCGATTCTAAGTTAACTTCGGTTAGCGAAACCCTGGTTAAAGTAGTAGGCTGGTACGATAACGAGTCTGGTTATTCTGCCCGCGCTGCTGATTTAATTGCCAGAATTGGTTAATTAAATTTTGCTTAGCATAAATAGATTAAACAGCCCATCTTGTATGGGCTGTTTTGTTTTAACTTAATTCTTATTCATTTGCAGGTTTATTTGTGCGTACCCAGATAAAATTTATTATTAATCCGGTTTCGGGCCGTACCAAAGGTGGCGTAAATGTACCGGACCTTTTAAACCAGTTGCTGGATACGGAGCAGTATGAGCCGGAAATTGTTTTTACCCGGTACGCCGGTCACGCTACCGAAATTGCCAGCCAGGCGGCCACTGCCGGTGTGTCGGTAGTTTGCGCAGTGGGTGGCGATGGTACCGTAAACGAAGTGGCACGGGGTTTAATGGGTACCCAAACCGCTTTGGCTATTCTGCCGAAAGGTTCGGGCAATGGCCTGGCCCGCCATTTGGGCATCCCCATGAATTTAAGCCACGCCATCAATATTTTAAACCAGGGCGAACCCAGCGCCATCGATGCGTGTACCATTAATAATCATCCGTTTTTTTGCACCGCCGGCATTGGTTTCGATGCGCACGTGAGTTCGGTTTTTGCGGCCTCTACGCGGCGCGGCTTGCAAACGTATGTGCAAATGGTACTACGCGAATTTTTTACATTTCAACCGCAAAAAGCAATATTGCGATTAAACGGTGAGCAGCTCGAGACCCAGTGTTTTGTGGTGGCTTTTGCCAACGCCTCCCAATACGGCAACAACGCCTATATTGCGCCCATGGCCGATATCCGCGATGGCTTGCTGGATGTTTGCCTGATCCGCCACTTAAACCTGCGGAAGGCCATTGGTATTAGCTACGGGTTAATTACAAAGCAAATTGCTACATCACCGGATGCTGAATATTTCAGAACCCGCGAAATATTAGTTACCAGCGAACACGCCTTTAAATTTCACGCCGACGGCGAATACATAGGGGAGTCAACTTCGTTTAACGTACAAATATCGCCCTTAGCTTTGCGCGTAATAGTAGCGCGGGAGGAGGGAAGGAATGGTTGAATGGTTAGATTGTTGAATGGTTAAATGGTTGAATTGTTAAATGGTTGAGTTGTTGAATGACGGAGTGAATATTGGGGAAAATGAGAATTAAGGGAGTGAATTAAATAAGAAGAGAGATTGAATATGGCAGATAAAAACAAAAAAGGTCGGGAAGGGGTGGTGTATTCTACTAATCCGGATTTTGAGTACCAGTACCAGAGCGAAGAACAAACGCATACTTTGCCGCCGCAACAGCAAAATCTTAAAATTATGCTGGATAAAAAAGCCCGGGGTGGCAAACAGGTAACTTTAGTAACCGGTTTTGTGGGGCAGGAAGATGATTTAAAAGAATTAGGTAAATTACTGAAAAACAAATGTGGCGTGGGCGGCGCTATGAAAGACGGGGAAATAATTATTCAGGGTGATTTCCGGGATAAAATATTACAGGTGCTGCTGCAGGCCGGCTACAAGGCCAAAAAAGCCGGGGGCTAAGAGGAGTTAAGAATTATGCGTTAAAAGTTGGTTCTGCTGCTAAGGTTTTCAACTGAATGAGCAGTGGATTTCAATAGGGTCCCGTATATGTATTGGTTTGGGATTTAAATACTAAATTTTTAGAGCCAATAATTCTTATAGCCATTCTTTTTTGCGGAACCAGATATAAATGCCGATAGTAATCAGCAGCATGGCCAGCATGGTTACCGGGTAGCCCCCGCGCATTTGCAGTTCGGGCATATACTTAAAATTCATACCGTAGATGCCTACAATAAAAGTTAAAGGCATAAAAAACACGGAGAAAATAGTGAGCACCCGTACTATTTCGTTCGTGCGGTGGGAGGCCAGACCAATATAAATATTCAGCAGGTTGTTTGCGCCGTTATCTACTTCTTCGTACATGGTTAGCAACCGAAGATACATGTCGTAAACGTCCTGAATGTACGGGTCGTGTTTCTGTTCCCGGTTCAGGTTATCCAGCACAATCTTTGAAAGGTTTAACACCCTTCTGGAAACTTCGGCTTTGCGCTTGAGCCAGTAAATGCCCGTGGTAAGCGATTTATTTGGGTTGTTTCTTAGAAAAACTTTCGATTCGTAATAATCCAGGTCAGTGGCTAGTTTCAGGGCCGGTTGCTCAAAGCTTTGTAAAACTTCTTTTACCAGCTGAATAAATAAGTGGTAAGGGCTTTTGCAATGGTTGGTCTCAATCAGCGTTTTTTTGATTTCTTCTAAAAAAGGATATTCATCCCGGTGTACGGTTATCAGGAATTCTCTCGAATAAAATACGGCAATTTTATTAGTTAAATCCTGTACGGTATCGCCATCTTGACCTATTTCTTTATCAAAAACACGAACAATGGCAAACGCCACGTCTTCAATTTGCTCGTATTTGGGCAGGTGGTCGGGCTGTAAGGAGTCGTAAACAACGGCCGGATGCAAGTTGTATTTCTGCGAAATTTCTTCAAAATCGGTTTTGTCCGGGTTTACCAGATCAATCCATTCCCAGTTGCAATTAGTGTCAGCAGTTAAGTTTTTAACCATGCAGCTATGCTTTTCCTGTTTAGAGGCCTATCAGTTTCTATTCGTATTTTATCTTTTTATGTTTAGCCCAAAATAATACTCAGGTATGAGTTGGTTTAGACAACCGCGCATCCAGACTGTACTTACCCGGGCCAATAAATAACCAGCAGAAAAACAGAATAGCCATTTCCAGGGCGTGCGAATATTCCGAAAATGACTGGCCCTGGCTTACGTGCGAGGAGGTAGCTACTATCATCTGAATCACTAATAGAATACAAGTGGGCCGGAAAAATAAACCCAATGCCAGCAACAGGCCACCGGCAAATTCGGCCAGCGAACCGATAAATCCCCAGAAAACAGGTGCAAAATGAATGCCCCAGATGCCCATGGCGCCGCCTAAGGGCTCCCAGAGTTCCGGACCGGCCGCTAACTTGGGCCAGCCGTGGCACATAAACGAGATTCCTATGCCCAGGCGCAGGAGTAAAACACCCTGGTGAAAATGCGGATAATATAGCGCAGCTATTTTCATCGGCTTAAGATATTAATAATTTTATTACCGGTAAATGTTTACGGTTGTCGTGCGTTTTCTGAAGCCATAAACAGATTAATTATTAGCGGGGAGGGACACGAAATTTATTACCAAGGTGGTTATATCGTTTTTACCTAAACCTCCCCGGAGCCGATTAAGTTAATACCAATGGCCAGCCTGGTTTGTTATTCAGGTTAGTTCGGCCTAATTTGGCGCTTTTAAATTAAAACAGAAAATGGCTAAACCACTTATATTGGTATCGAACGACGACGGCATTACCGCACCGGGTATCCGTACGCTCGTAAATGTAATGAAGAAAATTGGCGATGTGGTAGTGGTAGCCCCGGATAGTCCGCAATCAGGTATGGGGCACGCCATTACGGTAGGCAATACCCTGCGCCTGGATAAATCCTTGGCTTTCGACGATGTAGAAGCCTGGGAATGCTCGGGTACGCCCGCCGATTGTGTAAAACTGGCCAAGCACCACGTGTTAAAAGAACGGCAGCCCGATTTGGTGGTCAGCGGTATTAATCACGGCTCTAACTCCAGCGTAAGTGTGTTGTATTCCGGTACCATGTCGGCGGCCATCGAAGCAGCTATTGAGGGGTTGCCGGCTATTGGCTTTTCGCTGTGCGAATTTGGCCACGATGCCGATTTTTCGCACACCGAAGAATACGTAGAAATGATCGTTCGGCAGGCCCTGAAGAATGGCATACCCGAAGGCGTGGCGCTTAATGTAAATTTTCCGAAAAAATCGAATAAGAAAATTGCTGGTGTAAAAGTCTGCCGGCAAGCCCAGGCGCGCTGGGAAGAAGAATTCGACGAGCGCCTGGATCCAAACGGTCGCCGTTACTTCTGGCTTACCGGTAATTTTATTAACCCCGATAAAGGCGAAGATACCGACGAGTGGGCGCTGGCGCATAACTTCGTTTCGATTGTGCCTTGCCAGTTTGACATGACCGCTCATTTTGCCATGGTGCGCTTAAATAACGAATGGGAATTAAATAAATAAGTTCTGCAGCAACTATAACCAGGAAGTGGCCCGGATTCGGAAAAGCTTCCTGGTTGTAAGAACAAGAGTTAAATTAAGTTTACCGGTCGAACCGGACAGGTAAGGTGTACCTGAAAACAACCGGCTGGTTATTTTGCCTAGCCGGTGTAAAAGGCGGTAAGGATTTTACGAGGCGCATGGCTTCTGCATCTAAAACAGGATTTACTGATTTTGTTACCTTCGGATAAAATAATTTACCGTTGGTATCTACTAAAAACTGAACCACCACTAATCCTTCTATTTTACTTCTTTTCGCTTCTTTCGGATAACTAAGTTTTTTCCTCATAAAGTCCTGCAGGGCAGATTCTCCGCCGGGAAACTGAGGTGGGTTTTCTGCCTGGCTAAAAATCCGGGACTTTAAAGTATCTAACGGCACATCGCTTAGGTCGCTCGATGACAAACTAAACCGCACCGGCAAGGTGTAGCGAAAAGAAACCGGTTTTCCGCTTTGCAAAGCGGGTTCAAAATCGGGCATTAGCCTGATGATGCGTATTACTTCTCCATTCAACTCCGGACTTACACTTTTAACAATAGTAATATCATGTATTTTGCCCTTTTTGTTTACTACAAACTGGGCCACCACCAATCCGGTTACCCCCGCTTTCATTGCCTCCACCGGATACCTTAAATTCATTTTAATAAATTTACCTTGGGCAACTTCGCCTCCCGGGAAAACGGGCATTTGCTCTACGAAGGTGAAAATTTTTTCAGTACTGTCGAGCGCCGTGAAATTTGTAATATTATTTACCCAATAGGGTTTGGCCTCGGTTCTACAAGCAGGTAAATTAAAATTAGATTTAACCTGCACAGGTTGAATGTTTGGGCTAAGCCGCACAATAGCGGCCGTAGAATTATGTCCAGCATTCAGGCCTATAACTAAACTCAGCAAAGACGCGATAGCTAACCGCTTTACTTCTCCGGTAAGCCCTTTTTTACAGCAATTCTGATTCATAAATTTAATATTTTAACAGAATAATCACCAACTAAGCAACAGGTGCGTGCTCTTATAAAATTAAAAGTCAAGAAGTTGATTATCAATACTTATAATTAGGTATAATTTAACTGTTTGTACTTTATTATTCCTGCTTTAGCCATTAAAGGAAGCAGGTGTAAGCAATCATCAAGGGCATCTAAGCTATTATTGAATTGCATTTTGCCACTATAAATATTTATCATCCATTTCCGGATGTTGTTTACTTTCCAAAGCGATCAGATAAAGTTTCCTTTATTTCTATCAGAATTTTTTCAAAAGTCAAAGTTGTGGATTGAATGAGCGTAAGTACAATGGCGGGCTTTTACTCCATTAAGGTTAAACAAAAAGGTAAAAGTTTTTTATAAATTGTTTATCTCTTTTATTACCAAATACTTATGAATTATAAATGAATTTGTTTTACTTCCCGGTTGTGACACTATGAATGTTATTTTTCAGGTGATGCAGTAAACCGGAACTTAATTGGTGGCAGGTAAGTATTTAAAACGGAATAGAACCAAATTGAATTTGGTTTGTTTCGTAACCGGGTGGAGCGCCCGGAATTCGTAAAAGCATGAATTTTCTGCAGAAACATAAAGGTGAAGTTATTGCCGCTTTGGTTATCCTTAGCTGGGGTTTCAGCTTGTGGTTCTTACTGCACTGGCCGGTAAATTTTTATACCCCGGTGCCCTATTTTTTTGTGCTGGTGCAAACCCATTTGTATACAGGTTTATTTATTACCGCCCACGATGCCATGCACGGCGTCGTTTCCCGGAATAGAAAACTAAATAAATTTATTGGTACGCTTGCTGCCGGCTTGTTTGCCTACAATAATTTTAACCGGTTATTGCCCCGGCACCACGCCCACCACCATTACGTTGCAACCGGTCAGGATCCGGATTACCACGGCGGTAATTTCTTTGTCTGGTACTTCAGTTTTCTTAAAAATTATATTACCTGGCAGCAACTGGTACTCATGGCTATTACCTTTAACTTACTAAAGTTGGTGTTTCCGGCTGAGAATGTAATATTGTTCTGGATGGTGCCGGCCATTTTGGCTACATTTCAGCTATTTTATTTCGGTACTTACCTGCCGCACCGCGGCGAACATGACGCTGGTAATAGACATAAATCCCATACTCAGGCCAAAAACCACACCTGGGCTTTCATTAGTTGCTACTTTTTTGGCTACCATTACGAGCACCACGACAAGCCTTACGTGCCTTGGTGGCAACTCTACAAAGAGAAAAAATAACTATTGGCGGCGGCCTTAATTAGCTTCATTTTTTATTCACTTATGGCATTGGCTAGTAAATTCTTAGCTGCTTTTAAGCGAAGTTATTTGTAGCAGCAGGCGGCTAAATATTGTCTTTTACTCCCCGTATATATACGTACGAAGAACCTGTTTTCTGCCCGGCTAATCTTGCTCCAAAAGCCGGGAAATAATAGCAATTTGCTCTACTCGGGTAAAAATTCCACAATGAGGGAATTTTCTTTCCACTTTCGCCACTTCCTCCCACTTTGGTATTTGCAGATTCAGAATTTCTGCTTATAATATTATTTTTATATAATAAATGGTTGATATTCAGTGTATTAATTCGTGGCGGCTTGTCGCGAATTGTTTTTAAAACCATTTAGGGGTTGGGAAAACTGGGGTATAAGTGTGGGTGAAAATGTGGAAAATGTGTATAAGTGGGGTTGATAACCATAATTTATCCACAAAGTGGTAAAAAGTGGGAGAATGAGGTTGACTTAATTTTTCTTATCCGTATTTTTGTTTACTCCGGAATCTACCCGGAGATCAAAAGGCCCTGTATGAACTTTCTTTCCGGCGAATACGAGTGTAAGCTAGACCCGAAAGGAAGATTGGTTTTGCCCGCAAAAATCAAAGCCAATCTACCCGAGGAATCTGGTAACCAGGTGGTGCTGACCCGGGGGTTCGAGCCGTGCCTGGTATTGTATCCGCAGGCGGCCTGGAAAGTGATTTACGACAAGGTAGCTAGTTTGAATGAGTTTAACGAAGAGTACCGGAATTTTCAGCGGAATTTTTTCCGGGGCAACACGGAAGTAGAACTGGATAGCGCGGGCCGGTTTATTTTACCCCGCACCATGGTGCGCTACGCCGACATAGAAAAAGAAGTAATTGTAGTGGGCTTGGGCAACCGTGTCGAAATCTGGAACCCCGATAAATACGAAGACTTCCTGATTAAAGACCAGCAAGGTTTCTCGTCGTTGGCCCAGAAGTTTTTAGGCGATCAACCTTTAATCGAACCCGGCATATAATGGCGTACCACCAGCCCGTCATGTTGCAGGAATCGGTAGATGCTTTGGCGATAAAGCCCGCGGGGATTTATGTAGATGTTACGTTTGGAGGTGGAGGGCATTCGGCCCTGATAGCCAGTAAGCTTACCACCGGTAAATTATTTGGTTTCGACCAGGACCCGGATGCTGAGAAAGAAGCCGAAAAGCTGGCCTCTCCGGTTTTTACATTTGTGAAAGCCAACTTCCGGTACCTCAAAAAGTACCTGCGCCTGTACGGGGCAAAGCAGGCCGATGGCATTCTGGCTGATTTAGGCGTATCGAGTTATCAGTTCGATACTTCCGAAAGAGGATTCTCTACCCGTTTCGACGGGCCGCTGGACATGCGCATGGATAAAGAGGCTGATAAAACGGCCAAAGATATTCTGATGACTTACGCCGAAGAAGATTTGCATAAGTTGTTTGGCATATACGGCGAAGTGAAAAATGCCCGGACCCTGGCCCGCACGGTAGTGCTGAAAAGAGCCTCGCAGGAACTCGAAACCATTGGGCAGTTTAAAGAAGTCATTGCCAGTTGTTTACCCAAAGGCAAAGAAAATAAATATTTGGCCCAGGTGTTTCAGGCCTTGCGCATGGAAGTAAACGATGAGTTAAAAGCCCTGGAAGAAATGCTGCTGCAGACGGCAGAAGTGTTAAAGCCAGGCGGACGTCTGGTCGTGATTTCGTACCACTCCCTCGAAGACCGGCTGGTAAAAAACTTTATCCGGCAGGGGAAATTCTTCGGCGAAGTAGAGAAAGATTTGTACGGCAACGAAATAAAGCCTTTTGCCTCGGTGTACCGCAAACCCCTGACCCCTTCGGCTTTAGAGCTGCAGGAAAATAACCGGTCGCGGAGTGCCAAACTGCGGGTAGCCGAAAAGTTATGAGTACCGCGTAATAAGAATCTGGTAGCAGGTTATAAGTAATAAATTAAAGCGAGGAAACCGGAGAAAGAGAATAATGGAAGACTTAAAACTTACCAAACACCAACTAAAACTGTAGAAGATGGCGGCAAACACAGTACAGGAAAGACCCCGGGTACAGCGTAAAGTAAATACGCAGCGACCGTTGCCCCAGGTAGAACCGGAACGTCCGGAACGGCCCAAGGGTACAAGTATTTTTGAACTGCTGGATAGGTATACCAAAATGGATACCTTGTTTCAGTATGGCCTGCCCGTAAAGTTTCTGCCCTATATTATTTACTTAATGATTGTTGGCCTGTTTTATATTGGCAACACCCACTACGCCGAAAAAACTATCCGGAAAATTGATAAGATAAAGAGCGAAGTCGAAGATTTACGCGCTGACTACACCACCCTGGCCGCTGATTACATGGAAGCGAGCAAGCAATCGGAAGTGGCCCGTAAGGTAATGCCTGCCGGTATTGTGGAAAGTTCTTCACCTCCTTACCAGATAGAAGTTTATGGCGAAGAATATTAAGAAATCAATCGTTACCCGGGTGCGGGTAGCGTTTTTGGCTATTTGTTTGTTCGCGGTTGCCATTGTGGCCAAGGTGGTGCACGTGCAGTTTTTCGAAGGCCAGAAGTGGACACAACTGCAAAAAGAAAGCCGGATGATTTATTTGCCGGTGTATGCCACCCGGGGCAATGTGCTGTCGGATAACGAAAGTATCATGGCTACCTCGCTCCCGTTTTACCGGGTAGCTTTTGACCCCACCATTTGCGATGACAAAAAGTTCGAAAAAGGCATCGACTCGCTGGCCCTGTTGCTATCGCGTTTCTATAAAGACAAATCGCCGGAAGGCTACCGGCGCAAAATAAAAAATGCCCGCCTGGCCAAACGGCGCTACATCCGCATTCATAGCCGCCAGTTAAATTATCAGGAAAAAAAGATGATGGCTGCATGGCCTATTTTCCGGGAAGGTAAAAATAGAGGCGGCGTTATTTTCGAGAAGGTAGATAAGCGTTTCCGGCCGTTCGGTACGTTGGCGCAGCGGACCATTGGCCGTATTACCGAAGACAAAAAAGGCTCTGGTCTGGAATATACCTACAACAGCTACCTGGCCGGGAAAGACGGCGAAGCTTTGTTCGAAAGAATGGCCGGTGGTAACAAACCCATCTACAACGCTACCGACGTAAAACCACTGCCCGGCTACGATATTAAAACCACCATTGATATTAACCTGCAGGACGTAGCCGAAAATGCACTGTACAAAGCGCTGGTTGCGAATAATGCCCAGTACGGCTGCGTGGTGCTGATGGAAGTAAAAACCGGCGAGATTAAAGCCATTGCTAACCTAGGCAAAGCCGGAGAAGGGGTTTATGTAGAAAATTATAACTACGCCGTTGGTAATCACGGCCGGACCGAACCCGGATCTACCTTTAAGCTGGCCTCCATGATGGCACTTTTTGAAGAAACCGATTTAACACCTGATGACAGCCTTGATACCGGTAAAGGCCGTGAACTAATTGGCGGATCTTATATGAGTGAATCTACGGGCCGCGGCTACGGGGTACTTTCCATTGCCGATATTTTCGGAAAATCTTCTAATCCAGGCACGGCCAAACTAATCGAAAACGCTTTTAAAGCAAATCCGCAGAAGTATGTAGAATATCTGGAAAAATTCGGGCTGACCAAGCCATTGGGTTTTCAGATGCACGGGGAAGCCCAACCGGTTATTTACACGCCGGATAACCGGCGGTGGAGCCGGACTACTTTAACCCGGATGGCGATTGGTTATAGTTTGCAAATAGCGCCTTTGCAAACGTTGGCTTTGTACAATGCTGTGGCTAATAACGGCATAAAAGTTACGCCCATTATTGTAAAGGAAATCCGGAAGGGTAACACCGTGGTAGAAAGTTTCGGGGCGCAGGATTTTAACCCTACGCGCATTTGCTCCGAAGAAACGGTGAAAAAATTGCGGCTGCTAATGGAAGGGGTAGTAGAACACGGTACCGGAAAACATGTAAAAAGCCAGTATTACAAAGTGGCCGGCAAAACCGGTACAGCCTGGAAGGTAAAAAATGGCAAGTACGATAAAAAAGTTTATTCTACTTCTTTTGCCGGTTATTTCCCCGCCGATAATCCTAAATATTCCTGCATTGTAATTATTGATACGCCAAAGAGTGGCCGTATCTACGGCGGCGATGTGGCAGCGCCGGTTTTCCGGGAACTGGCCGATAAAGCTTATGCCCGCGACCTGACCTTGCACCAGCCGTTGGCCAGCCGGGTAATTACCGATCGCCAGAAATTACCGCCGGTAAAAGCTGGCAACCAGGAAGAGCTAACCTTAATTACAAATAAATTAGGTATCAGTACCCACAACCGATCCGACGAAGAATGGGTAAAAGCCGATTCGCAGGGACATTCGCTGGTTTGGAAATCAAATAAATTAATGGTGGGCCGGGTGCCCGATGTTTCCGGAATGACCCTACGCGATGCGCTTTTTGTGCTGGGTAACCAAGGGTTACGTGTGCAGACCCAGGGCAGTGGGCGGGTACAAACCCAATCACTGGAACCCGGTAGCCCTATTAAGAAAGGAAGTATTATTATTATAACTTTAAGTTAATGCCGCTTTTATCCGCTCTGCTTGCAGATGTAAAACCCATTCAGGTAGTTGGTTCCGAGGCGGTAGAAGTGCTTGGCTTAACCTTCGATTCCCGGCAGGCTGCCGCCGGTATGGCTTTTTTTGCTATCCGGGGCGTGCAGGCCGATGGGCACGCCTATATTTCCAAAGCCGTTGAAGCGGGTACCGCCGTGGTTATTTGCGAACAATTACCCGAAACCCAGGCACCGGCCGTTACCTATGTGCAGGTAGCCGATAGTGCGGAGGCCATGGGTTATATAGCCGCTGCTTTTTACGGCCACCCGGCCAAGCAGTTAAAACTGGTAGGGGTAACCGGTACCAACGGCAAAACCACCTGCGTTACCTTGTTGCACAAATTATTCCGGGAGTTGGGTTACCAGGTGGGTATGCTCTCCACCGTGCAAAACCAGATCAACGAAACCGTTATACCGGCCACGCATACCACCCCCGATGCCATTAACCTGAATAATTTGCTGGCCAAAATGGTAAAAGCCGGCTGTAGCTATTGTTTTATGGAGGTTAGCTCGCACGCGCTGGTGCAGCACCGGGTTACCGGCCTGCAGTTTGCCGGTGCAATTTTTACCAATATTACCCACGATCACCTCGACTACCACAAAACGTTTGAAGAATATATCCGGGCCAAAAAGCTATTTTTTGATAACTTAACAAAAAGCGCTTTTGCTTTGGTAAATGCCGACGACAAACGGGGTAACGTGATGTTGCAGAATACCAAAGCCAAAACCTACACTTACGCGCTCCGCACCGCCGCCGACTTTAAAGCCCGCATCCTTGATAATTCTATTCAGGGATTGCACCTGGAGTTGGAGGGGAAAGAGGTTTACTGCAAACTTATCGGTACGTTTAACGCCTATAATTTACTGGCTGTGTACGGCGCTGCTAATTTGTTGGGCGAAGACCCAGACGAAGTTTTAACCGTGTTATCCAGCTTGTCCTCGGCGGCGGGCCGCTTCGATTATATAGTATCGGATACACAAATTACCGGTATTGTTGATTATGCCCATACCCCCGATGCGCTGCAAAATGTGCTGAATACGATAAAGCAAATTCGCCGTCCTGACCAGCAGGTAATTACCGTAGTGGGTTGCGGCGGTAACCGCGATGCCACCAAGCGGCCCATCATGGCCGATATTGCCTGTCAGTACAGCGACCGCGTCATTTTAACCTCCGATAACCCCCGGTTCGAAGACCCGCAGGAAATATTAAACCAGATGCAGGCGGGCGTAAAGCCTCCGGATTTGAAAAAGACCTTAACTGTGGTAGACCGGAAAGAAGCCATCAAAACGGCCTGTATGCTGGCTCAAAATCAGGATATTATTTTAATTGCCGGTAAAGGACACGAAACCTACCAGGAAGTTAAGGGGGTAAAAACCGATTTCGATGATAAAAAAATATTAGCCCAACTCTTTCAGGTACTGGGCAAGTAAGAACAGAAAACTAACTAAATACGGGTTTGTTGCAGGTTGGGAAATATTCTCAAACCTGGTATTCAAACCATTAAAGGGAATAAATGCTTTACTACTTATTTAATTACCTCGAAGAAAATTTTGACTTTTTCGGCGCCGGGGTTTTTCAATATATTTCGTTTCGGGCAGGTATGGCTACGCTGGTATCGTTGCTGATTGCCATGATATTTGGCGGCCGCCTGATTAAAATGTTGCACCGGAAGCAGGTAGGTGAGAGCATCCGGGATTTAGGCCTGGCCGGACAGATGGAGAAAAAAGGTACACCTACTATGGGCGGCATTATCATTCTGCTGGCCATTCTGGTACCTACTTTGCTATTTGCCCGCCTCGATAATATTTATATTATCCTGATGCTGATTTCTACGGTTTGGCTCGGCATTATTGGTTTTCTGGATGACTACATCAAGGTGTTCCGCAAAAATAAAGAAGGTTTGGCTGGTCGGTTTAAAGTCATCGGGCAGATTGGCTTGGGTTTGATTGTAGGCTATACCTTGTTTGTGAGCGACGATGTGGTGGTACGGCAATATGTAAACGGCAGTACCGGGGCTTTGTCGGCGGTAGATGCTTCACCTACTTACCTCGATGTGAAATCGATGATTACGAGTATTCCGTTCCGCAAAAACAATGAGCTGGATTACTGCACCATGTTTTCGTTTGCCGAACCAATATTCGGGCAATGGGCCTGTTTCCTGTACATTCCTTTTGTAATCATTATAATAACCGCCGTTAGTAACGGCGCCAATATTACTGATGGTTTAGATGGCCTCGCAGCCGGCACTTCGGCTATTATTGGTTTAACGCTGGCGGTTTTTGCCTGGATTTCCGGTAACACCATTATTGCCGATTACCTGAATATTATGTTTATCCCGAACTCCGGCGAACTGGTAATTTTTTGTACCGCTTTCGTGGGAGCTTGTATCGGTTTTTTGTGGTACAACTCATACCCGGCGCAGGTTTTTATGGGCGATACGGGCAGTCTGGCCATTGGCGGCATTATTGCGGTGCTGGCGCTAATTGTACGCAAAGAACTGCTGATTCCCATTTTATGCGGCATTTTCCTGGTCGAAAATTTATCGGTGATGCTGCAGGTAAGCTACTTTAAATACACCAAAAAGAAATACGGCGAAGGCCGCCGCATTTTTAAAATGTCGCCGCTACACCACCACTACCAAAAAGTAGGCTACCACGAATCCAAAATTGTATCCCGGTTCTGGATTGTAGGCATCATGCTGGCCATTTTAAGCTTAGCCACTTTAAAACTGAGATAAGAAGTCGTTATTCGTTAATCGTTATTCGTTATTCGTTGTTCGGAAATAATTAAGATGGGTAAGCAATATACTGATTTAGATGTATGGAAGAATAGCAGAAGTTTAGCAAATAAAATTTATGAAATAACAAAGGGGTTTCCGAAAGAAGAAATATTTGGACTAACAAGTCAGATGCGCCGCGCTGGGGTGTCTATTCCTTCAAATATTGCTGAAGGGTGTGGACGTCAATACTCGAAAGATGCCATTCAATTCTTTTTTGTTGCAAGGGGCTCTTTATATGAATTAGAAACACAGTTATATATAGCTTCTGACCAAGGATATATTTCAATTGATGAAATAACTAAATGTTTAGAAGAAGTTACGAAATGCAAACAGTTGATTAATGGCTTTATCATTTATTACAAATCCTTAAAAGCCCGAACAACTAATAACGATTAACGAGCAACGACCCAAACAAATCGAATAACGAACAACGATTAACGACTAACGAACAATGATAGCGATACTGGGAGCCGGCGAGAGCGGAGTAGGAGCAGCCCTTTTGGCAAAAGCCAAAGGGCTATCGGTTTTTGTATCGGATATGGGTACCATTAAGCCGGCTTATAAAGAACAACTGCAACATGAAAATATTCCGTTTGAAGAAGGAAAGCACACCTTTGAACGGATTTTAGCGGCCGACGAAATTATTAAAAGTCCGGGTATTCCGGATAAAGCCGAAATTATTAAGCTGGCCAAAGCCAAAAGCATTCCGGTTATCTCGGAGATTGAGTTTGGCGCCCGTTATTCCAAGGCCAAATTTATATGCATTACCGGTACCAACGGCAAAACTACCACTACGCTTTTAACCTACCACTTACTGAAAACTGCTGGTTTTAACGTGGAACTGGCCGGCAATATCGGCGAGAGTCTGGCTGAAAAAGTAATTGAAGATACCGCTGAATATTACGTAGTGGAGCTGAGCAGCTTTCAGCTCGACACCATGTACGGGTTTAAAGCCCACATTGCCATTCTGCTGAATATTACCCCGGATCACCTGGACCGCTACGACTATAACATCGGGAATTACGCGCAATCGAAACTGCGCATAACCCAAAACATGGAACCGACTGATTTTTTTATTTACAACCAGGAGGATGCGCTGATAAATGAACATTTAGTAAAAGTAAATACGCAGGCTACCCTGGTGCCATTTGCCTTACAGCCGTCTGGTGGAGTAAAAGCTGCCTTTACCGGTAACAATATCCAAACGGATATAACCGGAAAGCCCGAAAGCATAGATGTGTCGGCTTCGCCGTTAATTGGCAAGCATAACCAATACAATACGCTGGCAGCGGTTACAGCGGCTTTGCTGGCCGGGGCGGAAGCATTTCGGATTGAAGAAGGATTGGCAACTTTTAGAAATGCCGAGCACCGTTTGCAGCCGGTTGGCGAAGCGAACGGCGTTACTTACATCAACGACTCGAAAGCTACCAACGTGGAAGCGGTTTGGTACGCCCTGGAGGGTATTAAGCAACCAATTATTTGGATTGCCGGTGGCGTGGACAAAGGCAACGATTACGAAACCCTGAAACCGTTGGCCAAAGAAAAAATTAAAGCGCTGATCTGCCTTGGTAAAGAAAACGAGAAGCTGTTTCGCGCATTCGGGGAGGTGGTTCCGGTGATTGAAGAAACGCAATCGGTAGACGAGGTGGTGCAAAAGGCCAAAGCTTTGGCCCAGCCCGGCGATGTGGTGCTGTTGTCGCCGGCCTGCGCCAGTTTCGATTTGTTTCAGAACTACGAACACCGGGGCCGCAGTTTTGCCGAAGCTGTGCAGAAATGGGTATTAAACCAAAATACGATGAATAAATAATTCAGCGGGATTAAAAATAATAGTTTAACAACTATATACTAAAGTTATGAATAAAGTAAAAGGCTGGTTGCAGGATAACTTAAAAGGTGATCCGATTTTGTGGGGAATTGTGATTGCTTTTTCACTCATTAGTATTCTGGTAGTGTATTCGGCTATTGGCACGCTGGCTTACCGCAAAGGGCAGGGCAATACCGAATTCTTTTTGTTTAAGCACACCGGCCTGATTGTGATAGGTCTAATATTTATGTGGTTTGCCCATAAAATTAATTACCGCTATTACTCCCGGTTGTCGCTAATTGGTTTGTTTTTATCGGTGCCGCTGCTGCTGTTTGCCTGGAAATTTGGTACTACCGTAAACGAAGCCTCCCGCTGGATTGTCATTCCGGTAATCAAACAAACTTTCCAGCCTTCCGACTTAGCCAAACTGGCCTTGATCACGCATTTGGCCAGTATGCTCTCCAAACGCCAGCTCAATATTGATAATATCAAGGAAACCATTATTCCCATGCTTTTCTGGGTGGGCTTAATCTGCGGTTTAATTGCTTTGATGAATATTTCAACCGGGCTTTTGTTATTCCTGACTTGTATGCTGCTCATGTTTATTGGCCGGGTACCCATGAAATATATTATGATGCAGATTCTGGTAGGCGCCATTGCGGGTTCTTTGTCGCTGGCGTTGGGGCAACGGATGAATACGGCCATCAGCCGGATCGAGAACTTTATGGACAAAGACGAGACGGTGTTCCAGTTAGAGCAGTCTTATATTGCCATTGCTACCGGCGATATTTTTGGGAAAGGTCCGGGCAAAAGCGATCAGCGTAACTTTTTACCTTTACCATACTCCGACTTTATTTACGCCATCATTATAGAAGAATACGGTTTGATTGGCGGGGTGCTGGTAGTCTTTCTGTATTTGGCCTTTCTTTATCGAGGGATGGTGGCTGTTACGAAGAGTTACGGGGCCTTTGGCGGACTGCTCTCGGCGGGCTTGAGTTTTAGTTTAGTAATTCAGGCTATGGTTAATATGGGCGTGGCCGTTGGCTTAGGGCCCATTACGGGTTTGCCTTTGCCGCTGCTCAGTATGGGTGGAACCTCCCTGATATTTACCGGTATTTCCATTGGCATTATTCTCAGCGTTAGCCGCAGCGAAGCTGAATTAGCGGCTTCGTCAACCAAAGGCAATACACCGGGCAATATCAAAACCAATTTCTCGTCCAAAATGGTAGCCCATGTGTCCAGCAACTAAAAAAATAAACCGGGTTATCATTAGCGGCGGTGGCACGGGCGGGCATATTTTTCCGGCCGTAGCTATTGCTAACGAAATAAAGCAACGGAACCCTACAGCCGAAATATTATTTGTAGGGGCTAAAGGCCGCATGGAAATGACTCGGGTGCCCGAAGCTGGTTATAAAATTGTGGGTTTAAATATTAGTGGTTTGCAGCGGCGCATCACTTTAGAAAATTTGTCTTTCCCTTTTAAGGTTTTTTCCAGCATCCGGGCCGCTAAAAAAATTATTAAAGATTTTAAACCCGATGCCGTGGTGGGGGTGGGTGGTTACGCCAGTGCCCCGGTCTTGTTTGCCGGCACCTCGCTCAAAGTACCCAGCCTGATCCAGGAACAGAATTCTTACGCGGGCATCACGAATAAACTGCTTGCCAAGCGGGTAGATAAAATATGCGTGGCTTACGAAGGCATGGAAAGTTTCTTCCCGGCTTCCAAACTAGTCTTAACCGGCAATCCGGTGCGGCAGGATATCCTGGCCAAAGAAGACAAGCGGGCAGAAGCCTTAACGTATTTCGGCCTGCCCTCAAACCACAAGAATATATTGGTAATTGGCGGTAGCCTGGGCGCCCGCACTATTAACCAGGCTACCGAAGCCAGTCTGGCTCAAATGAAAGCTGCGGGATACGGATTAATCTGGCAAACCGGTAAATTTTATCACAACCAGGCGCAAACCGCTACCGATAATATAGGAGCTTTAAATATTAAAGCTTTTGATTTTATCCGGCGCATGGATTTGGCATATGCTGCCGCCGATGTGGTTATTTCCCGGGCCGGAGCCCTATCAATTTCGGAACTGTGCCTCGTTGGCAAGCCAGTTATTCTGGTACCATCGCCAAACGTAGCCGAAGACCACCAAACGAAAAATGCCTTGGCCTTGGTAAAAAAAGACGCGGCGGTGCTGGTTAAAGATGATGAAGCCGGTACGGAATTATACCCTGCGGCTTTTGCCTTAATGGCCGATGCGGCCCGGCAAAAGCAACTAAGCGCTAATATTCTGAAACTAGCCCAGCCCCAGGCGGCTACGGCTATTGTAAACGAACTTTTAAATATTTTGCCTTGAAACTAGAAGCCTATAAATATATTTATTTCCTCGGAATTGGTGGAATTGGCATGAGCGCCATTGCCCGCTGGTTCCGGTCGCAGGGCTATCCGGTTTGGGGTTACGATAAAACCGAAACGCCCTTAACGCAGACGCTTTCAGCGGAAGGTATTCAGATTCATTACGACGACGATATAAAAAATATTCCGGCGGAGGTAATAGAAAATAAAGAAGCCACGCTGGTAATATTAACCCCGGCTATTCCGAAAGAGCACCAGGAGTGGCATTATTTACAGGAGCAGGGCTATACCATTAAAAAACGCTCCGAAGTTTTAGGGCTGATTACCCAGAGTGCTTACACGGTGGCCGTAGCCGGTACGCACGGCAAAACCACTACGTCTTCTATGGTGGCCCATTTGCTGCACCAGGCGGGTGTAAATTGTTCGGCTTTTCTGGGTGGCATTGCCGTTAATTTTAATTCTAACCTGGTGCTGGCGACCGATAGTACTGCTCCCCAAACGGTGGTAGTAGAGGCCGACGAGTATGACCGGTCGTTCTTACGCCTGTTTCCGGATATCGCTATTGTAACTTCCTCTGATGCCGATCACTTAGATATTTATGGAAATAAAGAGGAACTAATTAAGAGCTTCGGGGACTTTATTAGCCAAATCCGGCCCAACGGATACTTGATTTTAAATGAGCAGGTGGATAGCAGGGTAGTAGCGAAAATTGACCCATCGGTTAAAATAATCCGGTATGCATTTGAAAATTCCCAGGTAAGCGCTACAGGCGTAACAGCGGCCGGTCGAACCTTTACTTTTTCTTTACAAAGCGACCTGGGCAATATTCCCGACTTGGAACTGCGGGTGCCGGGCTTTCATAACGTCGAAAATATGCTGGCCGCTGCCACTGCGGCACAATTAGTAGGGGTAACACCCGGGCAAATTAAAGCGGGGGTTAAAACCTACGAAGGCGTACATCGCCGGTTCGAATATATTGTGGATAATAACAAACCCATTTTCATCGACGATTATGCGCATCATCCCGGCGAAATAGATGCCTTTATCCGGTCGTTGAAGGCGCTCTATCCGGGCAAAAAGCTGAAGGTAATATTTCAGCCGCACCTGTATACCCGCACCCGCGACTTTGCCGATGAGTTTGCACAAAGTTTGAGCCAAGTTGACGAGGTTGCGTTGCTGGAAATTTATCCGGCGCGCGAAAAGCCCCTGCCGGGCGTTACAGCGCAACTTATTCTGGATAAAATAAATGGGCCAAAAAAATATATTATTTCGAAGGAAGAAGTACTGAAAAGTATTAAAAATAATAACGATATTGATATCCTGGCAACCGTTGGCGCCGGCGATATTGATACGCTTGTGAAGCCCATAAAACAAATTTTAGGAGGCCAAAATCATGTACCGGAAGCGTAGACTCATTTTTTTGTTGTTTTGTATTTCTCTATTTGGCCTGATTGGTTTTCTGGTGACTTTTGTGAATAAGCGTCAGGAAAAAAGGATAGTTGAAAAGATATATATTACTATTGATAATGAATATAATAATTACTTTATTAGTGACCGAGAAGTAAAAAGTATTCTGACCCAGTACGGCACGAGTAAAATCGAAGGTTTAAATGCCAATGACATAGACCTGAAGCAACTGGAAAGGCGCATCAAATCGCACAAATTTGTGCAGGATGCGGAGGTCTACCGCGATTTAGCTGGCAACGTAAACATAAAAATTCAGCAAAACCGGCCCATTGCCCGAATCGTACACCCCGATTCTGATAAGGATATTTACATTGATGAGAACGGCAGTGTTCTACCGTTGTCCGACAGATTTACAGCCCGTGTTATTCCGATAACAAAAGCTGAAAATTTACCGGCGATTAGTAAAGGTTTTTTTCAGGATTCAACGGGTAAATCGTATCTTGCGCTCTTGAAATTTATCGAGCAGGATAATTTCTGGAAAGCACAACTTGCCCAGATGCATATCGACGCTAAAGGTAAAATCTCTTTTCTGCCCCAGATTGGTAACGAAACCATTGAATTTGGGAAGCCAGAAGATATTGAACAAAAATTTAAAAAGATTTTAATCTTTTACCGGAAGGTGCTCCCCGCTATGGGATGGGATAGGTATCGCCGTGTGAACGTGGAGTTTAAAGACCAGATCATCTGTGAATAAAATATAGGTATGCAAAACGACAAAATTGTAGTAGGCCTGGATATCGGAACAACCAAAATTTGTGCGTTGGTTGGCCGTAAGAACGAGTTTGGCAAACTCGAGATCCTGGGCATGGGTAAAGCGGTTTCCGAAGGTGTTGTGCGGGGCATTGTCAGCAACATCGATAAAACCGTCGATGCTATTAAAAAAGCCATTAAGCAGGCAGAAGAACAATCGGGGATTAACATTGGGGTCGTAAACGTAGGAATAGCCGGTCAGCATATAAAAAGCTTACAGCACAACGGCAGTATTACCCGTTCATCTACCGATCAGGAAATTACCGTTGACGATGTAAACCGGCTGACGAATGATATGTATCGCCTGGTTACCCCGCCGGGCAGCGAGATCATTCACGTTATGCCGCAGGATTACAAAGTAGATTATGAAGAAGGTATTGTGGATCCGGTAGGTATGTCGGGCGTGCGGCTGGAAGGTAACTTCCATATCATCACGGCCCAATCCAACGCCATCAACAATATTAACAAGTGCGTAAACCGGGCCGGTCTTGAAATCGAGAATCTTATTCTGGAACCATTGGCCTCCAGCATGTCGGTTTTGAGTGAAGAAGAAAAAGAAGCCGGCGTAGCCTTAATAGATATTGGGGGTGGTACCACCGATTTAGCTATTTTTAAGGACAACATAATCCGCCACGCAGCGGTATTGCCATTTGGCGGTAACATAATTACTTCCGATATTAAGCAGGGTTGCATGGTTATGCAAAACCAGGCCGAACAATTGAAGGTAAAATTTGGCCGGGCGATTGCCGACGAAGCTTCTGAGAATGAGATTGTTTCGATTCCGGGCTTACGCGACCGGACACCAAAAGAAATTTCTTTAAAAAATCTTGCTTATATTATCGAGGCAAGAATGGAAGAAATTGTTGAACTAGTTTACTCAGAAATTGTTAGAAGCGGATACGCCAACAGCCTGACCGCGGGTATAGTGGTTACAGGTGGCGGTTCGCAATTACAGAATTTAGTACAGTTGGTAGAATATTTAACTGGTTTGGATGCCCGTATCGGCTACCCGAACGAGCATTTGGGCAAAAGCAAAATTGATGCGGTAAAAAGCCCGATGTATGCTACTACGGTGGGACTGGTATTGTCGGGTTACCGTTCGCTGGACGATCGCTTAACCCGCTATACCGAGATTAAGCACAGCGAGACCCGCACGAACGAACAGCGGATAGTACCGACTAATAAAGATAAACAAAGCTCTGGTGGGGGCGATTTCTTTAAAAAGATTTTAGATCGTACCAAAGGTTTGCTTATCGATGACTTTGACGATAAACAAAACTACTAATATTTAAAGCAGCAGATCAAGACATGGCTTTTACATCCTATAAGTTTGATATTCCTTCCCAATCTAAGTCCATCATTAAGGTGATTGGCGTTGGGGGAGGCGGCAGCAATGCGGTAAACCACATGTATAACCAGGGCATCAAAGATGTGGAATTTGTGGTTTGTAATACCGACGCGCAGGCCCTTAAAAGCAGTAGCGTACCCAACAAGCTGCAGATTGGGGTAGACCTGACCGAGGGGCTGGGAGCCGGCGCTAATCCGGAACGCGGAAAGCAGGCAGCGCTGGAAAGCAAAGAGCAGATCCGGGAATTATTGGGTAACGATACCAAAATGGTGTTTATTACGGCGGGTATGGGTGGTGGTACCGGAACAGGTGCGGCCCCGGTAATTGCCAAAGTAGCCAAAGATCTGGAAATATTAACCGTAGGTATTGTAACGGCGCCTTTTATGTTCGAGGGCCGCAAAAAGCGGGTACAGGCCGATAATGGTATAAAGGAATTAAGCGATAGCTGCGATACCGTGCTGGTGATCTTAAATGATAAGCTGCGCGAAATGTTTGGCAATTTGCCCATTCGGCAGGCTTTTGCCAAAGCCGATAATGTCTTGAGTACTGCTGCTAAAAGTATTGCCGAAATTATTACCGTAACTTCCGAAGTTAACGTGGACTTTGAAGATGTTAAAACGGTAATGAAAGATTCCGGTGCAGCCGTGATGGGTTCGGCTACTACCGAAGGCGAAAACCGCGCTTTGCGGGCCGCCGAAGAAGCTTTGTCTTCGCCGTTGCTGAACAATACCGATATTCACGGTGCGCAGAAAATATTGCTGTCCATTATGTCCGGTGACCAGGCTGAACTGGAAATGGATGAACTGACTGAAATTACCGAATATATTCAGGATAAAGCTGGTGAAGAAGCGGAAGTTATTTTCGGTCATGGTATTGATTCTACCTTAGGCCAAAGCATTCGGGTAACGGTAATTGCTACGGGTTTTGCCCGGGAAGGAACCAGCATCGTGCAACCGCAACCAGCTAAAAAAGTAGTCTCTTTAGATTCTGATCCGTTGGCCAATATTTTTGAACCAGCGCCAGTAGTGCGCCGGGAAGAACCAGTTGCGCCACCTGCACCTGCCCCGCGGGCCGTTGAGCCGCCGGTACAGCCACAGCCGCAACCCCAACAACCCGAACCAGTAAAAAAACAGCCGGAACCAACCCGCGTGGTAATGGATCTGGAGTCTTCGCCGGGTAAGAATTTCAACCATGATTATCAGGAGCCGTCGCGTCCGGTGGCGGAGCCTACCCGCATTGAAGTTGACCCGTACGAGGCGGAGCGGATGAGCCTGGAAGCCAAAGCGGCCGAGAGAAGAAAACGCTTGCAGCAATTAAGCAGCGAAGTTACGAGTGAAGCCATCAAAGAAAAACTGGAAGTACCAGCTTATCTGCGCCGGAATGTAGCCCTGGAAAACGTAGCGCCTTCCTCAGCCCGTAGTATTTCGCGGTTTAACCTAAGCGACGATAACGACATTTTAGGCGATAATAAATTTTTACACGACAACGTGGATTAAATACTTAATTAAAAACAAAAAGGGCCGGCTTATATAAGCAGGCCCTTTTTGTTTTTATACATTTATATTTTTTTCCTATTACCATACTTGTTTAATGGTATGTCCTTATTTTTATCTTTATCTATCAAGTATAAAATCCGATCTGCAGCTTTGAATGGAATATTGAATTCATCACAATGCTTTCTTAAATCAATTAGGTACTTTAAATATAGATTAGTCTGCACATCAATTTCTAAATGATTAGAAGTGGATTTTAAATCTAAATTTTTCCCATAAATAAAGCGATAAACCCGTTGATCAATAATCTGGTAAATATAAGGGTTTTTGAAGCGTAGAATAGTTGAAACCATTGGTAAGCCGAAGCCTTTATTTTCTGATTTCAAAAGTGCACCTACAATTTCAAAAGTTAAGGCTTCATCTATTTGAATAGAATTTTTATCTATTTGATTGATTTTTGCTAAAGTCTTTTCTGGTATTTCAGCATATCTATTTACCTTCCAGAGAACTATTTCATTTACTATATTTTGATCAAAATCACCTTTTAATTTATCTAATTTATTGGTTAGTTTTTCTTGATATTTGAATGTTGGAAGTGAATATTTTTTAATAAAATCAGAAGTAAAATCAGTTATTTTTTTAAGCATAGAAATCTGTTTAGAGTCTAAAAAATAATAAACTGATCAATTTGCTGCTGCAATAAATCAAGGTATAAGTTATTCGTAACGCGGCCGTGCTCCATGTTCCGGTGAATGTGCATCAGGCGAGGCTTGGCAGCTAATACATGCATTCCCATATAATTCAGCACATCCGTTAAGTGGCTTAAAGCCAATGCGCCTCCTTGGGTGCCGGTAGAAATGCCTACCAGAGCTCCTTTTTTATTCCGGAAACTATTGGGGTAACTAAGCCCATCTATAAAAGTTTTTAATATGCCTGGGAAAGAACCATTGTATTCCGGCACAATAAACACGAACTTTTCTGAATCCTCGACCATGCTGATGAGCTTATTGAAAGCCGGATTTTTGCCACTGTTACTGTACAAAGCCGTGGTAATAAAATCGGCGGGTACTTCCAGTAAGTCTAAAATCTGGTGGGGAATGTTCATTTGTTGTAATAGTCCGGCGTAAATAGCAGCTATTAGCCGGGCGTTGGCGTTAGGTCGATTGGTACCGGATATAATGGTAATCATAATTGCGTTCAGGAGGAAGTAAACTTAAAAACTTAACTATTAAAACTAATGCTTTTTAATAAAGTTGCGGGAAGGATGCCAAACCAGGCTAGCCCCATTGGTAAAAAGAAAAGCGAGCTGTTGGGCTCGCTTTTCCTAATATTAAAGAAATGAGTACTAAACAATATTCTCAGAAGTAACTTTAGCCGCAATATATTCGCGGTTCAGCATGGCAATATTTTCTAAAGAAATCCCTACCGGGCATTCAGCGGCACACGCACCAATATTGGTACAAGACCCGAAACCTTCGGCATCGTGCTGGGCCAGCATATTTTCGACGCGGGTTTTGCGCTCTACTTTACCTTGCGGCAACATAGCTAATTGCGATACTTTGGCGCTTAAGAACAACATGGCCGAAGCATTTTTACAGGCAGCCACACAGGCGCCACACTGGATACAAGTAGCGGCATCAAAGGCCTTATCAGCAATTGATTTTGGAATCGGAATTTCGTTGGCATCGGGTACCCCACCGGTATTAACCGATACATAACCACCAGCCTGCTGAATCCGATCCAGTGCCGAACGATCCACGCTTAAATCTTTGTGTACGGTAAAGGCATTGGCCCGCCAGGGTTCTACCACAATGGTATCCCCGTCTTTAAACTTGCGCATGTGCAGTTGGCAGGTAGTGGTACCTTTCTCTGGTCCGTGCGCCCGGCCGTTAATATACATACTGCACATCCCGCAGATGCCTTCCCGACAGTCGTGGTCAAAAGCAATCGGCTCCTGTCCCTGCCGTAATAAATCTTCGTTTAATACATCAAACATCTCCAGGAAAGACATATCCGGAGAGATATCGTTTACTTTATAAGTTACCAGCTGGCCCGGGGTTTTGGCATTTTTCTGTCTCCAAACTTTCAGAGTCAGGTTCATGGGCGTGCTATTGGGGTTATTACCTGCCATATATTTAATTAGAAATTATGAATTATGAATTAGAAATTGGTCAGGAATGAAAGATGGCCGGAAAATATCCAAAGCCTGTTATTCATTTCTAATTTTGAATTTCTAACTTTTAATTTATTAACCTTATTTATAACTGCGCTGCGTTAACTTCACGTTTTCGAAGGCCAGCGGCTCTTTGTTTAACCTGGCTTCAGAGTCTGGTCCGGTATATTCCCAGGCCGCCACGTAAGCAAAATTAGCATCATCGCGCAAAGCTTCGTTTTCCGGCGTCTGGTATTCCTCCCGAAAGTGACCGCCGCATGATTCGTTGCGGTGTAAAGCATCGGTTACCATTAGCTCGCCCAATTCTATAAAGTCAGCCACCCGGCCGGCTTTCTCAATGGTCTGGTTCATATCTTCGTTAACGCCGTACAGTTTAACGTTGCTCCAGAATTCTTTGCGCAAGGCTTGTATTTTTCCTTTGGCGTACTGCAAACCTTCGGCATTCCGGGCCATACCGCAGTAATCCCACATCAGCAGGCCAAGTTCTTTGTGGAACTCATCAACCGTTTTGGTGCCATTAATCGAAAGTAGTTTCTGGATAGTGGCCCGTACGTTGGTTTCGGCTTCTTTAAAAGCGGGGTGGTCAACGGTTACTTTGGCCGCCGGCATTTGGGCCAGGTAATCGCCAATGGTGTAAGGCAGCACAAAATAACCATCGGCTAAGCCTTGCATCAGCGCCGAAGCACCCAAGCGGTTCGCACCGTGGTCAGAGAAGTTGGCCTCTCCGGCAGCGTATAAGCCCGGGACAGTTGTCATCAGGTTATAATCAACCCACAAACCACCCATGGTGTAATGCACGGCCGGATAAATTCGCATGGGCGTTTGGTAAGGATCTTCGCCGGTAATTTTGGCGTACATCTCGAACAGGTTACCGTATTTCTGGCTTACCTTATCTAATCCGTCGCGTTTAATGGCATCGGAAAAATCGAGGTAAACCGCTAAACCGGTTGAACCCACGCCGCGACCTTCGTCGCAGGCCAGTTTGGCATTGCGGGAAGCTACGTCGCGCGGCACCAGGTTACCAAACGCCGGGTATTTGCGTTCTAGGAAATAATCGCGTTCGTCTTCCGGAATATCTTTGGCTAATCGTTTGTCGCCTTTGGCTTTGGGTACCCAAACCCGGCCATCGTTCCGCAACGACTCCGACATCAAGGTTAATTTGGATTGATATTCGCCGGAAACCGGAATACAGGTAGGGTGAATTTGGGTAAAGCAAGGATTACCAAAGAAAGCACCTTTTTTATAAGCCCGCCAGATAGCCGTGGTATTAGAACCCATGGCATTTGTCGACAAATAAAATACATTGCCGTAACCACCCGTAGCCAGTACCACTGCGTGCGCACTGTGCGATTCGATGTGGCCGGTTACCAAATGACGAGTTACAATACCGCGGGCTTTGCCATCAACCATTACTAAATCCAGCATTTCGGTGCGGGGGAACATTTGCACCTTGCCGTACGCAATCTGGCGGTTAAGCGCACTGTACGCTCCTAGTAATAATTGCTGACCGGTTTGGCCCCTAGCGTAGAACGTACGCGATACCTGCGCCCCCCCAAAAGAACGGTTAGCCAGTAACCCACCGTATTCGCGGGCAAAAGGAACGCCTTGCGCTACGCACTGATCAATAATATTAACACTTACTTGGGCCAGCCGGTAAACGTTGGCTTCGCGGGCGCGGTAGTCACCGCCTTTAATGGTATCGTAAAACAAACGGTAAACACTGTCGCCGTCGTTCTGGTAGTTTTTAGCCGCATTAATACCACCCTGGGCCGCAATACTATGGGCACGGCGGGCGCTGTCCTGAAAGCAAAAAACCTTTACATTGTAACCTAGTTCGGCCAGGGTAGCCGCCGCCGAAGCACCCGCTAATCCCGAACCTACTATAATAATATCGTATTTACGCTTGTTAGCCGGGTTTACCAGCTTTACATTAAATTTATGTTTTTCCCACTTCTCGGCTAACGGGCCATCAGGAATTTTGGCATCTAACGTCACCACCTCAGGAATCTTGGCATCTAATATCATACAGTAAAACCGAAAGGATTAATATAAAAAGAAGAAATAAAGCGGCATGGCGGCAAAACCAGCACAAACAACAATCGAGAAGAAATAACCAAAAGCCTTAATGGCCGGGGTATATTTCTTATGATTTAAACCCAGCGTTTGGAAAGCACTCTGAAACCCGTGAATCAGGTGCAAGGCCAGTGCTACCATGGAGATAACGTAAAGGGCCACGTACCACCAATGGCTGAAAGCTTCTACCGTTATGGCGTACAGGTTTTTATTTCCGGCGGTATCCAATCCTATCTCTCCAAATTTTAATTTAAAATAAAAATTATAAAGATGAACTAATAAAAAGATAAATATAACGGTACCCAGCAAGCCCATATTCCGCGACGACCAAGCGCTGTTTTCTTCGGGGCGGTTTACCGCGTATTGTACCGAACGGGCACTCTGGTTACGACGGGTAAGGGACCAGGCTTCGTAAATATGCAGCACAAACCCTATTAACAAGATTATTTCCATCGCCCGGATTAATGGGTTATGGGTCATAAAATAAGTATATGCGTTAAAGGCTACTCCCTCATCGTTAGAGAATAACTGTAAATTACCAATCAGGTGAACAACCAGAAACGAGCAAAGAAACAAACCGGTAATGGCTACCAGCAGTTTTCGGCCGATGGTACTAGATAGTGCTTTTGTAAACCAACTCATTTGTTAATTAAAATAGATCTGAAAAATGACACTTTTACGAAGGTCAAAGGTAATGGCCGACCTTTTATAAAACAATATTAAAAACCTATTTTTAAACAATCTAAATTACATACCGTTATGAAAATATTCCTACCTTGTTATAGAGTAAAAACGTAAACTTGTCTGCCGGATAGGTCATACTAAATAATAACGAAATACTATTTCCGTTATTGGAACATAACTGTTTTCTATGCACATACATATACCTTACAGGAGTTGTTTTCTTTTCTGTGTTTTCTGGGTTTTGCTGTTAGGTTTAAATCAGAAAGCACAGGCTACCCACATCCGGGCCGGGGAGATTATTGCTAAATCTATGGCCGATTCGCTGGGCGATCCGTTTATGTATCGGTTCAAGCTGATAACCTTTACCGATTTTGCCCAAACCAACGCCGATAACCCCACGGCTACCATGTTTTTTGGCACCGGCGACAAGCAAACCGTTGATAGACACCAACGTACGACGGTAAGGTCTGATACCTACCGGAGCGTATATTATTTTTACTATAAATTTCCGGGGCCAGGTTCTTATACCGTAACCTACACCGAGGTAAACCGCGCCATTCGGGTAATGAATATTGGTAACTCCGAAAACCAAAGTGAGCTTTTACGCACTACCATTACCATCGACCCGTTTATCGGGCAAAATACCTCGCCCGAATTAAAAGTCGCGCCCCTCGATTATGCTTCCTGCAACCAACCTTTTGTACACAACCCCGGTGCGTATGACCGCGATGGTGATAAACTGGTATTTCGTTTTATTACGCCGCAGCGCAATACTACCGGCGACGCGGATAATCCGGTAGCCGGTCCGGTAGCCGATTACCGCGTGCTGAACGATCCTTCGTTTGGGTGTTCGGCTGCGCCAAATGGCGGGCCCTCTACTTTAAGCATCGATCCCAATACCGGCCAGATTACCTGGAACTCGCCCTGCCAGCAGGGCGATTACAACGTGGCTTTTATTGTGGAAGAATACCGCGGCGGCCGGAAAATAGGCGAGACTTTGCGGGATATGCAGATTCGGGTCCGTTGCGGACAAAACAAGCGGCCCGTTTTGAAGGTACCGCGCGACACCTGTGTGATTGCCGGCACCCGCGCCACTGGGGTAGTAAGTGCGTCGGACCCTGATAACCATCCTTTAACCCTGGAAGCTTTCAGCGGTATTTTGCCTCCTGCCACTTTTACCGTTAGAGGCAACACCGGTACTTTTATCTGGAATACTGTTTGTGCCAACGTGCAAGCCGAACCATACCAGGTAGTATTTAAAGTAACCGATAACCCCGGCGGCACTGAACTGCCTTTAACCGATTTGCAGCCCTGGAACATCCGGGTAATAGGTCCGGCTCCGGAGAATTTTAAAGTAACGCCGGTGGGACGAAATATTACTTTAAACTGGAATTCGTATACTTGCCAGAATGCCTCTAAAATATATATATACCGCCGCGAAGGTAATTCTAACTTTGTGCCGGGGCCTTGCGAAACCGGGGTGCCTGCTTCGGCTGGATTTACCAAAATTGCCGAGGTTAATGCCAATGCAACTACCTATACCGATAATGGCGGTGCAACCGGCTTAAAGCGTGGCGTAAATTACTGCTATGTTATCTATGCCGTGTTCCCGGCGCCGAAAGGCGGGGAGAGTATAGCTACTTTGCCGGTATGTACCATGCTGGAAAATAATATGCCGATACTTACCCACGTAACGGTAGAAACCACTGACCCCACTAATGGTAGTATTTTAGTAAAATGGGTAAAACCAGTTGAAGGCCTGCAAAACCTGGTAGCGCCGTTGCAATACCGCTTGTTGCGGGCAGCCGGTGGCAGCACTAATTTTACCGAAGTTTTCCGCTCTAATAATATTGACGACACCAGTTTTCTGGATAAAAATATTAGCACCTCGGCGGGTGCCGGCGATGTAAAATGGATTTATAAACTAGAGTTTTACCACAATGCTGGCGGATCGCCCGAAATGGTAGATACGGCCATTACAGCCACCAGTGTGCAGCTTAAAGCCACCACCCAAACTTCAACGGTTTCGCTTGCCTGGACGTATACGGTGCCCTGGGATAACAGCCGCCGGCCGCATTATATTTACCGCAAATTAGGTAACGGTGCTTACGAACTGATTGACAGTGTGCGGGCCACTACTACCCGCGGTGAGTACGTAGACCGCGGTACCTATAAAAATACGCCGCTGAAACAAGGGGTGCAATATTGCTACTACGTTACCACCAATGGTACTTATGGTAATCCGCGTTTGCCGGATCCGCTGCTGAATAAAAGCCAGGAGTTTTGTGTGGTTCTGCGCGATACCATACCACCTTGCCCACCCACTCTTAGCATAAACCCGCTGGATTGTGATGCCTTCGCGAAAAACCCGACGGGGCCACCTTACCAGAATGTGTTAACCTGGGTACCCGATACCAGTCCGGCTTGTGCGCAGGATATTAAATATTACACCGTTTATTTCCGGGCGCAGGATAACGAAGAAGCCGAGTTTGATTCTATCAGCTTTACGCCAAATAATATTAATACCTTTACCCATAACAACCTGGAGTCGTTTGCGGGTTGTTATATGGTAACGGCTACCGACTCGACCGGTAATGAAAGCAATCCCAGCAATATTGTTTGTAAAGACAACTGCTTCTTCTTCCAGTTACCTAATATTTTTACGCCGAACAACGACGGTAAAAACGATACTTTCCAGCCAGATCCGCGCTCGCAGTTTATCCGGTCTATTAAGTTTACGGTGTTTAACCGTTGGGGCGAAAAAGTGTACGAAGGGGCCGATGACCCGCGTATTAACTGGAAAGGGGTAAATAGCGCCGGTAAACAAGTGGCCGATGGTGTTTATTATTACCTCGCCGAAGTAGAGTTTATAACCGCTAACCCGCAGAACGCGAAGAAGACTTATAAAGGCTGGGTAGAGATAGTGCGATAGCGCCAGCAAATTATAAATGCAAAAAGGTTTAAGAAAGCCGGTTCTGTTCAGGACCGGTTTTTTATTTGTTCTTATTGGGTAATATCCATTAATTTGTTTCGGAGTTGCGGGTGTTGGAGCCATTATCCTGCAGATACCAAATTAACCCGATCAAATTTGATTCTGATCGTACTGCTAACTTTACTAAAGCATAAACTATGAAAGCATATATTTTCCCCGGACAAGGTTCTCAGTTTCCGGGCATGGGCCAGGAATTATTTCTGCAGCACCCGGAAGCCAAAAAACTTTTTGAATCAGCCAATGAAATATTAGGGTTTTCTTTAACCGACATTATGTTTGCCGGTACCGAAGTAGACCTGAAGCAAACCAGCGTAACCCAACCTGCTATTTTTGTGCACTCGGTGGCGCAGGCGGCTGTTTTGTCCGATTTTAAACCCGATATGGTTGCGGGACATTCGTTAGGCGAATTTTCGGCGCTGGTAGCTAATAAAGTTTTGCGTTTTGAAGACGCTTTGCAATTGGTATCTAAAAGAGCCCAGGCCATGCAGGCGGCCTGCGAAAAAGAGCCTTCTACTATGGCGGCGGTGCTGGGGTTGGATGACGAAACGGTAGCCCGGATATGCGCCGAAATTACCGACGAAGTAGTGGTGCCTGCTAATTATAATTGTCCGGGGCAGTTGGTAATCTCGGGAAGCATTAAAGGCGTGGAAATTGCCTGCGAAAAACTAAAAGCGGCTGGCGCCAAGCGGGCCCTGGTTTTGCCGGTAGGCGGCGCGTTTCACTCGCCGCTGATGCAACCCGCCGAGGAAGAACTGGCTAAAGCTATTCATGCCACTACCTTTGGCACGGCTATTTGCCCGGTTTACCAAAATGTAGATGCCCGGCCTTATACCGATCCGGAGAAAATTAAAGAGAATCTTATAAAGCAACTTACCGCACCGGTTCGTTGGACCCAAACCATTCAGAATATGATACAGGGCGGCGCTACAGAATTTGTAGAATGCGGACCGGGGAAAGTATTGCAGGGCTTGGTTAAAAAAATAAACAAAGAGGCAGAAGTAAGCAGCGCCGGTGCTTAATTTACGGGGTCTTTTTATTTCCTATTTCAGGCTTTGTTTCAGGTTTGTTTAGTAAATAGAATACTTCAAAATAGCTTTCCCTTATCAGATAAAGGAAAGCTATTTTTTTTCATAAATCAGTACAGGCAAGTTATCCGGGCAATCTTTTAATAAATCCTGGTTGGTTTTACGGAAAACCGGATGAATAAATAATGGCGCTAACTCAGTTAAAGGCATGAGCGCAAAGCGCCTGTCCTGTAAACGTGGATGCGGAATCATCAACTCGGGTAAGTTTAATATGAGGTGGTTGTAGTATAAGATATCAATATCAATTACCCGGGCCCCCCATTTAATTATACGTTCCCGGCCTAACTCTTTTTCAATCAAATTTATTTGGGTTAACAGTTCTTCGGGGGGTAACGCAGTAGAAATTTGCAATAATTGGTTTAAAAAAGCCGGTTGCTCTTCCAGGCCCCAGGCAGCCGTTTCGTAAATTTTTGACTGCTGGGTAACCAGACCTACCCGGCTTGCCAGAGCAGTAGTAGCGGTATTTAAAAAATATTCCCGGTTGCCCTGGTTGCTGCCGAGTAATAAATACGTAACCGCCATTCAATATGCGCTAAAAAAAGAAATAGTCCGGTCGGCGGCAATTTGGGCCGCTGCTGGCAAACTATGGCCGGTATAAGGATGCGCACCACCAAAACTGTGGTTCGCTTCCGGAATTATTTCCAACTCGGCATCGGGTTTGTTTTCTTTTAAATCATAAGCCATTTGCAGGGGCAAGGTTTCGTCGTGGTTGCCATGAATTAATAATAATGGCTGCGTCATTTGCCGGGCGGCTGCCGGAATATCCAGTTTGTGTTTGTTGGCCAGGAAATCTTCTACGAGTTGGTAGTACATGGGCATTTGTCTCTTGGTGCGCGCATTCTCCACGTGTAGCACCCCTTTTTGCTTCCATTCGGCTAACGTGTGCGGTGGCCAGCGGTTTTCCAGGTCGCTGATGGCAGCCCAGGTAGCGACGGCTTTTATGCGTTCATCCTGGGCCGCGGCCAGAATGGCCAAGCCACCGCCCCGGCTGTGCCCAATCAGAAACAAACGGTTTAAATCAATCTCGGCTTGGGGTAGGGCGCTACTGCCCAGGAATAGTGTATCTACCAAAGCTTTTACATCGGCTAATTCTATCGAGAAATTATTGTTCGCAAAAGCTTCCAGGTCCAGCACATCGTCTTCGGTAAGGGTACTACCATTATGCGATAAATTTAACTTAATAAATACAAAGCATTGTTGGGCAAAATAATCGGCTAGCAAGTTAAAGTGTCCCCATTCTTTAAACCCTTTAAAACCATGTACAAAAATAACTACGGGTTTGGGTTGGTTGTCCGGGAGCAGGCGGGCATCGGCCCGGGTGGCCCGGCCATGCGGCGGGGTAATTACAAAATCGAGGCGGGTAGGGGCAGACATTGGGTTTAAATTTTGTAGCTACAGGTTAAAGATTCAGCCTAAATATACCATCGGGTTGTGTTTTAAGTTACCGTTGCATCTTCAGGATAAAGCCGGTTCTCTAAAAAGAAACAAGATAGCCGGCAAATATAAATATTCTGGAGCACCTTTTACGTAGCTGCCGGGAGGGCCCGGCGTACTTTAAACTTTAGTCCTAAAAAACTGTTTGGATTCGAGGCGTCTACCTAGTAATATTGTGGCCCACATGCGCGTAACCTTAAAAGATATCCAGGCTCCTATTGTAACCGAAATGACCGAATTTGAAAAAAAATTCCGGAGTTCGATGCAATCACGGGTTTTACTGCTGGATAAAATAATGGGTTACATTGTAAAACGGAAGGGCAAGCAAATGCGGCCCATGTTTGTTTTTTTTTCGGCCAAACTCTTTGGTAAGGGCATAACGGAAGCTACGTACCGCGGTGCGGCTTTAATTGAATTGCTGCACACGGCCACCCTGGTACACGACGATGTGGTAGACGATGCCAATTACCGCCGCGGATTTTTCTCGGTAAATGCCCTCTGGAAAAACAAAATTGCCGTTTTGGTAGGGGATTACTTGCTCTCAAAGGGTTTGCTTTTGTCGTTGCAGAATGATGATTTTGACCTGCTTAAAATTGTATCGAACGCAGTAAAAGAGATGAGTGAAGGCGAGTTACTGCAGATTGAAAAAGCCCGCCGGCTAGATATTACCGAAGACGTTTATTTTGATATTATTCGCCAGAAAACGGCATCTCTAATTGCTTCATGCTGCGCGGTGGGAGCCTCTTCGTCCGGGGCCAATGCCGAAACCATTGAAAAAGCCCGGCTATTCGGTGAAAAAGTGGGCATTGCTTTTCAGATTAAAGACGATTTGTTTGATTATGGTACCGCCGAAATTGGTAAACCGGTGGGCATTGATATCAAAGAAAAAAAGATGACGTTGCCGCTGATTTATGCTTTGCAGCAGGCCGATTGGTTGACGAAGCGTCAGATGATTTACCATGTTAAAAACAACAATGGTAAAAACGAAGTAGTGGCCAAAGTTATCCAATTTGTGCGGCAATCCGGCGGTTTGGAATACGCCATTAACCAAATGAATAAATACGCCGAAGAAGCTTTGCAGATTTTACGCTCTTTCCAGCCGTCGCCGTCCCGCACCTCGCTCGAACAGCTCATTTCCTATACCATCGAGCGGGAAAAATAAAATTTCGCTCCGGGTATTATAAACCCTTTGGTAACGAGATCGTCTGCCCACCACTAACCGGCGAGGTCTTTTGCCCTTCTTTATTCTAACCTGCTACTATTTGCGTTTGCCCAATATTAATTCTCCTGGTGCAGGAACCTGTTAAGCCATTATTCATTCTGGAAACTAGCATGTCAGGACTGTTACCTATCGCAGAGATATTCACCATGACCTTGGGACCAGAATTATACACCACAATACAGAACCTCCGCAGTAGTATTTAAATTTATCCATTTTGCTGAAAATATAGTATTATATAAGTAAACCTTTCTGTTCCGCCTTAGCTTAGCAGCTAACATAAAGCTGCGAATAGACAGGGTAAAATATATTAACCCTTAAATTTTAATATTATGAGCAATCTAGAATCAAAGTCCATTCTGATTACCGGCGCAGCTATGGGGCTGGGACTGGCAGCAGCCAAGGTTTGTGCCGGACAAGGCGCAAAACTTACCCTGGCAGATTATAATGAACAAGCACTGGAAGATGCCAGACAGGATTTAATGAATCAGTTTCCGCAAGCAAATATTATTACGGTAGTTGCGGATGCTTCTAAAGAAGACGAGGTAAAGAAATATGTGGATGAAGCCGTGAAGGCTTTCGGACGTATAGATGGCTTTTACAACAATGCCGGCATTGAAGGCAAACAGGCCTCCTTAACCGAGTACGATATTGCCATTTTTAAACGCGTGATTGATATTAACCTGATGGGGGTGTTTTATGGCATGCGCTATGTTATTCCGGTAATGCAAGCGCAAAAATACGGACGCATCGTAAATGTGGCCTCGGAGGGGGCATCAGGGGCGTGCTTAACCAAACACCCTATGTAGCCAGCAAACACGCTGTTTCCGGAATGACCAAAAACGCGGCCCTTGAATTTGGCCGGCACGGTATTATCACCAATGCCATTGCGCCGGGCGCTATTCTTACACCAATGGTAGCAGAAGCTTTTAGGGAGGTAAACCCGGAAGAACCTAAAAAAGCCGAGACCGAATACGCTCGAAACAATCCTACGAAGCGCTTAGGCCTTCCCGAAGAAGTAGCCAAGGTTGTTGCCTTCCTGTTAAGCGAAGATTGCAGCTATGTAAACGGGCAAACCATTGCAATTGACGGTGGAGAATCAAACAGTTACGGCATCGTTTGATATAAGCTATTTTCTATTGTTAAACAAAAGTTCTTCTAATCTGTGGTAGTGACCTTTCGGGTTTTTAGGAGCCTACGCAACTAATTGGTTTTACCGGTTTAGGCAACGATTACTGGGGTGGTTTTTCAGCGAGAGAACCAAGTAAAGAAACTTATAAGGTGGATGCAGGTACACTTACGTTACTTATAGCGGATAAAAAAACCGGTGAAATATTATTACAGGGTTTTGCTTCCGGTTTAAAGGAAGGAGGTGCGATTGTAAAGGATAAAGTTAAAATTCAGCAAGCTACTTCATCTATTTTTAAGGAGTTTGGGAACAGCCCGATAGATAAGGTTAATGAATAAACTTCCTTTTCCTGAAAAGCAGGTGGCAATTCGGGAGAGGGTTGTGGTGCGCTGTGGGTACGGCGTTCAGTCTAAGCTGCTTAGCCGTAACGCCAGCCCACAGGTAACATTTTCAGGGACAAATAAATGCTTATGCTTACCACCCAGCTACACTCATTTTTGGTTGTAATTACGGCTAATTATATCCTAGCCTTTTTAAGTTGTTTTTACGTTGGTAACAGCTAAACCCGTTATGCATCAAGTTTAAATAGGAAAACTGAACAGTTTTTTATTGGCTTAATTCTTGTTTTTTGTTACAATCAAGCAGTTCTGCTGCCGATTATACAAGTACAATGCAAACGCAAGGCGGCTATATAGCGTTTTTTTAATGGTTGATCAGGATGACTGAGGAAAAATAGATGTTACTTTTTGGGGTATATTGTCCTTTTTTAGCTGAGTATTGTTACATAAGTTTATGATACGAAAACAGCTAAAACAGCAGTACCTACACAATGCATTTTTTGGAAGTAATATTTATTAAAAAAGTAGTATCCCTTATTATGATTTTCCTGGTTGGTTTTACTACGCAAATCAAGGAAAAGAATACCAAGGTTATAGAACCCTTCTCGCTGGCTAAATTTAGAGATAATGTGAAAGTGGCGGAGGAGAGATGCGTCTTAGTTGAAAACCCTAATTGATTCTGTCTTTTCCAGCTTATGTTTTATATGCCGAATTATTCCTGCAATAATTTAGCTATAGTTTTTTCAAAATCCTGTACAAATGCTTCGTAATATTTGCCGGTACCCGGACCCGAAAACCCGGTATGAATTTTCCGGACATCGCCTTTCTTATCAATGATGATAGTGGTTGGGAAAGCCAGCACGTGATTGAGCATAGGTAACGTTTTGGCCGCAGCCTCTTTATCGCGGGTGCCGGCTACCAGCAATGGATATTCAATAGAAAACCGGGTTTTTAGTTTCTCTAAACGCTTTTTGGCTTTCTCAAATTCCGGGCTTTGTTCGTAAGCCAGACCAATTATTTCTAAGCCTTTGTCTTTGTTTTCTTTGTAAAAAGGAGCCAGGTAAGCGGTTTCGTCCATGCAGTTGGGGCACCAGGAACCCATTAATTGCACCACCACCACTTTGCCGCGGAACTGCGGGTCGGATAAAGAAACTTTATTGCCGTTTAAATCCGGGAAAGTAAAAGCTAATTTGGCATAGCCGGGCTTCAGGTAGGTTAGGGTGTCGGCGGCAGGTAGTACGGCATTATCGTTGCGGGTGGCCGTCCAGGTGCTCCGGCCGGTTTTACCCGAAAAGAATTTGCCTTTTAGTTTGCCATCGTTGTCTGGTTCGGCCTTAAATAAATAGGCATGGTACCCATCAAACGTAGATAAACGCAATTCATCGCCGTTTACTTCACCATCGAGGTAGCGATAATCGCCGGTAGGACTCAGGAAAGTGCCGGATAAATGATTGCCTTGCTGGTTAAACACGCCAATGGCTTTTTCTTCGGTGCCGTCGTTGTGGTTAAATAATACTTCCCAATTACCGGTATAATTTTGGGTAGCCTTAGCAGGGTTGCGCGAGAAGCGGTCATCCTGGACGTGTTTAGCGCTAAACGCCACTTCGTAAGGTTCTTCCAGGTTGTACCGGATCCATTTGCCTTTCATGCCGTCTTCCTGGTCGTTAATGTGGGCTTTCAGGTCGGCATCAAAAATATGCAAGGGTATTTTTACCGAGTCGCCGGCAATGGTAATTTCGTCCAATAATATTCTCTCGGTACCGTTTACCAGGTAAGCCACCGTTTTACCCGCCGAATCCTGGGCTACTTCCAGCAAAAAAGGTACTTCCTGGTTCGATATGGTCAGGATGCCGCGCCAGGTACCTGACTTTAAAGTTTTATTTTTTGGCCGGCAAGCATTTAGGGAAAGCACCATAGAACCGATAATTAAACCAAAAAATATATAATTAAATAAATGTTTCATGTTAAAGTAAAGAATCGTTACTCGTCCCCTTTCGGAACAAAAACCGGTAGCAAAAGTAAAAAGAATACCCCTTTGTTCTAAATAAATATCTGCCGGAGCGGTAGACATTAAATTTAGCCCAAATTGTAAATTATACGTAAAACCAGGTTACCAATAGCAAAAGAAATATTATGTGCCCCAATCCAACTCCCAATCCGATAGAACCAGATAAAATAACCAACGCCGATGAGAGCAAAGAACTGCCCGGCAATAATTCCGAAATGCAGCCTCCACGGCAAACAGATGAACTGGATACCCATTACGAAGGCGTGCGGGAAGCGGGCAATGTAGCGGCCGAAGACGAAAAGGAAACTGATAAGCTGGATGGCAGTAATGCCAATAACCTGCGTACCAAGTAGCAGCAGCAATTCGTTTTATAAAAGCAGTGGTTATTTGTTTTAATTTTAAATAATAAAATAGGATTACATTAAATAGCACTTTTATATCAGGTTATATATATTTGCGCAAATTTAAATGGGCTTGTCCCGGCGTGTTTTCCGGTTGGCAGTTAGCCCGATATTGACAAACCTTCAAAACCAATTATTATGGCATTTGATATAGACATGATTAAGGCGGTGTATGCCGGCTTAGGCGAGCGCATAGCCGCTGCCCGTGCGGCGGTAGGCCGTCCGCTTACCCAAACTGAAAAAATTCTTTACGCACATTTATATGAAGGCAAAGCTACCCAGGCTTTTGATCGCGGTAAGTCTTACGTAGATTTTGCGCCGGACCGGGTAGCCATGCAGGACGCTACGGCCCAGATGGCCTTGTTGCAGTTTATGCAGGCCGGTAAGCCGCAGGTTTCGGTTCCGTCTACGGTACATTGCGATCACTTAATTCAGGCCCGTGATGGCGCCAACGAAGATTTAGAAGTGGCTGTTACCGAAAACAAAGAGGTTTATGATTTCCTGGCTTCGGTTTCGAACAAATACGGCATTGGCTTCTGGAAACCAGGTGCCGGTATTATTCACCAGGTAGTGCTGGAAAATTACGCCTTTCCGGGCGGCATGATGATTGGTACCGACTCGCATACACCTAATGCCGGTGGTTTGGGTATGATTGCCATTGGAGTAGGGGGGGCCGATGCCGTGGACGTAATGGCCGGTATGGCCTGGGAGTTAAAGTTTCCGAAAGTGATCGGGGTTAAGTTAACCGGCCGCATGAGTGGCTGGACTTCACCGAAAGACGTAATTTTGAAAGTAGCCGGTATTTTAACCGTAAAAGGAGGAACCGGTGCTATCGTAGAATATTTTGGCGAGGGTGCCAACAGTTTGTCTTGTACCGGTAAAGCCACCATATGTAACATGGGCGCCGAGATTGGTGCTACCACTTCGGTATTTGCTTATGATGGCAAAATGCGTGACTACCTGGTAGGAACCGAGCGGGCTGAAATTGCCGATTTAGCTGACCAGGTAGCGGAGCACCTGCGGGCCGACGATGAGGTTTATGCCAATCCGGCTGCTTTCTACGATCAATTAATCGAAATTAATTTAACAGAACTGGAGCCGCACGTAAACGGTCCGTTTACCCCGGATGCGGCCTGGCCGATTTCTCAATTTGCCGCTGCGGTTAAAGAACACGATTGGCCGGCTAAGTTAGAAGTAGGTTTAATTGGCTCGTGTACCAACTCTTCTTACGAAGATATTACCCGCGCCGCTTCTATTGCTCACCAGGCCATTGAAAAAGGCTTAGCGGTTAATGCGGAATTTACCGTAACCCCGGGTTCGGAACTGGTGCGCTACACCGTGCAGCGCGATGGCCTCTTAGATACTTTTGCCGAAATGGGCGGCGTGGTATTGGCTAATGCCTGCGGACCGTGTATTGGTCAATGGGCCCGTCATACGGATGATCCGAAGCGTAAAAATTCTATTATTACTTCTTTTAACCGGAACTTCGCTAAGCGGAACGATGGTAACCCAAATACCCACGCTTTTGTGGCTTCGCCCGAAATTGTAACCGCTTTTGCGATTGCCGGTGACTTAACATTTAATCCTTTAACCGATACCCTGGTAAATAAGAATGGCGAGGCTGTAAAACTGGATGAACCCAGAGGCGTGGAATTGCCGGTGAATGGTTTTGCCGTAGAAGATGCCGGTTATGTAGCACCTGCCCAAGATGGCAGCCACGTAGAAGTAATTGTGGATCCGCAATCGGATCGTTTGCAATTATTGGATCCGTTCCAGCCCTGGAACGGCAACGATTTGCAAGGCTTACGCCTGCTGATTAAAGCCCAGGGTAAATGTACCACCGACCATATTTCGATGGCAGGCCCTTGGCTGAAATACCGCGGTCACCTGGATAATATTTCGAATAACATGCTGATTGGCGCCATTAATGCTTTTAACGGTGAAGCTAACAGTGTTAAGAACCATACGGTACAAGGCACGCCTTACCAGGAAGTACCAACCGTAGCCCGGGCCTACAAAGCAGCCGGCGTTGGTTCTATCGTAGTCGGCGACGAAAACTATGGCGAAGGTTCATCGCGTGAACATGCGGCCATGGAACCCCGTCATTTGGGAGTTAGAGTAGTGCTGGTGAAATCTTTTGCCCGTATTCACGAAACCAACCTGAAAAAACAAGGTATGCTGGCCTTAACGTTTGCTAATAAAGCGGATTACGACGAGGTTCAGGAGAACGACTTTATTGATGTAATTGGTCTGACCTCATTTACTCCAGGCAAACCATTGCAGGTGGTATTGCACCATGCCGATGGCAGCACCCATACCTTTGAAGCCAACCATACCTACAACGAAGGACAAATTGCCTGGTTTAAGGCTGGTTCTGCGTTAAATCTTATTCGGTTGCAAGGAGCAGGCAAAGCCAGCGAAGGTTTTGTGCAGCAAGGTTAATGCAATAGAATATTAACTTATAAAAAAAGCCCTCCGCAAGAGGGCTTTTTTATTGGTAAAAGTTTCAATTATCGTTCTGGGTGGCCTTAGGCTGATGCTTTTGTTTTTCTGAAGTAATGTAAATCCGGAAATTATATAAGTAAGGTGCCGGCAATTACAGGTGCTGAAACTTCTGGCGGTAAACACCATCTTTACCCCTAATCTGGAGGACGTACATGCCTTTGGCCACACCGGCTAGTCTTAGGTTGTGTAAGCCGGTAGTGGTAATAGTCTGGTGTTTTACTACTTCGCCAATCAGGTTTATTACTTCCAATGTTACCGGGCTGCTTACATCAATATTTTCGGGAACCCTAATGAATAACTGGTCGGGGGTAGGATTCGGATATACCAAGAAATCGGAGGCTTGCCAGTTGTTGCTATAATTTAAATACTTAATCCGGATAGTATTGGTAAGCGAATCCACACAGCCTTTGTTGTCGGTTACCACCAGTTTAACCTGGTAGTTGCCGGGTTGCTGGTATTGTATTACAGGCGCTTTCGCCCGGCTTTCGCCTTTGTCGCCGAAGTACCAGTGCCAGCTAACGGCATTAGGCGTTTGGTCGGCAAAATTGATTAATCCATTTAAAGCCAATGTTTCCGGAGCTGGAGTATAATTAAAGGCTACCTGGGGTTTTTCTACCGCCACCATTACCGGTACCAGGGAGCTTTCGTAAAGCGAATCGGTATTGCTCACGTAGTAGGTGGTGTTGGTGTTAAGCTTGGGTGTAACATACCTTAAACCGGTACCTAAAAGTGTTTTGCGGGCATTATCGGCGTAAAACCTGAACTTAGAACCGTTTTCCGGGCTGATAACCGTTGGCGAGCCCGGACAAATGGTATCGTTTTGCACATACGGTACCGGGCTGCTCTTTACCTGCATGTAGCGGGCCTTAGCTTCCGTGGCGCTACGCTGCAGGTCCTCTAAATTATCGCCGGCTAAAATAGCAAAAGCAACCGTAATACTTTCGCCGGGAGCCAGGTAAGCAATCCGGGCGCCGGTTACATCCGAAACATCGTTGCCCTGGCCATTTAAACCGGCTTTCTGGTTTTTATCGGGCGGATTAGAAAGAGCCCGGTATTTTTTAGCATCGCTGAACCCATCCGAAAGACTGATATTTTCCAAAGGACCATACAAATTATCGATGGCATAATGGGTTGCCGGTAAATCGGAGAGTAATTTAATGCCGGCGTATACATTGCGGCGGTCTACGTTATACGCATAACCCATGTTGTGCACGGGGTCCCAGTCGGCCGCATTACGAAAAGCGCCATCAATATCCCAGTCGGTAAACATGCCGGCGTATAGGTCCTGAAACGGGCTCAATGTATTGTTGGTAATTTTGTATTCCAGCACTACAAATTTATGATTAGGCGCATCTTTCCAGGCGTAGGCCCGGTGCGTTACGCGTACGCCGGCTACATTAGCTGCGGGGAAGGAATCCTGAATGGCACCCTGCGCCGCTATATCGGCAAATTTGGGGTTAGGTAAAAACCGGACCGGCGCTACCTGATAATAGTTATTATCTGATTCGAGTAGGTGATTGCGGATATTATCAGTCACACGGCCCGGCGAAGCGCCAATCATCAGACCACCCTCGGCCAGTAAGGGGTTCCCTTTTTTATAAAACACCCCGTCGCCTTGCTGGTAGTCCAAACCATTGTAGCCAATATTGCCTTTACTCGTAATAGAAACCCCCAGGTTGTTAATGTTAATAGTCAGAAAATCGGGATTGGCTGCTACTTTAAAATATTGATAATCGTTATAACTGCCGTCGCTAAAGCCATACCGGAAATTGATGGATGAATTGAGCGGAATATCGGGGTGAATATAAATGACAAAAGCCTGATCTGTATTGGTTGCAGCATTCCGGGTGGCCAGGGCACCGGCCACATATTCTTTTTGCAAAATGGTAACGTACGGCGAGGTGCTGGAAAGTGTAATCTTTAAATTAGAGGTGGGAGAAAGCAAATTTAAAAAAGTACCGGTAATCCGTAGTGTATCACCTGCCATTAAGCTATTGCCTTTGCTAAATTGGTTCTGAATATTCCTAACCGACTTGGTATTGATTTCGGTTAGCGCCCGGTATATGTTTAGCCGGCCCCGGCCTAATCTTTCCAGAAAAGGAGTGTTAGCTGGTCGTTGGTAAATATCATCGGCGGTTATGCGGAGTTGTTCGGCAACCTGCTGGGCTGTATAGTTAGGAAACTGCTTGAAAACCAAGGCCGCCGCGCCGGCTACAATAGGAGCGGCAAAGGAAGTACCGCCGGCATACGTATATTCGTTGTTGCGGGCGCCAGTAGTCCAGATACCTACTCCCGGGGCCAGTACGTCTATTTTATTACTGTAAGTATGCGAAAAAAAACGGTTATCGCTGCCATCGGTAGAAGTAACCGAAATGACATTGTCGTAAGAGGCAGGATAAAAATCAAGGTCTCCGTTGGTGTTTCCGCCGGCGGCCACTACCACCACATTTTTATTTATAACGGCATAATTAATAATATCCTGCTCGTAAGCCGAATTAAACCCCGGCGAACCCCAGGAAATATTAATAACTTTACAGCCGTGATCGGCGGCATAAACAATGGCTTCGTACCCGGCAAAGCTGCCTTTAGCTTTAGATTGAAATACTTTAAGGGGTAACAGCTTACAATTATAACCAACCCCGGTCACGCCTTTGCCATTGTTCGCCGCCGCCGCAATAACCCCGCTTACCAAAATGCCGTGGGTATTGGCATCAGCCGAGGGGTCATTGTCGTTATCAGCCATATCCCACCCGTAGAAATTATCTACATAGCCATCTTTGTCGTCATCTACGCCATTAATCGGATCGGCATAATTGTATTTTATTTTATCTTGTAAATCTTCGTGCTTTAAATTGATGCCAGTGTCTAATACGCCAATTACCACCGATGAATCGCCCTGCTGAATATCCCAGCCCTTATAAGCCTTTATGTTTTTGAGATAATATTGGGCTCCTGTCAGCGAATCGGCCAACGGGTCGTTGGGCATTTTTAAGATTTCGGGAATATAAACGGGCTCTACATAACTTACTACACCGCTATTTAATAGTTGGGCTTTTAGTTTGTTAAACGTCAGGCCGGGGCTATATTCCAGTTCGTAAAGTAGGGTTAAATCAACTTCGCCGGGTTTTAGAAAGGGCTGTGGCGCTGCCTTCGGGAATTTTTGCTTTAAATGATAAGACTGAATAGGCTGAAGTAATTTTTTTACTTCCTTCAAAAAATAGCTTTGTAGCTCATAATCAGACTTTAACTTAAAAATGAGCGTATTAGGCTTTGTTGTAGGTGCTGCCGGTGCACCGGACTGCTGAGCCGAACAAAGAATAACCGAAAAAGTAAAAAGAATACTTAGAAAAGTTCTGGTAAAAAAGAAATGGGTAAACATTATATCATACCTGCTAACTATAAAAACAACCCTTTAAATTAGAAATTTTCCGGCTTTATGCCGAAACAGCTTCTAAATTAAGATTACACCGCCTGCCCAAATTTGTTACATTAGTCAAGCATAATATTTCCCTTAAATATATTAAAACGCTAATATATATAAGAGTTGTAAATTTCCCCAATAAAAGCGGATTAAATATTAATATACGATAATTTTTTGGGGATAATATTTTAAATAAAGGATTTTATTTCCAGGATAAAAATATTCCTGCTTTTATCCGGATTAAATATTCTGCCATTTTTAGCCCTGCCATTAAGATAATGTCAGAGGTCTGGCTAAGTTTAGTCCTGTTTTCAGAAAAGCCGCAATTTCTTTGCTTCAGCTGATAGGTAAATTCCTGCTTATCAAAATTCCGGAAAATCCGTTTGTACTTATATGGCCTTTTACCAATAGGGTTGATCTGAGTTTCTGGTAAAAAGTACCGGTTTATTTATTCTTTTCTGAGTTACTCCAAAAATATAGCGCTGTATGATAGACTTAAATGAACACGAGCAAATATTAAAACAAGCTATTAATGCTTTGCACGACCGTACTTATTTTGCCGGCTTCCCGGAAAACCCGTCGCCGGATAATTATGGCGCGGATGCCGATGCAAAAGGCCAGAAGCTATTTAATAACCTGTTAAATAAACCTTATGAGGAGTTAAGGCAAGGCGAGCCCGAAGCTTGGGTAGGGCAGGAGGAATCGCCTTATACGCAGGAGTCTTTGGGTATTAAGTATCCGTATTTCAGCCCGGGTAAGTTGGTTGCGCATGCCCAGGAAACCTTTCACCAATGGCGCAAAGTGCCGGCCGATACCCGCGCTACTATCCTGCTCGATGCCTTAAGCAATTTGCAAAATCGCTTTTTCGAGTTGGCGTATGCTACCATGCACACCACCGGTCAGGCTTTTATGATGGCATTTCAGGCTTCGGGGCCGCACGCCGCCGACCGGGCCCTGGAAGCCATTGCAGCCGGCTACGAAGAGTTAAACCGTTTTCCGAAAGAAGCTAACTGGGAAAAACCAATGGGTAAATATAACCTGAAGCTACAGAAATCCTGGGTGGCGGTACCCAAAGGGGTAGCGGTGGCCATTGGCTGCTCTACCTTCCCGACCTGGAATACCGTACCCGGCATGTTTGGCAGTTTGATAACGGGCAACCCCGTGATTGTGAAACCGCACCCTAAAAGCGTGTTGCCCATGGCGCTGATAGTGGCCGAAGTGCAGAAAGCCTTAGCAACGCATGGCCTGAACCCGCAAATCTGCCAGCTCGCCGTAGACCCCGACGACCGGTTAATCACAAAAGATCTGGCCGAACATCCAGTCGTTAAAATAATAGATTATACCGGCAATACCGCCTTTGGCAATTACCTCGAAAGTTTACCTGGCAAAATAGTGTTTACCGAAAAAGCCGGGGTTAATTCGGTTATCCTGGATTCTGCTTCGGATTTAGATAAAGTAATGCAAAACCTGGCATTTTCGGTTTCGTTGTACTCCGGGCAAATGTGTACCGCGCCGCAAAACTTCTTCATTCCCGAATCGGGCCTTAACGTAAACGGAACCCAGATTCCGTACGAACAGGTAGTGCAGAAATTTGCCGATGCCGTAAGTGCACTCATTAATAATCCGAAGGTGGGGCCACACGTGTTGGGGGCTATCCAAAGCCCGGTTACTGCCCAGCGGGTAAAGGATATGGAAAATATACCGGGTAAGCCGCTTTTAACCACTTGCGATTTAGCTAACCCGCAGTTTGCCGGGGCCCGGTTGTGCTCACCGGTTATTTACGAGGTGCCGGCCAGCGCCAAAGAAGTTTATAACCGGGAGCTTTTCGGGCCTATTGCGTTAGTTATTAAAACCCAGAATACGGAGGAGTCGATTGCTTTGGCGAAGGAATTGGCCCAGGAACACGGCGCTATCTCGTGCGGCGCGTATACTACCAACTCCGATATAAAAGAGCAGATAAAAGACGAAATGAGCCTGGCCGGAACTCCGGTTAGCTTTAATTTAACGGGCAATATTTACCTGAACCAGCATGCCAGTTTCTCCGATTTTCATGTAACGGGCGGTAATCCGGCGGGTAATGCATCTTTTACTAATCCCGAATTTATTGTGAAACGATTTACCTGGGTGGGTTTCCGGGAGCCCGTTCGGGAATAAGGTGCCGCTTACGCGCTGTACAACAAAGCAAAAGCCAGCTAAGAAGCTGGCTTTTGCTTTGTTGTACAGGTTAAATAAAAATTATTGCCAGATCTTCTTAATATCATCGGCTAAACCATCAATACCATTTTTTATATCGGTCCAGGTACTTTGGTTGGAGTCGTTGGCCGATGCATTTAGTTTCTCGGCAATTAAACTCCGCTTACGTTCCAGAGCCGCAATATGCTCATGGTAAGTATGGTTTGAGTCGGCGGTGGTAGCATGTGCCCGGCCTTGCAATATTTTTATTTTGCCATCTAATTCTTCCAGGCTTTTTCTGATTTCTTCGTGGCTTAGATGTTCCGGCGCCCGTACGCTTTCTGGTTTTGGCGGATATAAGGTCATAAGTATAGTAATTTAGTTTAGTAATTTTTATCGTTCTGATGTTCCGCTTTTATAAAGCAGAAACACTGATTAAGATAATTACTTATATTCCGGAAAAAAGATTTAAAAAGTAATCAGAATGCACTCCTAAAAGCGGCCGGATTAAATATTCTAACGGCAACGCCCGCAATCAGAAGCAACTGTTAGCCAGATCAAAAACAATAACCTGTAAAGCAGCTCTACAGGTTATTGGGTGATTTAAATTTATAATAAAATAAGCTGGTTAAATTAAGCCCGGCTAGCTGCCAGTAATCGCCTTTTGATATTCCTGCTTTGCGCAACAGCTAGTACGGGCCTGCTTTTTTATAAGGGTAGCCAAATAATTATTTACAAGTAGGATATTCTGTTTCTACAGTAGCAGTAGCCGTAGTACCGCCGGTAATTGTGGTGTTAACCACTTTGGTTTGGCTGCCGGCCGGATTATACGCCCGGTTGAAGCTATAAGCGGTTTTTAAGCTGCCATCGGGGTTGTAAACTTTGTAAGCTATCGCATTATTTTTGCTGAAATTTAAACCTGCCGATGAACTGCTGATGTTTTGCAAAACCACCACGTTTGGTAATGAGTTGGCTAGCAATTTATCATCATAAGCGGTGTATTCTTCTTCTAAATATTCAGCACCGCTGGCCGGCTGGAAGTAAGTTTTGGTTACATTGCCGCCTTCGTTGTACTCATAACGCCAATGTACTCCGCCACTCGAAACTAATTTAGTTACCTTATTATTTTCGTAATAGAAAATACGGGTTTGGAGCAGATTATTTTTGCCATCCTCCACTTTATAGTAATCAGTTTGGCTCAAGGTACCATCATTATAATAAGCAAAGGTGGTTAAATACTGCGTTCCCGCATCAACTCCTTCGCTGCTTATTTTATCAGAAATTTTTACTAACCGGCCTTGGTTATCGTATTCTGCTAAGCTCTCGGTTTTTTTACCATCTAAACCAAAATGGGTCATTTTAGATATTTTGTCACCGTTAAAGGCATATTGATTCAGCAGGACGCGCTTGCCCTGGTTATCAGTCCATTCCTTTAAGGTAGCACAGTCGGTTTCCGTCTTAGGACCATCAATTTCGTTTTCCTTACAGGAAGTGAAAATGGCGCTTGCCATAAATAAGGCAATGAGTAGGGTAGATATTTTTTGCATAGAATAAAATTTAAAAAGTTGGTTAGGCTTATAGATATAATGATTTAAAAATTAGTGTAATTTTTGTAGTGGTAAATTTTCCAAAATTTGGAAAGGGTGTTTATAAGTTTTATTATAACTTAATTGTTCACGCAGATTTTAGCTTATCTAAGTTTATCTGTTTCGTTATGCTCCTCCAGTTGTTTTCCTTTATATATAGGCACTTTTGCGGAATAAACCGGAAATAATTTATCCTGCCTGGGCTTGCCAGGACACCCTGATATATTTAGCCTTATTGAATAAATTATGGATGCAAGTAATACAAAGTATATTTCATTTCCTATAGTTATTTATACTTATATTTATATATTATTTTTGACTTTTGCCAGATTACTTTAAAAGGTTTTTGTTATGATAAAAAGCCTTCTCCCGTAAAGAGCTTCAAATTTTTATTTACAAAAAACTAAAAAGCCCGGTTGAAAGAAGTTTAGAGACCTGCTTAGTCAGCGGATGTTTTGAGAAAAAGGAGGATAAATTCGCTTAAAGCTGACTGGGTTAGCATTCCGGAGCAGAATTACTTTTCCAGTAATTATAGATGGCAGATCGAAAGGCTTTTCGCTTTACTATTATTATAAATGCTTTGGCCGAAGTTTCCGGGTATTCACCTTACTCCAGCACTTTTAACGGGTTACCTTTGCCATTTTGTCTACCAGTAATTCAGTACGCTAATTATTGGCTGTTGTGGTTATAGCTCAAAGCATAATCAGTATTCAGGATATTGCTTGCGCCACGATTTTTCTTATGATGCAAAACAAAAAAGATTAAAATGGGTTTAGTAAGCTGTTACGTTTAACCCTTTAATAATTTAAAAGCTATGAAGACTTTATATACGGCAGAGGTTACCGCTACCGGCGGCCGCAGCGGCCACGTTACCTCATCGGATGGTATAATTGATTTACCGGTTACAGTGCCGGAGGGTTTAGGAGGTAAAGGCGGTAGTACCAACCCGGAACAATTATTTGCGGCGGGGTACGCGGCTTGTTTTCAGAGTGCTTTATTGCTGGTAGCCGGCAAGGAGCGGGTGCGTTTAGAAAAAGACTCGACGGTAACGGCGCACGTAAGCCTGAACCAACTGGATAATGGTAATTATGGCTTGAGTGTAAAACTGGATGTGGATGTTAAAGGATTAGATAAGGAACAGGCTAAAAAGCTGGTTCACCAGGCGCATGAAGTTTGCCCGTACTCGGTAGGAACCCGCGGCAATATAAATGTAGAGCTAAATGTGGTGTAAGTAGTTTTAAGTTGCGCTATAAAATAAAGAACCGCCTTAGTATTCTGAGGCGGTTCTTTATTTGTAAGTAATATTAAATGATATGAAATATTTTCTTTTTTAATTTAGGCTAATACTTCTTTTACCCGCGCTGCGGCATCTTTTAATAAAACAGCGGAGTAAACTTTCAGGCCAGATTCGTCGATGATGCGGGCGCCTTCTTCGGCGTTGGTGCCTTGCAGGCGCACAATAATCGGTACCCGGATATCCCCAATATTTTTATAAGCTTCTACCACCCCGTTGGCTACGCGGTCGCAACGCACAATACCCCCGAAAATATTAATCAGAATAGCTTTTACGTTCGGATCTTTTAAGATAATCCGGAAGCCGGCTTCTACTGTTTGGGCATTGGCACTGCCGCCTACATCGAGGAAGTTGGCTGGTTCGCCGCCGGATAATTTAATAATATCCATGGTAGCCATGGCCAGACCAGCACCGTTTACCATACAGCCTACGTTACCGTCCAGTTTTACGTAATTCAGGTTATGAGCACTGGCTTCTACTTCCAGCGGATCTTCTTCGTTCAGGTCGCGTAAGTCTTCAAAAGCTTTGTGCCGGTAGAGGGCGTTATCGTCGAGGTTTACTTTCGCGTCAACGGCTAATATTTTATTGTCAGAGGTCTTTAAAACCGGGTTAATTTCAAACTGCGAAGCATCGGTATCTTCGTAAGCGCGATACAAGGCCTGAATAAATTTAACCATTTCCTTAAATGCCTCGCCTTCTAAGCCTAAGTTAAAAGCTACTTTACGCGCCTGGAAAGGCTGCAAACCTACCCGTGGATCTATCCACTCTTTTAATATTTTTTCCGGAGAGTGCTCGGCAACTTCTTCAATGTCCATACCGCCTTCGGTGCTGGCCATAATTACGTTGCGGCCTTTAGCCCGATCCAACAAAATACTCAGATAAAATTCTTTTGGCTCCGACGGACCCGGATAATACACATCCTGGGCAATTAATATTTTATGCACTGTGCGGCCTTCGGGGCCGGTTTGGTGCGTTACCAGGTTCATGCCCAAAATAGCTTTGGCATGGTCGCGCACCTGATCCAGGTTTTTGGCCAGCTTTACACCACCACCTTTACCGCGGCCACCCGCGTGAATCTGCGCTTTAACTACGTGCCAGCCCGTTCCGGTTTCGGCGGTTAAGCGTTTGGCGGCTTCCACTGCCTGGTCCGGGTTCCGGACCACAATGCCCTCCTGGATACGTACGCCGTAGCTTTTTAATATTTCTTTACCTTGATATTCGTGTATGTTCATAGGTTCAGGTTTTATCCGGCACGAAAGTAAATCATATTCCTTTTAAATTCAAACACTATTCGTTATTCGTTAACCGTTATTCGTTGTTCGGTAAATTCTGATTCGTTATTTACGTTAGGCGGAATTCGGTAATAATTTATGACCAATTTACCTTGGTTTAAGCAGTTACTAGCACGATTACCGCTAATTTCTAATACCGACCGACAGATAACGACCAACGAACAACCAATTATGGTTTGGCATACCATTGCGCCAGGACTTGCGCAGCCGGTTTATTTTGGGGCGTAAAATCGCCGTGGTAACTCCTGTTTTCCCTAAGCTGGGGGTACCACTTCCAGATATACATACCGCCAAACCAGGGCTGGTGCCACACCGATTGGAACATGGCCTCGTAACAGAGGGCCTGGGTCGCCTTTGCCTCGGGAAGATCGGCGAGGGCACCACGCTCCGGCCACTTCCAGGGTTCTATGCCCGCGTCGGGCGTACTTTTGTAACCGGCCTCAGTAAAAACAATAGGCTTTTTGTATCGCTTAGATAGCCTGGCCAGGTCCGGCAAATGCTTTTCCCAACCTTTTTTTAATTGCAATAGATTAGGGTTATTGTTTTGGGTGAGTGGGAAATAGGCCTGGACCCCGATAAAATCCAGGGCATCCCAGAATTTTATTTCTTCATACTCGAGGTACCAGTTAGCGGCATAGGTGAGTTGGCCACTATATACCTGGCGGATTTCCTTAATTAATTTGCGCCAGGCTCCCTCGTGGGTAACGGCCGGTTTGTGCAGTTCAGTACCAATGCAGAGCGCTTCTATCTGTTCCTGCTGGGCCAATTGGGCATAGTGTAAAATAAAAGTCCGGTAATTGGCAAACCATTCCTGCCATTGGGCTTCGGTGGACATGTCTATGTCGCCCAGCCATTTGCCCGAGCGATCGTGCAGCCAGATGTGCGGTTTTAATAAAGTTTTGATGCCTAATTTTTTTGCCTGGCGGGTGGTATGAATAAGACCCAGATCGCTTTCACCCCAAAATGCGCGGGAGGCATTGGTTTTTAATCTTATTTCGGGAGAATTATAAGCGCCCTGCCAGCCAAAAGGCGTTTGTGAGATCCATTGAATATTATTTTGTTTTAATTGTTGGAGTTGCTCTACGCTTACCGAGTCGGCGGCAACCCAACTTACGCCGCGCATAATTTGCTGACGAGGCCAATAGGCGTTAGAAGCATGCTCATTCAGAGTGCCCTTGCCGGGTACTTTAAATATCCAGCAAATAAAAGCCAGGCTTAAAAGGGTAGCGCCAAACAGAAACAACTTGCCTTTTTTCCCCATCTTTCATTAAGATTACTTCCTTAAAATTCAAGTTATAAATTTTATAAGTTTATACCATCAGGTAGCCGGTAAATAATATTTATTTATAATTGCAAAACCGGTAGTGGGCGTTTATAGCTTTTGTTTTAACCAAGGTGGATGCATTTCTAGCTACAGTTGTTAGGATTACTACCACCTTAGGTATACCCCGATAAAAAAAGCTCTAACCGGTTTAAACGGCTAGAGCTTTTTAGGAAAAGGAGATCTGCCCGGCAGATTCCTTTTGAAGTTAAAAACTAAAGATTAAACGTTATTCCCGCACAATCTTAACATTCTGAACGCCGCTTTTGGTAACGAGTTTGGCCACATAGATGCCGGAAGGCAAATTGCCGGCCTCCCACGTTACCCGCACTAACTCGTTGGCTTTGGCATTACCTTTTTGCATGGTTTTAATCAGCGCGCCTTTCATATCAAAAATGCTCAGGGTATAGGCTTCGTCTTTAGCCAAAGAGAATTCAATAGCTGTACTGGCGGTGAATGGATTTGGATAAGCACTTAAAGCCTTGTCTGTACCAGTAGCGAAGAATTCTTCCGATCCTGCTGGATTTCTGGCAGTGAGTAAACTGGTAGATTCAAAAGGCATCAGGTGCGCACCGGCAATCGGAGCCTGCATGGTACCATCCGGCAGTTTCCAGGCTACATTTACATTATCCAGTCCAACTCCTTCTTTATGCAAAGCCTCGATATAATAACGACGGCCAGCTTGCAAATAGACAGTTTTAGATTGCTGCGAGGCATCTTTGGTATACTGATCCGCCCCGGTCGTACTGCTCAGATAAGCAATCATCTGTTTATTGGCAGGATTATCATCGGTACTTAAAAACAAATCAGCCTGATCGTCGCCTGCGATGTAGAAGACATAGTTACCGGAGGTTGGCGGGCAAATATAACCCCTCATCCGGGCACCAAAGTAATCGGCTACGTTGGCAGGGCTGCTAAATGAAGTTTGTTTTCTTGAACCGTTAGGGGTGGTGTTAACGGGTATTTGCGAAACGCCATACCAGGCCGGTACATTTAACCAATAGTCGTAAGAAATACTTCCGGTGCCGGCACAAGCCGTCGTAGTAGGAGCTGGTGCAGGAGCGGTAATAGTAGCCGGCGCAACGGTAATATTTACCAGAGCCGAAGTGGTGGTCAAGCCCGCGTTATCGGTAGCTTTGGCCGTAACAGTGTAAGAACCGGCGCTTACATTGCTCCAAGTAAAGCTGTACGGACTGCTCAGGTCTTCGCCCAGTTTAGTAGTACCGTTAAAGAACTCTACTTTGCTTACACTGCCATCCGAATCGCTGGCATTAGCCGCCAGACTAACACTGGCCGGGGCGATAAAGCTGTTGCTGGTACTAGGTGAGGTTAGTGCTACAACAGGTGCTGCCGGCGCGGGTGCAGATGCGGTACTGTTCTGAGTCAATACCGAAACCGTTACCGGTGCAGAAGTAGCCGTAATGCCACTAGTGGTAAAAACTTTAGCTGTAATGGTATAAGTACCGGCTGCGGCGTTTATTACGTAAATCTCATAAGGTGCCCAGGTTTTTTCTCCCAGTTTAGTTGAACCATTGTAGAATTCAACTTTACTGATGCCACCATCATTGGTAGTGGCGTTAGCAGCCAAATATAAGTTGGTTGGAATTACCTGCGAACTATTGGTAACCGGAGCTGTAATTGCAATGGTAACACCAGCTGTGCTTGGGGCAGGAGCAGGCACCGGCGCCGGTGCTGTGGTGGTAGTTGCCGGCGCCACGGTAATATTTACCGGAGCCGAAGTGGTGGACAAGCCCGCGTTATCGGTTGCTTTGGCCGTAAGGGTGTACGAACCGGCGCTTACATTGCTCCAGGTAAAGCTGTACGGACTGCTCAGGTCTTCGCCCAGTTTAGTAGTGCCGTTAAAGAACTCTACTTTGCTTACACTGCCATCCGAATCGCTGGCATTAGCCGCCAGGCTAACACTAGCCGGGGCGATAAAGCTGCTGCTGGTACTAGGCGAGGTTAGTGCTACAACAGGTGCTGCCGGCGCGGGTGCGGCTGGTGCGGCTGGTGCTGCTAAAGGCGTTTGAACCGTTACATTAACCGGAGCCGAAGTGGAAGAAAGTCCTGTATTATCGATTGCTTTAGCGGTTAACGAGTAATTACCCGTCGCCACGTTCTGCCAGGTGAAATTGTAAGGGCTGCTGGTATCCTCGCCTAACTTTACACTTCCTAGATAAAACTCTACTTTGCTCACCGAACCATCCGAATCTACTGCATTCGCGCTAATATTGATGATGGCTGGCGCCAGTAAACTGGTGCTGGCGGTTGGCGATGTAATATTTACCGTTGGCGCAGCACTGTTAGTGGTATTGGAGGTGCCAACAGTAACCGTTACGGGAGCCGAAGTAGCAGAAGTACCGGCGTTGTCGGTAGCTTTAGCTGTAATATCGTAAGTACCGGCAATTACATTATTCCAGTTAAATGAATAAGGCGCCGTGGTGCTTTCACCCAGTTTAATAGTGCCATAAAAATATTCAACCTTGCTGATAGAACCGTTGGCATCAGAGGCATTGGCGGTAATAGAGATGCCCGCCGGTGCCTTAAAGCTGCTGGTAGTGGTTGGCGATGCAATACTAACCGTAGGGGAAGTATTTATTATTGTTCCATAATTTACCACATTAAACTTTACCGGCGCCGAGGTGCCTACTGCGCCATTGCTGCCGTAAGCCCGGGCCGTAATGGTGTAAATACCGGTTGGGATGTTCATCCAGTGTATTTCAAAAGGTGCATAACCCCGGTCCGCTATCTTGTTACCGTTGGCATAGAATTCTACCCGGCTGATACTGCCATTGGTTAGTTCTGCATTGGCTAAAATATGCACATTGGTAGGCGCATAGATGGTGCTGTTATCGCCGGGCGTTACAATCGAAACAGTAGGAGCCGTAGCCGTTAAGGCGGTAACCATTATTGGCTCCGAGGTGGTAACGCTACCCGCGTTATCGGTAGCCTTGGCCGTTATTGAATAAGTACCAATGGACACATTATACCAGCTAAACGAATAAGGGCTGCTCAGGTCTTCGCCTATTTTGGTGTTGCCGTTAAAGAATTCAACTTTGGTAATAGTACCATCCGAATCCGAAGCATTGGTCGAAATATTAAAGGTGGCCGGAGCGGCAGTACTACTGTTGGCTGTTGGCGCTGTGAGGGCAATGGTTGGTTCGGCATTAGTTGTTTTGGTAATGCTAACCGCGGCCGATGTGGTAACTTGCCCGCTGCCATTAGTTGCTTTGGCTGTTAACGAATGTGTACCCGCCGGGGCATTGGTCCACGTAAAGCTATAAGGGCTGCTCAGGTCTTCGCCAATCTTGGTAGAACCGGCAAAAAACTCAACTTTTGCAATTGGTGCATTAGCGTCTGCAGCGGTAGCCGTTATCGTAATCTGTTCAGATGCGCCGAATACAGCATTGGCGGTAGGAGCGGTAATCGTAACCCCATTGTTCGGTGCGGTTAGTTTCAGTTCTACGGTGTATTTCTCGGTGAGGGCACCGGCAGTAACGGTAATGGTTGCTTTATGGGTTCCGATTGGTAAGCCTGCCGGATTGGCGGTCAGTTCTATCAGGCTAATGCCTCTTTCATCTTCAATAGTACCACCGTTGGCAGAAAAGGTAAGCCAGGTAGCACTGCTGGTGGCAGCCCAATTCATAGCGGTATAGCCAGCGTTGTATAAAACAAAATTTGTTTTAACCGCGCTGCCGCCTGCTTTGCCTTCCATATCAACTACGTGCTGGGGCGCTTCAATTATAGCACCGGGCAGTAAACCGTCATAAATTTGACTAACGCCAGAATAGCTATTTTCCCGGAAGGCCATTTTAGTGCCGACTGGCAGGGCTTTACTTACCCCGTTGAAATTATTTTTATAGAAAAGCAAATTGGCTAATCCTACTTGGCCGGTAATTAAACCCTGCGGAGCATTATTTATGGCGTTATGCTCGTAAACACTGGCGTTTAATACCCCACTTGCCTGGGGCAAACTGTTGTAGAAACCAGATACTACCGCCGATTCTACCGTGTTGTTGCGGTAAGTTATTCCCAGCATAAACGTACCTTCGTTTCTGGAGAAACGACCTACTTCGTTGTACATTCCCCACCGCACATTCCGCATGGTGTTGTTGGTGAAGAGGTTGAAATAGTTTGGATCCATCCCCGTGGTGTGCTGCGTGGACCAGTTGGCAATGCCCTGCCGCAAATCATTCATGATGTTGTTATCGGCAATTACGTTAAAGGAACCGCCAAATGGCTCAACAGCCGCGGCCGCAATATGGGTAGGACTGGTAGAGGCCCGGTCTTTACCATCGAAGTAGTTTTTGTAAATGGCAATGCGGTCGGCAAAATCACCTACCACCATGTAACTGCTGGCATCCGGAAGTACGTTCCAGGGTTCATCCAGGGTTATGATACCGCCGCTGTTGGTAATTATCCGGCGGGTCTGGCCCAAGCCTCGCCCTTTTACAATTGCTACATACTTAGAGTTAGATTCGTTGGTATAGCCACTAAGCCCATTCAGGGTGGTAGAAGTGGCCGAAGATGAAGAAGGATAGCCAGCCCAGGAAGCCAGGTTACCTTCCCATAAAAATTGCTCGCCGGAGTTCTGATCTACGTCGCCGGCTGGCCGGGGCGTAAGATCGTAAGTAATATTATTGGCTAAATAAGTTAAGTGGTTGCTGCCCCAAGAGCCATTTCCTACAAAGAACCGGCCTTTGCCCCAACCAGCACCACTTGATAAATTGGAATTATCTAAATCGCGGCAGGTAGAGCGGGTCATGCTGATGCCGGCACCGCCCCAGGTGTGCAGGGCCATGTCGCTGTCGTTGGTCATGTAGAAGTTATTCCGATCGATAAAAAGCTGGGAGCAATTTCCCAGGAAGGTAGAAATTCCAATATGATCGGTATTGGTCATAAATACCCGGCGGCTGTTGTGCAGATCCAGCAGGTTAAATCCTTTAAAATTAAACCGAACGTTGTTTATCCAAACATCCTGGCAATCCCGCAGAATAATGGGTTTATCGCGGTTACCCCGGAAGTTATTATTCGTGTCGAAGCCCATGTCGCTAATCGAAAAGGTTCGGGCCACATTGCCGAATACCATGCCGTATTCTGAGTAAAAGTTAGGAGCGCATTTAACGATCGTGTTGTTTCGGCCATCGCCTTTCCATTTTACATCATTATAAATGTGCAGGTAACTGGTTATCATGTAAGTGCCGGCCGGGAAATAAACTGTAGCACCCGGCGATTGGCGGGCTGCGTCAATCGCTTTCCGGATGGCATCGGTATCGTTATTATAGCCGTTACCGGCGGCACCATAATTTTTAACGTTAAAAACGGTGCTGGTCCATTGCGGCCCGTCATAAATAGTTAATGGTTGTGGGCCGCTCCAGCCGTACTGGCCACCATGTCCATTATGAGCCCAAATTTCATATTCGCCATTTGGTAAACCAGATGGTACCGTAAAATCTACCCGGTAAGGGTTTACATCGGTAATATTAACCCATTGGCCGCCGCCACCAACTGCTTTCAGGTACACATAAGAACGCAGGGTGTCATTGTTCTGGGCTAAGTTTCGGCCAAACACCGATACAGTTTGGTTGCGGGTTGCTTTCTCAGGCCCGGCCCACCAAACATCGGTTTTGTTTACGGCAATAGGGGCGCCGTACCCCGCTTCGTTGCCGGGCCAAATCAGATACATCGACCAGCCCGGTAAATCTTTTGGCATTGTTATGACGGCCTTGTCATTATCCAAGCGCTGAATCTGCGCTTCTTTCTGAGTTGAATTCCGGCCGTAGATCAGGAAACGGGTGTCTTTTCCTTCATCGGTACCGGTATACCGCGAAAAGTTTACTCCGGTAAGTACAATTGATTCATCGGGGCCGGCCGTGCGGGTCCACTCAGCGGCCTGAGGAGCGGAAGATGAAGCTGCGCCACTAACAGGAGGTGTAAAGGCATCGCCGGGAGCAGCCGGTTCCGGACTAGGTTTGGTTATGCGCGGTATGGCAGGGTAAGTAGTTTGCGCTTGTAGAGAGAGGAAATTGCCCCAGGTTAGAAGAACGATTAAAAGACGTAGGATTTGCTGTCGTCGTCTTGGCTGTGTTTTGGGTAGTATTAAGGACATTATAGCACTGATTTAATTAAAGTTTCTGTAGATTTTTTTCGATAGACTGAAATTTGAATGTTGGTAAATGGTAATTGGATATTTTTAATTTTAAGGGATAACCGAAAAAGTTTTAATAGGAGTGTGTAGCTGATTTTCTAAACTCTCCTGTAAGCTTTTTGTAACTGGTTTGTCTTTCTATGAGCGGTAAAAATGAATTCGGAAAGTAAGTGTAGAAAGACAAAGCATAAAAAAGTTGATTACTGTACCAAAATTTTCTGCTATCGGTCAAAAAAAGCTAAAACATTGTTCTTATTGCTCTGTTCTGCAACCTTTTGAAAGTCAAGGAATAAGCAATATTTCCGGGGTTTGCCCCTTTATTAAGATTGATTGCACTTTTTTATTTTTTTTAACCGTATCGACTTTGTCGAAACTTTACATAATCCATAACGTATAATAAAAGTTTGAAAACTGCTGTCGGGTTATTTTTACCGCCGCAAACCTACTCTATAAAAATTTAAAAGCAAAATGGGGTAGTATTTTTAGAAAAAATGCAGAAAAAGGCCAAATATTTATATCGATTCCTAATTTGAGTGTTTAAATAGTGAGCGAGGAAATACTTGCGGTAGGTACAATGATTAATGATTGAATATAAGTTTGTAGAATATAATATTTTATATATTTATTATAGATAAATATTATCCAATTTTTATTTGTATATACAAAAAAACCGCAATGTTATTTTGAATATAATCCTAAAAAAAATGATTTTTATATAGGTTTTTGCTATCCTCTTTCTGCTACATTTTTTATTTATAATAGTATGAGTGCTAGTATTTTTGAGTTGCATTTGAGTGCCTGAATTTTCATATTAATCAGGACTTTTGATTAGAGGCGTATTGAAAAATATTTAATAAAATATTTATTTTATTAAATATTTTAATATTGCAGATTACCCAAATGCGCTAGTTGTATTAAATTTATTTCGCTGAAACTAAGTAATATTTATTGTTGAGGTTCAGATTAAAATTAGATTAAAACAATATTAATTTTAGTAAATCTCTTATATGGTCTGTGTAGATTTAAAGCAGAATGGCCTGATTAAACTGAAACGTAATTTACAAAAGGATTAACTTCGTATAAATCGGCCCTAAATTTAGCTTTAAAGTCAATTGGTTCAGCCTGTAGGCTTTCTTTTGTTACCTCCTGTTTTGTTGTCTTTGTTTGCGGAAGAATATTATTTGAACAGAAATTTTCTCTATTACGGGTTCTGGTTCAATAATTCTTCGTAACCTCGATAGCTTCGTTAATATAAGTTTGCAACGTGCACGGATATTTAATTATTTACAAATAAAAAGCTCTAACCAAGTTTAATTGGTTAGAGCTTCTGGCAAAACTTACAAAATTTACGTTAGCGTTTATTGCAGCACAATGCGGGTAGTTTTAATAGCGTTGGTGCTGGTTACCGTAGCATTGTAAATGCCTTTTGGTAGATTTCCTGCCTCCCAGCTAACTTTTACGGCCTCGGCCGCTTTAGCTTTACCGGTTTTAAGGGTTGTTACCAAATTTCCTTTTAAGTCAAAAATCTGCAGTTTGTAGTCTTCGTTTTGAGTCAAGGTAAATTCAATGGTAGTTCTGCCTTGTGCCGGATTAGGATAAGCACTAACCCGAGGTGTGGTGCCAGAATCATCGGCTTGGTTGTTAACCTTGCTGGTAGTTACTAAAGCTACTGCGCTGTTTTCGAATGGTGCTAAATAATTTCCGGCAATTGGTCCTTGCAAGGTGCCATTTGGTGTTTTCCAGCCAACTGATAAGTTATCGTTGCCAGTACCCTCTTTATGAAGCGCCTCAATATAGTACCGTTTACCTGCCTTCAGCATAATTGTTTTAGATTGTTGCGAGGCATGATTGGTGAACAAATTGGCAGCGGTTGGACGGCTTAAGAAGGCAATCTTTTCTTTTTGATTCGGATCCTCCGAAGTGCTCAGGTATAGCTCACCTTGGTCATCGCCGGCAATGTAGAATACATACGCTCCGGTAGCAGGGGGAACCACATAGCCTCTTATACGAGCCCCATAATTATTACCCATGTTTACCGGGGTAGCAAAAGAAGTTAATATTTTTTCTCCTGCCGGGGTGTTGTTTACTGGTAATTGGTTTGGCCCGTGCCAGCCTGGAATGTTTGTCCAGTACTGCCAGGAGATGCCACCGGTTTGGGTAATATTCTCATTTTTAGCGGTGCTTATAATTCCGGCTGTAATTCCGTTGCTAACAGTTATTACTACAGGCTCAGAGGTAGCCATTTGGCCGCTCTTATTGGTTGCTTTGGCCGTTAAAGTATAAGTGCCGGCGGTTACGTTATTCCAGGTAAAGCTAAACGGATTGCTCAGGTCTTCGCCTAATTTCACCGCACCGTTGAAGAACTCTACTTTCTTAATGGTTCCTACCGCAGAAGAAATGCCGGTATTAATAACAATGTTAGTGGTGCTGTTGTAGGTTGTACCCGAAACCGGCGAAGTAATGCTCACAGCAAAGTTTGGTCCGGATTTAGCTGCCACCAGGATACTTACCCCCGTAGAAGTAGTTGAAAGCCCGTTGTTATCGTAAGCTCTGGCAGTTAAGGTATAGGAGCCGGCGGGCACATTGCCCCAGTTAAAACTATATGGGCTGCTCAGGTCTTCGCCTAACTTGGTAGTGCCACTGTAAAATTCAACTTTAACTACGCTGCCATCGGTGTCGGCAGCAGTAGCCGCAATGGTTACGGACGCCGGGTCGGTAAAGCTGCTGCCCGTTGTAGGGGCGGTTATGGCAACGGTTGGTGCTACCAGCGCTTTTACCGTAACGTTTACCGGCGCTGAAGTGGTTATCAGGCTACTGTTATCAATTGCTTTGGCGGTTAAGGTATAGTTACCGGCGGCCACATTGTTCCAATTAAAGCTGTAAGGACTGCTTAGGTCTTCGCCTAACTTGGTAGTACCATTATAGAACTCCACTTTTATCACGGTGCCATCTGCATCGGCAGCATTAGCAGTGATTATGATGTTAGCCGGTTCCTGGAAAATAGCCGTGTTGGTTGGTGAGGTAAGGAATACAGTAGGAGCCGATAATGCTTTGGCTGCAACACCAACTACGGCTGAAGTAGTAGCCATACCTGTATTATCTATGGCCTTAGCGGTTAAAGAATAGCTTCCGGCTGCAACATTGGTCCAGGTGAAGGAATAAGGCGCGGTATTGTCTTCGCCTAGTTTAGTAGTACCATTATAAAACTCGACTGTAGCAACAGTTCCATCGGCATCGGCTGCATTGGCCGTAATGGTAATATTCGCTGGTGCAGTAAAGCTGGTGCCGGATACCGGTGAAGTGATGGCAACTGTTGGCGCTAAAGGTACTACCGGCGCATTCACTTGCACGTTTACCTGGTCCGAAGTGGCAACCAGACCGGTATTGTCAGTAGCTTTTGCGGTAATAGCATAAGAACCGGCAGTTGCATTGTTCCAGATAAAGCTATACGGGCTGCTCAGGTCTTCGCCTAACTTGGTAGTGCCATTGTAAAACTCTACTTTAACTACGCTGCCATCAGCATCTGCGGCGTTAGCGGCAATTGTAATAGAAGCCGGAGCGGTAAAGGTAGCATTGTTTGTTGGGGAAGCAATTATTACCGTTGGTGCAACCGGAAGGGCCGGTGCGTCCACAGTTATATTTACTGCGGTCGAGGTGGTAGCCAGGCCGGTGTTATCGGTAGCTTTGGCGGTTAAAGTGTAGTTGCCGGCAGCTACGTTGTTCCAGGTAAAGCTGTAAGGACTGGTAAAGGATTCACCTATTTTTACAGTACCGTTAAAGAACTCTACTTTGCTTACGGTACCATCCGTATCCGCAGCATTGGCATTAATCGTAATATTAGCTGAAGCGGTAAAAGTGGTACCTGCTGTTGGCGAAGTAATGGCAATCGTTGGCGCTACTAAAACCGGTGCGTTTACAATTACTTGTACTGCCGCAGAGGTAGTAGTAAGTCCGGCGTTATCTGTAGCAACTGCGGTTAAGGTATAGCTGCCTGCTGCTACATTACTCCACGTAACGGTATATGGGCTGGTAAAGTCATCGCTTACTTTAACAGAACCGTTATAGAAAGTTACTTTGCTGATGGCGCCCTCGGCATCGGCTGCATTAGCGGTAATAGTAATACTAGCTGGAGCGGTAAAGGTATTGTTGTTAGTGGGTGCTGTAATAGCTACAGTAGGCGCAACTGGTACTACGGGGTTATTAACAATCAGGCTAATTGCAGCCGAAACCGCAATGGAGCCTGCATTGTCGGTAGCCCGGGCCGTTAAGGTGTAGTTACCGGCGCTTACGTTGCTCCAGGTAAAGCTGTACGGGCTGCTCAGGTCTTCACCCAGCTTGGTTGTACCGTTAAAGAATTCTACTTTGCTCACACTGCCGTCAGAATCGCTGGCATTTACATTAATGGTGATGCTGGCCGGGGCAGTAAAGGTTGCACCTGCGGTTGGCGAGGTAAGCGCTACGGTTGGCAGTGCATTGGTAGTTGAATTGGATGTTTTTACCGTAATATTTACCGGAGCCGAAACGGTAGTAGTACCGGCATTATCGGTTGCTATAGCGGTTAAGGCGTAATTACCGGCCAGTGCATTAGTCCAGGTAAAACTGTAAGGGCTGGTAAAATCTTCACCTACTTTAATGGTGCCGTAATAAAATTCTACTTTGCTAACCGAACCATCTATATCACTTGCATTAGCGTTAATAGTTACGTTGGCCGGAGCGGTAAAACCGGATGTAGTGGTAGGGGCGGTAATATTTACCGATGGCGCTACATTAACCAGGGTTGTGCTGTTTACCACGGTAAAAATAACAGGAGCCGAAGTGGTGGTAGTGCCGTTGCTGCCCAGTGCTTTAGCCGTAATGGTGTAAATGCCGGTAGGCGCATTCATTAAGTATATTTCAAAAGGAGCAACAGTTTTCTCGCCTATTTTAGTAGAGCCATTAAAGAACTCCACTTTGTTGATGCTGCCATTGGTAAGTTCGGCATTAGCCGTAACAAAAACATTGGTGGGCGCTTTAATCTGGGCATTAATACCCGGCGAGGTAATAACTACGGTTGGGTTATTATTTACCAAAGTGCTAATAATTACCGGGGCCGAGGTGGTGATAGAGCCGGCGTTATCAGTCGCCTTGGCAGTTACTACGTAAGAGCCGATAGCTACATTGTACCAGCTAAAGCTGTAAGGGCTGGTGGTATCTTCGCCTAATTTGGTGGTGCCATTAAAGAATTCTATTTTGCTTACGGTACCATCTGTATCGGCGGCAGCGGCATTAATGGTAATGCTGGCCGGAGCGGCGAAAGTACTGGCGGTTAACGGCGATGTAAGGCTTACCGTTGGCGCTTTATTGGCGCTTACGGTAATATTTACCGGAGCCGAAGTAGTAACCACATCGTTGCTGTTGGTAGCTTTAGCTGTTAAGGCATAAGTTCCGGCAGTAGCATTATTCCAGCTAAAGCCATAAGGGCTGGTTAAATCCTCACCTAGTTTTACGGTGCCGGAAAAGAATTCTACTTTGGTAATGCCGGCCTGTTGGTCGGTAGCATTGGCAGTAATATTAATTACTTCGCCGTTAGGTATTTCTTTATCTGCCGTAGGAGCAGTAATATTTACCCCGTTTTGAGGTGCGGCAAGTTTAAGCAGTACGGTATATTTTTTTAGCTGGTCGCCAACCGTAATGGTAATAGTGGCCGAATGGGTTCCGGCGGCCAAGCCAGCGGGGTTGGCTACAAGTCCAATCTGACTGGTGCACCGTTCATCCGGAATAGAACCGCTGTTAGCAGAAAAGGTTAACCAGGAGGCACTGCTGCCGGCAATCCAGTTCATGGCGGCAATGGTAGAGTTCTTTAATATAAAATCGGTATTAATTAAACTACCGCCGGCGGTACCTGCCATCTCAATTACGTGCAACGGCGCTTCTACGGTGGTACCTTGCAAGCCACCTTTGTAAAGGGTACCTACGCCTTGGTAGGTATTTTCCCGCAAAGCCATTTTAGGGGTAATGGTCAAGCCGCTACCGCCTACTGAACTAAAATTGTTTTTATAAAACAACTGATTCATAATGCCGCTGGTCGAAGAGGTTAAGCCTTGTGGTAAATTGCTTAAAGCGTTAAACTCAAAAACATCGGCATTCAGAGAGTTATCGGCAGCGGTAGAGATAGAAGTATGAATACCGGATACGGTAGCCCCCTGGATGTCATTTTTGCGGTAGGTAGTACCCAAAACGGCTGTTCCTTCGGGCCGGGTTAAAATAAGCTGGTTGTAGATACCCCACCGGCAATTTACCATTTTGTTGTTGGCGTACAGGCTAAAGAAATTTGGATCTAAACCGGTGGTGTGCTGGGTTGACCAGTTGGCTACACCCTGACGAAGCTCATGCAGGGTATTATTAGCGGCAATAAAATTCATGGCGCCACCAAAGGGCTCAATACCAGCGGCGGCAATGTGGGATGGGCTGGTAACGGCGCGCGGCTTACCATCTAAATAATTGTTATAAACCGCAATCCGGTCGATAAAGTGGCCGATTACCAGGTAGCTGCTGGCATCCGGTGTCACATTCCAGGGTTCGTTTAATGTAATAATGCCCCCGTTATTGGCGATTACCCGGCGCGATTGGCCGATGCCTTTTCCTTTTACAATTACCGCGTATAATTTATTCTGAGCGGTAATGCTGTAGCCGGGTACGTTAGTGGTGGTAGCAGTGGAGGAAGATGCATAACCAGCCCACTGGCCCAGGTTGCCTTCCCATAAAAATTGTTCGCCGGAGTTTTGATCTACATCAGCTGCCGGACGGGGAGTAAGATCGTAGGTAACGTTATTGCCTAGGTAAGTGTTGCGGTTACTGCCCCAGGTACCATTGCCGGTAAAAACGCGGCCTTTGCCCCAGCCCGCACCGTTATTCGGATCGGAATTGTTTAAATCGCTGCAGGTAGTCCGGGTCATGCTGATGCCGGCACCACTCCAGGAGTGCAGCGCCATATCAGAATCGTTCGTCAGTTTAATGTTGTTGCGATCGATAAAGAGCTGGGAACAATCGCCCAGGAAGCTGGAGATGCCAATATGCTCGGTTTTATTCAGATACACGTAGCGGCAATTGTGTAAATCCATAATGTTGTAGCCGGCAAACGCAAAACGGGCATTGGTAATATATATATCGGAGCTGCCCCGCAGGAAAATAGGCTTATCCAGCGTTCCGCGGAAGTTGTTATTGCCATCAAATCCTAAATCGGTAATAGCAAAATTCTGCACCGAACCGAAAACCATGGACATGGCAGCGGTAGAATAAGTGGTTGCACATTTCAGAATAGATTTAGTTGGGCCATCGCCTTTAAGCTGCAGATCGTTGTAAGCCTGCAGGTTGCTGCTCAGCATGTAAACACCTGTTGGGAAATACACACTGGCGCCCGGGCTGTTTTTAGCAGCTAAAATGGCATTACGAATAGCTTGGGTGTCGTCGGTGTAGCCGTTACCGGTAGCACCATAATTTTTTACGTTGAAAACTGTGGTTGTCCATTGGGGGCCGTTAAAAACCGTTAATTTTTGCGGACCGCTCCAGCCGTATTGTCCGCCGTGGCCATTGTGTACCCACACTTCGTATTCACCATTGCCTAAACCGGCAGGTACCGTAAAATCTACTTTATAAGGGTTTACCTGCGTAACAGTGGCCCACTGACCGGAGCTGCCTACCGGCTTAATATATACATAAGAACGCAGGGTATCGTTGTTCTGCGCCAGGTTCCGGCCAAACACCGAAACGGTTTGTCCGCGGGTAGCTTTATCGGGACCTACCCACCAGGCATCGGTTTGGTTAATGGCAATCGGCTGGCCATAACCAGCTTCGTTGCCCGGCCAAATTAAATACATGGACCACGTAGGTAAATCTTTTGCTAAAGTAATAATGGCTTTATCTGTTTCTACCCGTTGAATGCGGGCTTCTTTTTGCACACCGCCCCGGCCATACACCAGAAAACGGCTGTCTTTTCCTTCGTCGTTGCCCGTGTACCGCGATAAGTTAACACCAGTTAAAACAATAGATTCATCAGGACCGGCGGTGCGGGTCCATTCTGCGGCTTGGGGAGCTGCAGAAGGGGCGATACCGCTCATGGGCGGGGTAAAGGCATCGCCAGGAGCAGCTGGTTCCGGGCTGGGTTTAGCAAAGCGCGCTAGAGCCGGATAAGTAGATTGTGCCAGACCGCTATACCCACTGCCGCAAGCTATAGCAAACACAAAAAATATGCGCAGAAAATGCGACTGCAAAACCAACCTCTGCTGAAGTTTATAATCCTGTATTCGGAAAAAGAGATAGGAACTGCGGAGTAATGATGTATAAGTTTTTGTAAAGGTATTCTCCATATAATTAGTGTTTGAATATTAGAGGCAATGAAATTAAATGGTATTAATTAGATGTGATGAAATAAAGGTTTATTGGTATATTTATATAAATGAAATTTTATTCCACTTTCGGCTTTATAAAATATTGTTTTTTTCTGATTGAAGAGATAATGTTGCATTAATCCAATGTGATAATAAAAACATGTATTGCTGTTATATTAAAAATGTACATAATTAAAAATTTAATATTCTTGCTTATGTTTAATTTATATGATGATGCTAAACTAGATTATATTTTTCTAACTCCCAAAAATGTAAATTTATAAATATCATTTTATGTGAAAATTTATAATTATACTTGTAACTATTAAATTATAGGTTGTATTAGGAGATTATGTTGTTCTAAATTTTGGAAAGTTATTAACAAGGTGCATTAGAATAGTAAAATTATTAGTACAATAGTAAAATAAAAAAAATTATATTATTGCTAACTTATTATGCGTACCTGTAATTGTATGGGTATTTTAATAGAGTTGCTTTTGAAAAGCAGAAGAGATAGAGGTATACCGTAATTGGTAGGTGTTTTATTGCTACTGTAGAGTAATTACAGTTAATTTTATGCTAACTGAATTTTGATTGTTAAGAAAAAGATAAATTGTATAAGTTAATAAAATATAATATTGGAAAGGAGGGGTATTGGGAGTAAATAGAGGTGGATAGTTGTAGCTGCATATTATACCTACAGATAAGGTGAAATTTATTAGGGTGCAGCGTCGGCGAGAGGCAAACAAAATAGGTGTGAAAACTGGAATTAACACAAAGCTGAAAAGACACTTTAGAATTAAAAGCTTGGCTGTTTTATGCTTCTAAAAAAAGCAAGTGAGCTGAATGGCAGTGGATGTCAGAAACTAAGGAGTATTTAATAGATGCTTTGCGGAATAGAAGCAGGATTCTGGATTTAGCCTGGTAACTAATGTGAATCAAGGTAACCCCCCAAAATTTATTTAAACAAACTTCAACTCTTTAACTAACTTTGAATTTTGTTGATTAGTAAAGTAAGCAGGGATACTTCTTATTAATATATCGATCAGCATAAGCCGTTATTTGCTGCTTTTTTAAGGGCTTTATGCCGGTGAAAAGCTGATAGATTATTCCTTTATAAGAGAATAAAGTGGGTTCCGGCGCGAGATATCTGATTTTTTAGCAGCATAATAGTGAAATTTAAATAAAAAAATGGGAATAGTATATAAAAAACGCTATATTTATATCGATAATTTAATTTGGTGTTTTTGCGCGGCAAAACAGGTAAATAATTTAATCTAAAATAATCAGGGTAGTTTTGTTCAAGCTGAACCAAAGTGCCGGGTTTATGAAGTATGTTTTAAATGTGTTTATAAGGAGAGGATGTAAAATCAAGTAAAGCTGTTCTCGTTGGTTTGTGCTTCCTGGAGTTTAGGGTGTTGCTTGCTATTTGCTCTTTTTACCGAAACTATTCTATCATTATTAATTCTAATCTGTTCATGACTTTCCCCCGGTATAATTTTGTAATAGATTGTACAGATGCTGCCCTCGCCGAATATTTGCGTCTCGATACCGAAACAGCGGTAAAAATTTATACCCGCGGCGATTTAAACTGGTGTTTGCAAACCTATCATATCTTATCGAAGCACAGCTCGTTAGCTGTTCAGTGTTCTAACAAAATGCTGCCAGGGTTTATTAATATTATTCACTCCGATCAGTTATTACAGCAAAAGGGCCAGGCATCGAAGTTTATTGTGTGCGTAAGAGCTGATTATCCGGGGCGCCGTTGGGCACATTATCACCTGGTGCAAAATAAAAACCAGTTGGGCCCCAACACTTCTTTTATACCGCATTGGGTGCAGCCGGGGCTGATAAAACGGGACGCTAACCGAACAGCCGTAAGCCGGGTAGCTTACGCCGGCGAAGCCTTTAACGGCAATCTGGCTGGCACCGTAGATACCTGGAAGCAGTTACTGGCGCCGCATAACATCCAATTTGTTACCTTGTCGGGTGGCTCCTGGCACGATTTAAGTTCTATTGATATTCTATTGGGAATCAGGAGCTTCGATGAACAGCCCCACAATACCAAGCCGCCTACTAAATTATTTGGCGCCTGGCATGCGAATATTCCTTTTATTGGCGGGCACGATTCGGCTTTTAAACAAGTGGGCGTGCCCGGAGAAGATTACCTGTTGGTAACTACCCCCGACGAAGCCATCGCAGCCATCTTAAAATTGCGCGACGACCAAGCTTTGTATAATAAGCTAGTACAAAATGGAAGGAGAAAAGCAACCCTTTATACCGAAGAGACTATCGCGCAGGCTTGGGTAGATGTTTTAACCGGCCCGGTTTTGCAACGATATCGGGCATGGTTGGCCAAGCCTTTTTTAGAGCAAGCTCGTTTTAATACTTTATTGAGTATGGGTAACCTGGAGCACCAGGTAAAACAATTAATAAAGAAGGTAGTGGGCAAAAAAATGAAATCAGCCATTTAGCAGTCGGCTGCATTACTCTAAAACCGTTTTTATCGTAGAGCAAGTGTAGCAGTTTAAGATTAGCAAAAGCTGTTCGGTAGGAAAATAATAGCCAAATCGCCTGAGCTAAGTTGAGCGTGTATCGGTGCGATTAGTTTAGTTAAAGCCAATCCGAATAAGGTGCTGGTTTGTAAGGTTTTTAGTTAAATTTGCTTTTACAAGTGTGGGTTTATAATTAAAATGGCAGAGCAAGAAAACAAAATACACATAGCATTAGCCTTCGACCAGAATTTTATTGTTCCTTTTTATGTGCTGATTACCTCTATTTTCCACAACAACAAAAAGAACAACATAGTATTACATGCCATTGCGGCCGGTGTGGATAACCGCGAACGGGAAAAAATTACCCGGTTTGTGCAGGAGAATCAAAGTCAGATATACTTTTACGAGCTGGATAAAGCCAACGTAGACGCGCTGGTTCTGCCCGACAACGTGCATTTTTCGGCGGCCACTTACTACCGCTTGTTTTTCCCGTCGCTAGTGCCCGCAGACATAAAAAAACTGCTTTACATCGATACCGATACGGTAGTGGTGGGCGACTTGGCCGAATTGTACCGGGTAAATGTAGATTCGGTGCCGGCCGCAGCGGCTCTGGATGCAAAAATAAGCTTACGCCCGGATTTAGGTATTTCTACCAAAGGCCATTACTTTAACGCGGGGGTGATGTTGATTAATACCGAACTTTGGAAAAGCCAGCATATTTTAGAAAAAGCCTTGCAGTTTCTGAATGATTTCCCGGAGAAAATAGAGTGGGCCGACCAAGATGCTTTAAATGCTTTGCTGCAAAATAATATTGTGCAAGTAAGTAACCGGTTTAATATTACCTTTTACGATATTCCAAAATATTTAACCCGCCAGGAATTTGATGCTTTTATAAAGGACAAGGTAATTATTCATTACACCACCCAAAATAAACCCTGGATGATGACCTGTACCAACCGGTTAAGGTATATTTATCATTATTACCTGAAACTTTCGCCATTTGCCACCCAGCAGAAGTACATCGATTTCAAAATTAACAAGTCTTACTTTTTAAAATATTTAAAAGTCCGGCTAAAAGAGTTTTTGATTGATAATGGGGTAATTAGGGCCAGAACTACCGCCTCGGATTCGCTTTAGTCCGGAAATATTTTACGTTTAAGACATAAAGCGCAAGTCCGGCTATTATCAGGATAAACGAAGAACGGCCTGCTATTTTAACAATAGCAGGCCGTTCTCTTTTAAATCTTGCTTAGTTGGTAATTGCTCAACCATTGGTTAGGCATAAGGCTGATATTGTTTTTTGAGTTCGCGGTACTTCAAATAAGTTTGGGTTGATACCGGTTTTCTTTCTTTCATGGCTAATTTAAGGCCATCCAGGAAACCATAGAGGATGCCCCGGGTTTTTTGGTAAGGTCTTTTGATTTTAAAACCATATAAAAAACTTTTGAAAGCACTCCCCGCCAACTGAACGGGTAAATATTTAAGGGGCACATTAAAAATAGCAAACAGCATTAAATTGCGGCTGCCGTAAAAGTCCATGCGATCCCAGCTTCGCTTCGGCGATTCGTAGTGGTGAATGGCATTGCCTTTACCCAAAAATACCGGGTGGCCCAGTTCCAACAGCCGGATGCAGTAATCTTCTTCTTCGCCCTGGTGGAAGAAAGAGGTCCGGAAACCACCGATTTGTAAGAAAATATCGCGTTTAACCACAAAAGAGCAGCCCTTAAACGTATGCGATTGCCAAAGTCCATCGTTAGGAGCAACATCATGTACCTCCGGCGATAAGTTGGCATCAATATAAGGCCAGGCTACAGCGGCGCAATTATTAGCTACACAAAAATCAGCAATCTGGTACAAAATAGTGGGGCTTTCTAAAACGCAGTCATCGTCAATGGATAACACATAAGGCGTTTTAGCCATTTCAACGGCCTCGTTGCGGCGTACAATATAGCCGGCCGACTCTTTGTAGGAGTGTAAAGTTACTTCGGGAAACAGGTTTTTTACGTTCTCATACGTGCCATCATCCGAGTTATCATCTAAAACCAAAACATGGTGTTTAATCGTTTGATTCCGCAAGCTTAATAAAGCTTTATGTAAATCAGGCCAGCGATTTTTGGTAGAGATAATAACCGTAATTAAATCATCTAAAGTACTCTTAGATGTAACCAAATTCTGATCATTCATATTCTTTCAAAATAAGGATTAATCCAGATAGATTTATCCAACTCTAAAACAAGGAATTAGTTTCTGTTTACAATAAAACTAAAACTATCCGTTAGCTCGTTCTATTCGGGTTTCCTTGTTTACACGCAGGTGTATACTCTCTGTTGGCATATCTTAAATACATCAGTTTAACTGGTCAGATACATTTCCTGCGATTACTAGCCTTTAACTGTTTCGGCCTATTTATAGTTACAAAAAATTATAGTTATAAAAAATAAATGTTAAATCCAGTTATTTAGTAAAATAACTAATTTTTTCTCGTTTATTCAACAGAACATATCAAAAATACAGAATTTTGAACAGCCACCCCATGCTGTTGAAATATTTGTAATTCCTAATATTTAAAATTACCTCCGGCCAGACAATATTTATCCGTATAATAGGTTCTGCACTTTAATTTATCTTTCCTGCTTTTACCATAATGCTCTTTGGGGGTTAGTTAACCTAATCAGAACTTTCGCGAAAAGCCTCTCTTTAATAATGATGGTGGTGTGTTTTCATTGTTGGCCTGCCGGTGAAAACACGCTGTCAGGTCAGTTTGGCTAAAGTTTTACTAATTCACACCGAACTAAGTAACCAAATTGCTGGAGCAGGGTAAGCATCCGAATATAGTATTCTGCGTAAGTAGGGCAAATAATTAGTAAAACAAAAAGATAATGATGGTGGTAAGTACAGCGAATAAGTCAAATATATTTTAATCTAAATATTCTTCTGAATTGATAGAAAAAATTAGTAATCTTACATCAAAAACCGGCATTGCTACTTAGCTAGCGCAGTCGGACTTAATTAGTTACAAAAAATAGACATACGGTTTAATAAGAGAATAAAATGGCTTTGGAGCCGATTCTTTTTATTAAAGGTTATCGCATATAAATGAAAGTTGCTTTTATTACGCCTTCTGTTTCCAGGAGCTCCGGCGGAATTTTTGAAGTTGAACTGGCCCTGGCAAAAGCACTGACCGCGGTTGGTTGTGAAGTACAGGTTTACGGACAGAATGACGAAAATACCCAAAATGACTTGCCAAGGTGGGGGGGAATTAAGGTTTTTACTTTCCCCTCTATCGGTCCGCATGCGTTCCGGTATTCGCCGGCGCTTAAAAATGCCATTGTAAAAAGCGAGTGCCAAGTAGGCCACTTACAGGTGCTCTGGATGTACACTTCGGTGGTTACCAATCATTGGTTTAGTTCGGGTAAGTCTTACATTGTTACCATTCATGGTATGCTGGAACCCTGGGCTCTGAAAAATGCCGCCTGGAAAAAGAAGATTGTAACGTTTTTGTACGAGGGCCGCTGCTTAAAAAATGCCGCCTGTATTCACGCCCATACTTATAAAGAATATAAAGATATCCGCCAGTTTGGCTTAACCAATCCGGTTTGTATTATTCCAAATGGCGTAGATTTACCTGATACCAAACCGGTAACCGAAAAACCAGCCTGGTACAGCCAGGTAAATAACCGCAAAGTAGTATTATTTATCAGCCGGCTACACCCTAAAAAAGGCATTGAAAATATGCTGGAGGCGTGGGCAGCCTTGCCGGAGCGCCAGCAATGGTGCCTGGTAATTGCCGGTTGGGGCGATAATGATTATGCCCAATCCTTAAAAGACAAAGTAAGAGAACTAAGTCTGGAAGGAGATATAATTTTTACCGGCCCCTTGTTTGACCAGGCCAAGCACCTGGCTTTTACCCACGCCGATGCGTTTATTTTACCTTCGTTAAGCGAGGGTTTGCCTATGGCTATTCTGGAAGCCTGGTCGTATAAAGTGCCGGTGCTCATAACGCCGGCCTGTAATTTGCCCGAAGGATACGAAGCCGAAGCCGCTATAAAAATTGAGCCTAAACCAGCCAGTATTTCGGCTGGTTTACAACAATTGTTTTCTTTACCCGACGAACAGCGCCGCCAACTAGGGCAGAACGGGTACGAACTGGTACTGAAAAAATATACCTGGGACAAAATAGCCGAACAAATGGCCGAAGTATATAATTGGGTAGACAAAGGTGGCCAGCATCCGGAAACGGTATTATTTGATTAATCAAGCAACAGAAATTAGCAAAACTGATTTAGCGTAAAACAGGAGCAACCCCAATATTGGTTTCGGCTAACATCCGGGTTGGCGTGAAGTTATGAATACAAAATTTACCATAATCATTCTTACCTTTAATGAGGAAGCAAACTTACCGCTTTGTTTAGCCAGCCTGAACGGCGTAGATGCCCCCATTTTTGTAGTAGATTCGGGCTCGAAAGACAGCACCTTGCAAATAGTAGAGCAGCATGGTATTGTTTACAAACAGCATCCTTTCGAAAATTATTCGCGGCAACGCAACTGGGCACAAGCCAATAACCCTTACAATACCGAGTGGGTATTTCACTTAGATGCGGGTGAGCGTTTTACACCCGAACTGGTGCAATGGCTGAATAAAAATTTTGATCCGGCTAAAGCGGTAGATGGGTATATGTTTAGCCGGCGGACCATGTTTTTAGGTAAATGGATTCGCTACGGCGGCCATTATCCTAATTTCCATTTGCGGTTGTACCGGACCAGCAAAGGTAAATGCGAAGACAAAGTGTACGATCAGCATTTTGTGGTTGATGGGGTAACAGAAGTAGTAAAAGCCGGCACCGACATTATTGATACGGTTACCGATACCCTGCAAAACTTTACCATGGGCCACGCCCGCTGGGCTGCTTTTGAAGCCAACGAAATTATTACGGCTACCTCCGAGAAAGGCGATGTAAAGGCTAATTTATTTGGTACGCCAATTGAGCGACGACGGTGGTTTAAGAGCAATGTCTTTCAAAAGTCGCCTTTGTTTATGCGCAGCTTTTTATACTTCTTTTACCGGTACTTTTTTAAGCTAGGTTTTTTAGATGGCAAAATGGGGCTGGTTTTCCATTTATTGCAGGGTTTCTGGTTCCGGTTTTTAATTGATGCCATGGTGCTGGAAGCGAAAACCAAAAAGCGAAGTTAATTATTCCATTTGGTCACTATTAATGGTGTGATTACCACCAAGTTTCAAGTCTTTGCCCGCAAACCTAAAAGGCAACTGGCCGGTCATAAGACACGGCCGGGGCGTTGGTAGAAGTACTTTGCAAAAGTTCTGACACTAATAAATCCTTAGCGGTTTATCAATTTCTTCAGCAGAAACCGGGTAAGTAAGCCCATTCCTTTGCGCGGTGCTTTGTGGGCCACTTGGGCCGCATCTCGCAGACCCCGACCGAAAGCATCTGCATGTAAGGTGGTAACAATTTTTCGGCTTTCCTGTCCCATTACTTCCGGGTTGTCCTGGCCGTTCGAGAGGGAAGTCATAATGCGGGTAAGTTCCGGTTGGTTGTTGGGGTCGATTACATAGCCGTTGCGGCCCGTATGCACCAATTCCGGCACACAGTTGCAACGCTCCGATATGACTACCGGCAAACCCGATGCCATGGCCTCGTTTACCACCAAGCCCCATTGTTCGGTGGTGCTGGCATGAATAAACGTTCTGGCTAATCCAAAATAAATAGGTAGTTCGTCGTACTGCTTAAATCCTTCAAAATGGACCTTGTCTCGCAAACCTAATTCTTCTGTAAGTTGCAGCAGTTCTGGTTTTAAAGGACCATCGCCGAGCAGGTATAAATCCCAAGCCTGGCCGTTAGCATTTCTTAAATAGTCATGGTAAGCCTTAATCACAAAAGGTAAATTCTTTTTCTGAATAAAACGACTTACAATTAAAAAGTAGTTCTCCGGTAAGTTTTTTTGCTGTTGCCAAAAGCTGCGCTGGCCGCGGGCTTTGTCTGCCTCCCGCTCGAAATAATCGTTATCCACTACATCGTAGCCAATAAATATATTTTCTTTCGGCATACCTAAGGCGTGCAGGTAATCGGCATGGCGGCTGCCACCCACTAACCCAGCGCCAAAACGGCCAACCAGAGTGTGTTTAATAAATTCTTTCCACCAAATGCGCTGTTCATCGCCGGCGGCACTTTCGCTCATAACTACAGCCGGTACTTTATTTTCGAGGCACCAGGCGAGAGCTCCCAAAGCGGCCCGGTCGTACCAGCCGTTAACCGCCACTACATCGGGTTTAGCTTTGCTTAATTCCTGCGCCAAAGTTTGCATGAGCTGCGCAGCCGGAATTTTGGTACTTTCTTTCTGCGCAAATAGCGTAATGCGGTTTTTCAGCACCTGGCTTTCCACTTTGTCCCACTGGTACTCACTCGTTTCGCCGGATACTTCTATGGGAATAACCGTTACATATTTGGCCGCGGCTTCTAAACGGGCAATATGATAAGGACCAAACCGGTCAAATAAAACCGCTACTTTCATGGGCAGGAAATAAATTTAAAACTTTAATAAAGGGCTTTTGGGAGTTGAGCAAATGGTAATACTTAGGTAAGCTATTCTTCGGTTTCGGCTTTGGCGTACAGCGCGGCCCCCCAAAGCGCAATAAAGCTAAAGAATATACCCGGCAGGAAAACAACTGTAGAGTGGGTAACCGACAACAAAGCTTGTATTACGCACAACATGTATAAAATCTGAACCAATAAATTTCCTTCTGTCTGCGAGATTCTCCAGAGGTACCGGAAGAAACCTCCTAAAAAGAAGAAGAATATAAATCCAAAATAACTGAATTGCTGAAAACTATCGGCCAGGCCGGTAATGGTAAGGCCGGGTGGCCGCTGGTAACCGTTGCGGTAAACTACCGTACGTTCGCCGATGTACAGCGATTCCTTAAAATCGGTACCTAACAACTGGCCGGGTACATACCGGAACACCATTTCGTTCCAGTAACTGGCGCCAAACGTGTATTCTCCGTGAAAAGAATACGAGTCGAGAACGTGCGCGGCTACCGCTAATTCCAGCACTTCATTTTCTTCTACTTTAAAATAATTTTTAAAGCTTTCTTGTAAGTCCAGAGAAGTGAGGGCCAGCCAGGGATCTTCTTCGGCTTTTTCGCGGTAATCGCCAATGGCCGGTATAATTAACATGGCAAACACAATAATACCAATAATAGCGGCCCGCGGTGGTACAAAGCCTCTTTGGTAAAACATAGTAAGCGCAATTGATAAGACAAAGAGGGCAGTTGGCTCCCGCCGGCCGGCAAAAATAATTAAGTTAAGGGTAGGCAGCGCTGATAAAACCGTGAGTAAAATATTAACAAAATTGGGTTTCCGGAAACTAAAATAAAGGAATATAGGAAAGGCAATATAAATTACGTTGAAGAACATAAAATAGATGGTAACCGAACCAGATAGCTGGGTTACTTCCTCATCAGAATTGCCTATTTCGCGGTTTATCAGAAATAAAAAGAAATACCCCAGCGCCATATAAATGATGCCCACTATTTTAAGTTTATGGAGGTTGAGCGGCACATTTAAATTATTTCCTAGTTTAATTAAGGGCGCTACATAATAACCCAGCGCCCCCATACCCAAACATAAAAAGCACATGCTGAAAATAGGAACCAGGTTACTGTTGGGCACCAGGTAGGGCTGGTTGTAGAGAATAATGGTTTGGGGTACCAGGAAGATAATAAATATACCCGCCAGAAAGTAAGGATATTCAAAAATAAGCCGAGGCTCAATAACCGTTTTCAGAAAGAGGCCGCCGCACAGGAAATAAAATAAATATAAAAATAACTCACTCATAATAATTGGTCGGTCGGGGTAATATTGGTGCTATAAAGTTAAAGATAAAATTGCCATTTACCGGCATCAGCAGTCAGCGTGGTTTTAGCAGGGTTTATTTAGTGGTTAGCGCGATATAATAGATAAAAGTATAACAAATTAAGTATTAAGGTCTAAAAAGCAATTTTATGTCTCCTCCGGAATAGGTCTATTTTAAGCTAATGGTTTTTTGCAGCACACGCTGGAGTAAGCTGTTTAGCTTTTTCCCGTAATTATCCCAGGAATATTCCTGAATATCGGCTTGGGCAGCGGCGGCCAGCCGGGTCCGGAGCACTTTGTCTTCGATGAGTTGGCGTAAGGCAGCCGTGGTTTCCGCAACCGAACCGTAACGCACCAGCAAACCGTTTTTTTGATGCTCGATAATACTGCCGGTGTTAGGTGTAGTAATAACTGCCAAACCCATGGCCATCGATTGGTAAATAGCCAGCGAACTACCTTCTAAAAAACTGGGTAAAATAGATATTTGGGCCGTTTTTAACTCGGTTACCAAACTGTCCTGATGAATAAAACCGTGGTAAAAAACCCGCGCCAGATTCGTAGGTACTTCCATTTGCACATTGCCGTAGAAATGAAGTTCGGCCTGCGGATATTCTTCTAAAATGTTTTCCCAGGCTTGTAATACCACATCGGCACCTTTGCGGTAATTAACGGCGCCTACGAAAGCAATTTTTATTTTGGCCGGGTTCTGCGGCTGCCCGGCTTTGTTGCTGAATTTATTTAAGTCGGCGCCGTAAGGCAGTACTACTAATTTAGCCGGGTCTGTACCTACCGATAAACACGAATCTCGTACAAATTCGGAACCGCAGAGAATAAGGTCGGCCAGTTCCAGTTCTTTTGCATAAATCGCGTAGCTCGGGCCATCGTCTTTGGTTTGGTTCTGAATAAATGCCGCATCCGATTTATATTCCTGGGCCAGCGTTAGTTTATACTGCGGTATGGCAATGGATAAATCCAGAATCAGGAACGATTTATTTTTCCATTTTTCGAAAACCACCCAACTGGAAGTATCATAGCCAATACAGATTTTGGGCGGCGCGTAGTTCTTAATTATCCATTCCTGAAAAATTTCGTTGCGGTCCAGGTAATCGGCATTTTTAGCTTTATACCCCAGCTTTCTTTTCAGCAGCATCTTAATTTCCGGCAGCATATTGGTATCTACAAAACTGGCCGGTAAGGGCGCCGAACGCTTTTTAAGGTTAGCCCCAATTTTAGGCGAAATATTTCCCCAAACCTGTACCGTTTTCTCATCGAAATACAAGCTGGTGAGGTGCTTGTAATCTTTGAACGATTTGGCTATCTGGTAAGCTTGTTCCAGGTTATGTTGTTTGCCCGGATGGAAGGATATAATTTCAGGTGTTTTCATGGATGCAAATGCAGGCCGGTAATTCGGGTGCCCGTTGTTTTAGGTTGCCCGGCACATTACCTTATTTTTTGTACTTCCAGGCCAACTGGTTTTTTTGTTTCTTTTATCCATTTTTTACGCAAGCGCTCCACCGGTTCGTCGATAAGCTTATAAATGCCGTAACTGCCTACCAGGGTAACTATGAAATAGAGAATGAAATAGGGCAGACGCTGCACCAATGGCAAATGCGCGAAAAAGTAGTTGTAAGGGAGCGCTAATACCCAATGAAATAAATAAATATCATACGATAAATTACCCATCAGCCGGTCGGTAGGCGGGCTGGGCTGTTTTACATTGGCTGCCAGGATGGGAATAATAACAATGGCCAAAGCCGTGTTAAATAATTCGTGGTAATTCATGCCCAGCCACATCAGGTCGCGGTTGCTGGCAAACATATTGGTCCGCAGCACCGGGTGCAGGTAATTAATGCTCAATAAGGCGATAAATATTAACGCCGAGAGGTAAACTGCGGATTTGCCGGGCTTATAATCGGTAACATACAGCAAAGAGCCAACCAGGAAAAAATGAATACCTGTAATTACTGTGCCCTGGAAAATATGGTGCAGTAAGGTGTTGGCTATTACTGAAACCAGGAAACAAGCCAGGTAAACCCAAACGGGTTTAGTACGGGTTAAGCACAGAAAAATGAGCGGAAAAATAATATAAAATTGTAACTCAATATCTAAAGACCAGGCTGGAACCAGAAACATCAGCGGCACCGGCAGTTGGTTGTAAGTCAGTAAAAAAATATTGCTAAACCAAAACCGGCTGTCGCCGTCTTCGACATAGGCCTGCAACCCTTCCGGCGACCACTTAAAAACAAATACGATTAAGAGTACAAGTATTAAATTAAAAATATAAGTGGGGTAAATGCGTAACCAACGGCTGGTAATAAATGAATAATACGGGCTTTCCAGTAAGTCGTATTTTTCTTTATACATCTTATGAATCCAGTAGCCGCTCAGCATAAAAAAGGCAAAAACCGCAAATTCGCCAATTTTTAAATATTTGGTATTATGGTGAAAAACCACAATTAAGGCTAAGACCAACCTTAAAAAACCAGGGCCTGTTAAAAAACTTTTTAAGCTAAAGGTTGGAGTAAAAATGCTCATTAGGTAATAAAAGTAATTTGCCGTTAGAGTACTGGTTTAGGCCGGTTTTGCTGGTCAGGAAATATTAAACCTTAGACTTTCAATTTTAAAATCATTCTGAATAACTCAATTTATTGTAAAATTGAGTTTGGCCAGATTTGATATAGGTGGGCTTATTCTTTTCCGTTGCTTTTGGCAATACGGCGTTAGAAATAAGCCCACCTCTATTTATCAGTAATTTAAGAAAGCGGATGTTTATAAAGCTTTAACTTTCTTTTTGTCGTCGGAGAAGTAACCGTACTGGTATTTATCGTTGCTGGCCGGTACGTCGTTCAGGATAATACCCACGTTTCTGATTCTGCCTTCCTGATAGATTTGCTCCAGCTCCACTAACTTATCTTTTGGTGTATAACCCTGGCGAATTACCAGTAAATTTAAGTCGGTGTATCGGGCAATAATGTACGGATCCGAAACAATACCCAGTGGCGGACTATCAATAATGATGTAATCGTAGTTTTCGCGCAGGTGGTTAATCAACAACGGGAACCGATCATCCAGAATTAACTCGGCCGGGTTATTCGGCAGCGGTCCGGTGGCTATGGTGTCCAGCATCGGGTTATCCGTCGGGAATATAATGTCTTTGATGTCAATATCGCCGTTAAGGTAAGAACTGATACCCACTTCCTGTTTCATCAGTTTATGCAACTGGCTGTAAATCCGGAGGTCGAGGTTAATTAAAATTGTTTTCTTCCGGGCTAAGGCCAGCGAAGAAGCAATATTGATAGAGTTAAAGGTTTTACCTTCGCCACTGCTGGTAGAGGTAACCAATAACACCTGCGATGGTTTATTTACCCCCATCGAGTTGAGGGTTGAACGCAGTACCCGGAAAGATTCGGAGATAGCTGTTCGGGAATTGGTAGTAATGGCATACGGCGACGAAGTGGTGTTGTGGTAAATAGTACCCAAAACCGGCATCGAGGTCAGGCTCATAACATCGTCTTTCGAGGCGATTTTATTATTCATGGCACCTTTTATCCAAACAAAAGCAAATGGTAAGCCTAAGCCCAACAGCAATGCCAGAATATAAGTATTTGTTTTCTTGGGTTGAATAGGCGCGCCACTTTCGTTGTAAGCCGGTTCTATTACCCGGTTCTGAATGGTAGCCGAAGCTTTAATAATACCGGCCTCTACTTTTTTCTGTAACAGTGTTTGGTAAATAGTGCTGTTTAGCTCATACAACCGTTCGATGTTAACAAATTGCCGTTCGGCTTTCGGTACTTGGTTTACGTTTTCCTGGAAGGTCCGGCTACGGGAGTTAATCTGGCTCAGACGAATGCGGTTAGAGGCCAGTAAGCTGTTCAGGTTGGCCTGCAGCGTTCTTCTGATATTATTTATTTTGATGGTCAACTCCTGGTAAACCGGGTTTTTGGTCTGGCCACCGCTGGAGAAAGTATTTCTTTCTATTTGCAACTCAACCAATTGGCTGATTAGATTATTCAGCACAGGATCATCAATACCAATCGAAGAGGGTACCACCAGTTTATCTAAATTCCGTTCTGAATTTAAAGACTGCAGAATAGAATTATAATACCGTTCGTTTACAATTAAACCGGCTTTATCGTTCTCTAGCTGCGACAGGGCAGAAAGCCCTCGGTCAGTCATGGAGTTAGCCTCGGAGTAAGTATTTTCTGCTTTAAAGGCTTCTTTTTGTCTTTCTACCTGGGTTAAGGTACTCCGGGTAGCAGCTAACTGTTCGTCAATAAAATCTAAAGTTTGGGTGGCAGCTTTGTTTTTGTTTTCGTACTTATAATCGATGTATTGCTTGGTATAAGCGTTCAGAAAATCAATTCCTTTTTGCGGAATGCTGGTTTCGTAGTAAATATCCAGCACCGAGCTTTCGTTTTCCGGAAACAAAATAGAAATACTACCCTTGGCACCCATTACCAAGCTGTTCCAGTCGTGAATAATAAATTCATAATCTTTCCGCGCGTGTTGTTCCACTTTAAAATCCGGCGTTATTTCTACCAAGAGCGAGTTTCCGTTTACCATAACGGTTTCGCCTACTTTGTGCTGGGCTTTCCATTGCGCATTTTCTTTCGTTAACCCATGGCCTTCGTTTTCCAGGGTATAATAATTTTTATCAATAAAAGTAATCTGGAAAGGAGAGCCGGTTACCGTGTTGGTTAACGTAGAATCTATAAAAGAAACCCGGAATGGCAGGTTCTCATACATTTCGCGGGTAGTTAACTGGTCTTTAGTAAAATAAGAAACCCGGAAATTAAGGGTTTTCATGGTCCGGTAGATAAACGGAAATGACTTCAGAATCGCGATTTCATCGGCCATGTTTTTCACCGGCGCTTCACTACCAGTCTTCTCGTATAAAATCTGCGCCATATCGCTCTGGCTCGGGTCGGCCTCTTTTACCAGTACCGAAGATTTAACCAAATACACCGGCGGGGTATACAGATTATGAAAGTAGGCACCCGTCAGAAAAAGCAAAACACTTACCAAAAAGAGATATTTATGGGCAAGTAGTCTTTTAAGTAATAAGCGGTTTTTAAAGGTAGTCTTTTTATTGACTCTGGGGGGTTGCGATAAATCCATTTTAATGAGCTAGAATAATTTTATTATGTTTTACCAGGCGGCAGAAATTACTGATTATTTTTTGCAGCAATTTACAAGCCAAAGCCGGCGACAACTTACAATTTAGATAAATTTCATTTTTTTACAGGGTTAGAAAAGGTAGTTGATTGCATTCAGCCATTAATTTGTGGCAACCAAACTTTAAACCAAATTCTATTTTCACTTTTGTACGGCTCTCTCACATTGGTTTAAAATTTAATGGTAACAACTGTATTACGGTAAATAGCCTTACAATACTTATAATTAGGTAGAAATATCAAAAATTAATGATGCGTTCTCTCTTTTTCTCGGCCGGATTACCCTGATAAATAAGATAAGGCTCCAGGTTTTGGGTGGCCACCGACCCTACAGCCAGAATGCTGTGCGAGCAGCAAATAACACCCGGACAAACCACCGCCTGCGCGCCAATCCAGGCGCCCTCTTCTAAAATAATTTTATTTACCATTAAATCAAAGGTTTCTGATTTATAATTATGGCTCCCCGTTAGCAACATGGCTCCCTGCGAGAGCGTTACATTATCGTGTATAATTATGGGGGCCAGGTTGTCGATCCAAACTTTTTCGCCGATCCAGACGTGGTTGCCAATGGTTAAAAGCCAGGGATATTTAATATTTACATTAGGTTTTATAACCACGCCTTTACCAATCCGGGCCCCGAACATACGCAACAGCCAAATTTTAAGGCCATTTACCGGCACCAGCGGATTTATAAATACCAAAGCGTTGAGAAAAAACCAGATAGTACGCTTCATAGCCGAACCACCTGGCTTATACCAGTCGTTGTTGTATTTTGATAAGTTTACCTTCCGGTTTTCTGACGCCTTTACTGACATGTGAGGCAAAAGTAATTTTAATTATTTACCCGTAACAGGACAAAACTTAAACTGGTAACAATAGAGAGAATAATACTAACAGTACTCAATCGATCCCGGCTGGTTGTTCTTCTACTCACGGAGTTTACCAGAATAACATCGTTTGGCTGCAAGAAAAACTTATCCGATAGCAGCAGATTATCTTCCAGCACATTTATTTGGTAAATATTGGCTTTGCCATTTTCATGACGAATAAGCCGGACGTTCTGGCGATCGGCAAATTCGCTGAAACCGCCGGCCTGACCAATGGCTTCTAGTACATTTACTTGCGGGTCAATAACATTAATAGTGCCTTGTTTGCCCACCTCACCAATTACCGTGTAATTAAAATTTAATAATTTAATGGCTATGCGGGGATTTTTTAAATAATCGGTGGCCGCTGTTTTTATTTTTTTCTCGGCGTTTGGTATGGTTAAACCGCTAATTTTAACCAGGCCAATCACCGGCAGGTCAATTTGCCCCTTGCTATCTACGGTAACTTCTACTTCGGGCCGGTCGTTTAAAAAGTTAAATCTTTCTTCGGTCATGCTGAAGATATTAATCAGCAGGCGATCATCTTCTTTAATCAGGTATTCTTTTTCTTTTAAAGTAAAGGATTTAATTAATTCGTTTTGGTTGTTCTGCGCATCGGCTTGTTGATCCTGCAACAAAATGAATTTTTTGCTGGAGGCACAGGAAGAGATTAAAATTAAAGCAGTTAGATAAAAAATAGCGCGATTAATTAATTTCATTGAGTTTTACGGTTTGTTAAACTTAGTCGGTTTTAAAAGTAATGGGTCTATATTAATCGTAACAAGTAAATATTCTTGGTTGCTCGCATCTGACAAAAGCTGTCCGGGTACAAAATTTACGGACGATTTAACTTTTCTAATAGTTTATAACTTTTTTGTTATACCTGGTTTCAAATTTTTTATCGCCTCTATATTAAATCCCGGGCAAACAGCACCGGTCTTAACTTTATACTTAAAAAAATTAAAGAATCGTTGGTATACAAAATGGCTCTTTCGTGCCAGACAAATTTTTTTAGGTCTGACTTACCAGGTGGTATGGGTGGAGGCTGGTATAAACCGAGTAATATTTTGTAAAGCTTCTGCCGCTGCCGTCCCGGTTCCTGAAAAAAGTTTCCTTATATTCCGTATAAAATTGATTCTATTTAGAATTAATAGAACAAATGTAAAGATATAATTTTGTAACCAAAAATATTAATTAATTTTAATATTTAAATATTTAAATTTAATTTTTATAGCTTTACTCTAAATTACGCATTTGGGTTTCACAGAAAGTCGAAAAAATATATGTTCTGATCTGGTTTTAAATAAGCCTAGGCGACAGGTTGAGCCTCGTTATATTTACAGCTTGTCTTATTAGCCCGGCATTGCAAGCTAAAGGTTTTAAACGGTACATTATTCTTATATACTGGCCTGTTTAAAAGTACATAGTGCTCTTACAAGTTTATACTTAATTCTGATTCTGCTACTTAACTTTCTCGCCCCAGCGCTATTTCTATATTGTGGCTGTGCCCGTTTTAGGGACCATTATACGAATCTTAGTAGCTGGTGAATACCGGAACAACCCTAATTTAAAAGCTTCATGGTAGCTGCGTTGTAAACCAAGTTCTGATTTTGGGTTTATTCCGGTAACCTAAAAGAACCGGCTGCCATTACCCGGACCATTTTAGCCAGCCCTTCCGCCAGAAAAAATAAAGTTGAAATAATACAAGCAAGCCCATGGCACTGAGCACAATAATGTAGCCATAGGGATGGTACAACTCCGGCATATTAAGGCGGTTAACGCCGCCGTGCGGGTTTTCGCGCGAAAAGTTCATACCGTACAAACTGGCAAAAAAGCTCAACGGAATAAAAATGCTCGAAATAATGGTAAGCACTTTCATAATTTCGTTCATGCGGTTGCTTACGTTTGATAAATAGAGTTCCGTCAGATTCCCAATCATCTCGCGGTAATTATCAATCAGGTCTATTACCTGAATGGTATGGTCAGAAGCGTCTTTAAAATAGGGACGCATGTCTTCGTCGGGTACCAGATCTTCGTCGCGCAGCATTTCGTTAATTTTATCGCGCTCCGACCAGGCAATGCGGCGGAGCTTGTTTACCTCACGGCGGATATTCAGTATCTGGTTTAAGGTTTTTTTGTCGGGTTGCTCAAACAAACAGTCTTCCAGCGCTTCAATATATTCACCAATTTGTATCAGCACCACAAAGTAATTATCAATTACTACATCCATGAGGGCGTAGGCCAAATATAGTACCGGCCGTTTCCGGAGTACGCCCTTGCCGGCTTTAATGCGCTCCCGGAGTACGTCCAGGCAATCTTCGTAATCGCTCTGGAAGGTTATTACATAGTTGGCGCCGGTAAAAATAGAAAGCTGATCGTCGTCGAGGCATTTGTCTTTGGTGAAATTAATCATCCGGGAAATGATAAATAAGCGGCCGTCATTTTCTTCCACTTTGGGCCGCTGGTAATCGTTTATCACGTCTTCCATCTGCAGGGGATGAATATCGAAATCGGCGATAAACTTTTCGAGAATCGGCAAATCGGCATAGCCACGCACATCTATCCAATGCCGGGCGTGGGGATGTTGCCGGTAAAAATGGAGGAGTTCTTCGTATGTGTTAAATTCGTTTTCCTGGTAAAAATCTTCGTCGAACGATAATAAAAACAGGCGCGGCTTAAAAGAACCGGCCGGCACGTATAAATAGCCCGGCTTGCGGCCTACTTTATTGGCGGCAATGGTTTGCTGCAAAACTTTGGGTTTTATTTTAGAAGTATCCATGCGGGTGCGGATATTATTTGGCAAGCTTTACGAAATATTAAGGTTATCGGATAACGTACGCCCGGTGCTTTTAAAATTATTTTCGAGGCCAAAAGCGAGAGAGCCGGCTTTACAAAACACTTTTAACCAACGGCAAAATATTATTTTAAAGCCTATTCACCCGGGCTATATCTGCGAGCTTTTGGGTTATTTCTTCCTGCAGGTTTTTCCGGACACCGAGAGTTAAACGGCAATCAATATTAAAATCCTGACTGAGCATCTGGAGCTTGTATTCTTTAATCAGGCTCATGATGGTATTCATCTGCTCATAATCAAAGAGAACTTCTATAGTGATGGTTTCTATTTTCTCTATTTTTTCGGCAGCGTGTATGGCTTCGGCCGCAGCAGTGCGGTAAGCATTTATCAGGCCGCTCACTCCTAGATTTATGCCACCAAAATATCGGATTACTACTACTAAAATATTGGTTAACCCGGCCGAGCGGATTTGCCCGAGAATCGGATCGCCGGCAGAGTGATTGGGTTCGCCGTCGTCGTTGGCGCGGTACTGATGGCCGCCGGTGCCCAGTTGGTAAGCGTAGCAATGGTGGCGCGCATCAAAATATTCTTTCCGCAATCCGGTTAATATATTTTTAATTTCTTCTTCCGATGCTACCGGGTAGGCGTAAGCCAGGAACTTGCTGCCTTTTTCTTTGTAAACTCCTTCAGCAGGTGCAGCAATGGTCAGGTAAACGTCGGAGGCTGGTTCGGACATGATAACTACAAAGTTAAATATTTGCCAATTTCCTGATACGATAATAACACCAGCGCCACTACGGCTACCGCAACCCCCACCAGATTAATACGGGATAAACGCTCTTTGAAAAACAAGATAGCCGCTGCCATTCCCAGCAGAATAATGCCAATATTAATAACCGGGTACAGAAAAGCACCGTCGTTGTTAAAAGCGCTCAGGGTTTTAAGCAAGAAGTAAATAGAGAAATAATTAGGAATACCCAGCACCACCCCGCCAACCAGGCTCCGGAGACTAAGAAATTGTTTTTTTAATAGCAGTTGGTAAAGCAAAAACAAGGTACCCATGGTGGCACTGGTAGCAAACGTAAAGGTGGTAAAAGCTCCGGCTTCGGCTGGTTTCAGGTAATAATGGTTGGTATAGTTAATGAGCGCATCGCCTACGCCCGAACAAACGAATATTAGCAAGGGCAGCGCTAAGCTGACCAAAGCCGGTTTGCTGGGACTAGCCTGGGTGTTTTGCCGGGTGGGCAAAGAAGTAAGCACAATGGCCGCTAAAGCCACGCCCATTCCCAGGTAATTTAATCCGGTATATTCTTTTAAATTATTCTGAAGGATCAGTAAGCTAACTAAAACCGGAATAACCAGCGATATTTTAGAAGCCACAGAGGCGGCGGTAATACCCACGCGTTGCGCGGTAATGGCAATCAGGTAAAAGGTAAAAATAAATAAAGTGCCCAGTAGCAGGGCAAAAGGAAACCAGCTGGCTTGTGTAATCTGATGAAGTGCGGGCACCGGCGAAAACTGTAGCAACCCAACCGTGGTGCAGGTAATATAATTAACCACAATGGCCGGGAAGGTAGGTACCCGGAATATTTCGTAACATTTAAAGGTTAAAATTAAAAATACAGTGCAGCCGATGCACGCCAACAGGTAAATCATAATTTAATGTAAAAGTAGCTTGCTGCTTTTAAGCTCCAGAAACCTTGTTTGCCGGAGTCTGCCTTCATTTCTAAGCTTTAAATTCCGGAATCTGTGTTAATTTTGCTTTTGAGAGCGAAATAATGGAGCAACATATTCCGGCAAAGGTACCCAAGATTATTTATTTTGACGCCATCGGCACGGCCGCAGAAGGCTTTCTGTTTTCGACCCAAACCGCCGGTAATTTACCTTTCGCGGTAAAACGCGCTTTCTGGCTGCAACACGTACCGGAAAATTACACCCGCGGCCACCATGCGCATTATACTACCGAAGAAGTGCTGATACCTTTGCAGGGCAGCATAACGGTTACTACCCAGAGCGCGACCGGCGAACAAACATTTACTTTAAACCACCCGAATGCCGGCTTGTATATTCCGGCTTGTTGTTGGGTGACTTTAGCTTTTTCGGCGGATGCTTTACTCTTGTGCCTGGCTTCTACGGATTATAACGAGGCCGATTATATCCGGGATTACGAAGCGTTCCGCCGGAATTGTTTGGCTTCAACATAAAGACTTATTTACTTGTAATCTGCTTCCTGTAAAACATGCCTGCCTACCTCCTAAACCACCAGCTCGATTACGCCAAATGGGATGCGTGCGTGGCAGCCGCGGGGCAGCGACTGGTTTATGCTTTCTCGTGGTACCTGGATGTGGTGTCGCCGGGTTGGGCGGGTTTGATAGAAGAGCAGAACGGACAGTACGTAGCCGTGCTGCCCTTGCCGGTAAAAAACCAATTTGGCATTCCTTATTTAGCGCAACCGCTGTTCTGCCAGCAATTAGGTTTTTTCTCGGTTAACGATTCTGTTGCGCCGGAAACATTTATTGCGGACATGCAGCGCCGATTTACTTTAATCAGCCAGTACAGTTTTAATACAAGTAATATTTTCCCGATTCATGCTCAGGCCGAAATGGATTTTAAAGTAAATCGCCAGTACACGCACCACCTGGATTTAAACCAAAGCTACGCAGCCATTTACCACAATTATTCCCGCGACCGGAAACTGAACCTGAAACGCAGCCAAAAAGCCGGTTTAATTATTCAGGAAAGTACCGACATCGAAATATTAATCAGGTTGTTTAAAGAAGATGCGGCTTCCCGAATCTACGGCGGCGTATCTGAATTAGCTTACGCCCAATTACGCCAGCTTTATCAGGTGCTAAAAGCAAAAGGTTTGGCTACTTTGTTATACACCCAAACCCCGGCCGCTGAATTAGATGCCGGTTGCTTGTTCGTAACGTACGGTCAAAAAATTATTTATCTTTTTAATGCGGCCTCTATAGCAGGGCGTAGCCGCAACGGGCGCTCCCTTATGATAGATGCTGTTATTCAAAAATACGCCGGTCAGCCTTACGTTTTAGATTTTGAGAGTCCGGTAAATATTGCCTCTATTATTCGGGTGTACCAGGGGTTTGGGGCAACCCCTGTTCCTTTTTATACGATTACCCAGAATAACTTGCCGGCTCCGCTCAAATTCCTGAAAAAAGCCCGGCAATTTATATATCTGAAGGTTATACCTACCTTTGCGGCTAAGCCCACGAGTTAAACCCGCATGTTATCTTTTCTAAAGTCATCTTTTTGGTCGTTGCTGTCGGTGGGCTCCCGCACCTTAAGTGCTTTGGTAATAAATAAAATAATTGCTGGTCAGTTTGGCCCGCAGGGCATTACCTTACTGGCGCATTTTCAAAACCTGGTAACCCTAGCCACTACTATTCCCATCGATGGCATAAACGTGGGGTTGGTAACTTATTTAGCCGGCAAAGAGCCCAGTAGTACCAGTTACCGCCGGTATTATATGGCTGGTATTTTTTGGCAGGTGCTGGTTTTTCTGGTGGTAATCGGGGTATTTCTGGGGCGGCAGCATTTTTACTTAGGGGCCTTTTTGCAGCAGGTTAACCCAATTAGCTGGGTGGTTTTTTTTATTTTGGGCCTGGTGCTGTTTTTGGTAACTGCTTACCTGCAAACCCTGTTGCTGGCCCGGCAGGAACTTCGGGCTTATACTGTTTTAATTGCCGTATCAAGTTTGTGCAGTGCCTTATTTATCTGGTGGTATTTAAAAATTTTGCCTTTGCCCTATTTGCTGCTGCTTTACCTGGCCAGCCAGGCAGTAACGGCGGTTTTTGCTTTAATGATGGCTACCCGCCAAAATTGGCTACCCACCTGGCAATGGCAGGTGCCCCCTAAACCAATACTCCGCGATATTGGTAAGTTTATTTTAATGGCGCTTACCTTGGTAATATGTTCTAAACTGGTAAACTTTTACGTGCGCGATTTAATGATTAAGCGGTTTGATTTGTACCAGACTGGTTTGTGGCAGGCCATGGTAAAACTTTCCGATAATTATACCCTGATTTTTACTTCCCTCATAAGTATGGTGTATTACCCCCGCGTGGCCAGCTTGGTTCAGCAACCAGCCGCTTTACGACGGTACGTGCGGCAGGTGTTTTTTTTGCTGGTACCGGCCATTGCTTTGGGTTTATTTTTATTTTACGCGCTGCAACGGTGGTTTATTCTGCTGTTGTTTAATGACGATTTTTTGCCCGGTGCTTATCTGCTGGATTATCAGGTATTAGGTGATTTTTTTAAAATGTCGGCCTGGATATTATCTTACCTGATGATGGCCCAGGCCCGGATGGGTTTGTATATAGTGGTGCAGGTGGTGGCAGCTGCTTTGTATTTGTTTATTTTATTCTGGTTGGTAGAGCGGTTTGGTTTGCCCGGGGTTACCATGGCCCATTGTGTTAGTTTTGGGTTGTTTTTAGTATTTAATCTTATCTTTTTCCGGAAGTTAATATTCTGATGCAGCCGCTGGTAAGTATAATCGGCCTTTGTTATAACCACCGCTCTTTTCTGCCGGAAGCGATGGCCTCTATCCTAAACCAAACCTACTCCAACCTGGAAATAATATTGGTAGACGATGCCAGCACCGATGGTAGTGCGGAATGGCTGGCGGAATATTGTCGGCAGCATCCGCAACTTAAATATATCCGGCACACCCACAATACTGGCAATACCCGTGCTTTCAACGAAGCTTTCTACGTATCTTCCGGCGAATATATTATTGATTTTGCCACCGACGATGTGTTGTTGCCTAACCGGGTAGCCGAGCAGGTTAAAGCTTTTCAGGAACTAGACCCGAGTTACGGTGTAGTTTATACCGATGCCGAACTAATCGACGAAAACTCGCAGGTGATTGGCCACTTTTACCGGCGCAATGCGCAGGGGAAAGTTATTTCTCATACGCCTTCGGGTTATGTATTTACCCATATTTTAAAGGATTCCTTTCTTTGTCCGCCTACGCTCATGTTCCGGCGCACTTTGCTGGAAAAAACCAGTGGTTACGACGAAAACCTGGCTTACGAAGACTTTGATGTGTGGGTACGATCGGCGCAAGAGTTCCAATATTACTTCCTGGATAAAATATTAACCCGCCGCCGGGTACACGCCGCCTCTTTGTCGCATCGGTTATACACGCCCGGCGATAAGCAACTGGCTTCTACGATTACTATTTGCCGGAAGGCGCAAAAACTCATCCGGACCGACAGCGAAAATGCGGCTTTAGTAGTGCGGGTTAAATCTGAACTGCGGCAGGCGGTGTTTACCCAGAACTTTCCGGAAGCCCGGCAATTAGTAATTTTACTGGAAGAACTCACCGTTTTAAATTGGCAGTACCAATTATTAAAGTGGGTAGCGGAGCGGGAAATCCGGCTAGGTTTTATCCGGAAATGGTATTACCATTGGGTTTATGATAAATCCTGAGCATGCTTAGAAAATATTTCGGGAAAATAGAAGCGATTTATGCTATTCGGGTAAATGCCCTGGGTTTAGCTTTTTTCCGGATTTTTTATTGCCTCGTATTGCTGCTGGAGGTAAAGCAACTTTTCACCTTCCGTACCCTTATTTTCAGTGAAGTCACCATCTCAATAAACCTAATTACTAGCCTGCTTCTACTGTGGGGCTTGGCTTTAATATTTCTCTTCCTGGGATGGTTTACCCGCCTGGCGGCTGTTATCAATTATAGCATCGGGGTATTTATTGTGTGGCACATGCCGGATTATAAATATCACCTCGATTTTGTAATGACTACCGTTAATTTCCTGCTGCTTTTTCTGCCTGTATCGGCTGGGTTATCGCTGGATAAATATTTTGGCCGGCAACAACATTCCGAAAAATATTCGTCGGACCAGGTGAGCAGCCTTTATGGCTGGCTCCTGGTTCTATTGGGCATTGGCCTGGTTTACCTCGACTCTTCGGTTTATAAATTCAGTTCGCCCATGTGGCGGTCGGGCTTAGGTTTCTGGCTGCCGAGTTCGCTGCCCCAAAATGCCCACACCAATCTTTCCTGGGTGTTAAATCAGGAGCTCCTGGTGCGGTTTATTGGCTACGGCATTCTCCTTTTTGAAGTGCTTTTCCTGTTTCTGATTTGGTTCCGGCCGCTCCGATGGGTGCTGGTATTAGGCGGCATGTTATTGCACCTGGGAATTGGTATTGCTTATCCTATACCACATTTTAGTTTAATCATGGTGGCCTTGTATATTCCTTTATTACCGGATAGTTTCTGGTATAAATTGCGGCTGGTTTGGGGAAGGCGAGTAGAGCAAAATCAGAATGAATTGTATCGGTACGCGGCTTTTAAGCCTGAGAGCGGCCCCAGGCTTAAAAGATATTTAATGGCTTTGTTTATTTTGTATGCCGGCGTAGGGCAATTGATGTGTATACTGGCGGCACCGGCCATGCAGGATTTTGCCGAAAAATACTGCGCAAAGGATGTTCTTGCCGGAACTCAATATTTGTTTAAGCCATTTTACTATGTTAACCAGAAGTTCCTGGGCATTGTGTCGCACGATATTTTTCTGGATAAACATTTCGCCGGCTACAATCAGATCTTAAACCTGAGTTACGTTGCGAAAGACAATACCTTGGTGCCACTGCCGCTTTTTACCCAAACCGGTCAGCCCGGTACCTACAGCACCGGCCGCATCTGGACCAAATGGGCTTACCGCGTAACGGGTGCTCATCCGGAACCCAATAGTCTACAAACAGGTATGGCACAATTTTCCGCCTTCTGGATGCAGCAACAGGGGCTTAACTTAAAGGAAGCCACTTTTCTGATTCGGGTAAAGAAAATTGCGGTTGTAAATAATTGGGAGAAAAACTACCTAAACCGGCAAATGCAACAACCCTGGCGTACTATCGGGCGGGTATATTGGTACCAAGGCAAATGCCGGTTCGAATGGTTGTCGGACAGTGGATTGTTGAAAGAAAAATAATCTGCCCAGGTGGCGCATGCCGTATTCTGCTTTTAACTGCGTAATATTGTTTTTTCAAATTACAGTTCATTAGTGGCAATTATCCGGGAGAAAGTTATTCAGGTGGTTCGGTATTCTGAGGCGCATCGCGCCTTGTGGAATAGCTTCAATCAGCAGGCAATAAATGGCTTATTTCTGTTCGACCGTAATTACCTCGAATACCACCAGGACCGGTTTCAGGATCATTCTTTACTGTTTTTTCAGGCAGAAGAATTAATTTGTATTTTCCCGATGAACGAAGCAGCAGATGTGGCTTTTTCGCACCAGGGCCTGACCTTTGGCGGATTAATAATTGGCCTGCGGGTAAAAATACATACCTACTTGCAAGCCTTTGAGGCGCTGCTTAATTATTTACAAAAAGGCGGATTTAAAAAACTTATATACAAACCCATCCCATTTATTTTTCAGCAACCGCTGGCCCTCGAAGACCAATATGCTTTTTACCGGTATGGTTTTGTTTTGAAAAACCGGAGCCTGTCTTCCTGTATTGATTTAAGCCTGCCATTACATTATACCAAAGGCCGCAAGTGGAGTTTAAGCAAAGCCCGGCAGAGCAATTTATCTGTTACCGAATCGCAGGATTTTAACACTTTTATGGAGATGGTAAAGCAAATTCTGCAGACAAAATATGCCGTTCAACCAACCCATACCGCCACCGAAATAAGAGATTTAGCCGAGAAGTTTCCGCAAAATATTAAATTACTGGTGGTATATCACCAACAGGAATTAATTGGCGGGACAATTATTTACCTGAGCCAACAGGTGGTGCACCTGCAGTATATTGCTACCACCGTCACGGGTAAAAGCATGCACGCGCTGGATATAATCATGCACCATCTGATTCAGACCTACCGTTCCGAAAAAAAATATATAAACTTTGGTATTTCGCCGGGCGAGGATGTTTTTGGCTTGAATACCGGCTTGATCCAAAATAAAGAAAGTTTTGGTTCCCGGAGCCTGCCCCATGATATTTACGAGCTCACTCTTTAACGTTTGCGGCTGGAATGGAATTTAAAGGCAGCTTTTTTAGAGATTCTGCGGCCATCTGGCTGCCGGGTTTACTCCTGGGGCTTACCTACCTGCTGCTGGGGTTCTACTACGAAACCAACGACGACATCATAATTTCGCTGCTTTTGCGAGGTATTGCCATCCAGCCGCCTTTGGGCGATTTAACTTTGTATTTTCATGGTTGGGGCCAGGTATTAAGGGGTGGTTACCAATTAATGCCTTCCATACCCTGGTACGGGTTGTTCCTTTATGGCTGCTTGTATTTGGCTACAGTTTTAGCCTTTATGTGGGGCTTTCGCGCTCTGGCTACTTTTAATTTTATTAAAGTTTTAGCCCTGGTACTGGTATTTTATATAAGCACCTGGCTCGAACATGCCATGTGGTTTAACTACATGCGGGTGCCTTTGCTGCTGGCTGGTACCAGTTATTTAATAACGCAGGGGGGAAGCAGCAAAAGTAAAAACACTTGGTTACCGGCTGCCGGTTTGCTCTTTCTGGTAGCGCTCTCTATCCGGCCCAGTGCGGCTATTCTGGGTCTTTTAATCGTGTGGCCAGCTTCTTTGTTGATTAATCCGGCTACCAAGATTTCGCTTCGTCTTTTCCGGCCACTAATATTTTATTTATTTATAGCAGCAGGGTTTTTAATTTACCACAAACTGAACCAGCGGCCGGCAGAAACCCAATATCAGCGGCTGGATTGGTTAAAATCAACAGTTCTGGACTTTGAGATTTACCAGCCGCAGCCCCGGACGCAAAAAGATAAATTAGCCTTCCAAGCGATAAATAAATGGTTTTTGGCTGATACAAACGTAATAAACGAAGCTTTTTATAAACGGGCAGGAAGTGTAAATCTGGCTTATATTTTAACAGAAGCAGTACCTGCTAAACTACCGGACTTAGTAACCGGGTTGGTGAAAGACCATTTTTTTATTCTGGCAATTAATGCTTTTCTCGTCTTTTTCTCTTTTAAAAACCAACCTACCGAACCAACCCAAAACCGAAAATTAATATGTAGCTACCAGGTTTACTTCTGGTTATTGGTATTGGCCTTGGGCATCTTGCTGAAATTACCGCCGCGCGTAATTACCCCTTGTTTAAGTTTGTATACCTTGGTAAACGCCGCTATATTTTTTAGATCTGTAAAAAGTGATCAGTTTAATTTTAAAAAGTTTAAGGTAATCTGGTTAATATTAATTTTACTGTTTTTGCTGCAACTTTACAAAATTAAACACCGGGCTGGGTGGCAACAAAATAACCAGGCGACAAACGAAGCCTTTATCTCTACGCTCGGTAATTCTTTTGCTGGCCAAATTATAGTTACCCAAATATTACCAGATTATTTTCGTTCATTATCGCCCTTCCGGAATTATAATTTTGGTAATAACCACTTGTTTTTATTAACCGGTTGGAACACCCTGGCACCGGGAAAACAACTTTACTATAAAAAGCTTACCGGACAAACAGATTTTGCAAAAGCCGTATTAACTTTGTCCCGCCAAAAAAACACGGTCTGGCTGCTGTCGCCGGAATTTTATAAGTTTATAGATACTTACTTTAAAATGTGTTATAGAAAGAATTTAGGTTTGAGGCCCGGCCTGATTTTAATGGAAGGACATTCGCCAGCCCAAATTTACCGGCCAAGCCTTTTGCCGTAAAATTTTAACTGATTTTCTTTAAACTCTAAGCATTAATTACATCTTTAACAGGTATAACTACGTATTTATAATTTCTAAGAAAGTTATTTCTGATTAAATATAAGTGAATGAGTGGTAACGCTTAAGATAAAATTTAGTATATTTGGTGTTTAATATTTTTATAATAGAATTTACATGATTGCAGCTATCTCTTCCCGGGTGGAAGTCCTTAAATACTTAGAATCGTTTGTAGCCGAAAATTTATCCAGCTTCCTGAAAACGGTTGAAGACAGTTGGCAGCCAGCGGATCTATTGCCGGATGCCCGGCTCGACAATTTTTTTGATGAAATAAAATTATTGCGGGAGCGGGCCAAATCCTTATCCTACGATTTGTTTGCCGTATTAATTGGCGATACAATTACCGAAGAAGCCCTGCCAACCTACGAAAGCTGGTTGTTCTCGATTACCGACATGCCCAATAACCCCGATAGCGCCTGGACCAAATGGAACCGGGGCTGGACTTCGGAAGAAAACCGGCACGGCGATTTACTCAACCGCTACCTTTATTTATCGGGCCGGGTAAATATGCGCGAAATGGAAGCCTCTACGCAATATTTAATTGCCGATGGCTTTGATTTGCAAACCGACATGGATCCGTACCGGAGCTTTGTGTATACCAGCTACCAGGAAACCGCTACCCAGATTTCGCACCGCCGCGTAGCCCAGATTGCTAAACGCGAAGGCGATAATGTGCTGGCTAAATTGTGCGGTTACATTGCCGGCGACGAAGCCCGTCATGCCAAAGTGTATAAATCTTTTGTAGATAAGATCTTTGAAGTAGACCCCAGCGAAATGATGCTGGCTTTCGAAGATATGATGCGCAAAAAAATTGTGATGCCAGCGCACTACATGCGCGAATTAGGCGTTGAAATTGGCCAAACCTTTGGCCACTTTACCGATGCCGCCCAACGGATTGGCGTTTATACCTCGCACGATTACGTAAATATTCTGGAAGATTTAATTAAAGACTGGAAGGTAGAGCACATAACCGGCATGAACGAAGCCGGCGAAAAAGCTCGTGATTATATTATGGCCCTGCCCAACCGTTTAAAGCGGGTAGCCGAGCGCATGAAGGTACCCCAAAGAGAATATAAATTCCGTTGGATTGATTAATCTCAAATCATATAAAACAAAAGCCCTGATTTAATTAAATCAGGGCTTTTGTTTTATAAAGTTTTCGCTAGAATTTATGTTGACGGTTAGGCTATTTTAATAAGCAGTTTTGGCTGATTTTTACTTACCTGCATTAGCTTTTGCGTTTATCTTTCGTATAGCTGTTTTATTTGCCCGATCGGGCACCAATCTTTAATTTTTCTGGATAAAATTAACTAAACAATAATCCTTTTGCGTTTGTTTAAATATCAAGCCCGAAGGAAAGCCACCCGCCAGGAAGAAATCAGTTAAATCAGCCGAAAGAATTTTGTTAGAGGGCAATTACATGAAATTTAATACGTAAAAATTGCCTAAGAATATTATTGGTTGTTGGAAGAGGGGAACAAATTAGAAATTATCAGATGGTGGGGAGAGAACAGAATAAGGGAAATCAGCCAGAATTATAGTAAATTAGGGTTGAAGATGAAGAGCAGTTGAAAAGAGTATTTAAATTTTAATTTAGAAGAAGATGGCAGCCGGATATAGATTTACCGATTATATACCTCCCCAGGACGATAAAACAGGATTTGAGTCGTTGCTGCAGATTTTTATGCAGCTTATTACCATAACTTCCGGCGATGTGGGCGAAGCGCTTTCGTGGCTCAGTTCGCTGGATAAACAATATAACCTCACCAATAACGAATACGGCATTGGTAACTTTATTGAAGATCTGAAAGCCAAAGGATATATTGATGAAAATGAACAGCAGAAAGGCTCTTTTGAGCTTACCTCTAAAAGCGAAATAAACCTGCGCCGCAGTGCCTTAGAAGAAATCTTCGGCAAACTGAAAAAGTCGGGCAAAGGCAACCATACCACCCCGCACACCGGGCAAGGCGACGAGGCCAGCACCGACCGCCGCGAGTTTCAGTTCGGCGATACGCTGGAGCAGATTGCCATGACCGATTCTATCCGGAATGCGCAATTAAACCACGGGCTGGGGGATTTTTTCCTGACCGAAAATGATTTGGAGGTAACCGAGCGGGAGCACAAAAGCCAGACCTCTACCGTACTCATGATTGATATTTCGCATTCCATGATTTTGTACGGCGAAGACCGAATTACACCCGCCAAAAAAGTAGCCATGGCCCTGGCTGAGCTCATTACCCAAAAGTATCCCAAAGACACTTTGGATATTATTGTTTTCGGCAACGATGCCTGGCAGATTACCATTAAAGACTTGCCTTATTTGCAGGTAGGCCCTTACCATACCAACACGGTAGCCGGCCTGGAGTTGGCTATGGATATTTTGCGTAAGCGTAAAGCCGCCAACAAGCAAATATTTATGATTACTGATGGCAAACCAACCTGCCTGAAAGAAGGAATCCGGTATTACAAGAACAGCTTTGGCCTGGACCGGAAAGTAGTAAATAAAACGTTGACCCTGGCTGCCCAGTGCCGCCGGATTAAAATTCCGATTACTACGTTTATGATTGCTTCTGACCCGTATTTAAAGCAATTTGTTGATGAATTTACAAAAGTAAACAACGGCAAGGCTTATTACAGCAGCCTGAAAGGTTTGGGCCATTTAATATTTGAAGATTACAGCCGCAATCGGCGTAAAACATTTTAAGTAAGTACTAATATTTATATTCCTTTTAATTTTATTATTGATGTTACGCAAAATTTAAAATCTTTATGAAGGTGTAACCTCCTGAAAGCGAACGAATACATAACTTAATTTTGCGTACTGTCCTTTTAAAGCTAAGAGTTATTTACCATCCAATATTTGCAATATCTGATTCATGAATTATAAAGATATCACCCCCCAGAATTTATTAAAAATTACCACGCTCGGTCAATTGCGGGCGGCTGGTTACGAACCTAAATCGGTAAAACAGGAGCTGCGCGATAACTTAATTTCTAAACTCCGGAACAAGGAAGAAGTATTCCCTGGAATCTGGGGCTACGAGGAAACCGTTATCCCGGATATGCAGCGGGCAATCTTATCGATGCACCACATTAATTTGCTGGGTTTGCGCGGACAAGCCAAAACCCGCCTGGCCCGGATGCTGGTAGAATTATTAGACGAATATATTCCGGTAGTGGCCGGCTCCGAACTGAACGATGACCCGCTGCAGCCCTTATCGGTATTTGCGAAGCATTTAATTCTGGAGAAGGGTGATGACACACCGGTAGCCTGGATGCACCGCTCGGAGCGCTACACCGAAAAACTGGCCACACCCGATGTGTCGGTTGCGGATTTAATTGGCGATGCCGACCCGATTAAAGCAGCCACTTTGAAACTACCTTATTCCGATGAGCGCGTAATTCACTTTGGCCTGATTCCGCGTTCGCACCGGGGTATTTTTGTGATTAATGAATTGCCCGATTTACAGGCCCGTATTCAGGTTTCATTGTTTAATATTCTACAGGAAGGTGATATTCAGATTCGCGGGTTTAAAGTGCGTTTGCCGTTAGATATACAGTTTGTGTTTACCGCCAACCCAGAGGATTATACCAACCGGGGCAGCATTGTAACGCCGCTAAAAGACCGCATCGACAGCCAGATTATTACGCATTATCCTAAGTCTATTGAGGTAGGTAAAAAAATTACCCTGCAGGAAGCCAGAATTCACAAAGAACAGCAGCAAATTGTTACCACCAACCAATTGGTAAGCGACCTGATTGAGCAAGTGGCCATGGAAGCCCGCGAGAGCGAATTTGTAGATGCCAAAAGTGGCGTATCGGCTCGTTTAACCATATCGGCTTACGAAAATACGATTAGCGCTGCCGAACGCCGCGCCCTGATAAATGGGGAAGCTCAGACTTTTGTACGGGTAACCGATTTCCTGGCGGCGGTACCGGCATTAACCGGTAAAGTAGAGTTGGTGTACGAAGGTGAGCAGGAGGGACCGTCTATTGTGGCGCAAAAGCTCATGGGCAAAGCCATCCGAAACCAATTTCTAAATTATTTTCCCGACCCCGACAAGCAGAAAAAACTGAAAGAGCAGAATGCGTACAAAAAAGTAACCGACTGGTTTGGCGAAGGCCACACCCTGGATATTTTGCAGGACATGCCGGCGGCCGAGTACAACAAAAGCCTGAACAGTGTGCCGGGCTTGGCTGCGTTGGTAGATAAGCTTCACAGCAAATCTGATGCTCAAACCAAATTATTTCTGATGGAATTTTGCTTGCACGGCTTGGCCGAGCACAGCCTGATTAGCCGGAATAAACTAACGGCTGGCTTGCAGTTTAAAGACCTGCTAAGCAGTATGTTTACCATGCCTTCCTTCTCCGACGATGATGACGAGGAAGAGGATTATGGTAGCCGGAAGAAGCGGAAATAACCACTACCTTTTATTCTTATATTATTATAACCGGAGCAGCTAATTAGCTGCTCTTGGTTTTTACTTCTTTTTCCGGCCGGTAACTACTTCCTTATCTATGGTGATAAACCGGTAGTCATAAACAAAGGGCTCTTTTCTTTTAATTTTTACTTTGGTAAAATCAGGATGCCGGCTATTAATTACAAAGTTATATTCGGCGGGTACAACGGCAGAAGGAACCTTTAAGAGCAGCGTTTCGCCGGCTTCATACCAGGCCGCGCCCAAAGGTTGGCTAAGCGCATAGCTGCTTTCTAATTTCCAGGTAGGCGGCAATTGCTCCACCGTAATGGTTGTAACTGGTATATCGTCCGGTATTTCCAGTACCATCACCACGAACCTGGACCCGAGTACGCCTTGTCCCATTTTATGAACCATATTTTCCATAGAGGCCAACGAACGTGTAGAACCAGCATAAATTACAAACTGGCCATCATAGTTCCAGCGGCCCGAGAACCCTGGGGCATAAAGCCGGTCGGCAAAACGTTCAAAAACAATCCGGTAAAGCTCCATGCTTAGGCCGCGTAGCCGTGGGCCAGTCGCATTAGCTGTTTTTCTACTTCCAAAATACCCGATACAGAATGGAGCAGTTCCATCGGGCTTTTATTTTCCAGACCTGGCGACGGAATAGCCAGCCAATCCATAAATTCCGGTGTGGAGCCGAATAATTCGTCGCCGAAAGAGAAAAGGCGGTGCAATTGCAAAAGCTTTTCCGCCGAGTCACGGGTAAAGCGCTTGTTCGATTTGCGGTAATTATCTACCGTTTTGGGATCGATGCCTACCAGGCTGGCCAACTCATCTTTTCGCAACCCCGAATGCCGGAGTAAATTCAGGAAATATATGGCTTCAACGCCTTCCTGCGCCTTCTTTACCAAAGCCAGGTTGTTGTCTATCACAAATAAATCATCTATAACTTCTACCATGGTATTTTTCCAAAAAAATTTCGGTTCAGGTAAATATACGAAAATTTCCTGAATAAGAACGTAAAATTCCGATTAGCATATTTCGATGTACTTCTTAGGAGCAAATACTCGCTCATTTATATAGATTGAGTTGGTTCTGGCATCTGCCCAAATCTTTTTTGCAGTGTCCGGAGTAAGTGTAATAATATTATTTAAGAATAAATAATGGGAATATTTTTACTCGAACTACTACAGGAGAAAGTCCCGTCCGTGTTAGCCAGTCCGGCCCAGCTGGGGGTAGAGGCAACAATCATTAGCCTGGTACAGTGGTTAAAATTACTACTCGAAACCATTGGGGCTGTTATAATAGGCACCGGCGTAATTATTGCCGGCTATTATTTATTCCGGCGACTGCTACCGCCCGAAGACGTAAATTATAACCGGATCAGGCTTATTTTAGCCCGCTACCTGGCGCTGGCGTTGGAGTTTCAGTTGGGAGCCGATATTCTTTCTACGGCTATTGCTCCGAGTTGGGACCAGATTGGGAAATTAGGCGCTATTGCCATTATCAGAACCGCTTTAAATTATTTTCTATCTAAAGAGATGAAAGAGGAACGGGAAGCCACGAGCCAGGCTGGCTTAAAAGAATTGCCGGAAAATAAATAAATGTAAAAGCCACGGGTGGAAATTTTGGATAAATAAAAGTATAAAGAAGTTTAAGCTGGCATGCATGAGCATACTCCAAAGGCATCGGTTTACAGCTAAATGGTTGGCTATTTAGATATAGATTAGATAATTAAAAGACTAAACACCACGCAGCTATATGCCTATTTGGATATTTGCAGGCTTTTGGGGATTATTGGCCGGATCAGCATTGCTGCTGGGTGCGGCTATCGGTTATTTTGCTCCCGTAAGCCAGCGGGTAATTGCCAGTATTATGGCCTTCGGGAGCGGTGTTTTAATTTCGGCGCTGTCTTTGGATCTGATGAATGAGGCGTTCAGGCAAGGCGGATTTGATGCGACGGCCATAGGCTTTTTAAGCGGAGCGGTTATTTTTACCCTGGCTAACTGGTTATTAACCCGATGGGGCGCCCACCACCGAAAGCGCTCCGGTACCCAACAACCCACCGAAGCCCAAACCAGCGGCAGCGGCATGGCGCTGGCCATCGGGGCCTTAATAGACGGAATACCGGAGTCGATAGTAATTGGCATTAGTATGATTGCCGGTACAGGTGTAAGTTTGGTAGCTGTAGCCGCCATTTTTTTATCTAACCTGCCCGAAGGCTTATCCAGTGCAGCTGGCATGAAGAAAGCAAAACGCTCGGCCGGCTATATTTTTGGGGTTTGGGGAAGCATTGCGCTGATTTCGGGAGTCGCCTCCATTGCCGGATACACCATTTTTGATCATTTTAACGCGAATGTAATAGCCGGTATTACAGCGCTGGCAGCTGGGGCCATTCTGGCCATGGTAGCCGATACCATGATTCCGGAAGCTTTTGAGGAAGCCCATAATTTTACCGGACTTATAACGGTATTGGGCTTTTTAACAGCATTCGTCCTGACTAAATTTGCTTAACAGGCTTAAATAAAAACGCCATTGAAAATTTTCAATGGCGTTTTTATTTAAGCAATATTTATTTACGCTTCGTTAACTACGATCTTATCGATTTTGTCACCGGCTTTAATCTGGTCGATTACGTCTAAGCCTTCTACTACTTTACCAAAGCAAGTATGATTGCGGTCGAGGTGAGCCGTGTTGCGGCGGCTGTGACAAATAAAGAACTGGGAACCACCGGTATTACGGCCGGCATGTGCCATCGATAAAACTCCTCTATCGTGGTACTGGTTATCGCCGGTCAGTTCGCAATCAATTTTATAGCCTGGGCCACCGGTTCCGGGCTGACCTTTAGCACCTTCGCGGGTGTTAGGGCAACCGCCTTGAATCACAAAATCCGGAATAACCCGGTGAAAAGCTAAGCCATCGTAATAGCCCATTTGAGCTAAATCAGTAAAGTTTTTAACCGTTTTCGGCGCATCCTGCTCGTAAAACTCTACTTTCATGACACCTTTAGCGGTATGAATTTCAGCTGTTTTCATAAATATTTAACTGGTTTAAGTCTTAAACAATCCGGCAAAGTTAAAAATTCAGCCGAAGAGAAATTAGAATAAGTTAACTTTTTAACTCCTTTCGATAATTGCTAAAGTTTTCAATCCATTCTGGTAGCTCATCATGCAAGTCTTCCCATTTGTCAGAAATATCCAGAGCCTCACTTTTTCCATCCAAAGTTTTCGGCCTTAAGGAAATACAAATATCTCCATATTCAAATTGGTCGAAAGTGACAAGTGAACTGAATAATACGCCCGACGCTGTATCTATTATAATCTCCTTTATTTTCTCCTTAACCGCATTATCCAAATGAGCAAATGCCAACCTAAATGCTTTGTCCTTTCTGCTTAATGCATTCTCTCTTAGAAACGGCTCTTCTGGTTCATGATTGTCAATTAAGTCGAAGGCATTATTTAACCAATTATCAAGATTACCTATTAAGCTCAAACCTAATAAGGCTCTGGCTAGTTTTCGCTTTTCGTCTTCTGATTCAGGGAGATTAATATTGCCGAACCCATCGACCACATATTTTTCAATAAGTTCTATCATTTATAGTTGTTTTCATCAGCTAAAAAAAGCAAAGTTAATATTTACCGGCGGTTATCTTCTTCGGCCAGGATGCTGCGGTAGCTTTCATAGCGGGTTAAAGCTATCTGGCCGGCTTTAACGGCGGGTACTACGGCGCAACCCGGCTCGTTTACATGCCGGCAGTTGTAATATTTGCAATCTTGCATGCGCTCACGTATTTCCGGAAAAAAATGGCCTAACTCATTGTCTTCAATATCAACCAAACCCAGTTCTTTAATGCCGGGGGTATCAATAATAAAGGTGTTGGGATTTACTTCAAACATTTCGGCAAAGGTAGTCGTGTGCTTTCCTTTGTCGGAGTAGTCCGATATTTCGGAAGTTTTCAGTTCCAGGTCCGGCACCAGTAGGTTAATTAAAGTAGACTTACCAACGCCCGAATGCCCAGAAACCAAACTGGTTTTATCCTGCAAAACGGCTCTAACTTCATCTAACCCAATTTCCTGTTGGGCCGAGCAGGAAATACCAGGGTAACCAATCTGGCTGTATAAACCCGAAATAGCCTCCTGATAGCGCCGGTCTTCTTCGTCGTATAAATCTATTTTGTTATAAATAATGGTAGCCGGAATATCATAGGCTTCGGCTGTAACCAGAAAACGATCGATAAAACCAAAAGAAGTACGCGGCGAAACCAGGGTAACCACCAGCAGCGCCTGGTCCAGGTTGGCCGCAATAATATGGCTGTGGGCAGTTTTATGGGTCGATTTACGGATAATGTAGTTCTGCCGCGGCTCAATTTCGGTTATGATGGCTGTATTTTCTTCGGACGCTTCCCGCTCAAAAGTAACCCGGTCGCCAACAGCCAACGGATTACTTACTTTGGCATCTTTTAACTTAAACTTACCGCGTAGCCGACAAGGGTGCAGGTTGCCATCAGCATCGCGCACCAAATACCACGACCCCGTCGATTTAATTACTACTCCATTCATACTTTTTGCAGCCATTGGTCTACTTGTTTCAGAATAATATCGGTAGCACCGGCCTGTTCGTGTACGTAGTTTTTTGCTTTGCGGGTGATAGCTTCGCGCTCGGCAGCGTCGGTAGCTAAGCGGGTAAAAATGGCAGTTAGCTCAGCCGTATTCTGAATAGGATGCGCCACGCCCAGTTCTACCAAATCAATTGCTTCCTGAAATTTAAGGTAAGTTGGCCCGAAAAAAAGCGGTAGACCAAAAACGGCCGCCTCTAAAGTATTGTGCAAACCTTTCCCGAAAGCGCCGCCAATATAAGCATAGGTGCCGTAACTGTAGAGCGATGAAAGCATGCCAATATTATCGATTAACAGCACCTGGTAATTGGCTACGGTAGCTTCCTGGGCCTGTGAGAACCGGATAGCTTGCCCTGGTAAATAAGCTACTATTTTATTTAATTCGTCTGCATGAATCTCGTGCGGAGCAATAATGAATTTTATTTGGTTGATGTGCTGCTTTATAAAAGGAAGCAATACTTCCATATCCTGGGGCCAACTGCTGCCGACCACAAATATAGGTTTGCCGGCTTTAAACTGCTCTACCAATGGAATAATTTTAACCGACGCCGCCGTTTGCAGCACCCTATCAAAGCGGGTATCACCGGCTACTGTAATCTGGTTTAGACCAATATTTTGGAGTAAGGCCGCGGAGGCTTGGTTTTGCGTAAATATATGCGTGAAGAGCTTTAATATGCCGCGGTAAAAGCCGCCGTAAGGCTTGAAAAATAATTGCGAAGGCCGAAAAATAGCCGAAACCGATATAGCCGGAATTTGCCGGCGGTGTAGTTCCGCTAAATAATAATACCAGAACTCGTACTTTACAAAAACGGCTAGTTTGGGCTTTACCAACTCTACAAACCGGCGGGCATTGGCGGCACTATCCTGAGGCAGGTAAAATATATAATGGGCACCGGCGTAGTTTTTCCGCACTTCGTAGCCCGACGGCGAGAAGAAAGTAAGTAATATTTTATATTTCGGATATTCCGAAGAAAACTTTTCGATTAATGGTCGGCCTTGCTCAAACTCGCCCAGCGAGGCGCAATGAAACCAGGCTACCGGTTGGGTATTGCCCGCAAGTTTATTTTGAATCTGCTCAAAAATATCTTTCCGGCCCGCTACCCATTGGGCTGCTTTCGCATGAAAAGGTGCACTGGCTTGCAGCAGCAGGGAATAAGCTTTGGTACCAAGAGAGTAGAGGAGGCGCGACAATATTTTAAACGTTATAGGGTACAAAAGTAAAAAGCCCCCGTTTAAAACGGAGGCTTTCCCAAAACAATATTAAAGTAATATTTAAAAAGAATTAGTTATTAGATAAATAACTGGCAACACCTTCGGGCGTAGCCAACATTGCTTCTTTGCCTTGTTCCCAGTTAGCCGGGCAAACTTCGCCTTTTTCTTCGAAGTGCTGTAAAGCATCAATCATCCGGATAACTTCTTCTACGTTACGGCCCAGCGGCATATCGTTTACTAATTGGTGACGTACTACACCTTCTTTGTCTATCAGGAATAAACCGCGGTAAGCAGCCGGCTCACCAGTAAAAATTAATTCGCCGGCTTCGTTGTAAGAGTAAGAACCTGCCAGTACATCGTAGTTCGTAGAGATGGTTTTAGAAGTATCGGCTACTAACGGGAAAGTAATGCCCTGAATACCACCTTGTTCTTTCGGAGTATTTAACCAGGCAAAGTGTGCAAAATGAGAATCGGTAGAGCAACCAACTACGGCTACGTTACGCGCCTCAAAATCAGCTAAACGCTCCTGGAAAGCAATAATTTCGGTTGGGCAAACGAAAGTAAAATCGAATGGCCAAAAGAAAAATACTACATATTGCTTACCTACATATTGTTCTAAAGAGAAATTTTCTTCGAATTCTTCGCCGTTTACCACAGCGGTAGCGCTAAAAGAAGGGGCTTTTTTTCCAACTAATACTGCCATAATTTATTTATTTAGATTAAGGATTTAGATTAAATATTTATAATAAAGGTTATTCCGAATAAAATATTAAACAGAAAAAACATTTTTTTAACGCTCTCAAACTGCCCTATTGCAGGTGTTCTGGGTTAAGCAAATCTCTCGGTTCTACCTTGATTTTGCCAATGTTTGTACTTTGGCTTTCAGCACGTTGGCTGCTAATAAGTGTCATACCGGAAGATAGTAAACGCTAGCCTTTGGTAATAAAGCAGCTAATGAAAAATGTTTATCTCTGATAATTTTGCAAAGCTATGGCCTTTTTGTTAATAAATCAAAAATATTCTAAAATTTGGTGCGGAACTATTAATTACCAGGTTTGTACTTAGCTTAGAAGAAAAGTAGGTGAAAACCTTCGTTTTATAACTAAACTCCTAATACTTGAAAACTTAAAATTGCGCTGGTGAAACGTCGTTAAGTTACTGGTAGCTTATACCATAAGCCCAAAATCATTTAAGGGTAATATTTTACCCCAAAAATATAATTTGCTATATTTGATGATTAAGGATAGCCTTATCTTTCTGATTTAATCCTGATTTACCGCTCTTGCTTAATAGCAATTTAGCTAAGAGAATTTTTTGGGTTAAATAACAGGAAAAGGAGCCAAGCCAGTTTAAGTTTAAATTCGCGTAAGTTTATAGTATTAATGACCTCTAAAAGAATATTTTTTTCCTTAGCATTTTTTATTCTTATTCTTTTTACGGCGGCAGCCCAAACCAAAAAAGTGGCGGTGCCAACTCCTCCGGTTCCCGTCAAACCCGAAAATTTCCCGGTGTTCTTCAAAACAAATCAGCTTTGGGTCGATTCGGTATTTGCTACACTTAGCCCCGATGAGCGCATTGGCCAGTTAATAATGGTGGCCGCTTATTCTAACCGGAACAAAAAATTTGAAGATTCTATTGCCAACGTTATCGCCCGGCATAAAGTAGGTGGCCTGGTGTTTTTCCAGGGCGGACCGGTGCGACAAGCCAAACTAACCAACCGCTACCAAAGTATTTCGAAAGTACCGCTGCTGATTGCGATGGATGCCGAATGGGGTTTGGGGATGCGGCTCGACAGCACCGTTAAATTCCCTTACCAAATGAGCATGGGCGGCATTTCCAACGACAAGCTTATTTACGACATGGGCGCTGAAGTAGCCCGTCAGTTTAAGCGAATTGGCATGCACATTAATTTTGCCCCCGTAATAGATGTAAATAATAATGCCGATAACCCGGTTATTAATTTCCGGTCGTTCGGCGAAAACAAGCACAATGTGGCCCGCAAAGGTGCCGCCTACATGAAAGGCATGCAGGACCAAGGCATTATGGCGTGCGCTAAACACTTTCCGGGCCACGGCGATACCGATGTAGATTCGCATTATTCCTTGCCCAAAATTTATTACAACCGCAAGCGCCTCGATACCCTGGAAATGTACCCGTTTAAAGAGCTGATGCGGCAAGGTTTAGGTTCGGTAATGGTAGCGCACTTAAATATTCCGGCGCTCGATACCACTACTAATTTGCCTTCTACGCTTTCAAAACCCATTGTAACCGATCTGCTCAAAAATGAACTGGGTTTTAAAGGGCTGGTGATTTCGGATGCCATGAACATGAAAGGCGTTACGAATAATTTTCCGGATGGTACCGCCGATGTAAAAGCGATTTTGGCCGGCAACGATATTATTGAGTTTTCGGAGAATGTGGAACGGGCGATTACCTTAATTCGGGAAGCAATTGCGAAAAAGGAAATTACCCAGGAAGAAATTGACCACCGGGTTAAAAAAATATTAGCGGCTAAATATTGGGCTGGTCTGCACAAGTTTAAACCAGTAGCGTTGAAAAATCTATACGAAGATTTAAACAACCCAATGGCTAATTTTATTAACCGCAAACTTACCGAAATGTCAGTAACGGTCCTGCGCAATAACCGTAATACCTTACCGGTAAATAACCTGGATACCCTCCGGATTGCTGCCTTGGCCATTGGTACCAAAACCGCCACGCCCTTCCAGCAAATGCTGACGCGTTACGCACCTACTGATAATTTCTTTTTGCCGGCCAATGCCTCTATTGATTACCTGCGCGATTTGAAAAATCAGTTACAGAAGTATAATTTAATTATAGCGGGCGTACACGATTTAAGTACCCGACCAGCCGGTAATTACGGGGTTAGCGCCGAGACGGTGGTTTTTGTAAAAGAACTAGCTAAAGGCAAGAAAACCATTCTGAATATTTTTGGTAATGCATATTCCTCGGCGAAGTTCCAGGACTTGGATAAACTAAACGCGGTCATTATGGCCTACCAGGAATCGGTAAATGCGCAGGAGGTAGCGGCCGAAATAATATTTGGCGGTTTGGGTTCTAAGGGGCGTTTACCGGTTACTACTTCGCCGGCTTATAAGGCCAACCTGGGCCTAGCCACCACCGGCGGTACGCATTTCAAATACAGCTCACCCGAAGATATTGGTCTAAGTTCCAAAACCTTCAGCCGCATCGACTCTTTGGTACAGGTTGCCATCCAGGAAAAAGCCATACCTGGTGCCCAGGTGCTGGTAGCGAAAGGTGGTAATGTTATTTACCAGAAATCGTTTGGGTACCATACTTACGAAAATAAAGTGCCGGTTAATAATTCCGATATTTACGATCTGGCTTCGGTAACCAAAATAAGTACTTCTATTGCGGCCCTGATGAAACTACAGGACGAAGGTAAATTTGATTTTAACAAAACCGTGGGCGATTATTTGCCGGAGTTCCGGGGTTCCAGCAAAGAAAACCTGGTGTTTAAAGAAATATTAGCGCACCAGGCCCGGCTCCAGGCTTGGATTCCGTTCTGGCAGGTAACTAAAAAGAAAAACGGCAAATTCAAATGGTTTACGTTTAAAGCCGATTCTTCGGCCCGGTTCCCGATTAAAGTGGCGCAGAACTTGTACATGCATCGCAATTACCACAAGAAAATTTACAAGCAAATAAAAGAATCGCCGCTGAACGAGAAAGCCGGTTACGTGTACAGCGATTTATCTTTTTACCTGTACCCGGTTATTGTGGAGCGACTCACCGGTAAAAAGTTTGAAGATTACCTGAAAGAAAACTTTTACAAACCGCTGGGCGCACAAACGCTTACTTTTACCCCGGAGAAATATTTCCCACACAGCCGAATTGTGCCCACCGAGTACGATTCTTTGTTCCGGAAGCAATTATTACACGGTACCGTGCACGATGAGGGAGCCGCTATGCTGGGCGGTGTATCGGGCCATGCTGGTCTGTTTGGCAACGCCAATGATTTAGCTAAACTGATGCAAATGTATTTGCAAAAAGGCGAGGTAGCCGGACGGCGCTACATCAGCGAAGCTACTTTAAATACCTATACCAGTTGCCAGTTTTGCCCCACCAACCGCCGGGCATTGGGCTTTGACCGCATTAATTCGCCGTACGTCGAGAACGGCAACGCCGCCAAAGGTGCGAGTCCCGAAAGTTTCGGCCATTCGGGCTTTACGGGTACTTTTACCTGGGTAGATCCGAAATACGATTTAGTGTATGTGTTTTTGTCGAACCGCGTACACCCCACACGTAACAATAACAAGTTAAGCCAGTTAAATACCCGAACCGCCGTGCAGCAGGTTATTTACGATGCCATTGAACAGGCAGCCAAAACCCAGGCCCGCCGGCAATAATTTTGAAATTTAGTGCAGCAAAAAGTATATGATTCAGCCCGGAATACCGGAATAGACCTGCGCGAGGGATAAGAGCCATTTGTTCACAAAGATCAACCTAATCCTGTTAGGCTTAAAGATGGGCCTCCGGACGGAAAAGGCCCGCCTAATGGGCAACGTCGTATAAATTTGAATCTGGAGGAATAAAACGATAACCGCTTCCGCTATATCCCCAATAAATAATTCGGAAAGCCTGGATTAAGTAATTTGCATGTGTATTATTTTGCCTGCAGGTAACATTGCCCATTTACAATCTGCACTTTCTTTTCTGGCAATTACAGGTAGCCATACTTGTAGCAAAAGTGATAACTATTTCCCTGGCACGTTTGGTACAGGTGTATATGATACTGGGAATCGAAGTCTTGGATCACCAGATATTTTTCAGATGGTGGTTTTAACCAATAGTTTTCACGTTTTCAGAATGTTGCGATTCTTATTCTTTTTCTAGTTGACGTAACCGCTCTTTTAGCTGCTGATTATTCGCCAACAGCGAGGCTGATGCTGTTCCTGATATAAATATTCACTTTCCCTTCTGTTTTTGTTTCCAGCGGTAAATCAGGCTCTCGCTAATCTCTAAAGCTTATTAAACATAGCCAACTGTTTGGCCACCATCTTGAGCACTTCAGTTTTGAAGTCAACGCCGTTTTTTACGACGCCTTAATCCCTGCTCTTTTCTTCCATTCACTTGCAGAGTTAAGCCACTCAACAATGTCGCTTTATTTGACCATCTCTGTAACTGGTGGCCAGCCCCATCCGCCTTAAGTGTTACGCTTGCAAAATGTTCTATTGTTGGTGTAAAGGTTATACCTGGCTTTGGGGCAGATAAACCTTTTACCTGGTAAACAAGGCTCTGTTTATTCCGGGAACTTACCTTTACTACCGGCAATTGGCAGTTCAGGTAACTATTTCTACAACTGGCTGCTTTTGGTTTTTTTGGGGGGCGCTTAATGCTGAATTTTGTTGGAGAAATTACCAGAAAAAGTTATTATTATGAAATGGTTTACTTTCAAAAATAAAGCTGCCTATGCCATGTTTTCTACTATCCTGCTAACCTGCTTACATGTTTTCAGCGCTTTTGCCGTTCCCGGTGATCCTTGTAGTTCCGTTACGGATTTCGATTCGGTGCGGCACCAACAGGGCATTCACTCCTGGGTGAACCGCAACAATGGCTCTTCCACGATGCTTTCGTATAAGGGCAAAATTTACTTTTCCGACGATGAGCGGGATATTATAAGCATCAGTCCCGGCGGCTTTTTTAAGTACAGCAAAACAACCTTTGGCAACTGCCGCGAAATTCAGCTATTAAGCGAACCGGACGGCAGTTTGCAGCGGCGTTATTTTGTAGGCCGCACCGAGCAACCTTACGAACCCGAAGGCCGCCAGTGGCTGCAGGAAATGTTACCCGGTATAATTGCTACCACCGGCATTGGGGCCGAAGACCGGGTACATCGGCTGTACGCCAAATCGGGCCTGAACGGCGTACTGCAAGCCATTGAGAAAATAGAGAACGATAATGTGCAAAGCATTTATTTCTCGTACCTCTTAAACCAACCCCGTCTGAAAGATAATGACCTCCGGCATATTTTCGCCCAAGTAAACAAGTTTATTTCTTCGGATTACGAAAAAGGCAAACTGCTGCGCAAAACCAGTCCGCACCTGCTGCAAAGCGACAAAGTGACGCAGGAATATCTAAATGCCGTTACCCTAATGTCGTCGGACTATGAAAAAGCCCGGGTTGTTTCTTACATCGTGCAAAACGGTAATTTAAGCCCGGCTAACTTTTCCCAAGCCATTAATACCGTAGGCCGCATTGCTTCGGATTATGAACAGGCCAAAGTATTGAAACAGGTGATTGTACACCCGGGGCTACCCGAACGGGCTTACAAAGACGTAATTGTGCAACTCGGCAATATCGATTCGGATTATGAAAAGAACCGGATAATATTCACCCTCATGAGCAATCAGAAATTATTGGATCAGCATTTTAATGAGGTACTGGCAGCCGTACGGAATATCCGTTCCGATAACGAAAAAAGCCGCGCGTTGGCTTACCTCGTCAGCAAGCATAAACTTACGCCTCAAAATTATTTACAGGTTTTTCCGGTGGTAGCCGATATTAACTCCGCGCACGAAAAAAGCCGTACGCTGCAAAAACTTAAAACCACTATGCCCACCGACAACGAACAGGTACGGGCTGCTTATGTAAAGACAGCCAAAACCATTAACTCAGACTACGAATACCAACGCGTGGTGTACGGAGTGGAGTAAAGCGCCCTCCGGGATTAGGGTTGCGCAAGCCGGTCCTAAAAGTACCGGTTAATTTGTTTCAGCATTTAATATTTTAACAGACAATCTTCCCAAACCCCAGGTACGCTAACGCTTTTTATGAAAATGAACCGCCGGATAATCATTTCTTTTGTCATTAGTACCCTGGTTGGAATATTGTTATTCCTGTACTTATATTATTCAGTAAACGGGTATTTGAGCTTGAAAGAAAGCACGCTTAAACCTGGTCTGTTTAGCATACTTGTGGCTAATGCCGTCGGGTTAGGATTTTATTACCTGAGCCGGTTTCTGAATAAAAAAGCGCCCTGGCACCTGGCTACGGCCTGGCGATTTGCGGTAGAACTGGCCGTAATGGGGTTTTGCCTTTTTGCCCTCGCTTACGTCTTTTTGCGTTTGTACCTGGCTTGGCAAGGCACCACCTGGGCTTATTTTAACCAGCAATACCACGACCCCCTAATTAAATTCTGCATTCTGGGAATTGTGGTGCTGTTTATTTATACCATCGTCGATTTTACGCTGTATACTTACAACCAGTACGCGGCCATTCAGATAGAGGAAGTGAAAATTGCCAGCACCCAGCTAGCTTTGCAGTTTGAGGTACTCAAAAGCCAGCTCAGCCCGCATTATTTGTTTAACAGCCTGAATACGATTTCTTCTTTAATTTACACAAACCCCGACCAGGCCGAAGAGTTTATCCGGAAACTGGCCCTAACGTATCAGTATATTCTGACTAATCAGAATTTGCCGCTGGTACGGCTGGCCGAAGAACTAAACTTTATTAAGGCTTATTTCTTTTTGCTGAAAAGCCGTTTCGATAATGCTGTGCAGCTATCGGTAGAGTTGCCCCGCCGGGTACTGAGCAGTAAAATTCCGCCCCTTACCTTGCAGTTGCTCCTGGAGAATGCCGTGAAACACAACGCGCCATCCGAAGAAACGCCGCTGCACATCCGCATTTTCGTTTCGGATAAAAACCTGCTGACCATCACGAATAACCTTCTGGAAAGGGAATTCAAGGCCAGTTCTTTCCGGGTAGGGCTCGATAATATCCGGCAACGCTACCATTATTTTGCCAAAACTGATATTAAGGTAGATAAAACCGATTTGTTTAAAATAGAACTGCCCTTGATTTACACCGCCTGAACCCATGCAAGGAATATTTATTCATAATCCTTATTTCCGGGTATTATTTCCGCCGGTTTATGGCCTGCTAGTGTACGTTTTGGTGCTGCTGGTTTTTGATAGTATCCGGCAGGTAGAACAAAATTTTTTCAGCGAAGAGGCCTTACTTTGCGTGGGCTTAACTTATGCCCTGACCGAAAGCTTACGCCTGGTACTAATTGGTATCAACAAGCTCTTTCCGGTTTTCCGGAGCGTGCAGCGGCGCATACTTATTTACCTGACGGCTAATATTCTTTGTTCGCTTTTGGTTGTTACGACGGTGGTATCGGCTTATTTTATCTGGTGGGTGGGCTACTCGGCTTTTCAGATAGAGTTACTCACGCTCAACAGTATTTTCCTGGTGTCGGTGGTACTGTATACGTTGGTTTATTTTGGCATTTATTACCTCAACCATTTCAACCAGCGCCGCCTGGAGCAGGAACATAACCTCCGCGAGAAAATGGAGTTTCAGGTTAACGCCTTAAAAAACGAGGTAAACCCGCAACTGCTGTACGCCAGCCTCGAAACCCTGATTAAAATATTACACCACGACCCCGACGAGGCCGAAGCCTTTATTCATGACTTATCGAAAATATACCGCAATGTGCTGCAAAACAAAAAGCAGGACATGATACCCATTAGCCGCGAGTTAAGCGCAGCCCAGGATATTATCCGGTTGTATAATTACATGCACCACGACCTTATTCAACTGCACCTGCAAACCGATAACGAAGAAGCACTCGCCCATAAAATGATTTTGCCGGGTACGCTGCAAAAATTAACCGAACATGCCATTAACCGCTCATTAATTACCGAATGCAAACCTTTGCAACTACACGTACGGTTGGGCCAGGCTGAGCACTTGACTTACCGGTACGCGCTACGCGAACGTTTATTAGTAAGCGGTCTTAATCCGAGCCCCTGGCCGGAACTCACCCGCGCCTACAGCTTCTTTACCGACCGCCCACTCGAATGCTCCCAGGAAGATAACTACGTTTCGGTGCGCATCCCGCTCTTAACCGTAGCCACCCCGGAACCGGTTCTTTCTGAGGAGGTGAAGGAGTGAATGACGGACCTCACCTAAATTCCTCTCCTGAAATAGGAGAGGAACTTTGATTAGTATTCAAGGTAGTGCTCCGCCAAATTAAAAATTAGATATTATAAATTAGGAATTAAAAATGCTGGTTTATTACCTCTCCACTTACAAATTAATTCTAAATATCAAATTGAAACAGCCTTTGGGCAAGAATGCTGTTTACATGTTTACTGAGATAGATAAAGAGAATGAATAACTAATTCTTATGATACATTACAATTTTTCACCAGTTACTAGAAGTGTTTACCTTAAAAAACGCATTACCAGAGCACCCCTTCGCCTTGAGGAGAAGGGGTTGGGGGATGAGGTGACCTCCATTACTACTCTACTTAACAACAGAAAATCAAATTAATCAAACAAACCCAGCCAACCTTTAACTTTAAACCTTCAACCTTTTCTCCCATGCGTGTATTAATTATTGAAGATGAAAAGCCCGCCGCCGAAAAACTCGAAAGGCATATCCGGAAATACGACCCCAGTATTGAGGTAGCCGACCGGCTGAACAGCGTGGAAAAAGCCGTGATGTGGTTAGGTAATGCCCGCAACGAGGTAGATTTAATATTTATGGATGTGCAGCTAACCGATGGCTTAAGTTTTGAAATATTTAAGAAAACCGTAGTAGAGAAGCCGGTAATATTTACCACGGCCTTTAACGAATATGCCATTGAAGCTTTTAAAGGCAACGGAATAGATTATTTACTGAAGCCCATTACCTACGAGGCGGTTGCGGGCAGTATGCAAAAGTTAAATACGCTGCGCAAAACGTTAGGTGCCTCGGATACGGCTTCGCAGCTTTCGCAACTGGAGCAGGCTTTGGGTATGCTGCAAAAGAAGAATTACAAAAACCGGTTTATGGTGCGTACCGGCGAGCATATCCATTCAATTCCGGCGCAAGAAATTACCTTGTTCTATGCCGAAGATCGCAACGTGTTTCTGCTGGCCGATAACCGCAAAAAATATATTATTGATTATAAAATGGAAGAACTGGATGAGGCACTGGACCCCACCCTGTTCTTCCGGGTTAACCGCACGTTTATCATCAACATCAATGCTATCCGCGATGTGGTGGTGTATTCTAACAGCCGCCTCCTTATTCGGCCAAAAGCCGAATTTGACAAAGAAATTGTGGTTAGCCGGGAACGCGTGCAGGAGTTTAAAGATTGGTTTAACGGTGCTTAAGCCTGATTACGACCGTTAATTAACTGTTGTAGTAATTCCCTTACGTGCTGCGGACTGTGCATGTGGTATTTGGCTATAGACCGGATATTACCTACTTTAATGGTATACGCATTTTGGGGCATCACCTTAAAAGTATCTTCATCGGTCCGGTCGTCGCCAATGGCCAGTACAAAATCGCTTTGGTATTCGTGTAACCACCGCGAGGCCGCAATGCCTTTGTTTACCTCAATATTCTTAATTTCCACAATTTTATCACCTTCCATTACCTGTAAATTGCGGTTGGCAATTAGGTAATTTAAGTGGCTGCTTAGCTCACCGGCGCGGGTTTCGCCCAGCACCGGATCTACTTTGCGGTAATGCCAAACCAAAGCAAAATCTTTTTCTTCGAGCAACGTGCCCGGCGTGCGGCTTACGTACGTTTGAAATATAGGCCGGATTTCTTCTTTCCAGGTATTATCCAGGTTCTGAATCATGCGCCAGTCGGTTTCGTGTTTCCGGAGCCAAACGCCGTGTTCGGCAATCATATCAATAGGTAGGTGCCCCAGCCATTTAGCCAACGTCTTATGGTCGCGCCCGCTTATTATAACCACCCGGTTAGCCGAATCGGCTGCCAGCGCCTGCAATAATTGCAGCAATTCTTCGTCGGGTTGGGTTTTATTAGGGTCACGGGTAAAAGGCATTAAGGTGCCATCGTAATCCAGAAAAATTAACCGCTGCTGTGCTTGCCGGTAATCTGATATTAATTTTTGTCTTAGCTCGCCGCGAAGCAATGTTGTTATTAACTCATTCTGTTTTTCTTTGGTGTAGGCTAATCTATCCATAAAAAGTTTTACCCAATGGTGAATATTGTATTGCTGCACGGTGGCCATCATGCTGGCAATTGCCACCCGCTGGGTATCTTCCGGAGCGGTTAAGGCCTGGTATAAAGCCCCTACCATCTGGTTTACATCGTTGGGGTTTATTAAAATAGCTTCGGAAAGTTCTTTGGCGGCCCCGGCCATTTCGCTCAATATCAGTACGCCGGTGCCATCGGTGCGGCTGGCTAAATATTCCTTGCAAACCAGGTTCATGCCATCGCGCATGGGCGTAACCAAGGCCACGTGGGCCATGCGGTAAAAAGCCGAAAGTTCTTCGAACGGAAAAGAGTGGTAATAATATTGCACCGGCGCCCAGCTCAAGGTTCGGTACAAACCATTAATGCGGCCTACCAACTCATCTACTTCTACTTTAAGTTCTTTGTATTTTTCTACCTGGTCGCGGGAAGGCACCACAATCATAATCAGGGTCACCTGCTCGTGAAATTCGGGATATTGTTTCAGGAATAGCTCAAAAGCCCGTAAGCGTTGCGGAATACCTTTCGAATAATCCAAGCGGTCGATAGACAATACAATTTTGCGGTACCGCAGCGCTTCTTCAAAGGTTTTCTCAATTTCAGCTACTTTCTCCGAATGGGCGGTATCGGCATATTTATCGAAATCAATTCCCATCGGGAAAGCATCTACCATTACGCTGCGGTTACCGGTTTCGATAACCCCGTTGGAGGCCGGTAAACCCACCAGGTGAATAACCGAACTCACAAAGTGGCGCACATCGTCGTAGGTATGAAACCCGATTAAATCAGCGCCTAAAAGTCCTTGCAGAATTTGTTTGCGCCAGGGCAGCATCCGGAACACTTCGTAACTCGGGAATGGTATATGCTGGAAAAAGCCTATGGTAATATCGGGTAAACTTTCCCGCACCAGCGAAGGCAATAATAATAACTGGTAATCATGAATCCAGATGGTATCGTCGGGATTGGCAACTTTTACAATTCGTTCGCAGAATTTCTGGTTTACACGGAGATAAGCTTCCCAATAGTCCTGTTCGTAAACAGCAAACTGCGAAAAATAATGGAAGGTAGGCCAAAGTGTTTCGTTGCTAAAGCCCTCGTAATATTCTTTTATTTCAGTTTCGGTTAAAAATACCGGCTGCATGCTTTCCTTTTGCAGTTCGGTTATTACCTGCTGCTCTTCGCTTTCTTCTTCCAGGTACAAGCCCGGCCAGCCTATCCAAATATTATCGCCTTCTTTGTAAACCGAACCCAGGCCGGTGGCCAGGCCACCTTCGCTGGGTTCAAACGTCATTCCATTCTCGGTTCTTTTAATTTTAACCGGCAACCGGTTAGATACTATAATCTTTCTCGCCATAAATTAAATCTTCTCCTTAAAAGATACTCTTTAAAAATGTTTAAGGTTAGTTTTTAAAGCACAATTATCCCATTTTACAGGCGGTGGCCCGTGGCGGGATTCCGGCAAACTATAAAATATAACCGTAATCGCAAGTTTATGGCGAGGAGATGGGCGAGAACCCCGGTGGAGCGGTCTACTATTAGGATGGGTACCTAGCGGGCGAAATATTCATTTAAAGAGGCTAACGGATTGTGTCTTACGCCCGAAACCAACTCCCGTACATCACATAATTATCTGCGGTTTTGGCCAGGTTATTTATTTGTTCCGGACTTAGCTGTTTTACTTTTTTAGCCGGAATACCGGCGTAAATATAACCGGCTTCACAAACCGTGTTTTCGAGTACAATGGCGCCGGCAGCTACAATGCAATTGCTTTCTACCACGGCTTTGTCCATCACAATCGCTCCCATGCCAATAAGTACATTATCGTGCACCGTACAGCCGTGCACAATGGCATTATGCCCAATCGAAACATTATCTCCGATAACTGTAGCCGCTTTCTGGTAAGTACAATGTATTACCGCGCCATCCTGAATATTAGTTTTATTACCAATCCGAATACTGTTTACATCGCCCCGGATAACCGCATTAAACCACACACTACAGTCGTTTCCCAGCGTTACATCGCCCACAATAGTAGCATTTGGAGCAATAAAGCAGTTTTCGCCGAGCTGCGGATAAATATCTTTTACCGGTAATAGGAGGGCCATGGTTAGTTATTAGTTGTTAGTTATTAGCAATTAGTTGTTAGTTGTTAATTGTTAGTTATTAGTTATTAGTTATTAAGGAGAAGTTAAACTACAGAATTAAATTGTTAGATAGTGATTTAGTTATAGTATTTTAATTTTTGCTCCAGATTTGCTTAATTATTTGGGTTGTCTATTACCTTTCTCTGAATTTGTAATTTTCAAATAGTTTATTACATTTTGTTTCAACTAAAAACTAATAACTAACCACTAACACCTACCTAAACAGACGTTTCCAGGTGCCTTTGTTTATGTTATATTTTAAGGTACTGGGCAGCGCCTGCCAGAAGTATTTGTTTACTTCTACGGCAAAGCTGGGCTGCATGTAGCAGTTAATGGTGCAGCCTTCGCAGGCCGGCAACCGTCCTTCCAGGGCTATCTGTTTTTTTACCGCTTCGGAATGATATAACTGATAAAGCTGGCCGTTTATCGGATATTTCTTCTCGCCTAAATGGTAGCAAGGCAACACCAGTTCGTTTTCCGGCGAAATAACCACGGTGGTACTGGCCGCTTTACACACCGGGTCGGCGATGTGATTGCCTCCGTTTTGGCGCAACGAAATAAAAGCCTCGTTCAGGTAAACATTTTTTCTCTTGCCGAACGCAGAGAGGTATTTTAGCTGGTCGGGCGTTAAGCCGGCGCCAGTATCTACAGTGTTGTATTCAAAAGCCGGGTTAATTATTAGCATTAGCCGGTTGGGTAAAGCTACCTCCTGGTAAACTTTTTCGAGCTGGTCAATGTTTTCGCGGAAAACAGTAAATAAGATATCGGGGCGCTCGGCTAAGCTTTTAGCTATCCTAATCGACTCCAGCACAAAATCGAAACAAGCCACGCCGCGGCCAGTATCGTGCTTTTCTTTTTCGGCGGCATCCAGCGAAAAATGCAGCATATCTACTTTGCCTTGCAGGCGTTGGGCATATTTGGGGTAGAGCAGGCAGTTGGTGGTGAGGGTGGTAATAAATCCCATTTGGTGCGCCAGCCCCAAGAACTGATCGAGCTGCTGGTGTAGCAAAGGTTCGCCGCCGGTAAAATCAATCACATTTACCCCCAGTTTTTTCAGATCGCGCAGGTTTGTTTCAACATCTTCTAACCGGATGTAAGGCGAAGGTTTTTCCCAGATATCGCAAAACGAGCACCGGGCATTACACCGGTAGGTAACGTAATAATTACACAGTACTGGATGAGAAACAAGCCGCACGTTTAGTTTTGGTTTAGGAACTGCAAGTTAAAGCTTATCTCCAACAAAAGCTTTTATGATACTACCAAATCATAAAAGACATAAACAACAGGAATTGCCTTTAACAATTATCTGGTGGGAAAGTGTACATTTTTACATTGTTAAAAGTTTTAAGGAAAGGCAAATTCACCGATATTGATTTAAATATATTTATGTATTAAATGAAGGAATAATGACGGCCGTAGATTTATTCATCGCAGAACAAACCGAAGCTAATCAATCTATTTTGTTACGACTGCAAAACATTATTCTATCATCGGCACCCCAACTGGAGGAGAAAATAAGCTACCGGGTTCCGTTTTATTTCTACTTCGGGCGCTTGTGTTACCTTAATCCGCTCCGGCAAGGCGTAGCTATTGGTTTCTGCCGGGGCTTCGAACTATCTGATGAACAGGGATTAATGGAAGCAAAAGACCGGAAAGAAATAAAAACCATTACGTATAAAAATATTGCTGCAATCGACGAAAGAGTACTGCGGGAAGTTTTGCAGGAGGCCTTGGTCCTGAACGAATGGCACTACCGGAACAAAAAGAAATAGAATATTCTTTACAGGACTTTCGCAAAATTATCCAAAGTCCCCTTTCGGAGGGGACAAGGGGGAGGATTTACTAGGTTAAAAAACCATTTTGCGAAAGTCCTACTTTAATAAGATGGAAAGCTTAAA
>NZ_BJYS01000008.1 GCF_007991635.1 Adhaeribacter aerolatus | reverse complement strand
AACCAGCAGATTTTGATATAATCTTACTGGGTAGCTCTAATAATATTTTGTTGAAAGGAAATAAGTTATATAATAGAAGTTTCTATGATGTAATTTATCCAAGAAGGGGCATGTTTGCATACTTACTTAAAATTAGTTCCATACCTAAAATATTTGATAATATCTATCCAATTAGAATCTGTGCAGGAGGAATTGATACATTAATCGGATGGCTTGTTCTTAATAAAAAGATAAAAGTTTATCATATTAAAGATAAAATAATTGATGTTGATAGGAACTTACCTAGCAATATAATTAATCCATCCAAGCAAAATAAATTAATTCATATTAAAGAATTCTTATAATGAACTTAACAATAGAAGATGTAGAAAAGCTAGCTACAATTCTTGGTTTCTTTTTGATTTTTTGTGGAGTAATTAAAATCTATACTTATTATAAAGTTTTTAACCTTACAATATTGCCATATCTTAAAATTACCGAAATACTGTCTTTGTTTTTGGAAAATGTAATGGCATTTTTATTGGTTGCGATTTTTGTTGGAATCACTTCCTTAGACTTCTTTTATAAAATAAATATTGACGGTGCTGGTTTTAATTTGTTGCTAAATTTGGATTTTGCTCAAAGGATAAGATTAATATTGATGCAGATTAATTTAAGTTATTGGTTCTTCGGAATTTCCACATTAGCATTTTTCTTTTTTTACATTTTACGAAAGAATATAAAAAAGTACGAATTTATAATTTCAATCACTTTATTTTTAATAGGTTATATTATAATTCCTATTATTACTGTTTTAGCTAAAATTCAACTTAAAGATTGGTATGGATTAGAGTTAAAGATTATTTTCGTTTTTTTTAGCTTTCTGCTTTTATCCCTTATCCTTTTTTCTATTGCAAATGCACTAAATGAAGCGTATAAGGTTAAGAAGCATCAATTTTTTAAAAATGCCGTTTTCATATTTGATGATAATGAAAAAATTATTTCTAATCAGTATTTATATTATATAGGTAGAACTGAAGGTTTTATTTTTTTCTATAATAGCAGAAACGAAAAGCCAGTAATTATTCCAGCTTCAAGGCTAAAGAAAAATTATTCCAGGTAACTTTATTGAAGGTTTTGAAGATGATAATTCTGCATCCTGAAATATCCCTTAAAACTGTAAACTCTTGTAAGTTTTTTCTGCCGTGTCAGGTGTTATCACCTGATACTTGTTAAGGTAGTAAGAAAATAAAGAACACCAGAAGCCGGTGCATAAGTTAAGAGGTTAATTACATATTAATTGTAATAGGTATTAAGTGGTAACACCTGTCACGGCAGATGAAATGGCTAAAATAAATTAGCCATTAAAGAACTAAAACGATGGAAATTAAATGCACCAACAACAAGACATTTGAACTTACTGATAATTCAGAAAAGTTAGGGCACCTAACCTATGATAGTTTGTTTTCTTTTAAAGCCAATGCTGTAGTAGGTAATGACAATTTTAAAATTACACCAAAAGGAATATTTAGCACTACTATTTCTGTAACTAACAATGAAACGGAGGTTGCCAGTATGCAAATGAATTGGAAAGGAAATATCACTATTTCATTTCCAAATGGACATGCATTTATATTAAAAGCAACCGGTACTTTCCTAAATAAATATGTGCTGGAAGACCAAGATGGACAAAGATTAATGTTATTGAATCCTGATTTTAATTGGGCAAAATTCAGCTATAATTACAGCATCTCGTACGACAATAAACCACAAGACATACTATTGGTTTTGCTGGCAACTTACGCGGCCAATTATTACATTGCTGCCATGTCTTCATCCGTGTATTAAATAGAGAGAACTCACACCAGAATTTTTAAATATATAATCTTGCCTTTAAAATAATGCTTGTCCGTAAAACCATTAAAATTTAGGTTTTAACCTACTCCATCACCGCTATTACCGATATTTCAATATTAGCATTGCCTGGCAGGTTGGCAACCTGCACCGTTTCGCGGGCCGGCGGATCGGAAATAAAATATTTGCCGTAGATCTCGTTTACTTTCGCAAATTGGCCAATATCCTTTACGTAAATGGTGGCCTTTACCACGTGCTGGAAATCCAGTCCGGCGGCTTTTAATATTTGCTTAATATTTTCCAGCACCTGCGTGGCTTCGGCTTCAAAGCTTTCGGTAACCAATTGCCGCGTCTGCGGATTAGCTCCTACCTGTCCGGCTACAAACAAGAAACCATTGGCTACTACGCCCTGGCTGTAAGGTCCAATGGGCTGTGGTGCCTGGGCGGTTTTAATTATTCTTTTGGCGTTTTTTTTCGGGCTGGCGGGTTGTTGCGCTAAAGCGCTGGTAGCAAATAATAAGCAAACGCAAAACAGAATAGAATTTTTCATAGGCTAATAAATTAGGTTAAGCAGAAGGTATATAATATAGTTAAGCAGAAGGTATATAATATATAAGGGTACAAGTAATCTCATCTATAATAAATAAGTCGCAATAGTTTTCTGAGTGCCGGAAGCTATCCTAGTAAAAGATAAATCAGGTACAGGTTTTTTTAGCTAGAATAACATTTTTAGAAACTACAGTCTAATTCCAGTACTTACCCGCCCTAAAAATACCTTTTTTCGGAAAACAGCTTTAAAAAATTATTGGTTGCCTCAAAAATTATATATGAACTTCTAATATTTGCAATTTATTTATACTTGCCTCTTGAATATTATTTAAGCAATTATTTAAATACGCATTAATTTTAAGGTGTAATTTATCAAAACAGTAAACTTTTTCGGAAAAACATATATTTTTAAGAGAGTAAATTATATTTTATATTATAATTTGGCTGATTAAGTATAAAATTTATACCTTTAACGTAATTAAATTAAAGATTATTTAATTGGATTATGGTTAAAAAGATATCTCGCAGAAGCTTTCTAAATAAAAGTGCCTTAATTGCCGGAACGGCTTACCCGGCTATGCTGGCACTGGGATTAATGCCAAGTGCGCCGGCGCATGCCTTCTCGCTGCAAGGCGACGGCAAAGGCAAACACATTGTAATATTAGGTGGTGGTTTAGCCGGCATGACGGCGGCTTACGAGTTAAATAAATTGGGCTATCGCACTACTATATTAGAGGCTCGCAACCGTTCCGGTGGGCGCGTGTTCAGTGTCCGGAAAGGTTCTACGCACCAGGAAGTGGGTGGACCGGTACTTACCTCTACTTTTGATGAAGGCCAATATTTTAATGCCGGCCCTTCGCGCATTCCGCACCACCATAAACTTACGCTGCATTACTGCAAAGAATTGGGGGTGCCGCTGGAAGTATATAACAACGTAAACGAAAGCACTTATTATTTCAGCGAAGGCAAAGGCAAATTATCGAACCAGAAAGTGCGGGCCCGCGAAATACACAACGATATGCGCGGCTACACCAGCGAACTGTTGGCCAAAGCCCTGGACCAGGATAAGCTGGACCTGGCCATGAGCAAAGAAGATGCGGCTAAAGTGCTGGAATATTTGCGGGCCGAAGGTGGCCTGGATATAGATAAATTATACAAAGCATCGGCGCGGCGCGGCTACCTGGAAGCCCCGGGTGCCGGTGAAAAATCCGGAAAAATTGCCGACCCGCACAAGCTGGTCGATATTATTCAGTCGGGTTTGCTCGACCCCGATTTTTACAATGTGGCCGAATATACTTATGAGCTGCAAATGACCATGTTTCAGGCAGTGGGCGGTATGGATAGTATTGCCAAAGCCCTGGAAAAGAAAATTGCCGGTTCTTTAAAATTTGGCGCCGAAGTAAAAGCCATAACCAATGTGGCCGATGGCGTTAAAGTAACTTATAAAGACAAAACCGGCGAACACGAAATTAAAGGCGATATCTGCATCTGTACTTTGCCTTTGCCGGTGCTAAGTAACATTAACCACAATTTTGCTTCGGATGTAAGCCGGGCCATCGATTTTGTGCCTTACATCCAGACCGGTAAAATTGGTTTGCAGTTTAAACGCCGTTTCTGGGAAGAAGATGAACACATTTTCGGCGGCATTACCCACACCAACAACGATTTAACCCAAATATTTTACCCATCGAACGGGTACCTGGGCAAAAAAGGCGTGCTCATTGGCTGTTATAATTTTAACGATAAAGCCAAACGGGTAGGGGATATGTCGGTGGCCGAGCGGGAAAAATTTGCCCTGGAAAAAGGCAGTCTTATTCATCCGCAGTACAAACAGGAATTTGAGAACTCCTTCTCGGTAACCTGGCACAAAACCCTGTACAACATGGGGGGCTGGGCCGTGTACGGCAGCGAAGAACGTAAAAATTTATACCCGGCGCTTTTAAAACCAGACAAGAACGTCTACTTCGCCGGCGAGCATACCACTTACCTTACGGCCTGGATGGCCGGCGCCTTTGAATCGGCGCGCAGCACGGTAGCGGCCGTACACAGCCGCCTGGCCGAACAGCGGGTACAATACCCCACAACCACGAACAAAGGTTAATTAATAAATAATAAATATGTCTCACACTTATACAAATAAAACAACTATGGCATCATCAATGAACAGACGTAACTGGCTTAAATCCAGTGCCATTTTAGCCGGAGGACTTACTTTATTCTCGGGATCTGCTAATCAATTGCTGGCTATGCCTGGTAAGGTGGCCCGGAAAAAACTGCTCGAAGAAAGCATTAATTATGCTACCGATGAGAGTGTGTTATTGGCCGCGCCGGCGCCGCTGAAAGCCCGGTTAAGTTCAAATGAAAACCCCTTTGGCCCATCGGCTAAGGCCAAGAAAGCCATCATGGAGGCTTTGGAAACCAGCTACCAATACCCCAGTGTTTATATCAGGGAGTTAACCAATAAAATTGCGGAGTACGAAGGCGTGAAGCCGGAAAATATATTAATGGGCGCTGGTTCTTCGCCGTTGCTATTGGCCGCAGCCATGTATTTCAGCGAGAAAAACGGTTCCAATATTGTTTCCGGCGACCCAACGTACGCCAGCTTGCCCCGGGGTGCGGCCGAATTTAATACCGCCTGGACCAAAGTGCCGCTTACGGCCGATTACAAGCTGGACTTGGATGCGATGGAGAAAAAGGTAGACAGCAGCACTTCGCTGATGTATATCTGCAACCCAAATAACCCCACCGGTACCGTGGTAGATACGGCTAAACTAAAAGCTTTCTGCGAACGCGTTTCTAAAAAGGTGCCGGTTTTTGTAGACGAAGCTTACATCGATTATTTGCCCGATCCGAAAGCCGCCTCCGTGATGGATGCCATTAACAAAGGCCAGAACGTAATTGTGGCCCGCACTTTCTCTAAACTGTACGGTTTTGCCGGTTTGCGGGTGGGCTATATTGTAGCGCAGCCAGAATTAGTAAAAGCCTTGAGCAAATATACCGCCGGTGGTTTCAGTATTTCGGCTACTTCGGTAAAAGCGGCATTGGCGGCTTACAACGACCAGGAATTCTTACAGGATGCCCTGAAAAAAACCTTGGCTTCTAAAAAATTCCTCTACGATGTGCTTAAAAAAGAAGGCTACGAATACATCCCATCGTCGAGCAACTTCGTGATGTTCCCGCTGAAAATGGAGGGCGAAAAATTTACCGCCGAACTCATGAAACGCGGCGTAGGCGTGCGAAACTGGAAGTTTGACAACAAAGAATGGTGCCGCATCAGCATTGGGCGAATGGACGAAATGCAGGCATTTGCCGATGCTTTTAAACAAGTTTCTTAAATAATAAACTGGCTCAGGCCAACGCTTTCGGGCTGGCCTGGGTCTTTAAATTAATTTTCCAACAAACAAATACAATTATGCGCAAGAGTATTTTATCGTTAATGCTAATCGGAAGTCTGTATGTTTCAGAAGCCAGACCAATGGACGATTTCCGGGCTATAACCTTAGCAGAATATCAGAAGGCCAAAACTTTTACCGTTAAAGACCTGGATACTGAAACTTATGTAAAAATTGAAAATGCCTATATTCTGGACCGCTACGAAGGCCGCAAACCTTATTTTATTACCGGCGACGATGGCCTGAAAAAACGCATCGATTTGTACCGGTTGCTGGCCAAAGACGGTATGGCCGAATTGGGCATGATGATTTTTTACACGAACGAAAAAGGCAAACAATACCAGGCCCTGCTGCCTAGTTCTAAAACCGAAGGTAAAATCTGGGAGCAATATTTCGAAGATATTCACGCCATTGATAAAGTAGAAAAGAACTTCGTGCTGAAGCTTTCCTACGTGCTATCGAAAGAGCTTTCGTTCCAGGAATACAAAGCCATGAGCCAGGGCAAAGACCTGAAAGCTGAATCGGCTACTTACGGCAACGATATTTGTTTCCCGGGTACGCAGGAGGTAGCCATGGCTAATGGCCGTAAAAAATTACTGCAGGATGTAAAGGCTGGCGATGAGGTTTTAACCATCGACCCGGCAACTAAAACAACCACTAAAGTACAGGTAAAAGAACTGGTTTCCCACGAAGCTAAAAATTACGCGATTACGCGTTTAGTAGTGGTTAACGCCACCGAGAAAGCAGGCAAGCTTGGCCAGGAAGTAAAATTAGAAAGCAAAATAATTGAAGCAACCCCTAACCACCCCATGCTGACCCAAAACGGCAGCCGCAAAATTGGTGAAGTTACCGCCGGAGATGAGGTACTTTGCTTCGATAGCAAAACGGGGAATTTTGCGGCTTACAAAGTATTACAGAAAAAAGAGTATGCTGGCGGGGTACAGAAAGTGTACAACATTGAAGCCAGCGGCGGCTCTACCTTTATGATGAATGATGTAATGGTAATGCAGAAGTAAGCTTACCCCGTTTATTCTTTTACTTAAATTTTAGATTATGGTCAACAGCACAATAGGAGAAAGATTAAAGACTTTTCGGAAGTCGAAGCGATTAATTGGCGAAGCATTTGGTGAATTGTTGAATCTGGGCAAAGCCGGCGTGGCCCACATTGAGGCCGGCCGCCAAAACCTTTCGATTGAGCAGCTCAAGCTTTTAATACAATTATTTCCGGAGCTTAATGTTTATTGGCTGGTAGCCGGGCAGGGCGAAATGTACGTGAAAGACAACCGCAAAATGCCGGAAGATGTGCAGCCGCCCTGGGAAAAGTTAAAAGAAGGCCAGCCGCGCTACGAAATATTGCTGCGGGAATATTGTGAGTTGCGCAATAAAATGAGAATGCTGAATTTGGATTTTACGTTAGATGATACCGCTCGCCTGCGGGGTTAATTATGATTTTAACTTTTAACAACTAGCTTGGCCGGGAGCGGTTTTTTAGGTAATTCAAAACGCTGCTGCACGGCAGTAATGTAAATTTTAAGGAATTTTTCCGTAACGCTTAAACAGTTAGGTACACGTTCACTGGGGTAGCTTTATGGCTTACCGGTGACAGTACCTGCGGTTTAAGCGTTATTTTTTATTCTGAAACCAATAATTTTTCTCCTTTAACTATTTAATACCAAGTAGTGTGAATACTATTCCATAGAAAAAATAAGTTAATTCTACTCAATTCGGTCATCCTTATGATAATTAAGGAAGGCTGCCTTAATATTTGCGGCCGCTCACCTGCCAGTTGTTTTCCAAAGTGTAGCGGCACCGGCGGCAGGTTTAATTTCCTATATTATGCTGGGTAATACCATTGGAGGGGTTATTTTCGGTTGGATATACTGGAAAAAAGGGCTGGAAGCCGCGTTTATCAGTCACATGTTTGCGCACGTGGTATTCATGCTGGCGGAGAATATAATACCCATGAATGCTTAAAGCCCGCACTATAAACTATTCTTGGGTGATTATGAAGATATAGCGCAGTTAATTCCGCATAATATAAGTTAACTATTTACAAGCTATGCAATTCGCTTTTTGCGCAGAAAATTATTTATACTACTTAGTGGATATTAATTTTTGAGTCAAATACTTTTCTCTGATTATAGCATCAGGAAGCTCTCCTCGGTATCCTAAATAATTTAACCTTCCCTTCTTGCATTAACAATTGTGCATTTGGGTAAGATGGCAGAATGTCTTTTTCCCGGATAGATATACCATGTTCAGGGTTGGTTAAGGTACTGTTATTGATTAACAAATAAACGGTATCGGCTTGTATGGTCTTTAAGTTGATTTTATGGTTGAATCGGACGAAGGTGTAATTACCAGGAGGGGTAAAGTCGTAAAAAAATGGGTTTGCCAAAGTCAATACCCAATCGGTAATAACTAAATAAGCGCCTTCTTTGTGTTGGAGATGTTTACGGATAACGCGTTCCTGTTCAAAAAAACTTGATACAGACGGTTTCCGGATAAAATAAACCGGCCGGATGCAAAGAATGATTGTACACAATAAGAAGGCGCTTTGAATAGATAATTTTAAATTAAACAGGTAATTAATTCCGAAAAATAAAGCCAAAGGGCCGTACATTATCTTCATAGCATTTGGCGCTAAATAAGTACAACCTGTAAATAATACCGCCAGAAACAGGTGCGTAATAGAACGGTGCCACGATTGCACAATCGCCAAGCCGGCCAAAATACAAAATGCCGGTAGAAGCGGATGAAACATTCTGGGTAATAAGGTCATTGGCTTGTAATGGTCAAAGCTAACGCTGCCAAACCAAATAGATAATAGCATAGTTAAGGACGCTATAAACCAAAAGGTTACCGAATCCTGTAAATGGCCAGGACCTAAATTGCGGCTTGTAAATATTACCGTAGCGGCAAAAATTAAGGGAATAGCAAGACCCGATCCGATAAAAAATAAAATAGGTTGATAGGTAAGACGGGGTATAATTGAATGCTTGTAATTTGCCAAATATTGTTCTTTAAGCCCTTGACTATAAGCTTCAATATCATGGATGCGTAAGAAATAATTGCCAGTGTAATATTTGTAAAGTGCCAAATAGATAATTAATAAAATAATACCAATGGTAAAGGCCACCATCCAGAAAATGAAATTTTTCCGGTTATACCAGTGATATAAAAATAAAATGATGTAAAAAGGTAAAAGGTACAGGATGGTCTCCTTGGTTAGGAAGTTAAGAAAGTTGAAAAGGGCAAACAAGACTCCTAACAGAACAGCTTTGTTCACCGGCAATTGCTGACGGGTATGATACAGTAGTAATAAGCAGACGGTAGTAAAAAACAGCGTAATGTTATCAGGATATAAATAATTAACGGTGTTTAGTACAAAGTAATAGAGCCCGGATAATATAAGCATCCAAACGGTGGCGGCTGGATAGCTTTTATGAAAAGTTAACCAAATAATTAGGTAAAAGCCTAAAGTACATAAAAGCGGCCAAAGCGTGGTGGTGTAAGCACCTATGCCAAATATAGAATAGAAGGCAGTTGTCGGTAAAAAAACTAAAAAACGGTGGCAAAAAGGCGATCCGTCCGGTGCGAAATTATTTATACTAAGCTTATGGGCATAAGAACTGTAAGCGTAATCATCATAAAAATATAAGCCTTCATGCTCGGCAAAAAAGTAGAATAAATTAAAAAGCAGGATAAATATGAGCCAGGTAGAGGAAGAAGATAGTAAGGCCGAAGCAGTAAATTTCATAGAACATGAGTTCGCTATAAGTGCAAAAATAGCTATAAAACTTTAATGAGGGTTTAAAATCGCAATTAGCAGAATTGAAAAAATGCAATATTGAGTTTTAGATCTAGGAAGATTACAGCGCAATTGGCCTGCAAGAAGCAGCGCTTCTATTTAACTATTAAATTATACTTTAAAGGTAAACCTGGAAGAGATTTAATGAAAAGCAAACCAAAAGTTTCTTTTGGCATTATTCTGTTTCTCTGGATAGAGAGCAGGCAGCGGGTTTTACCTTTGCTTCTTCAGGCAGTGTAAAACATTTATTATTCAGGATATTTTGGGTTCTTGATAAGTAGCCATATGAAATTATAAATTTATTTTATGAGAAACTTGTATAACCTGATAGACAAACAATTTGCGTATAATAAACTTAAGAATATTTTTTATAAACAGTACCCAACCACTTCTTGGTTTGCTCCCGCCACTTCTGATTTCCTGGCTAAAAACCTTTTACTGTTAAAGCAGATTAAAGCTACAGGAGATGATAAAATAATAGATTTATTACTTACCAAGGCGCTGAACACGTTTTATAGCATCAATCAATATTATTATTTCGGCAGAACGCACCAGGTAATGCTCGAAAAGATTTACCAAAAATTACTAAACCAGGTAAGGGCGGCTAGTAGCAAAGAGGCGCTGAATACAATTGCGCTAACGCACCAACGTAACCTGCAAAACTGGTTAAAAGCTTCTAACCCCTTCGCCGAGAATATTTATGGCAATACAGCCGAATTTATAAACCAGCCGGTAACCTGTGCGGAGTATTCGGCTGCCCATCAGATACGGCTATTAAATATTAATGTACAAGCACTTCGGGAGCCTGTTCTGGATGTGGGTTGTGGCCAGGCAGCCTATTTGGTAGAATATTTAAGAAGTTTAGGTCTAGAGGCCCGTGGCCTAGACCGCTGTGCCACAGAAAATAATTACCTGAATAAAACAGATTGGTTTGACTACCGCTTTAAAGAAAAATATTGGGGAACCATCATCAGTAATGTTGGCTTTTCAAACCAATTTGTGCACCATCATTTAAGAACCGATGGCGATTTTGTTGCCTATGCCAAAAAATATATGGAAATTTTAAATGCGCTACAGGTAAAGGGTACTTTTTATTATGCGCCTCATCTGCCATTTATTGAGCAATATTTAGAAAGCACTCACTTTAAAATATTAAATAAAAGTATCTTCGGAACTGATTTTGCGCTTACTAAAATCACCAGGTTACGATAAAATAATTATCTTCAATTGGAATACAAAGCCCGTGAACGCTCCTGATAAACTGATAAAAAGGCAATTGAAAAATGATTAAGTATGTAGTTTTTGATTTTGACGGCACTCTGGTAGATTCAAAGGCAGTATTTATTTCGGTGTTTAACCAATTGGCCGAGAAGCATCAGTTTAATAAAATGGAGCCCGGCAATATAGAATACCTGCGGCAATTAACTATTACCGAGCGGTGTAAATACCTGCAACTGCCCTTATATAAATTACCTTTATTAACCGTCGACCTCCTTAACCGTTACCAGCAGTCTCTGGCGGAGGTAATTTTATTAGCCGGCATTAAAAATTTGATCGAAGCTTTGCGTAACAGTGGTTATGCCATTGCCATTGTTTCTTCCAACTCCGAAAAAAATATCCGGCAGTTTTTACAACAGAATCAGATAACAGAAATAGATGCCGTTTATAGTGCCCGCAATATTTTTGGAAAAGACCGGGTTATTAAAAAATTTTTGAAAACTTACCGGCTCAGCCCAGACCAAATTATTTATGTCGGCGACGAAGTAAGAGATATTGTGGCCTGCAAAAAGATTGGCGTTAAAGTAATTTGGGTGAGTTGGGGCTACGATATACAAGCATTGGCCGAAAAGGAAACGCCTGATTTTACGGCTCATTCACCGGATGATATATTGATTATTTTAAAATCTGTAAACCCGGCAGAGAACCTTTTCTTGCACCCAGAAACGCCGTTTTTAGCCTGAAATAAAATAATAGTGCTTTATTTTACAGTGCTGCTAAAGAGTTTTAAAACGGTCTGACTTAAAAAGCCAAACCAATAGCTTACCGGCCAAAAGCAGCAAACTACTGGTTCGTTAATGGGGCAAAATATTCCTGCTAAATACTTTTTGCTTTTAGCGCCAGCACGTTTTAAAATATTGCGGCGGCAAAATCTATTTGTCTTCTACTTCGCCTAACGCTCTTGATTCGTACTGGTGGTGGTTTCTGCTTTCCGGTGGTGGTAAGGTTTGTCCGGCAAGGTCAGGAGAGGAATATTACTTTGGAAGGCCAGCTCCCGGGATACACTGGTATGGAATATTTTCTCCAGAATATCTGGTTTGTGCACGCAAACAGCCAGCAGATCTATATTGTTGTCGTGTACAAATTGCTGAATGCCGGTCACCACATCCTGGTCCTGCAACTGCGAATAGCTGAAGTTATTGCGGGGAAAGGTCCGGTCTATCTCATGTAGCAGCTGGGTATCCGCTACCAAGTCCAGTTGATCATCGTTTTTAACGTTAAATATATACAAGCCGGCGTTGAGTGGTTCGGCAAAAGGCAGCAGTTGTTTCAGAAAAGAAATTTGTCTGGTTTCAAAATCGGAGGCGTAGGCAATATTCTGAATGGGCCGATAACGGCTGTTGGCCGGAATTACCAAAACCGGACAACAAGCTTCTTTCATGAGACCGGCCGATTGGGTGCCCCATAATTTTTTGAGGAAAGTTGATGCGCCCCGGGTACCCATTACCACCAGATCGGCCTGGTTTTCCTGAATAAGATTATTTAAAACCGCCCCAATAGGACCGTGAACGCACTGGGTCTGGATTTCTAAATCCTTGTTTTGCAATTGGTATTGGGCAGCCTGGTGCTGTAAAATATCGGTATAATAGTTTTCGAGCCGCACATCCGGCAGCCGCACAAACGGGTTGCCCGGCACTTCTATTATTTCCAGGGCAATGGCATGTACCAATACCAACCGGGCATTTAAATGCGGTGCCAACGCAACCGCGTATCTTACCGCATTGGTCGCATGGTCCGAAAAATCAGTTAAAGCTAGTATTGTTTTCATGGTTTGGGCTTTAATAGGGATGATTAGGCGTTTCTGGCAAGAGGCTTCCGAACAAATATACCATTGCTGAGACCCGGTAACCATGATCCCGCTTACCCGACCGTATGATTTTAGTCATGTTGCCGATGCCGTAATAAACCAAATGACCCTATTTTATTACATCTCTCCTGGATGGCTGCTCTCGATTTAAACTACACCGGTTTATAAGGTTGGTTGTAAATTTTAAGCCAACTGAAACGCTTATCAATACCGTTCTGAAAGGATGGAAAGAGGTTTAGGCGGGACGGTATATGAAATATATAAAATGAAAAACCAGCTCCTTTAAACAAAAGAGCTGGTTGTTATTCTATTCCAAAGCCTGATTAGGCGTTAATCTCTAAACAATTTACTGTTTAAGCTTTGCGTAACGAAGGGTTAAAAGTTAATTAGTAATCAAACGAAATTACACCAATATTTTTATCAGCATCATCCATCAGTGCCATACAATAATATTACTTACTACTTACTACTTTAATATTACGCCTGTTTAACTAATTGCACTTCGGCCTGAAGGCGGATATCATCACTCACGACCACGCTACCCGCTTCGGTAACGGCGTTCCAGGTTAAGCCAAATTCTTTCCGGCTGATTTTTCCGCTCACGGTAAAGCCGGCTTTGGTTTGGCCATAAGGGTCTACCACTATACCGCCAAATTCTACGTTTACGGTTATGGGTTTGGTAATGCCCCGGATACTCAAGTCACCATGCAGCTTGTACTCATCCCCGCCGGTTTTCTCGTAATTTCTGCCTTCAAACCGGATTTCGCCGTGGTTTTCCGCGTCAAAAAAGTCAGCCGATTTTAAGTGCGTGTCGCGTTGGTCGTTGTTAGTGTTAATGCTGTTTACATCGGCCGTGAATATTACCTGCGTCGCATCGGTGAACTGGTCGTCGGTAGTTTCGGCTTCAATATTAAACTTCTCGAAATAACCCGTAACTGTGGTTATCATCAGGTGCTTTACTTTAAACTGAATTTCGCTGTGAGCGGGGTCTGCTACCCATTTTACATTAGCCATAGTTTTACGTTTAAGTTTTTAATTAAATTTCTGAATTCATTTCTTTAATCTTAAATGTATATACATTTTTTGTATATACATGAAATTTTGATAAAAAATTTAAAGTACTTTATACTGCTTCATTCTCTAAAATGATTCCAGTGCAATAATTTTATTAAATATTTATAAAATTTTTGCCCGTGTTTTTGTTACTGCTCTTGCGCCGGCGTCTGGGCAGCAATTGGTGGTACACGCTACAAAATCAACCAATTTTAGGGTGATTCCGGCTTTATTTCTGGCAACGCGTCCGTAGATTAGAACGTCATCTATCAGATTGATGATAATTTTTGATTCATCATTTCTGATATTCAATTTGGCAAAGCACATGGCTGAACGCTGGCACGTCGGCTTTGCAACGCAGTATTCAGGTGTTGCGTAAAGGTTGGTTTGCTTACCTTTGTCGTTTAAAGGACGAATTATAAAATTATATTTCGGCAGTTATTCCGGGCATTGGTTCTGATTCTAAAACTTATGTTTTAACAGATGCATCCATTAACACCATAAAACAAGAGGCAGGGTTAATATTGTACCCGTTAGAATCTTTGTAATTAATAAGCGGAATATTCGACCACCGGTGCTCTGGCGTTAGTTTTATAAGAGCACCTTTTAAATTCATTTACACCATTAGGTTTATGGTTTTTATAAAAACTGGGTTATTCTCAAATCTTTCCTGCAACATCTGCCCATCCCGAAAGAGATGGCTGTTTTTTTGGGTGTGCAACATAGCCGTTTTGCTCCTAACGGCATTGCCGGCTTCCGCGCAGATTCTGCCGAGTAGTGATACGACTCAGAACGCAACGGCAGCCCCCTCCTGGCCGGCCGACTCGTTGGGCAGGCGTACGCCTCGCGGAACGGTAAATGGTTTTATTGAAGCCGTAGCCGACGAAAATTATAGCAGAGCTGCCCGCTACCTGAACCTGGAAACCAATTCCGGAGCAGACTCAACTGGGGTAAAAACGGCCCAAACCCTGCAACGTTTACTCGATAAAGGGGGCAATATTATTCCGTATTCCTGGATAAGTAATGAGCCGGCTGGTAATGCAGACGACAGCTTTGGTCCGGATCTGGACCGGGTAGGGAACGCAACGGTAAACGGCGAATCTTTTGATATAATGCTGGAGAAAACTGTAGACACCACCGGTGCTCCGCTCTGGCTATTCTCTTCCCAAACCATTAAAAGAATACCTATCGATACGCTGGTCGTGGCCAAACCACCCATTACTAAAAAGATTATTCCTTCGGTTTTAATAGATAACAAATGGGGTGGCGTACCCATCGGGCATTGGCTGGGCATGTTGTTTTTGGCGATATTCTCTTATGGGCTGGCCTGGGGCATTACCTCCCTGGTTACCTTTCTTATCCGGTTCTTCTGGCATAAATCCAAAAATGAACCGACCGTCGGTATTATCCGGGCTTTTGCCTTGCCCATCCGGCTTTACCTGGCGGCCTTAATCCTGGTATTTTCGAGCCAGGAGGCGGGTATCTCTATTATTGTCCGGCAGCGCTTCAGCGAAATGACGGTAATTGTGGGGCTGGTAGCAGTATTGCTGCTGCTGTGGCGCCTGCTCGATGTGTTAACCCGGTTCGGAGAGAAGGAACTTACCCAACGGGGCAATATGTCCGGCATCTCAGTTTTGCTTTTTTTGCGGCGCGGGGCCAAGATTGCTTTAATTGTGCTGGGCTTTATTACTATTCTCGGCACTTTTGGCTTTGATATAACCACCGGTATCGCCGCGCTGGGGATTGGCGGTATTGCGCTGGCGCTGGGCGCCCAGAAAACCGTCGAGAACTTTGTGGGTAGCGTTACCCTCATTGCCGATCAGCCTATCCGGGTAGGTGATTTCTGTAAAGTGGGCCAAACCACCGGCACCGTAGAGCAGATTGGTATGCGCTCGACGCGCATCCGCACCGGCGAACGCACCATTGTTACCATCCCCAACGGGGAGTTTGCATCGTTGCAAATAGAAAACTTTGCGCACCGCGACCGCATTCTTTTTGCGCCCAAACTTCGGTTGCATCACCTCACTACCGCTGCGCAAATCAAGGCAATATTGAAGGAACTACGCGTACTTTTAGCCGAAAACGCCAAAGTAGACCCAACCTCCGCCCGTGTACGGTTTATCGAAATTGGCCAGGATTATTTAACCGTAGAGGTATATTCTTATATTTTAACTACCGATTTTAACCAGTTTCTGGAAGCCCAGGAAGAGCTGATATTAAGCATGATGGAGATAGTAGAAAATACCGGCCAGGGCTTTGCCGTACCTGCCCGCAACCTGTACTTAGCGGCGGATAAGAATCCGGAAACGCCAGGTACCTTGGATTTGCACCAGCCCTGAACAGCCTGATTTTGCGGTAAAATATCAGCAGAAGCCTTAACCGGTTAGAGAAGCGGCGATAAAAGCCGGGCAATTCTTTCGAATAATTTTTTATAACCAGACCGGTTGGCCCAGGTTGCCGGTATTAGCTTTTCGGCGTGGAATAAATCATTTGTAAAAGCCTGGGCTAATTGTGTTGCTGTTTCTTCGCCGTAAACCAACGCATTTACTTCAAAATTCAGTTCATAGCTCCGGAAATCCATGTTAGCGGTGCCTACCACCGAAATATAGCCATCTACTACCATGGTTTTGGCATGTACAAAACCTTTCCGGTACATGTATATTTCTACCCCAGCGGTTAGTAAATCGTCGTAGTACGACCAGGCAGCTGCGTTTACTAATCGCGAATCTGAAAAGCCCGGGGCCAGTAGCTTAACGGCAACGCCGCTCAGGGCGGCTACCTTCAGGGCATCGAGCAAGCTTTCGCCCGGAATAAAATAGGGTGTGGTAATCAGAATCTCTTTTCGGGCCAGGTTAATAGCCTTGAAAATGGAAAGCATGATGGTCGGCGTCGGCGAATCGGGGCCACTGGCGGCAATTTGCACATTCACATTGGCATCATCCGGTTTAGGCGAACTAAAGTAAATTGTTTCGGGTGTTAGCCGCTGACGGGAGCAGAAATTCCAATCGCAGAAAAAAATGTATTGCAGGTAAAAAATACCCGGCCCATCTATGCGCAAATGCGTATCGCGCCAATAATATTCATTCTGGCTCTCCGGCCGGTTAATGTACCGGTCGCTTATATTAATGCCGCCTACGAAACCGCACTTCCCATCCACAATAATTATTTTCCGGTGGTTGCGGTAGTTGAGCCGGTTGGCTAAAAATAATAATTTAATACGGTTAAACGGATAAGCTTCTACACCACCCTGGTGTAATTCCCGCACAAATTTTTTCCGGATAGCGCGGCTGCCAAAGTCATCGTAAATTACCCGGACCTGCACGCCTTGCCGGGCTTTCTGAATGAGTACTTCCTTTAATTGGTTGCTGATAATATCATTTTCGATAATATAATATTCCAGGTGAATGTGGTGAGTGGCCCCTCGTAAAGCATGCAATAATTCCGGAAATTTTTCTTCGCCGTTAAATAAAAATTTTACCCGATTGCCTTCTGTAAGCGGGCTCCAGCTATCTTTTAGTAAAAGGTTAACCAAACTTTTCCCATCCTGAATAGCAGCCTGATTGTTTAATAAATTGGTGTGGGTTTTAGATATTATTCTTTCTCTTAATTCGGTGCCCAACACTTCATCGTCGAATAACTTTTTGGTGTAAACCTGGCGCTTGTGGTAATTGATGCCAAAAGAGAAATAAAATATTATGCCGAAAACAGGCAGAAATATAACCAGCAGCAGGTAAGCCAGGGTTTTGGTGCTGCTGCGCGTATCCCTGATAATCTGCAGACTTACCGGCACCAGGAGCACAATGTAAATAATATCACTTATTAAGATCCAATTCATAAATGCAACACTAATCCGTAAATTCTATTAAAACTAAGCGCTTTGGCAGAATTATGAAATAAAACCCAGGCTGTTACCAACTATTTAGAATAAATATTAGTAGAACAGCTATCTGGTTACCAGGGTTTTATATTTTGTCCTTCCCCTTATGCATACAAGACTACACCTATTACCAGTAATATTTCTATTTCTTTTTTTAGCGGCATGCGGCGGTGATAACGAAAAAACGAATGCGCCGCCCACGAATGCGGTAAAAGACTACCCGGTTCTGAAGATTTCGCCGCACTCTATTACGTTAAACAGCGATTACCCGGCCACCATTGAGGGGCAGCAGGATATCCAAATTCGGCCTATGATAGACGGCTACCTGGGCCGGATACACGTAGATGAAGGCGCTACCGTTAAAAAGGGGCAAGTGTTATTTACCATTAATGCCCCGCAGTACGAGCAGGAGGTAAGAACGGCCCAGGCCAACGTAAAAATTGCGCAGGCCAATGTAAATGCGGCGCAGATGGAAGTAAACAAAGTAAGGCCGCTGGTCGAAAAAAACATCATCAGTCAGTTTGAGCTGGAATCGGCGCAGTTTACGTTGCAGGCCCGGCAAGCCGCCCTGGCCCAGGCCAATGCGGCTTTGGTTAATGCCCGCACCAACATGAGCTACACCCGGGTTACCAGCCCCGTGAATGGCATTGTAGGGAGTTTCCCGTATAAAATAGGCAGTTTAGTCAGCAGCAACACCCCGGAGCCTTTAACCACGGTTTCGAATATCGGGAATATTTACGCTTATTTTTCGATTAACGAAAAGCAGGCGCTGGAATTCTCCAGAAATACCAAAGGGGCCACCACTCAGGAACGATTAGCTACCACGCCCCCGGTTTCATTAGTGCTGGCCAACGGCACCGTGTACCCGGAAAAAGGCCGCATAGAAACCACCAGCGGCTCTATTAACACCGAAACTGGTTCGGTGCGGGTACGGGCTACTTTTCCCAATCCGGGCAGTTATATCCGCAGCGGCAGCAGCGGTTCGGTGCGTATTCCCATCACGCTTGATTCGGCTATTGTAATTCCGCAAAAGGCGACTTATGAAATTCAGGGTAAAAAATTTGTTTACCTGGTAGGCGATAGTAACACGGTCAGGAGTCAGGAGGTTGCCGTGATGGAAAATGACGACGGCCGCAATTTTGTGGTAGAAGAAGGCTTACAGATCGGGAATAAGATTATTTTGGAAGGCGTAGCCACTTTACGGGAGGGCGCTCCCATCAGACCCAGAACTGTAAATGCCGACAGCGTTGCCCACGCCCATAGTAGATGATTGCCAGTAGCCCAATCAGGTAAAAATTATACCATGAAGTTCTTCTGTTTAACCCAGCATTATGTTTAATCGCTTTATAAAACAACCGGTACTCTCTACGGTAATTTCCATCCTGATTGTTATTCTGGGACTGCTGGGGCTGCTGGCTTTACCTATTTCGCAATACCCCGAAATTGCGCCACCTACCGTAGTAGTATCAACGTCGTACCAGGGAGCCAATGCCGATGTGGTGCTGAATAGCGTGGTGGTGCCGCTGGAAGAGCAGATAAATGGGGTAGAAGGCATGACCTATATGACGTCTTCTGCCGGTAACGACGGCACTGCCCGCATCGTAATTAACTTTTTGTTAGGTACCAATCCCGACTTAGCCTCGGTAAATGTACAAAACCGGGTAGCGCGGGCCACGCCGCTGTTGCCCCAGGAAGTAACCCGCTCGGGCGTTACTACGGCCAAAAGCCAGAGCAGCAACCTGGTTATTTTTTCGTTGTACAGCGAAAACCCAGCCTATGACCAAACCTTTTTGCAGAACTACGCCGAAATAAACCTGGTACCTTTAATAAAACGGGTTTCGGGGGTGGGGGAAGCCAATGCTTTCGGCCGGATGGATTATTCGATGCGAATTTGGCTGAAGCCGGATGTAATGGCTACCTACAAACTCGTGCCGGCCGATATCAGTGCTGCTTTGGCTGAACAAAATATTGAAGCCGCCCCCGGGCAATTTGGCGAACAGGGCATGCAGTCGTTTCAGTACGTTATAAAATATACCGGCCGCCTGAAAGATGCTTCGGAGTTTGAGGATGTAGTGGTAAAGGCTACCGAAAACGGCCAAATATTGCGGTTAAAAGATATTGCTCGCATTGAACTGGGCGCCATGAGTTATGCCAGCAGCACTACTACCAACGGAAATCCTTCGGTGGGGGTGGCCATCAGCCAAACGGCCGGTTCCAACGCCAAAGAAGTTATTGAGGGCAGTTTACAGGTACTTGAAAATGCTTCTAAAACGTTTCCGCAGGGTATTAAATACGTTACCCTGGTTAACGCCAACGATTTTTTAGATGCCTCTATCTCCAAAGTAATTAATACGCTTATCGAGGCCTTTATACTCGTTTTCCTGGTAGTATTTATTTTCCTGCAGGATTTTCGGTCTACGCTTATTCCGGCGATTGCGGTACCGGTGGCCATTGTGGGTACGTTTTTCTTCCTGCTTCTATTTGGCTTCACCATAAACCTGCTCACCTTATTTGCTTTGGTGCTGGCTATTGGTATTGTGGTAGACGATGCCATTGTGGTGGTAGAAGCCGTTCATGCTAAACTCGACCAGGGCTATACGTCGGCCCTAAAAGCAACCCAGGACGCGATGAGCGAAATTACCGGGGCAATTATTTCCATTACCCTGGTAATGGCAGCGGTATTTGTGCCGGTAAGTTTTATTCAGGGTTCCGCCGGCGTATTTTACAAGCAATTCGGCTTAACCCTGGCCATTGCCATTATTTTGTCGGCGGTAAATGCTTTAACCCTAAGTCCGGCGTTGTGTGCCGTGTTTTTAAAGCCGCATCAGGAAGAGCATAAAAAGAAGAATTTGCTCCAGCGTTTTTACGGCTGGTTCAACCGTACTTTTGATAAAACCACAAATAAATACAAAAACTCGGTGGCTTACCTGGTGGGGCGCAAATGGCTGGCCTGGGCTATACTGGCCGTATTCGCCGGCTTGTTTTATTTTCTGATACGAACCACGCCTTCCACCTTTGTGCCCAACGAAGATATGGGAGCCATCATGGCCGATATTGCCTTGCCGGTTTCGGCCTCGAACGAAAGAACCGAAGTAATTACGAAAGAAGTAGAAGCCATTGCCCGTACCATACCCGAAATCCAAAATATCCTCAGAATATCGGGGCGGGGCATGATTAGCGGCGTGGGTAGTAATTACGGCATGATGGTAATGAAGCTAAAGCCCTGGGACCAGCGAGGAGAAGGACAGGATGTCCAATCCATTATCGGTAAATTATTTGCCAAAACCAGTGGCATCCGCGATGCCAAAATAATATTTTTTGCGCCGCCCACCATTTCGGGTTTTGGTACCTCGGGTGGTTTCGAGTTTCAGTTGCAGGATCGGAGCGGGCGCGATATTGCTACCTTTTCTAAAATTGGCAATGATTTAATAGCGGCCTTAAACGAGCGGCCCGAAATTCAGTTTGCCTCTACTTCTTTTAACGTAAATTTTCCGCAGTACCAAATAGATGTAAATGTAGCCAAAGCCAAAGTAGCCGGTTTATCGGTGAACGATATTCTGAGTACCATGCAAGGCTACTACGGCGGGGTGTATGCCTCCAATTTTAACCAGTTTGGCAAGCAGTTCCGGGTGATGTACCAGGCCGAACCTGCTTTCCGCGCCAACCCCGAAGGCCTGAGTAATGTTTTCGTCCGGAATGCCAACGGTACTATGGCACCCATTACCGAATTTATTACCCTCGAACGGGTATACGGGCCGCAGGCTATTTCGCGGTTTAATCTTTTTACTTCTATCGGGGTTACCGGTTCGCCGAATGCCGGTTTTAGTTCTGGCGATGCCATTACGGCCATAGAAGAAACAGCGGCGCAGGTTTTACCGGTGGGGTACGGCTACGAATTTTCGGGCATGACCCGCGAAGAAATTTCGGCCGGCGGCCAAACCGGATTTATTTTCGTGCTGGTAATTTTATTTGTTTACCTGCTGCTGAGCGCCCAGTACGAGAGCTATATTCTGCCGTTTGCCGTTTTGCTGTCGCTGCCCATTGGCTTGGCCGGTACTTTTATTTTTGCCACTTTTTTTGGTATCACCAACAATATTTATTTACAAATCACCCTGATAATGCTGATTGGGTTGCTGGCCAAAAACGCTATCCTGATTGTGGAATTTGCGGCGGAGCGCCGGCGACACGGTATGCCGCTGGTACAGGCAGCATTGGAAGGGGCTGAAGCCCGTTTAAGACCCATCTTAATGACTTCTTTTGCTTTTATTCTGGGTCTGGTGCCATTAATGTTGTCTACGGGGGCGGGAGCAACTGGAAACCGGTCTATTGGTACGGGTGCGGTAGGGGGTATGCTCATTGGTACCCTATTAGGAATATTTGTAATTCCGGTTTTGTATGTTGTTTTCCAGGGTTTGCAGGAACGCATCAGTGGTAAGCGTAAAGAACCTTTAACCCAAAAAGTTAATGCGGACCAGGAATCTTAAGCGGGGCAAGCAGGCTAAAAAACGGCGGTTGCGGTTTAAAGAATATACTATGAACAGAAATATGCTGAGGCACCTGCTTTTAATATTCCTGACGGGGCTATTATTGGCCTCTTGCCGCCTGACGCAGCCTTACCAGACTCCGCCCGCTCGCACCACAAATTTATTCCGGGACGTAACCACTGCCGATACCGCTTCGCTTGGCAGTTTGCACTGGAAAGAACTATTTACCGATACTACCTTGCAGCGGTTAATAAGCGCAGGCATTGCCCGGAACTTGGATTTGCAAGTGGCGTATACCCGCATCCAACAAGCGCAGGCATACTACCGGCAAAGTGGCGCGGCCTTTTTTCCTACTTTAAACGCCAACGCCGGAGCTACTCGGTCCCGGCTCCCCGAAGTACAGGATTTTCGGCAACAAGGTAATATTACACAGTATCAGCTAGGTATATCCTCCGGCTGGGAAATTGATGTTTGGGGGCGTTTACGCAGCAACCGCCGGGCCAGCCTGGCTAGTTTATTGCGGTCGGAGGCCGGCGCGCGGGCCGTGCAGACCAATTTAGTAGCCGATATAGCCAATTATTATTTATTACTCATGGCCCTGGATCAGCAGGTTGCCATTACCGAACTTACGGTAGTAAACTGGGATACCACCGTGCAAACCATGCGGGCTTTAAAATATTCGGCGCGGGTAACCGAAGCCGCCGTGGTGCAAAGCGAAGCCCAGCGCTATGCCGCCGAAGTAACCATTCCGGACCTGAAACAAGACATCCGCGAAATAGAAAATGCGCTAAGTATTTTACTCGGAGGTCCGCCGTCCGCAATTGCGCGGGGCCGTTTAGATAACCAGACTATGCCGCCCACCTTACAAACCGGTGTACCAGCGCAGTTATTAGCTAACCGGCCCGATGTGCAGCAAGCAGAACTGAACTACCGGTATTTCTTCGAACTAACGAACGTGGCCCGCGCCAGTTTTTATCCTGCTGTAACTATAACAGGGTCGTCGGGCTTATCGGCGCTGGCCTTAACCAATCTCCTCGATCCGGGTTCTTTGGCGATTAGTGTCGGGGCTGGCCTAACCCAGCCTATTCTTAACAGACGCCTGAACCGCACCCGTCTGGAAGTAGCCCGTGCCCAGCAGCAGGAAGCGGCCTTAGACTTTCAGAATACTTTATTAAATGCCGGACGGGAAGTATCGGATGCCTTATCGTTACACCAAACGGCCCTGCAAAAAATACAAGTGCGTACCAACCAAATGGCGGCCCTGCAAAAATCGGTTAGTTATTCGCAGGAACTCGTACGCTACGGATTTTCGAGTTATGTAGAAGTAATTACGGCCCGCCAGAGTCTATTGCAGGCCGAGTTGGGTAGTGTAAACGACCGGTTACAACAATTGCAGTCGGTGGTAAATTTATACCGTTCTTTGGGCGGTGGCTGGCGGTAATATATATATCAGCTCACCTACTTATATTCACTAAATGATTTGATGTTTTATCTGTTTATCTTTTGAAAGATTCCATCTTTCAATGGTTAGTGCTAACTGTATTTGTAGGTCTAAGACGCCTCTGGGCCGGCGGGCCCCGTTTGGTCATTCGGGCTGCTCATCTTTCCTTTGCTCGTACCTCGCAATGCTAAAGCACCGGAAAGCTGAAAGGCCCTCGCTGTCCAAACTGCTGTCAGTAGCTTATAGCTGCTGCCTTCTTAGCTCAACCATTATTAAATAATAATCCTCCGCAACAAAGCTTTTCCATAATGTTTAGGTTTGGCCGAACTCCTTCCCTGATTCAGGGAAGGTGCCCGGAGGGCGGAAGGGTTAAGAAAGCTGGAGAAATGGTAAGCCCTCCAACCAAGTAAAAACTAAACTATATAATAAGCGTGAAAAATAATTAAAATTTGATTAATGAATATAACCTTAAGCTAAACTTACACTTTAAGGGTACATTCTTTGGCATAATATTTATTGGAGTTGAAATTATATCAAACTAAGCCTAAAATTTATTATGTTATTATCCCGCTGTGTTACTTGATCATTAAGCAGCACTACCCGGTTTAGCATTGGTGATTTATTTATATGCAAAGGCACGGTTATCTAAAGGCGAAAGTCCGGTTATATTACTTTGAGGATATTTATGATTTCGCCGGGCGCTAATCTTTCGGTAGCCCGGATGGCCTTTAAGGTATATTTCAGAAGGAAGCCCCTGGGGCTGGCCAGGTTTTTACCTAATTGGGCAATGCAGTTATCGCGGGCGGCAAGGCAGGTTTGGTAATCAGCGCCAACTTTATCATGCAGGTCTTCGGCAAAACGCCAGGCACCATCGCGGGCCAGGTTAATGCTAAACTGCACCAATAATTCGTCGCGGTTGCGGGCGTGCAAATCCAGTAAACCCATCAGCGGCGATACCCGGCCAATATTTTCCTGCACCTTGTCTATCATGGCCCCCAGAATAGTATTAATGCTGTTAAAATCCCGGCGGATGTCCGGGAGCCGACCGTCGCGCATGGTTTCTACAGCGGTTGTGCCTAAATCCAGGTTAATGTGGGCGTTCATGCCCAGCAGCAAATGCTGCATTAAAACAGCCGGCAGGTGGGCAGCGGTTTCAAAAACAATTTCCCAGGCGGCAGCGGTGGGCTTGCCCGCCTGCCACTGGTGCCAGGCCCGCAGGTAATAATTGGCAAACAGCACATCAAACCGTTCCATACGCGGGCCATCTTCAAAGTTGTTCAGCAGAATATCTTTTTTTACGCGCAGGGTGGTGCAGTAATAAACCATGGCAAAATAGCCGGCCCGGTTGTTGGTACGGATACAATCCTGAATGATTTCTTCCAGGGCGCTGATAACTTCATCAATAGTGCGGGCAATCATAAACGGGCGATTTTAGCGGCCTAAACATTCCCAATTTAGCTAATTTATTTATTTTCGGGGCGGTAAATTTACCTAAAATTTGGAGTGCTAAGCCGTCACTTAGGTTTTAAATAAACCTACAAGAAGTGAACGAAGAAAGTGAGGTAAGTTCTTTCGGAGAGAATAAACCTTTAGCAATTAGCTGTGCGGTAATCCGGTTTTTAAAAGGAAATCATAGGAATAAGATAACCGAATTAAAGAACTGGATAAGTCCATTAAAATGCTACAAGTTCCCGATGGTTTGTAAGACTCCATAAGTCTTAATGCCTCTAAATAAAACGACAGACATAATTTATAAAGTTACCTTGGGATGGGGCATATTTACTTTTTCCCTCCAGGCATAAAAATAAATGATAATATAAGGTAACCCTTTATTAAAAAATCTTGAAAACGGAGCCGGAAATAGTAGCTACTCTGGGTGAGTCAATTCAGTCCGTAAATGTTAAATCAATGGAGAAGGGTTCGCGTATCAGGTAAATATACCATTTTGAAGAATCGGAAACTGATAGAATGAAAGAAATTGGATTGCGACAAAAGGTATGATAAGCTTGAAATAAACTGGAAGAAGAACCATCGCATCTGAAATAACCTCTATCTTCCGGCCGCCGCAAAGCCAGGCACGTTGAACTTAAATGTAAATATCAAAAATGAGCTTCTATAAGTCCTTTGAAACGGAAAGGTTAATTCTTAAACCAACTTCTGAAGAAGATGCTGATTTTCTGCTGGCGCTACTAAATTCTCCTAAATGGATAAAATACATTGGCGACCGGCATGTAAAATCGGTAGAAGATGCGCAGGCATACATTAAAAATAAAATGCGACCACAATTGGAGAAGCTTGGCTACTCCAATTATACCGTAATCCGGAAAACAGATAATGCCAAGTTAGGCATCTGCGGACTTTATTACCGGGAAGAATTAGAGGGTATAGACATTGGATTTGCATTTCTGCCGGAATTCGAGCATAACGGATATGCTTTTGAATCGGCTTATGAGATTAAACGAGCAGGAATGGAAGAATTCGGAATATCTCAAATCAAAGCTATTACCACCAAAGAAAATGTTGCCTCCCAAAAGTTATTAGAGAAGCTCGGGTTGAAGTTTAACCGGCTGGTGCAACTACCAGATGAAGAGGAAGAATTGTTGCTTTATGCGTTTATAAAAGAAGGTCACAACTAGTCACAACTTCAGGAGTAAAGGATAGAGAATCCAAAGGTTCTGGAAATTATTTTCAATAAGTTCATCTTGGTCTATCCATGAACTTTGGCAGGCATTTCGTACCAGAATAATAGAAAATTGACACAGCTGAATAAGTCAAAAACATTCGAAAAAATTAAAGCGTGGGCAAAACAACTTAAAAGAGAATTAAACGCCCTCCAAATTGCGTACACCAAAAATCTCGTACCTTGGTATATTAAAATACTCATCCTAATAACAGTTGCCTACGCGTTAAGTCCTGTGGATTTGATTCCGGATTTTATTCCGATATTAGGACTGCTGGACGATCTGATTATTGTTCCATTACTTATTTACCTCATCATAAAATTTATACCGGCAGAAATAATGGAACACTGCAGAAAACTAGCTGACTCCCAAATAATAACTAAGAAGAAAAACTGGATTGCAGGTGGATTTATAATAGTTATTTGGCTGTCTATTGCCATTTGGATTGTATTAGTCTGGACTAAATAGAACTTAATTTACCGATAAGCCTTTATTATTAATAAGTCTGCGGTTCAGGAAGGTGAAAATTATATCTTCTTTATTTAGTTGGTAAATCAAAGGGAATAATTCAATCTTTAATTTCCAATTGTTCAAAGCTTTAGAACGTTAATGGCAAGTAAGATAATCCAAGAAATAGGAATCTCTGCCAAGGATAAATTTAGTTTTGACCATACGCCCATCCTATCTGCGGAAGATTGGCACAAACTGTTGGATAAAACCTGGACTGATACCGAATAATTTGGCAGCCAGATTGAATAGCCGTCTGAACTTAAAGTGGAAAACCTTCGGGGATGAGCTATAAATCGACTACTACCGAATTATTCACGGCCTATTTCCCCATAGCTAATTCTATTTAGGACAAATGGTTGTGCTAAAAAAATATTAGAGCAGGCAAATGAAAAATAGGGCACAACTGCCGTTTGGTTAAAGTAATTAGCTGACCGTTTGTGGTCTGAAAAAAAACTTAAAGCCAAATATTAAATGAATATTAAAAGCCTTTTAATAATTTTCTTGGTTTTGCTGGTGCTGGTTTATTTTGGTACTTATGGTTTTCTGTATGCTATAAAAGAAGAACAAAGCAATATTTTTAAAGGGCAACTGCTTCCGGCTAATTTTAAATTTACTTTTACAGAAAACTTTGAGGAGTTTAGCCTTAAAGCCGCAGATGGTGGCGAACTGAATGCTTTGCTGTTTAAAGCAGCTAACGCAAAAGGTGCAGTTTGTTTCTGGAAAGGTAACGGCGGTACATTAAATAATTGGGGAGCCATGGCGCCTCAGTTTTTAAAACTGAACTACGATGTTATAATCACCGATTACCGGCAGCAAGGCAAAAGTTTAGGTGAAATATCGCTCAAAAACTTTTACACGGATGCCCAAACCATTTATGATTTTCTGAAGCCCAAATATTCCGAAGAAAATATAGTCATAGTCGGGTACTCCTTAGGTGGGCGAATTGCGGCGCATTTAGCAGCTGAAAATGAGCCCAACATAACCATTTTAATTGACCCGGCCTCCACCACCGGCGATTTCAGTCAAAGATTTTTAGAAGCTATTTATTTTCCGCTTCCTTCTACAAATAAATTTTTGTTTCAGACGGAGGCCGATGTTGGTAAAACCAAAACGCCTGTTGCCATTATTGCAACCGAAAATATTAAAAGCCTGGCACACCAACTAAAGCCCCTGCTTAAAAATAAAGATAAGTTTTTCGAAATCAAGGGAGCCACCCACGCCACCATATTGGGTAGTAAAGAAACCGAAAAAATTATCTCTAACTTATTAAAGTAAAAGGCCGAAGCGTTTAGTATTTGGATTAAAAGCGAAGTTTGTCGCCGTTGGCGGTGTTATCACCGCCAACTATAGGACCTTTGCCCAACTACTTGCCGGTGAAAACACGCAGCAAGGGCTACTGACTAGCGACTTATTAAAATGCTACACAACTAAGCTGGCCGCAAAAGCAATTAATATAGTTTTAGCGGCGGGCAATCAGGACTTGTGCACAGAAGCGTTACAACCAAAAAAAATTGTAAATTTACCTGCACCTACCTACTAGAAACCTATTTATGTGAGATATAATTTCTTTCAGGAAGAAAACAGCTAGTGTACCGCTGAGGCGAAACACGGTTATTATTCACTTTTTTGAAGAAAGAAATTATGGTTACCTTACAGCATATTGCCTATACCCATCCTAACCAGGATATATTATTTCAGAATATAAATCTTACCCTTAACCGGCACCACAAAGCAGCCTTAATTGGCAATAACGGAGCCGGTAAATCTACTTTACTTAAAATTATTGCCGGTGATTTACCGCCAGCCGACGGATCGGTAAAAATCAGTTCTAAACCTTACTATGTACCGCAACTATTCGGGCAGTTTAACCACCTAACGGTTGCCCAGGCCCTCCGGATAGAAACGAAGCTCGCAGCATTTAAAGAAATTCTGGATGGCCACGTAACCGAAGAAAACCTGGAACTGCTAAACGACGATTGGACCCTGGAAGAACGGTGCCAGGAGGCGCAGCAATATTGGCAACTAACCGATTTGGATTTAACACAGCCCATGAGCACCCTTAGCGGTGGCCAGAAAACAAAAGTGTTCCTGGCGGGTATCTTTATCCATCAACCCGAAATTGTTTTATTAGATGAGCCCAGTAACCACCTCGATACCGCCGGCAGAGCTTTGTTGTATAAATTTATCCAATCTACATCCAGCACATTATTAGTAGTAAGCCACGACCGCACCTTACTTAATTTGCTGGACTTGGTTTTGGAACTGGGCAAGCGCGGCATTACGGTATACGGCGGCAATTTTGAGTTTTACCAGGAGCAGAAAAGCATCCAGAGCCAGGCCTTAACCGAGGATGTAAAAAGCAAAGAAAAAGCCTTGCGCAAAGCCAAAGAAGTGGAACGGAAAACGGCTGAAAGGCAACAAAAGCTGGATGCCCGCGGCAAGAAAAAACAGGAAAAAGCCGGACTTCCTAAAATTGTGATGAACACCCTAAAAAACAGCGCGGAAAACAGTACCGCTGAGTTAAAAGGCGTGCATGCCGAAAAAATAGGAACCATTGCCCAGGAACTAACGGCCTTGCGGCAAGAATTACCCGATGTGGATAGGATGAAGTTTAACTTCGACCAGTCGGCGCTGCATCAAGGCAAAATATTAGTTACGGCCCAGGATATTAACTACGGTTATTCCGGACAATTACTTTGGACAAAACCTTTAAACTTCCGGATTACCAGCGGCGAACGAATTGCTTTAAAAGGTTTAAATGGTTCTGGCAAAACCACCTTAATCAAAATAGTTTTAGGCCAACTCGAACCAAAATCCGGTGCGGTTTACCGGGTAGTTAAGCAAGCCGTGTACATCGATCAGGATTATTCTTTAATAAACAACCACCTGAACATTTACGAGCAGGCGCAGCAATTTAACCGTACCACCTTGCAAGAGCACGAAATAAAAATCAGGCTAAACCGGTTTTTGTTTACCAAAGATGATTGGGATAAATCTTGTAGTGCCCTGAGCGGCGGCGAAAAGATGCGGCTCCTACTTTGCTGCCTCACCATCAGCAACCAGGCGCCGGATATGATAATTCTGGACGAACCAACTAATAACCTGGATATTCAAAACACGGAAATTCTAACGGCGGCTATTAACGAATACCAGGGAACCTTGCTGGTGGTATCGCACGACGCGTATTTTCTGAAACAAATAAACGTAGAGCGGACGATTGACTTGGCTTAACGAGCAGACCTGATACCACTATTAAATAAAAACTGGGCTTCAAAACGAATATTGGTCATCCTGAGCTTGTCGAAGGATCTATCACAGCATTGTAAAGTGGAATTAGTTATTTCGACAGGCTAAACAGGACTACAATAATGTAAGCGTATTAAACAATTAGGATTAGCAAAATATTAAAATACAAAAGTTTAGCCTATATGATAGTAATAAACAGTTTTATAGAAGGCTTTTCCAGCCTGTTGCCTAACCACGGTAACCTGCTGCCCTGGGAGATTACGAATAACCTGAAAAATATTTTATCCGAAAAAATAGTAAACCTGGGTACTGAATATGCGATTAACGATAACGTGGCGGTGCACCAAACGGCTGTAATGGAACAAGGCGTTGTGCTGAAAGGTCCGGCAATTATTGGCCCCCATTGTTTTGTGGGGGCTCATGCTTATTTCCGGGAAGGCGTTTTCCTGGCCGATTCGGTTAAAATTGGGCCCGGTTGCGAAATAAAAAACAGTATTATTTGCGCTAATACAGCTATAGCTCATTTTAATTATATTGGCAACAGCATTATTGGCCGGAATATTAATTTCGAAGCCGGTTCTATAGCGGCTAATCATTATAATGAAAGAGCAATAAAAAATATTTCGGTGGTATACGATTCTAAAGTAATTAATACCGGCAGCGATAAATTTGGATCTTTGGTGGGCGATGGTTCTAAAATAGGAGCCAACGCCGTGTTATCGCCGGGTACTATTCTGGGCAAAAATTCGGTGGTAAAACGGCTGGAATTAGTAGAGCAATACAAAACCAGTTCGTAAAGCTATTCCGGCCATAAACAGAATAATCAATAGGCGTTAACCTGCTTTGCTTAAAGAGTTAATATTTGCCAATCAAGCGTAAACCTACATGACCGAAATTATTGATCTGAGCCAGGAGATATTTGATGGCATGCCGGTGTTTAACGGAATGCCGGCCGTAAAAATAAGTATTCATGCCACCCATGAAGAGTGGGCGGGGCTTCCGGCCGCTGAGGCTAAAACTCCCAGCGTTTACAAACTAGAATTAGCCGAACACACCGGCACGCACGTAGATGCCCTAAACCACATGGGGCGGGAATTCGCCGGACAATCCATCGATACCATGCCTTTAACTATGTTTTACACCGAAGGCGTTTGTCTGGATTTTTCGCACAAAGAACTTAAAGCTTTAATAACGGTAGCCGAAATAGAAGAAGCCTGCCAAAAAGCCAATATTAGCATCCAACAAGGCGATACCGTGCTTTTTTGTACAAACCATTACCAGAGGTACTACGGCACCAAAAACTGGAAAAATGGTCCGGGGCTTTCCGTTGAGTCGGCGCGGTGGTTGGGCGCAAAAAAAATAGCGGCGTTCGGGGTAGAAACCATGTCGCCGGGAGTACCTAAAGTTTCGAACCGGGAGGTGCACCAAATTTGTGGCGAACTAAGTTTTACGCACTACGAGAACCTCATAAACCTTGATAAATTGGTGAACCGGGGCCGTTTCCGTTTTATTGCTTTGCCGCTTAAAATCAGGGGAGGCACCGGATCGCCGGTAAGAGCAGTGGCTGTATTCGAATAAAAAGCACAGTAAAATAAAAACTGTAGCAAATCTGGAACACTCAGCCTTTGGATTGTAGTAAAATTTTTAGTTCTTACAGGCTTGCTTAGCCCGATGGTTTTGCGTTAGAACACCTTCAAAAACTAACCAGATGAATTTTAAACTCCGTCCCTGGAACCTGGCAGATTTAGATAGTTTGATAAAGTATGCCAACAACGCCGCCATTGCCCAATTTATGACCGACCAGTTTCCGCACCCTTATACCCCCGAGCATGGTCAAAATTTTATTGGGTTTGCCACTGGCAATACCCCATCCAGAATATTTGCCATTGAAGTAAACGGCGAAGCGGCGGGTGGTATTGGTATTCATCCGCAAACCGATATTTACCGGAAAAATGCCGAGATGGGTTATTGGCTAGGCGAACCATTCTGGGGACAGGGCATTATAACGCAAGCCATCGAACAAATGGTAGCTTTTGCTTTTCAGAACCTGGATATTGAGCGCATATTTGCGCGTCCTTTTGGTACAAATAAGGCTTCGCAACGGGTGCTGGAAAAAGCCGGCTTTGTGCTGGAAGCGCATTTAACTAAAACCCTCTTTAAAAACGGGAATTTTGAAGATGAACTGATTTATGCCGTAAGACGACCCGGTTCTAATCAAGCGAGCCTTTAATAACCAGCTTAATCAGCAACACCTAAATTAAATATTTTAAACCAGAAGAACCAGGTGAAGAGTAAGCCGATTCTATCTTTTAGAGCAAAAGCTAACCTGAAACTCAACCTATATAACACCAATGAAAAAACTTAAAATTGCAACGGCTCAGTTCGAGAATAAAAGCAACGACAAAGCATATAATTTAAGTGTGATAGAGGACCTGAGCCGGCAAGCCGCCCAGGCCGGTGCTAAAATTATTTCTTTTCACGAGTGTTCTATAACGGGTTATACGTTTGCGCGCCCGCTTTCTAAAGCCCAGATGCTGGAGGTAGCCGAGTTTATTCCGGATGGTCCGAGTGTAAAACGGTTAACCGAAATAGCCCGCCGGCACGATATTGTAGTATTGGCCGGCCTCTTCGAGAAAGACGAAGCCGATAAAATTTACAAAGGTTATGTGTGCGTAGATAAAAACGGACTGGTGGCCAAATACCGGAAACTGCATCCGTTTATCAACCCCAATATTACCCCCGGCGATAGCTATTGTGTATTCGATTTATTTGGCTGGAAATGTGGTATTTTAATTTGCTACGATAATAATATTATTGAAAACGTACGGGCAACCAATTTGCTGGGCGCCGATATTATTTTTACGCCGCACGTAACCATGTGCACGCCCTCTACCCGGCCCGGTGCCGGCTTTGTGGAGCCTAAGCTTTGGGAAAACCGCGAGCAGGACCCGACCTCTTTGCGATTAGAGTTTGACGGCATGAAAGGCCGGGACTGGCTCATGAAATGGCTGCCCGCGCGGGCCTACGATAACGGAGCTTACATTATTTTCTCAAACCCCATTGGTATGGACGATGACCAGCTAAAAAATGGTTGTTCCATGATTATCGACCCTTTTGGCGACGTAATTGCCGAGTGCCGGAAGCTGGATAATGATATTGCTATTGCCACTGTTGTTCCGGAGAAATTAAAAGATGCCGGCGGTTACCGTTATAAGAAAGCCCGCCGGCCCGATTTATACCGTGATATTATTGGCCAGCCCCATACCCCCGACCAAAAAGTTGTTTGGCTTAACCCCGGCGAGGAGTAGAATAGCCTTATTATCACAATCTTAATGAAAGCCAGAATATTGTGTTTAAGATTGGTTTATAAAGCTGTTTTGTTAGATTAAAAACACTTAGGTGATTACGGCTTCTTCCCAATCCTGGAGGTGGCAGCGATCGCATTCGTGGGTGGGTTTGGCACCTTTTACAATATTGCCGCAACTGCGGCAAGCGTAATTACCGGGCGCTTTCGGCAGCGATTCATGAAAATCTTTGTCCCAGTTGGGCAAGGTAGATAAGCCTATTTTTTCATCCGGATATTGCAAAATAGAGAACTTGCCATTGGCTTCTAAATAAGCGCGTTGAACCCGGCCCACATTATTAATCCCATTGTGCCGAAACTCGGCCATCAGGCGTTCGCGGGTAAGGCGGGTTTGTTCCATTTTATCTAACTGCAAATAGCCATCTTTTACCAGCAAATCCACATCGTCCAGTACCAGGCTTTCAAATTTGGTGCTTTTCATGGCCCGCCAGGCAATATATTTCTGAAAGCCAATAATAACCACTGCAATAATTATTACCGGCAATATGCCACGTTCCGGCGATTGCAAAGCCACTCCGTTAGCTGCAGCTAAACAAACCAAGGCAATCATTTCGTTGCGCGTAAGCAAAGAGCCCATGCGCTTGCCCATTATTCGCATCGATACCATCAGGATAATATATATAATGGCAATCCGGAGGAGCGCTTCAATAAAAAAAGCGGGCGGATTCTCGCCCATAAAGATTCGGGCCCAATCGCCGAATTGTATTTCTTCGGGTTTCATTCTTTAAACTTCTTTTACGGCGTACGTCCACTCGTTATTAGCACAGCGGGTGCAGGCCTTATTTTTTACACTTTCTTTTAACGCTAATTGCCCGCACTGCAAGCAGGCACAATATTCGTTATCCCGCGGCTCGGCCTTATGCAGCTCAACATCTTGTTCGGGCAGGATAGATAAACCGGGTTTCGGATCTTTTTCGCGGAAAACGCTAAACAGGCCGCACGCTTCGAGGTAAACCCGTTTTACCTGACCCAGGTGCTGCACATTTTGCGAGCGCAGGTTGGCAAAAAGCTGTTCTTTCGATACCTTTGCTTTGCTCATTTCGGTAATATCCAGGCAGCCATCTTTGGCCATTAACTGAATATCGCCCTGCGTGAGTAATTCTACTTTTTTAAACTTAAACCCCAGCCAGTTTAAGCCTCTCTGAAAAAACAAAGCTCCCAGCAGAATAACTATGCCTACTAACAGACCGCGTTCCGGCACCTGCATGGGCACCGAGACAATACCGCCCAGCGTAATCATAACGGCCAACTCCGAAATAGTTAACTGCGCATTCATGCGTTTGCCCAACAACCGCATTATAACCGTTAAAGCCAGGTAAATAATGATGGTGCGTAGCAGCACCTCCAACATAAATTCCCACGGCGCATTCCCTAAAAATATCCGTTGAAAATCGGATAAGAATATTTCTTCCTTTTTCATAGCACCTACCTTACGAGTTGGTTACAAGGGAGTTATGCTGAATATTTGGAATAAATACGGAGGCAGGCTGTAAAATTTAGTAGGTGTTTTCAGAAGCTATTGATGGTAATGTAATGATTGTTAACCTGTTATAAGTATTGTATTTTTTTATTCAGCAAAGTACTTTTGTAAGGCTGCTTGGTTAAATTTTAGTTGATTTTCTTAAATGAAGAATAAATGACTTTAATACAGATGCAGGAAAAACCCGGTTTATTCATTCATTATTTAAGCCAAAGCTTTATAAATATTCATTTGTATGAAAACCAGAGAAGCTTATAATATTTGGGCAACCCAGTACGACACGAATAAAAATAAAACCCGCGACCTGGAGGCCAAAGCTTTGCGCCACGAATTAGCCCCAATACCTCTTGTTAATTGCCTGGAAATAGGTTGCGGAACCGGAAAAAACACCGTTTGGCTAGTTCAAAAGGCGGTGCAGGTTACGGCCGTAGATTTATCGGAGGAAATGCTGGCGCGGGCCAAAGAAAATGTTAGTGTTAGCAACGTAACTTTTATGCAAGCTGATATTACCACCGATTGGCCTTTTGAAACTGAAAGTTTTGATTTGGTAAGTTTTAGCCTGGTGCTGGAACACATTGCCAACCTCAATTTTATTTTTGCGCAGGTAGCGAAAGTGCTAAAACCCGGCGGACACGTTTACATTGGCGAATTACATCCTTTTAAGCAATATGCCGGTACCAAAGCCCGCTTCGACACCGCTGTTGGCCGCACGGAGCTGGAATGTTTTACCCACCATATTTCTGATTTCGTTCAAGCCGCCCGCCGCCAACAGTTAGCGCTAGTAGACCTGAACGAATATTTCGACGATGAGGACCAACCGGAGATTCCGCGGATTTTAACCTTAGTCCTGCAGAAGTCTCTCCGGTAGGCAAGGGTTTACTTTACTTCATTGGCGAGTTCGCGTTTATCTGCAAAGTCCTGGATATTCTGTAAAGTGGTTTCGGCAATTTTTTGAAGGGCATTGGAAGTTAAAAAAGCCTGGTGTCCGGTAATTAAAACGTTGTTAAAAGAAAGCAGCCGCATAAAAACATCGTCCTGAATTACTTTATTCGATAAGTCTTCGAAAAACAAATCGCCTTCTTCTTCATACACATCTAAACCCAGATAGCTGATTTGTTCTTTTTTCAGGCCTGCAATAACGGCGCGGGTATCTATCAATGCGCCCCGGCTGGTGTTTATCAGCATTACGCCTTTTTTCATTTTAGCAATAGAACCGCGGTTAATAATATGGTGCGTTTCGGGCGTTAGCGGGCAGTGCAGCGAAATAATATCGGATTGGGCATAGAGCGTATCGAGAGAGCTAAATTCAACACCAATGCTTTCCGCTTCGGCTGGTTCTGCCACATCATAACCCAAAACCCGGCAACCAAAACCCTTTAATATGCGGGCAGTGGCCAACCCTATTTTGCCCAGGCCAATCAGGCCGGCGGTTTTGCCGTGCAAATCAAAACCCAGAAGACCATTCAGGGCAAAGTTGCCTTCTTTCACGCGGTTGTAGGCCCGGTGGGTTTTGCGGTTTAAGGTTAAGATAAGCGCCAGGGTATGTTCGGCCACGGCATACGGCGAGTAAGCCGGTACCCGTACCACTTTAATGCCCAAAGCGCCCGCAGCTTTTAAATCTACGTTGTTAAAGCCGGCACAACGTAGCGCCAGTAATTTTATGCCTTGTTCGGCCAGCACCTTTAGTTCTTCGTTTGTAACGGTATCATTCACAAAAACACATACTACATCGTAGCCTTTGGCCAGTACTGCCGTTTTGCTGTTTAAATGTGCTTCCAGAAAATTCAGTTCGAAATTAAATTGTTGGTTTACTTCGGTAAAAAACTGCTGGTCGTAGGGCTTAGCGCTGAAAAATATTATTTTCATAGTTGAAATTAGAAATCTAGTATATGGTTGGTGTGATAATGCAAAGGATACTGCTATATATTACTTCTGGTTATAGGGCTACGGTAAGTATTGGTTAAATTCCTGTTTCCGAAACCCAAGTGGTTTTGCATAGCTCTAATTTAACAACCCAAAGTAAAGGAGTAAATATTTAAATTAAGAGGATTTGAATTAGCCTGTCGGTCAATAATTGCAGCTTGGTAGGCCATAATACTTAATTTATTCAGAATGGAAATAAATATTAAAAAACTTACCGTACAAGATAGTGCCGCCGTCGCCGAATTAACCACGCAATTAGGTTATCAAACCACCGGCACCACTACTGCCGAACTAATCTCCGAAATTTTAGACAGCGCCAACCATTTAGCCCTGGTAGCCGAAACCGGTAACCAAGTAGTTGGCTGGGTACACGCTTTTTATGCAGTACGGTTAGAGTCGGGGCGTTTTGTAGAAATTGGCGGCCTGGTGGTAGATGAAAAGTACCGGGGTAAAGGCATTGGCAAAATATTAATAGAGGCAGTAAAACAATGGAGCCGGCAGCGGCAGATCACCCACCTAAAAGTAAGGTGCAGTACCAAACGGCTGGCTAGCCACCAGTTTTACTTAAAAGCCAGCTTTACCGAAACCAAAGAACAGAAAATATTCGGTTTAGAGCTCTAAAAAGTAAGCTGATAAAATAATTGTTATGATGAGGTAAATGTTTGCGATAGGGTAAAGTTGTTCCGGAACAACAAGAGTATGCCGGACCAGGCGAAAATTTCATTAGTGTAAGTCGGCAAAGCCGCGCCGTATAAATAGGTACTTTACACCAAGCAGTATATTAACTTACTTCCGTTCGGCACGTTAACACAAGTCGGAACCAAACCTGATAAAACTAATGGAACAAGAGCAGACAACCTTATTAAAAGATTATTCCCTGGAAGAAAGGGGTGCGTATTTAGCCGCTTTGGCCACCATGGCCTCGGCCGACGGCCAAGCCTCTGACGAAGAACTGGAGTTTTTGCGCCTGATGGGCGAAGCCGCCGAACTGCCCGAAAATATTCAGGAGGAGGTGGTGCAAATAGCCCGCAATCCTTCGGCTATCAGCCTGCAAAAATGTTTAGATCAGCTTAAAAACAGCCAGTTGCGTTTTTCGTTTGTAACCGATATTATCAGTTTTGCCAAAGCCGACGGCAAGTATACGCCTGAAGAAGAAAAGCACATCCAGGAAATGGCCAATTACCTGGGCATCAACCAAAAGCAGTTTAGCCTCCTCGATAATTTTGTAAATACCGCCAACGAAGCCCAGCAAAAAGGCGAAGATACCACCTCCCAATCGTTTGTAAATAAAAGTGGTTTCGGGGATATGTTTAAAAACGCCGGCATTTCGCCCCAAATGGTAACAGGCATGTTAGGAATATTGGCCCCCATTGTAATTAGCCGCATGATGAGCGGCGGTCGTCGCCGGAGCCACGGCATGATGGGCGGTATGGGTGGCCTGGGAGGCGGCTTGCTCGGTGGTTTACTAGGCGGCGGCATGATGGGCGGCGGTATGTACCGCGGTGGGTCCGGCGGCAGCGGCCTGGGTTCAATTATTTCAATTTTGGGTGGTTTAAACGGCCGGCGCGGCTATGGCGGCATGAGTTCCGGTGGCTTAGGCGGCTTACTCGGCGGTATTCTGGGCGGCGGCCGTAATCGGTCGGGCTGGTAATAGCAAGTTTGTCGGGAGCAGGATATCTAATCCTGCTCCCGAACCCGATTTATATTAGTCAGGTAAATCCTCCCCCTTACCGCCTCCAAAGGGGGACTTTAGATACTTAAGGCTATAGAAAGCTAAAGAGAAACCAAATATTAAAATAAATAACTTTATACAGCTTTAGCTTAATCCGGACTGCCCGCAGCGCTTTATTCAGGTGGTTTTCGATGTTGCTGTTGCTGGTTTGTAGTTTCTCGGCAATTTGGCTATTACTTAACCCCTCTAAACGGCTCATGACAAAAACCTGTTGCCGTACCGGAGGCAGAGCTGCGTAAGTTTCCTGGAGCAACTGGTCCAGTTCCTGGTAATCCAGGCTTTCTTCGGTGTCGCTTCTGGTCAAATGTTGGGTGCCGGTCAAATAATGGTGGTAAGCGAATACATGCACCTGGTGCCGGGCTTTGTTATAAACAATATGGCGGGCCATCCGGAATAAATACCCATCAAAATTTTGCTCCGGGTCTAAAAAATGTTTACGCTCCCATATTTTCAGAAATACCTCCTGCACTACTTCTTCCGCATCTTCTTTGCTGCAACCTAATTTTACGGTAAAAGCATACAGCTTGGGCCCAAAGCATTGATAAACCTTTTCGAAAGCAAGGCGCTCACCTTGTTTCAGTGCTTGAATAATGGCCGAGCTGTTATCAGCGTTTGCTTCCGTCATTTTACCGGTTAAATAAAATTTAAGCTTTTTAAAGATCCTGAGGAAGTATTTAACTGAAAAATTAAATATTTCACAAATTATATAGTATTCTGATTAGAAAACTAAACATAAAAAAAGGTTAAGTCAAGGTTTTTAAAAAATAAATAAATTTTCTGAAACCGAAGTGGTGCTGATCTAAAGTTAAGTGTATACCCTCCAAACGGCCTTTCACGGGTAATGGAAGATACACTTTTAGAGAAATATTTCAGAGGAGAATGTTCGCCGGAAGAGGTGAAAAAGGTTCTGGCGTGGTTCAAAGGAACGGAACTCGGGGTGCACCAAGAACAGGAATTATACCGGCTGTGGCAGGAAACGGAAGCAGGAGAAGCACATAAAGAATTTTCCGCCAATGCGACAGATATTTTAGCGCGTATTAACGCGAATATAGATAAGCAAGCTGACGAAAATCTGGCTGAAGACTCGGCGTGCCAAACCACAAAAAATCTGCGCCTGCCGCAAAGTAATTGGAAGTGGTGGCTGAAAGCGGCGGCGGCAATATTTTTACCAGTTTGTTTCTTATGGTTTTTCTCTAATTATTTCACCGGTGAAAATACGTCTGCTATTCGGTTGGTAACAATCCAATCAGGTCCTGGCATCCGGAAAAATATCTCCCTGGAAGATGGCTCGGTCATTACCTTAAACGCCAATAGTCAGGTTACTTATCCGCAGCACTTTACTTCGCATAAAAGAGAAATTACCTTAACCGGCGAAGCTTTTTTTGAGGTGGCCAAAGATGCCCAACGGCCTTTTATTGTAAAAACCGGCGGTCTTTTTACCCAGGCCTTAGGCACCTCTTTTAATATTAATTACCGCCCTGGTAAACAAAATGTAGCAATAGCCTTAGCCACTGGCTCGGTAAAAATTGAAAAAAGCCAACCCGGAAATAAAAACCAACTGGCCATTCTCCAACCCGGCCAGCAATTACAATATAGCCAAATAGACCTTACTTATAAAGTTTCTGGTTTTGATGCACAGGCGATTTTAAGCTGGCGGGAAGGGATTTTGTACTTTAAGCAAGCCAATTTAGAAGAGGTTATTCAGAAACTGGAAAGCTGGTACGGCATCCATATTCAGGTGTCCGGCAAGATTCCGGGCAAAAAGCAGGAATGGCATTACACCGGCAGCTATCAGAACGAAAGCCTGGATGATGTGCTGACCGGGATAGCCTTTGTGAAAAACTTTACTTATGAAAAGAAGGAGGATAAAGTAATGATAAAGTTTAGATAACGAAAACTTAACCTATATGAAATAACGAAGCTGTAAAATTACGCCGCAAAACTTCTGGACAGAAGCTTTACGGCGCTTACCTCCGAAAACCAAATGTTGGCGCATGCAGGTTGCCGGAGTTTTGGTAAAAAATGAATTAAAAACTAAACCCAAACTTATGAAAAAAAATCTATACTATCTGTTTCCCCGGATAGCTGGCAGCACACTGTTAAGTATGCTGTTTCAACTAATAATTATTTCGGCTGTATCGGCTGCCGACGCCGGCGAAAGGTTGCAGGGTCTGAAAGAAACCAAGATTACCTTATCGCTTCGCAATGCCTCTTTGCAGGATTTTATCCGGAAAATTGAAGCCGCTACCGTTTATAAATTTGCTTTTGATGAGCAGGAAACCCCGCATAAAGTTCAGATAAGCATTTCGGCAAAAAACGAATCGCTGGAAAAGGTACTGGCCCGGGTGGCCGCAGATACCCAACTGGAATTTAAGCAGGTAAATAATAATATTCACGTCCGTTTACGGCCGTTAACCAATCCGGAAGCCAATTTCCTGCGTTCCAGTTCGGTTGCCGCAGTAGATATTACGGTTTCAGGTAAAATAGTTTCCAGAAGCGGAGAAGGTTTGCCGGGCGTAACCATTTTATTAAAAGGAACCAATAACGGCGCTACTTCCGGGCCCGATGGCAGTTATACGTTGGTTGTTCCAAACAGCGGCGGCACCTTAATATTTTCTTTTATTGGCTTTGCTACGAAAGAAGTACCCGTACCCACTTCCGGCGGAACGCTTAATATTACCTTGGAAGACGATGCCAAAGCTTTAGAAGAAGTAGTAGTGGTAGGTTACGGTACCCAGAAAAAAGTAAACGTTACCGGGGCTATTTCGATGGTAAAAGGAGAGGACCTGAAGCAGGCGCCCACAACCCACGTAACGAATACTTTAACCGGCCGCGTAGCCGGCGTTATTGCCGTGGATCGTTCCGGCGAACCCGGTGGCGGTGGCTCGCAATTATTTATCCGGGGCCAGAGCACCTTGGGCGATAACTCGCCGCTGATTGTAGTGGACGGTATTCCCAGCCTCCTGGGTGGGTTAGATAAACTCAACCCCAACGACATCGAAAGTATTTCGGTATTAAAAGATGCTTCGGCTTCTATTTACGGTTCCCGGGCCGCCAACGGGGTAATTCTGGTAAAAACCAAAAGAGGCAAAACCGGCAAACCCACCCTCGATTATAATTTTAACCAGGGTTTTGTAACGCCCACGCGCATGCCCGAAATGGCCGATGCGGGCTTGTATGCCCAATTAACTAACGAAATTCTGGGTTATGCCGGTACTCGTCCGAAATATACCGATGAAGATATTCAGAAGTTTAAAGATGGTTCTTCGCCCTGGACGCACCCCAACACCGACTGGATTGATGCGGTAATTAAACCGTGGTCGTTGCAAAATCGCCACAACCTGAGTTTGCGGGGCGGCGGCGATAAAGTGCGGTATTTTGTTTCGCTGGGTAGTGTTTACGAAGATGCCGTTTACCGCAACAGTGCGACCAATTACAAACAGCAGAATTTACGCATTAACCTTGATGCCGATGTAACCGAAAATATCAAGCTTAATTTTGATGTGCAGGGCCGGCACAGCAATAAAAATTACCCGCCGCTGGGCTCCAGCGATATTTTCCGGTTTATTCAGCGGGGTCGCCCCACCGAAACAGCGGTTTGGCCCAACGGCTTACCCGGCCCCGATATTGAACAGGGCAATAACCCGGTGGTTACTTCTACCAACACCATTGGCTACAACAAGCACGATATAAACCTGGTAAACGCCCTTTTTGGGTACACCATTAAATTGCCCTGGGTAAAAGGCTTGTTTATTGATGGTAACCTGGCGGCTAGTAAAGAACTGACTTATAAAAAGAACTTTATCAAGCCCTGGACACTCTACACCTTCGGCGGATTTAATGGCCAGAACGAGCCCATTCTAAATTCAGCCGAACGCGGCGTGAGCGATCCGCAACTGACCGAATCTTTTGTGCACAGTCAGCAGATTACCCTCAACTCTAAAATTAATTATGCCCGTACCTTTGGACCGCACAGCATCAGCGCGTTTGTGGCGTATGAGCAAAACGAAGAAAAAGGCAACGATTTTTACGGTTCGCGCCGGTACTTTATTTCGGCAGCGGTAGACCAGTTGTTTGCCGGCGGCCAGGACGAAAGACAAGTAAGCGGCTCGGGTTACGAAGCTGCCCGGAAAAATTATTTTGGCCGGGCTTCTTACCAGTTTAGAGATACATATCTGTTCGATTTTAACTGGCGCTACGACGGCTCCCAGAACTTTCCGCGCGACAAACGCTTTGGTTTCTTCCCGGGCTTCTCGGCCGGTTGGGTCGTTTCCAACGAAAACTTCTGGAAGAACAACATCAACCTGGTAGATTTCTTTAAAGTACGGGGTTCGTGGGGGCAAATGGGTAACGATAAAGTGGCCAACTTCCAGTACCTGAGTAATTACGGCTTCGGGTCCGGTTCAATATTTGGCAACGATTTGGGCTTAAATCCTTCTATTTACCCCATCCGGATTCCGAATGAAAATATTACCTGGGAAGTAGCGAATAATTTTAACGTGGGTATCGAAAGCCAGTTATTTAATGGGTCGGTTAGCTTGGAGGTTGATTATTTCCGCACCAAACGCTCGAATATTCTCATTGCCCGCTCGGCCTCGGTGCCGGAATATACCGGTATTGTGCTGCCCGACGAAAACCTGGGTAAAGTACAGAACCAAGGCTTTGATGCCCAATTATCGCACCGCAAATCTTTTGGTAAGTTCCGGATGGAAACTGCCGGTACGGTATCTTTTGCCCGCAATAAAATATTGTTCTGGGACGAACCCGAAAATATTCCGGATTACCAAAGATACACCGGCACCCGCATTGGGTCGAGCCTGTACTACGAAGCCATGGGTATTTACAAGGATGTGGACCACGTAAACAGTACGCCCCACATGGCCGGTGCCCGCCCCGGCGATGTTATTTTCCGCGATGTAAATGAAGATGGGAAAATTAATGCCCTGGACCGCACCCGCTTTAATAAATCGCAGTTTCCGGAGTGGACTTACGGCTTAAACATGAATTTTGTGTTCGGCGATTTAGATTTAAGCATGTTGTGGCAGGGGGCCGCCGGCGCGAACCAGTACGTGCGTACCGAATCGGGTTTGATTGGTAATTTTCCGCTGGCTTATGTCGAGAACCGCTGGACCCCGGAAAATACCGATACCGATGTCGCCCGGGTTTTCGATAACCGCGAATACTGGATTACCCAGCAAAATTCTTACTGGCTTTATAATACCAATTATCTCCGCCTAAAAACCCTGCAACTCGGTTATAATATTCCGGAAACCTTGGTACAGAAGCTAAAAATGCAGCAACTGCGGGTGTACGTGAGCGGCCAGAATTTACTCACCTTCGACAAAGTGAAAATATTTGACCCCGAATTACCGAACGGTGCGGGTCATTATTATCCGCAAATTAAAATATATAACGCTGGTTTAAGCTTAACTTTTTAAAGCCGAAAGAGATGAAATTTATATCTAAAAAAATATTTTTCGTGGCCTGCGTGCTGTTTCTGGGCGGGGCCACTTCGTGCGATGAGGATTTTCTGGAAAGAAAGCCGCTGGATGCCATTAGTGATGCCGACGTGTGGAAAGACCCGGCCCTGGTAGAAGCTTTTGTAAACGATTTGTACGGCCGCATCTGGGACCCATTTACCGATAGCTGGAAAGTAATGCACACCGCCGTTTCGGACGAGGGCATGTACCTGCGCGACAAAGGCACCGATGTGGTGGTAAAAGGTACGCTCACCCCCGAAAATATGGGTACGCTTACTCAGTTTGGGCAGTGGGGTAATTATTACAAAGGCATTCGTAACTGTAATACTTTTCTGGAACGGATAGACGAAGTTACCTTCAAGGATAGTAATTGGAAAAATCGGCTAATCGGTGAAGTTCGCTTTATCCGGGCATATTATTATTTTAACCTGGTTAGCCATTTTGGTGGTGTGCCTTTAATGAAGGAAAATTTTAACCTGGACGACGGCGAGGCCATGTTTATTGCCAGAGGTACTTTTGAAGAATGCGTAAACGCCATTGTGGAAGATTGCGACAGCGCTATTGAATTGCTGGGGGCTAGCTATAATAGCGATAATTTGGGCCGGGCTACCAAATATTCGGCTATGGCGTTAAAATCCAGAATGTTGCTGTACGCAGCCAGCGATTTGTTTAACAAGCCGGGCAATACCAATGCGCTGGTAGGATACACCGGCGGCGACCAGAAGCAGCGGTGGCAGGCGGCCAAAGCAGCGGCAAAAGCTATTATCGATAGCCCCGGTAAGCACGGTTTGTACGCCCCCACCGATTCAGCGGCCGAAAATTATACCCGGATATTCTTAGATAACCACAATCCCGAAATCCTGTTTGCCAAATTACACAACAAACAGCTAAAAGGTACTTCTGTTGACTTATGGAACGGTCCGAACGGCTACCACAACTGGGGCGGCAACCTGCCCGTCGAAGGATTTGTAACGGGTTATCAGTTAAGAAACGGTACGCCTTTCAGTTGGAGTAATCCGGAGCACGCCAAAGAGCCATATAAAAACCGCGATCCCCGTTTTTACGCTTCTATTTTGTACAACGGTGCCGTTTGGCGGAGCCGGCCGGCTGATGCGGCGGCCACGGAACCAGCGGGCATTATTCAAACCGGCAGCAAAGAAGTGTGGAACGCTGCTACAAACAAAATAGATGTAGTTTGGGGCGTTGATACCCGTTTCAGCCCCATAGAAAACTGGAACGCCTCTACCACCGGTTATTATACCCGTAAGTTTTTAGATAAAAACGTAGACGGGCAATTTTTCCGCGGCGATCAGCCCTGGATTATGTTCCGCTACGCCGAGGTATTGTTAAATTATGCCGAAGCTTGTCTGGAACTGGGCGAAGCTGCGGAGGCGCGTACTTACATCAATAAAGTGCGCACCCGGGCCGATATGCCCGCCATCGCCAGTTCGGTTACCGGTCAGGCGCTGGAAGACCTGTACCGTTATGAGCGCAAGTACGAACTGGCCTTTGAAGGTCACCGGTACTTCGATATCCGGCGTTGGCTGATTGCCGAACAGGTAATGAACTCGCCGGCTACCGGCATCGATATCGTGGCTAAACTTAATCCGGATAAAACCAGCCATACCTTGCAGTACAAAATTGTTTCGGTGGGGCCGCGGGCATTTCATCCGAAGGGTTATTTCTCACCCATACCAGTATCCGAAATTCAGAAGAATGCCAAACTCGAACAAAATCCAAATTATTAGAAATGGGTGATTAGTAATTTATTACATTATTTAATATATTATGTTAAATACATTTTAAATTTTAACTAGTTCAGGTACGCCGAACACTTTGCCTGCGGTATCAGCTGACCACTCAGGAGGGGGCAAACTTACTGTAATGGTAATCCGGGTCTGGATAAATGTTGGTTCCTAAGACCTTCTATATGCTTTTCAGTTGTTAAACCAACTATTTTTTGGCTTGCCGGGGATTTATTATATTACCAATTGAATAATAATTGCCGGCAAGCCGCATTAAAAGCATAATTGCTTCTATAAAATGCTACTGGACTAAGGGCTTGAAAGTAAGCGGTTAAATCGGTAAATCGACAGTACTGCTAATAAATAAAGCTTGTATACAGGGCATTACAAAATAAAAAGGATTCTAATCTTTAAAAAGATACACCAAATGGAAGATTTATCTAATGATATAAACCGCCGCAAATTTATTTCATCGCTAGGGGTACTAGGGTTGGCCGGCTTATGTCCGGTACCTTCGCTGGGGGCTGCAACAGTAAAAGATACACCTTTACCCGATTCACCCATTATTAAAACCCAACCCTATCTGCAATCGGCGCTGCCGAACCAGATGACGGTGCGCTGGCTCACCCAGGTGCCTTGTTACAGTTGGGTAGATTACGGCCAAAGCCCCGATAATTTAGACAAGAGAGAAGTGGCTGTAGATGATGGATTGATTCAGGCCTATAATACGGTGCACGGCATTACGCTAACCGGACTTACCCCGGGTCATAAATATTATTACCGCATTAACTCAAAAGTTATCGAAGAGTTTAAACCTTACCAGGTAACCTACGGAGATACTTTCGTGAGTGAGTCATTTTCATTTCAAACCCCCAGTCTTCAGGCCGATAGCGTTTCGTTTCTGGTGTTTAACGATATACACGACCGGCCGAAATCCTTTGCGCATTTAATGCAGTATGGCGGCGAAGACAAAAAAGATTTTGTTTTCCTGAACGGCGATATGTTCGATTACCAGACCGACGAAGACCAACTGGTGAATCATTTGCTGCACCCCCTGAGCCAGTTATTTTCTACCACTACGCCTTTTATTTTATCGCGTGGTAACCACGAAACCCGCGGCAAATTTGCCCGCCACTTAGCCAATTATTTTAATAACCGGGAGCAGAAATATTATTTCTCTTTTCAGCATGGACCGGTATATGCCATTGTGCTCGATTCCGGGGAAGATAAAAAGGACGGTGATAAAGAATATTACGGCTTAGTCGATTTTGATAAATACCGGTTGAAACAAGTTGAGTGGCTGAAGAAAGAAGTTCAGAAAAAAGCTTTTAAGAAGGCCAAATACAAAATAGTTTTCAGTCATATTCCTTTTTATTATTCGGGCGAGGGGCACGGCACGCTGCATTGCCGCGAAGTATTCGGACCAATTTTAAATCAGGCCAAAGTCGACCTTTTAATTTCCGGGCACACCCACCGGTACGGCATTCACCCACCGGTAGCCGGACAGCATAATTACCCCATTGTAATTGGCGGCGGCCCCAAAGAAGGCGCCCGTACCATCATCCGGGTAAAAGCCGACCAAAATGCTTTTGCCTTGGAAATGATTGGAGATACCGGTAATCCGGTAGGAAATATTAAAATTTAATTCTAGAAGAATTCCCGAGATGCCTTTTAACCGAAGATTATTTATTCAAAAGCTGTCTAAAATAGGTGCGCTGGGTACCCTGGCTTTACCGACCTGGAGCACAGCCCTCGCTGGCATAAATAAAACCAACGACAAAATTGCCTTTATAGCGGGTCCTTATTTGCAGAACCTGATGCCCAATGAGGTAACCATTGTTTGGATTACGAACAACAACAGCCTAAGCTGGGTAGAATACGGGGCCGGAACCTACCTGAGCCTAAAGGCTTATACTGCCCGAAATGGCCTGATCCAAGCTAATAACCGCATTAATAAAGTTACGATTAAAAACTTAAAACCCGGCTCCGAATACAAATACCGCATCAATTCGAAAGAAATACTGCATTTTCAGGCTTCTAAAGTGGAGTATGGCCAGCCGCTGCAAAGCATAATTTATAGCTTTAAAACGCCGGCTGTTGACGAAGAGGCGTTTAAAATGGTAATCTTAAACGACATCCACGATCGGCCCCAAACTATTCCGCAGCTCTTGTACAAGCACGGTTACACCGGCAATAATCCCGATTTCGATTTTGTGGTTTTAAACGGCGATTGTTTCGACCACGTGGATAGCGAAGAGCAGGTAATCGATCATTTGCTTAAACCTTGCACCGAGGTGTTTTCGAAAGAAGTGCCTTTTATTTTTGTGCAAGGCAACCACGAGGTGCGGGGCAGCTTTGCCCGACAGCTACCCGATTATTTTACTTACCCGACCGATAAATATTATTATTCGTTTACGCGCGGACCCGTACACTTTGTTATACTGGACTCCGGCGAAGATAAAACCGATGATAACTGGGAATACAACGGGCTGGCAGCTTTTGACGAGTACCGCGAAGTGCAGCAGAAATGGTTAGAAAAAGAAATAGAATCCGAAGTGTTTAAAAAAGCAGCTTTCCGGGTAGTGCTGATTCATATTTCTCCTTATCATTCCGGCGACTGGCACGGCACCCTGCACTGCCGCCAACTTTTCGGGCCATTGTTCAACAAAGGCAAAATAGATTTAATGCTTTCGGGCCATACACACCGGTATGCCACCCACGATGCCGATGCTACTCATAACTACCCCATTGTAATTGGGGGCGGGCCGCTGGAGGGCAAAAGAACGCTGATAAAATTACACGCCACTAAAAAAGAACTGAACCTCAAAATGATCCGCGACGATGGAGAAGAGGTAGGAAAATACACCATCAAGAAAAAGTTTGTTTAAGGGTTAAGCAGCAGTTATTTAATCTGAATTGTTGTTTTACGGTGGATAATTTCCGCTGCTTTATGTCGTCCCTGTTGTTTGTAGCCTTCCGAAGGAGACTACAAACTTTAAATAAAAAAGAAGTCTTCGACTTCTTACAAATAGGAGTAAAATAAATTCAGTTCAGGTCTCTGATTTAATTACGCCTTTTATTTAGTAGCCTAAAATATTCTTTACCGGAGCAGGGTTCCTGGTATTTTATTAATTTTTTTACGTCTCCGGCTAGCCGAGTCAAATTAGGGAGAGCGGGCAAGCAGTAAACCTTTTAGATCGTCATTATCTATTCTGGGAAAGGAATATATTTGTATGGCTTTAACAGCTATTGACCTAATTCCTGCTATAAATGACAATTAATATTTTTGCTAAGTCGTGTTCTTCAGCAGGATTAAAATACCTGCAATTTTTTATTTGGCTATTCTTTATCCTTTGCTGTTCCGGGCAGGCGACTTGGGCCCAGGTAAAAACCGATAACACCTCAAGCGATATTTACCTGGCCGATCCGACTATATTTTACCACAAAGGCCAATATTATTTGTACGGTACTGGCGGAGCCAATGCCAACCTGGGTTTCACCGTATATACCTCCCGGGATTTAAAAAGCTGGGCAGGACCGATAGGAGTTAACGCGGGTTATGCTCTCCGGAAAGGTGATGCTTTTGGCGAGCAAGGTTTCTGGGCGCCGCAGGTATTTTATTACCGCAATCAGTTTTACATGGCTTATACCGCCAACGAGCAAATTGCTATTGCCACCAGCAGCAGTCCGCTAGGTCCATTTACGCAAACAAAAAAGCAGCCTTTAACTGCCCCTGTAAAGCAAATAGATCCGTTTGTGTTTATAGACGACGATGGTCGCAAATATTTGTACCATGTGCGCCTAAACCAAGGCAACCGGCTTTTTGTAGCCGAAATGACCGACGACCTGAGCGCCATTAAACCCGAAACCCTGAAAGAATGCCTTACCGCCGTGGAGCCCTGGGAAAATACCGCCAAGGCACCTTGGCCCGTAGCGGAAGGCCCCTCTATCCTGAAACATAAAAACCTTTATTATTTTGTTTATTCCACCAACGATTTCCGGAACCCCGATTATGCGGTGGGCTACGCCGTCAGTAAAAGCCCTTACGGGCCCTGGGAAAAATACACCGGCAACCCCATTATTAGCAGAAACAATCTAGGCCAAAATGGCACCGGTCACGGCGATTTTGTAAAAGATAAAAAAGGGAATCTAACTTACGTGTTGCACACCCATTTCTCAGCTACGAAAGTAGGCCCTCGTAAAACTGCTATTGTAAATATCCGGTTTGAAAAAGATAAAGCAACCGGAACGGATAAATTAGTAGCTGACGAAAAAAGCTTTTATTTCCTGCAATTTCAAGCCAAAGAAGTAGGCAGCCGTTAATATTTAAAGCGAGCATTTAGATTTTGCTTTGGTTGATTAAAAAAGGTATAGAGTTCGGTATTATTTATAGTAGAACTTTCGTAAAACTATTTAAAAGTCCCCCTTTGGAGGGGGTGGGGGAAGTTTAAAGAAATAAACGACCAATTTGCGAAAGTCCTGTATAGGAAAATATAGCTAAAAACAACCACCCCCTACCCCTCCTAAACTTAGGCGGGGAGCCGGGCTAACAGTTAAGCGCAGCCTGAAGATTATAGAATAGGCCGTATTAAATATTTAATATTTGGTTAAAGGTAGAATAGCAGCAGCTACGAAGCAGACTACAGCAGTTTGGGCGATGAGGGCCTTTCAGGTTTCCGGTGCCGAGGTACGAGGCATTCCGACGAAGGAGGAAAGGAAAGATGAGCAGCCCGAATGACCAAACGGGGCCTCGCGGCCGTGAGCAAACTTAGTCTTTAAATATTAGTTAGCACCTTCACATTGAAAGATGAAATCTTTCAAAGGTTAAAACATCAGGCAATATTTGCCCAACTCAAACCACTTCAATCTGCTTAAAATTTTATTTTCCTCTTATTCTTTCTACTTTTCGTGTTAATTAACCAAAGTAGAAGAACAGCTGAATATTTGTTTACTCCCAAGACTTTTATACAATTTTTATCAGGCTGTAGCATGATTTATACTATCTAGAAAGCAGGTGCAAAAGCACTGCAACAGGAGTACTAAGTTTTGTAGGCCTAATTATTAATTTAGAATGAAAAGAAGAACCTTTATCCAAAGCGCCGCCTTACTAGGTGCCGGCGCCTACCTAAATCCCTTAACATTAACTGCCGCACCCGATATTCCGGTGGTGCGCGTACCCGCTGCCAAGCGTAATTTCAGCAGCAAATCCGTTGAAAGTGCTATTTCAGAATTTAAAAAGAAAGTAAAAGATAAAGAATTGGCTTGGTTGTTCGAAAACTGCTTCCCGAGCACCCTCGATACCACTGTTACCCACACCGTAAAAGACGGCAAACCTGATACCTATGTAATAACCGGCGATATTGATGCCATGTGGTTGCGCGACAGTTCGGCGCAGGTGTGGCCGTATTTAAAATTTCTGAAAAAAGATGAGCCGCTCCGGCAGTTGGTAGCCGGAGTAATTAACCGCCAAACCCGCTGCGTAATCAAAGACCCGTACGCCAACGCTTTTTACGGCGACGATACCAAAGTAGGGGAGTGGAGCAAAGACTTAACCAAGATGCAGCCCGGCGTACACGAGCGGAAGTGGGAGATAGATTCGCTGTGTTACCCCATCCGGCTGGCTTACCACTACTGGCAAACCACCAACGATACCAAACCTTTTGATAGCCAATGGCAACAAGCTATTAAAACTACGCTTAAAACTTTCCGGGAGCAACAGCGCAAGGAAAATAAAGGCCCTTATAAATTCCAGCGTACCACGCCGCACGCTACCGATACCTTGCCCATGAGCGGCTACGGCTACCCGGTAAACCCGGTTGGTTTAATCTGCTCCTCGTTCCGGCCCAGCGACGATGCCACGGTGTATTCTTTTTTAATTCCGTCTAACTTTTTTGCGGTGGTAAGTTTAAGGCAAGCAGCCACCATGCTAGAAAAAATTGCCCAGGACAAAGCCACTGCCGGAGAACTGCTGGCCCTGGCCACTGAGGTAGAAAAAGCCTTACAAGAACACGCCGTGGTGAACCATCCCAAATACGGTAAAATATACGCCTACGAAGTAGATGGTTTTGGCAGCGCTTATTTAATGGATGATGCCAACGTGCCCAGCTTATTATCTCTGCCTTATTTAGGCGCCGTTTCGGCAACGGATGTGGTTTACTTGAACACGCGAAAATTTTTACTTTCCCAAAATAATCCCTTCTTTTTTAAAGGCTCGGCCGGAGAAGGTATTGGCGGTCCGCACGTGGGGCAGGATATGATTTGGCCCATGAGCATTACCATGCGCGCCCTCACCAGTAACGACCCCCAGGAAATTAAAAACTGTATTCAAGCCTTAAAAGGTACGCACGGCGACACTGGTTTTATGCACGAGGCTTTCCATAAAGACGACCCAAAGAAGTTTACCCGCTCGTGGTTTGCCTGGGCCAACACTTTGTTTGGGGAACTGCTTTGGAAAACCTACCAGGAAGATCCGAAGCTCTTAGGTTAATAATAATCAGGTTGATAATATTCTATAGCCGGTGTTGTGGCCATTTTGGTTGCGGCGCCGGCAAACCTTAATCAGTATATCAAATTCACTAGCTACCATTTGAATATTTAAAGTTAAAATGCTTACTAAATTTAAAAATTGGCCAGGCGGCTTAAGTTTTAGAAATATTGCCGCGCTGGCTTTCTTGTTATTTATCGGGCAATTCGCCCAGGCCCAATTAAAGCGGGCGCCAGCTTACCCCTTAATTACCCACGACCCTTATTTCAGCATTTGGTCTTACACCGATGAACTCAATGCCAGCACTACCCGGCACTGGACCAATGTAAACCACTCGCTGCTGGGGTTGCTGAAAGTAGACGGCAAAATATATTCTTTCCTGGGTCAGGAAGAAGAAGTTTATAAAACCGTGCTACCGGCTTCGGACGAGCAAGATTACGAAGTGAAATATACCGAATCGCAGCCCGATGCCAGGTGGTTGCAGCCCGGTTTTGATGATAAAAACTGGCAAACCGGCGCCGCGCGTTTCGGCGATAAAGGGCAAAAGCCTAAAACCCTTTGGGAAAGTAAAAACCTGTGGGTGCGTCGTACTTTTAACCTGGATAAAGTAGATTTTAATAAACTGTTCCTCAAACTAAATCACGACGATAATATCGAAGTTTACTTGAACGGTGAGAAAATTTACGACTTTACCGGCTGGGTGCATAAGTTTAAATACATACCGGTTGCAGATGGTATCCGCCAGAAACTGAAAAAAGGCAAGAACGTGCTGGCCCTGCATATAGCCAATACCGCCGGTGGCGCCTGGCTCGATGCCGGTCTGGTAACGGAAGTGGAAGAAGAGAAAAAAGTGGCCGTTATCCCGGCGGTTCAGAAAAGTGTAACTGTTACGCCTACCCAAACTGTTTACCAGTTTGCCTGTGGCCCTTTGGATTTAAACCTCACCTTTACTTCGCCGCTGCTGTTAAATAATTTAGATTTGCTGGCCCGACCGGTTTCTTACGTATCGTTTGCAGTGAATGCCCGCGACGAAGCCACCCACGAAGCGCAGCTTTATTTTGGAACTTCTACAAATTTAGCGGTAAATACCCCAGCTCAGGAGGTAAGTGCCAAAGCCTACACCGCCAGTAATTTAAATATTTTGCAGGCCGGCACCACGGCGCAGCCCATCTTGCAGAAAAAAGGCGACGATATACGCATCGATTGGGGCTATGTGTACGTGGCAGCACCAACTACGGCTAAAGCTACCCAAACTATATCAGCGGCCGAAGAAGCGGTAGCTAATTTTGCCAATAATACTAAAGCTTCTGGGGCCGCTACGCAAACCGGCCGTAACCTGATGTTGAACACCGTGCTGCCTTTAAGTAAAGTTGGTAAAACGGTGCAGCAAAACTTCGTAATGGTGGGCTACGACGACATCTACGCCGTGCAATATTTCGGGCAAAACCTCCGGCCCTGGTGGCGCGATAAACCAGGTACTACCATCGAGAGTCAATTTGCCCAGGCTGCCGCTGATTACCAAAAAGTTATAGAGCAGTGTAATGCTTTCGATAAAAAAATGTACGCCGATGCGAAAGCTGCCGGGGGTGAAAATTACGCTCAGTTGTGTGTAGCCGGTTACCGCCAAAGCATAGCGGCTCACAAACTGGTAAAAAGCCCAACCGGCGAAATATTGTTTTTATCGAAAGAAAACTTCAGCAACGGCTCTATCAACACCGTAGATGTAACCTATCCTTCGGCGCCTTTGTTCTTGTTGTACAATCCCGATTTATTAAAAGGTATGCTGAACGGTATTTTTTACTACAGCGAAAGCGGTAAATGGCAAAAGCCTTTTGCGGCCCACGATTTAGGTACTTACCCGCTGGCCAACGGGCAAACTTACGGCGAAGACATGCCCGTAGAAGAATCCGGTAACATGCTCATTTTAACGGCTGCCATTGCCAAAGCCGAAGGCAACGCCGACTACGCCAAAAAGCACTGGGCTACTTTAACTACCTGGGCCGAATATTTAAGCAAAGAAGGTTTCGACCCCGCCAGCCAGTTATCGACCGATGATTTTGCCGGCCATTTGGCCCGTAACGCCAATTTATCTATAAAAGCTATTGTGGGGCTGCGGTGTTACGGCATGCTGGCCGGTATGTTAAAAGAAAAAGCTACTGCCAAAAAATACAACAAAATGGCCGCCGCTATGACCAAAAAGTGGATGCAATTAGCCGATACCGGCGACCATTATGCTTTAACTTTTAACGACAAAAATACCTGGAGCCAGAAGTATAATTTAGTATGGGATGAGGTACTCGATTTAAATTTATTCCCGAAAGAAGTTTACGAAAAGGAAATTAAATATTACCTCACCAAACAACAACCCTTCGGCTTGCCCCTCGACAGCCGCAAAACCTACACCAAATCAGACTGGATAATCTGGACGGCTACCTTTACCCGCAACCAGCAAGACTTTGAGGCCCTGGTAAACCCAGTGTATAAATTTACCACCGAAACCACCAGCCGCGTTCCGCTCAGCGACTGGCACGAAACGACCAACGGCCGCCAAGTCGGTTTCCAGGCCCGCAGCGTAGTAGGCGGTTATTTCATGAAAATGCTTGCCAAGAAGTTTGATTAATATTTGAAAATTTAAAGGCTGAGCGCATTACAATAAACAAAAGGAACCACCCCCGAACCCCTCCTTGAAAAAAGGAGGGGAGCCGGGCCATTCTGGTCGCTAGTGCCAACGAATAGAGTAAGTTTTTGCTGCCAGCAGATAGGCAGCAACTACGAAGCAGACTACAGCAGTTTGGGCGAAGAGGACCTTCTAAGGTTGTGGTGCTTTAGCATTCCGAGGTATGAGGAAAACAAGCTTAGACAGCCCGAATGACCAAACGGGGCCGCGCGGCCTTGAGCCAACTTAGGAATTAGCTAACAGTTAGCACCTTCGCATTGAAAGATGAAATCTTTCAAAAGATAAACATTAACTAACTCTATTTAACACTTGATTTCGGGAATATTTTAACTTATATAGTTAATTTCTGTAAATCGGTTTGTAATTTGCCGATAGAACGATTATTTATAAACCGGCATCAACGCGTTATCCACCTGATAATTATGTTTAAAATTTTACTTCTCCAAAAAAGCAAAGTTTACTTAACCAGCATCAGTTTTTTAATATTCTGCTTAATGCCATTCCTGGTATGGGCACAGGGCAGTAAAAAAGATGCCGTAAAAGGCAAAGTGCTGGATGCCGTAACCGGTGAGCCGTTGCCTTATGCCACCGTCCGGCTTTTTAAAAGTGCCGATAATGCTTTGGTTTCGGGTAATATTACGAATGAGGCCGGTCATTTTACGCTGGATGCACCTTTAGGCGAATTTTATGCGCTGATAGAATTTATGGGCTACAAAGCGCTAAAATCGCCAGCTTTTACCTTAACCAACGATAAAACAGAACACCAATTAGGTAATATAAAGCTGGAAGCATCAGCGGGTAAAACCCTGAACGAGGTAGTGGTGCAGGCCGAAAAAAGCTCGATGGAATTATCGCTGGACAAAAAAATATTTAATGTAGGCCAGGATTTGGCCAATGCCGGCGGTTCGGCCACCGAAATATTAAGCAATATTCCGTCGGTATCGGTAGATGCCGAAGGCAACGTAAAACTGCGGGGCAGCGAAAACGTGCGCATCCTCATCGACGGGAAACCATCGGGGTTGGTAAGTTTTAAAGGCGGCAGCGGTTTGCAGCAATTACAGGGCAGCTTAATTGAAAAAGTAGAGATTATTACTAATCCCTCGGCCCGGTACGAAGCCGAAGGTATGTCGGGTATAATAAATATTGTGCTTAAAAAGGAGCGTAAAAACGGTTTTAACGGGTCTTTTGAAGTAATTGGGGGCGAGCCGACCAATTACGGCGGCGCGGCCAATATTAATTACCGGCACAAGCGGGTAAACTTTTTTATAAACTACGGCCTGGCTTACCGCATTACGCCCAGCCGCGGCTCGCTTTACCAGGAACTTACGGCCAACGATACTACCTCGGTTATGAGGCAAAACTTCACCACCAAGGTGCGGGGCTTTAACAATAATATCCGGGGTGGCTTAGATTATTTTTTCTCCGAAACCAGTATTCTGACGGCATCTTACCTTTTCCGCCGGAGCGATGTAAACCGGATTCGCAAAATTCGTTACGAAGATTATTTATCAAATAAATCGCTGCTGAGTTACACGGCCCGCAAGCAGGACGAGGACGAAAAAGAAGTAAACGCAGAGTACGCCGTTACTTACAAAAAGAACTTTGCAAGAGAAGGACAGGAGTTAACCGCCGATTTCCGGTTCCTGGATTATTGGGAGCGCTCCGACCAGGTTTATACCGAGAATACTTTTTCGCCGGAAGGCACGCCGGCTTCCGCCCGTGGCCTGTATCAGCGGTCGTTGAACGATGAGTACGAAAAGCAATATTTGACGCAGATAGATTACGTGCAGCCCTTTGGCGAAGGCGGGAAGCTGGAAGCGGGTTTACGCAGCAGTTTCCGCGACATGGTAAACGATTACCTCGTAGGCGATGAAGATGAGGCCGGCGTTATTACGCCCTTGCCAGGTTTAGATAACTACTTTATTTACAACGAAAATATCAATGCCCTTTACGGTATCCTCGGCAATAAAACCAAAAAGCTATCGTACCAGGTTGGGCTGCGCGCCGAGTACACCGACGTTAAAACCACCCTGCGCGAAACAAACGAAGTAAACCCGCGGCGTTATACCAATTTATTCCCGAGTGCCCACTTTACCTACAATTTACCCAACGAACATGCCCTGCAGGTAAGTTACAGCCGCCGGGTGCGCCGCCCGGTTTACGGCGATTTAAGCCCTTATTTTACCTTATCCGACAGCCGGAATTTTATGGGCGGTAATCCCAACCTCGACCCCGAATACACCAATGCCTTCGATTTTGGCCATATTAAATATTTCGATAAAGGTTCGCTTTCGTCTTCTTTGTTTTACCGCCACTCCATTGGTAAAATTGCCACCATCCGGCGGGTAAGTAGCCAGGGAATTGCTACGTTGCGCCCTGAAAACCTGGCCGGCGAAGATGCTTTTGGTCTGGAACTGACCGGTTCAATTACGCCTACAGCCTGGTGGAAACTAGACCATAGTTTTAATTTCTTCCGGGCAATTATCGACGGCAGCAATTTTGAGGAAAATTTCAGCAACAACACGTATAGCTGGTTTACCCGTCATACCTCGCGGTTTACCTTACCTAAAAATATTGATTTTCAGGTAAGGGCCAATTACGAAGCACCTCAGAAAACAGCTCAGGGTAGCCAAAAATCTCTGTACTATTTAGATTTGGGCCTCAGCAAAGATTTCCTGAATGAAAAAGGAACCGTTACCCTTAATGTGCTGGATGTATTTAATTCCCGCATAAACCGGTCGGTTTTCCGCGGCCAGAGTAACGAGGGGGTTGTTTTTTATACCAGCAGCGAAAATCAGGGGCGCAGACGACAAGCAAACCTTACCCTCAGTTACCGTCTGAACCAATCGCCCACCGCCAAACCTAAAACGTTGAGCACGGAGTAGAAAAGGCCTAAAAGTTAGCACCGGCCAATATTTGTATAGAAGCTATATTTCAAAACAAAGTAGCTGCTACTTTTAAGCTGGACCTAAAAAGTTTAAAAAAATTGCTCTGGAATAGACAACTGGTCTTTTCCGGAGCTTTTTTGTTTTTTATTGTATTCTGAATATTTAATCTGGACACGGAATATTTTTTCTAAACCTTTTTTTAAAATTTACTTTTGCATAAAAGCTGTAAACTTTATATCGCTATGCAGTTAAGGTTAAAAATAATACCTGCGGCTTAGCAGATTGAACAAAATTTGTAAAATGAAATACAGAAAATTAGGAAAAACCAGGATAGAAGTATCCGAAATAAGTTTAGGTACCTGGCAGGTGGGCGGTAAATGGGGCGAAACTTTCAGCCATGAAAACGCCGATAAAATTTTAAACGCCGCTGTAGATTCGGGTATTAATTTTATTGATACTGCCGATGTGTACGGCGACGGAGAAAGTGAAAAGGCCGTGGGCCGGTTGGTGCGCAGCCGCTCCGAAAAAATAGCCGTAGCTACCAAATGCGGCCGCCGCCTGAGCCCCCACGTAAACGAATCGTACACGCCGGCAGCCCTGCGCAAGTTCGTGGAAAACAGTCTGGAAAATATGGGCCTCGAAACCCTCGACCTGATTCAGTTGCATTGTCCGCCCACCGAAGTTTACTACCGTCCCGAAATATTCGAGCTGTTCGACCGGTTGAAAGAAGAAGGTAAAATTCTGAATATGGGCGTGAGCGTGGAAAAAGTGGAAGAAGCTCTGAAAGCCATTGAATACCCGAACGTAACCACAGTACAAATAATAATTAATATGTTCCGGCAGCGCCCAGCCGAGCTGTTTTTTAAAGAAGCCAAGCGCCGCGATATTGGTATTATTGTGCGGGTACCGCTGGCCAGCGGTTTGCTCACCGGCAAGTTTAAATCCGATACCCATTTTGCCCCCACGGACCACCGCAACTTTAACCGCAACGGCGAATCTTTCGATAAAGGCGAGACTTTTTCCGGCATTGATTACAACCTGGGCCTGGATGCGGTGGAAGAACTGAAAAAATTATTCCCAGACCAAGGGAATTTGGCTCCCGTGGCCTTGCGCTGGATTTTACAGTTTGACGAAGTAAGCTGCATTATACCGGGTGCTTCCAAACCCGAACATTTAACTTCTAATCTACAAGCTTTGAATATTCCGGATTTATCGCCAGAGCAATTAGCAGGCGTAAAAAATATTTACGAGAGCCGGATTAAACCGCTCGTACACCAAATCTGGTAGACTAGCTGAATTTATTGCATTTGCCCAATTAACATCACAAACATTATCTCTGTATCCAATCCGTGCCCTGGCCGTGTCTTATGACCGGCCAGTTGCTTTATTAACAGACAACTTCAGCCAAGCGCCTCTTTTTTACAATATTTAAGCTTTTGATTCCGCCTTAAGTAGCTTATTTTTCCTAAATTTCTAGAAGGAAAGTTTGCCTGAAATATAAATACAAAAATGCCTCTCAAAAACGATTCATTTCCTGTATCCCGCCGCGATTTTATTAAAAGCAGTTCCCTAGCCTTGGCCGGGTTTACCATTGTGCCGCGGCACGTTTTGGGTGGCAAAGGCTTTACAGCGCCCAGCGATAAATTAAATATTGCCGCCATCGGGGCCGGCGGTAAAGGCATGGTAAATATTACCAACAGCTTTAACAACGGTACCGATAATATTGTGGCTCTCTGCGATGTAGACGACCGGCAGGCCAAGGCGGCGCGCGAAAAGTGGCCCCAAGCCAAACATTACAAAGATTACCGCAAACTGCTGCAAAAAAGAGAGGCACGGGGCATTGATGCCGTAATTGTGAGCACCCCCGACCACATGCACGCCCCCATTGCCATGGCCGCCATGCAGTTGGGCAAGCACGTGTACGTAGAAAAACCACTGGCCCACGATATTTACGAAGTAAGAATGCTGACCCAAGCGGCCAAACGCTATAAAGTAGTAACCCAAATGGGCAACCAGGGCAGCAGCGGCGACGATACCCGCCTGATTGAAACCTGGGTACAACAAGGCCTGCTCGGCGATGTACATACGGTACATACCTGGACCAACCGCCCAGTCTGGCCGCAGGGTATACCCACGCCCACGCAAAAAATGCCCGTACCCGCCGAAGTAGATTGGGATTTGTGGCTGGGCACCGCGCCTTACCGCGATTACCACGAAGCCTATATGCCATTTAGGTGGCGCGGCTGGTGGGATTTTGGTACCGGCGCCCTCGGCGATATGGGCTGCCATATTATGGATGTGCCATTCCGGGCCTTAAAGCTGAAATATCCCGAATCGGTAGAGTGCAGTGTGGGTTCGGTGTACAGCGATTTTTTTAAAGAAGCGCATTTTCTCGATAGTTGTCCGCCTTCCTCGGCCATTTACCTCCATTTCCCGGCCCGCGACAATATGCCGGCTGTAGATTTTAGCTGGACCGATGGCGGTATTCTGCCCAAACGTCCGGAGGAATTATCTCCGGAAGAACCTTTCGGCGACACCGATGGTGGTATGCTGCTGGTGGGTACCAAAGGCAAATTAGTAGCTGGTATGTGGGGCCGCAATCCCATGCTGTTACCTTCGTCGCGGATGAAAGAAACTACCATACCAACCGCTGCCATGCCGCTGGTACCAGGTGGACCGGACGGGCATCAGCAGCAATGGGTACAAGCCTGTAAAAAAGGATTTGGGGCTTATACCAGTTCACCGTTCGAGATAGCCGGGCCCTTAACCGAAACCGTAATTATGGGTAACCTGGCCGTCCGCAGCTACCAATACCAGGAGCCAACCGCCGATGGCAAAGGCTTTATCAATCCCGGCCGGAAAAAGCTATTGTGGAACGGCGAAGATATGAAAATAACCAATTTTGAGGCAGCTAACCAGTTCGTCAAACGAAATTACCGCCAGGGCTGGCACCTCTAACCATTTTATTAAAGTTGCCGAACAGTTGAATTTAACTCTTTAGGAGTGAAAATCTTAAAGGTCAATTTTCTGGCGTGGGGTTCTGCCGTGCCATTTTGAATTGTGACCACTGGCGCTGGCTAATTCACGCTTGCAATTGCGGTAAAGTTAAAAAGATGTGCCCCATGCTAACATCAGCAATGTTCCTTTCGTGAGCGTCTCTCTCTGTGAATTTTACTGCCAACCTCTTACGGCCGTACCATAAATTAAATAATATCAATAAGTGCTTATAAAAAGCTTAACAGAATAAAGGGAAGTGGCTATGATTTTATCCTAATATTTATTAAATTAGTCTAAACATTTAGAGCGGCATGAATCCAAATAAAGCATTATGGGAGAAAGGTGACTTTGCCCAAATCGCCGAAACCATGCGGGAAAGTGGTGCGGCGCTGGTCGGTAAACTGGGAATCACCAAAGGGTTGAACGTCCTCGACCTTGGATGCGGTGATGGTACCACCGCCATACCGGCAGCAAAATTAGAAGCCAATGTTTTAGGTGTTGATATCGCCCGGAATCTTGTTGAAGCCGGAAACAAACGGGCAACAGCAGAAGGGCTTACCAATTGTATCTTCCAAGAAGGGGATGCAACCGATTTGCAGGGACAAGAGGATGCCACTTTTGATCTCGCGGTAAGCTTCTTTGGGGCCATGTTCGCCCCAAAGCCCCTTGAGGTAGCCAAAGAAATGGTTCGGGTTACTCGTCCGGGCGGAAGAATAGTAATGGGTAACTGGATACCCGGCGATCCTACTTTGGTAGCCCAGATACTCCGGATCAGTTCTGCTTATACACCACCCCCGCCGGAAGGCTTTATTAGCCCTATGTTGTGGGGTGTAGAGGAACAGGTGATAGAACGGTTTGGGAAAGCCGGCATTGCCAAAGAAAATATATCTTTCGTTAAAGATACTTTTACCTTTATCGCCGATTATTCACCGACCGAATTCTTCAGCAAGTTTAAAAACTATTACGGCCCCACCATGAATGCTTTTGAAGCAGCCGAAAAGAATGGCAAGGATTCCGAACTGCAACAAGAATTAGAAGAATTGTTTAACAGTAAGAACGAAAGCACCACAGCAAACACCACTTCTATACCCGCAACTTACCTTCGGGTAACCGTTAAATGTTAATTATAGCTTTACAAATCAGTACGAAACAAAACCGTGTTATTTAAATAATAATATGATCTGTTTTGTATTCCTGTTTTTTGCAGCACCAGGTGCCATTGGTGGTATAATTACCATCATTTCTAAAGCTTTGCCAAACTTCTTGAGTCTACAAACACGCACGAAGGAAAATGGTTTACTCCATTTTATAAAATACAATATAGCTTCAGCATTTAAAAATTACCCGGTAGTCTCTTCCTCTTAAAGTAGACCTTTGTTGCCACCAAAGCCCTAAATAAAGGCTGGGGTCATTCTATTTGGGAGGAATAGCCTGCAAGTCGCAGCCCTCCCGCTGAATGTTATACGATAAGTTTACGATCCGCCAGCCCTGCGGTGAACGATATAACTGAAAGGCATCGGAACCGCAATGACTGAACTTACCACCGTTGAAGAAAGCGTACCGGCACCAGAAAGAAGCTAAATCCCCATCTACCTGCACCTGGCTATTCCAATACCGCTCATCTAAAGTTTGGGGCGGTTTAGAAGCTATCTGCGCCAGAAATTGCTTGGCGGTAACATCGCGCGTTACCGTTTGCCCGGCGGTATTTTGCGCTAAAACAACAATGCGGAAGTTGGGCGCCATAACCGAACGGGCTTTAGCTGTATCGCCGGCCCGCATACTGTCGAACAATGTACGCACCACTGTTTCTACTGCTTGTCTGTCGGTGGCAGTGGGTTTGGTCGTTTTTGCAGTTTGGGCTACCAGGTGGTTAGCCAGGAGCAAGACAGAGAAAATAAGTGTCAGGTGTTTCATCCGGATTGTAGAAGCTTTTAAAAGGAATAAAATCTTCTCCCAAGTTACGCAGGTAAATATTCGATAAGCAATTGGGTTATTAATTTTCTCCACTTACGTATCAGGAAAATTTAACGGCTAAACCCTTGCTCTCTACCTATGCAGCTCATTCAGATTTTATTACCGCTTTACAACAACCAAAAAGAGCCTTTCGCCCAAACTGTTTTTAACGAAATCCAGCAGGAACTGACCGAAAAGTTCGGCGGTATTACCTCCTTTTCGCGTGCTCCGGCCACCGGCTTATGGAAAGAGAACGAAGAAAAAACAGTGAAAGATGAAATAATTATTTACGAAGTAATGGCGGAAACTTTAGACCGGAACTGGTGGCAACATTATAAAGCAATCTTGGAAAAAACTTTCCGGCAGGAAGAAATCCTGATTAGAGCTTGGGAAATTCAGGTGTTGTAGAAGAGAATATTGCTTGCGATCTTGGGGCAATAGTCTGAATGGTACATTTTATCTGAAATTAAAAGGCTAATACCGGCCGATAACCTATTATAAAACGGTATAACCGTAAATATTGCCGAAGGAAATTTTAGTAATTGGTTTAAATATTTACAATGTTTCCCACCATTTGTTTATCAGAAAAATTTGGCAGGAGGCTGCATAGGCTAACAAAGTAAATTCACCAACACCAGGCAATGGCAAATATGCACAACCCTGAAACAGCCTGAATTTAAATGCACTAGGAAGTAATGCCTAGGCAGAATACTTAGCCTGCGGCTTACCCTAACTCGGGGCCGGCTATGGCATACTGCCTCCCGGGTTCTCCCGGGTAAAGTAACTGACCACGGTACATCCGGATGAAAGTACGTTGCGGCGTAAATCCCAATGTTTGCAGTATGTCGAGCCAGGTTTTATTATGAATACCTGAATCGATGATAAAAGATTTACCCGGCGCAGTACCCATAGCAGCTAAGAGTAATTGCCGGGCATCTTCGGGGTGCTGGGCTACAATGGGGCCAATTTGCTCAAAATGATGGCCGGAGCGCCCGAAGCAATAACCGGTTATTTCTCCTTTCTGGTGGGTGTACCAGGCGTATACGGGGGCATTCTCTAGTAAGTACTTTAATACTAGCTGGCGGTCTGCCCCAAATACCGGTATTTCCAACATAGCTACTTGGGGCAGCATTTCCGGCGTTAGTGGCTCCAGTTTACTTTCCGGTCGGGGCAAACCGGGTAGGTTGGGACGCTGCATCCGGATTATTTCCCGTTCCGTTTCAAACCCCAGCGTTTCGTAAAGTTTTTGGCCTTGCGCGGTCGCATCCAAACGGATGGTGCCTTTGTTTTCTGCTTCTTTAATGGCTTCAGCCAGTAAAGTTCTGCCAATTCCCAAGCCACGAAATGCGGGATCTACCAGCACCATGCCTATCCAGCTAAACCGTTCGGGGTAAAACAAGGTGGTAAGCGTGCCGGCTTCTTTTCCTTTATAGGAGGCGACAAAATTTCCTGCCGTACCGGACCTGATTAAGAATTCCCAATCCATTTTCAGTTGATTCCAATGGGCCAATTCTTTCAGCCGCATTCCCAGCAGAATATCGGCCATTGTGAGGGGGCAAAGCGTAATTTCAGATGCGGAAAGCGGCATTCCTTAAATTTGTTTATTGGGTTTAAAAATGATAGTAATAGCCTATCAAAAATACAATAGCGGTTGCCAAAAGGCGGGTTATACTTTTTGGTGGTAAATTTATTTAACCATCAGGCTGCGCACCCTGGGAAACCTTCTCTGTATTTAACAGATAGGGAATTTATTACGCGCTTACCTATAATAAAGGCTTTTCATTTCGGTTGTTCTAAATAAATTTTCGAGATCGTTCCCGGTAACGATTGCACAAAAAAATGCCATGGTAAAGTTTTTTCCCGTTAAAAAACTATGTACACTTGTTTATTAGACGAGGTGTATCTTGCGGATTAAACAAAATTGTAGAAGCTTTACAACTTCTTTCATTACCTAAATTCTTAAAATGAATATACAACAATTATTTGATCTGAGCGGGAAAATTGCCTTGGTAACTGGGTGTAACAAAGGTATTGGCAAAGGTATGGCGCTGGCTTTGGCCCAGGCTGGGGCCGATATTATTGGCGTATCGGCTTCAATGCCGGCCTCGGGCAGCGAAGTAGAACAGGAAGTGACCGCTTTGGGTCGCCGTTTTCGGGCCTATACCTGCGATTTAAGTAATCGGGCCGCTCTGGAATCTTTTTTAACCCAGTTATTAGCCGAGAATCCTCGCATCGATATTCTGGTAAATAATGCCGGTATGATTTTAAGAAAACCGGCCGCAGAGCACGACGATGAACTCTGGGACAAAGTACTGGCCGTGAACTTGGATGCTCCTTTTATTATCTCCCGCGAAGTTGGCCGTCAAATGGTGCAGCATGGCTCCGGTAAAATTATTTTTACGGCTTCCTTGCTAACCTTTCAGGGCGGGATTAATGTGCCTGGTTATGCCGCCAGCAAAGGCGCAATTGGCAGCCTGGTAAAAGCGTTAGCTAACGAATGGGCCGGCAAAGGCGTAAATGTAAATGCCATTGCGCCCGGCTATATTGCCACCGATAACACCGAAGCCCTGCGCAACGACCCGGAGCGGAGCAAATCCATTCTGGACCGGATACCCGCCGGCCGCTGGGGCACCCCCGATGATTTTGCCGGAGCCACTATTTTCCTGGCTTCCCGCGCTTCGGATTACGTGAACGGCACTATATTAACCGTAGATGGCGGCTGGATGGGCCGTTAAGCTTAAAAACAATAATTTAAAACTGTTAAAGTTGTTTGGTCCCCCTACTTAATTGGCAAATTAATAAAAAACCTGCATAGCTGACCAACAACTGACAACCAACAACTGACAACCAACAAATAAAAAATGGAACAAAGATATCATAATAGCCCCAAAGAAGTAAGCCAGATGAATACCGAGGAACTGCGCGCGAATTTTCTGATACAAAACGTGATGCAGCCCGGCCAGCTTAATTTAACCTATAGCCATTACGACCGCATTATTGTCGGGGGCGTGGTACCCCAAGCCGAGGCTGTAGCGCTGGGCAACTACGATAACCTGAAAGCCGAATTTTTCCTGGAAAGACGCGAACTGGGCGTAATTAATATTGGCGGCGACGGCAAAATAGAAGTAGATGGCCAGAATTACCAGCTTTCCCGGCTCGATTGCTTGTACGTAGGCCGTGGCAGCCGCACCGTAAACTTTAAATCAGTAAATGCGGATCAGCCCGCGCAATATTACTTATTGTCGGCACCGGCCCACGCCGATTACCCTACCACTTTAATGAAAAAAGAAGGCGCTTTGCCTACCACCATTGGCGCCCTGGAAACCTCGAACGAGCGGACGATTTACAAATACATTCACAAAGATGGTTTGCAGAGCTGCCAGTTGGTAATGGGCCTCACGACCTTAAATACCGGCAGCGTCTGGAATACCATGCCGGCTCATACCCACGACCGCCGCATGGAAGCTTATTTTTATTTCGATGTAGCCCCAGATCAGGCCGTGGTGCATTTTATGGGCGAACCGCAGGAAACCCGGCACATGCTGGTTCATAACCACCAGGCCATTCTTTCGCCGCCCTGGTCTATCCATTCAGGCTGCGGCACTCGCAATTATTCTTTTATTTGGGGAATGGGCGGCGAAAACAAAGATTATAGCGATATGGATGCCGTGAAAATAACAGAGTTGCGATAATAACTGGCTGATAATTATATGCTTAAAGAGCCAAATCGTATAATAAATAAAAGTTAATAGATGATGAAGAAATATTTTGCAGGTACCCTTTTGCTGGCCTTGGTGTTGCTGAGGCTGGTAAATGCCCAGGCGCAAACCACTAAGCCTGCTAACCTTTCGGAGCGGGTAGCGGCCACCGTAATGACCATCTGGAAAGATTCGCTGGTAATGCAGCCCGGTAAACCGGTAAAATGGGCTTACGATGAGGGCGTGGTGCTGGAAGGGCTTACAAATATTTGGAAGCGTACCGGCGATGGCCGTTATTTCAAATTCATCCAGAAAAGCATGGACCACTTTGTGCAAAAAGATGGCTCCATCCGGATGTATCGGCCGGATGAGTATAATATTGATCACATTAAAAACGGCCGCATCCTGCTCACGCTGCATAAAGTAACCGGTCAGGAAAAATATTACAAGGCAGCTACCTTGTTGCGCAGCCAGTTAAATACCCATCCGCGTACGAAAGAAGGTGGTTTCTGGCACAAAAAAATATACCCTTATCAGATGTGGCTCGACGGTTTGTACATGGGCCAGCCTTTCTACACCGAATACGCTGCTACATTTAACGAACCGGCTGCTTACGACGATATTGCCAATCAGTTTATTTACATGGAAAACCACGCCCGCGACCCGAAAACCGGTTTGCTTTACCACGGCTGGGACGAATCGAAACAACAGAAATGGGCCGATAAGAAAACCGGTTTATCGCCGCATTTCTGGGGCCGCGCCATGGGCTGGTACGGCATGGGTTTAGTAGATGTGCTGGAAAATTTCCCGGAAAAGCATCCGAAACGGGCCGAATTGCTGAAAATATTAAGCCGGTTTGCGACGGCGGTAGAATCGGTGCAGGATAAGAAAAGCGGCGTTTGGTACCAGATATTGGATAAACCAACTGGTAAAGGCAATTATTTAGAAGCTTCGGCCTCTAACATGTTTGTGTATGCCTTGGCCAAAGGCGTGCGCATGGGGTATTTGCCGGCCAAATACGAGGCGGTGGCCAAAAGAGGTTACGCAGGCATTCAGAAAGAATTTATTAAAGTAGATGAGCAAGGTCTGACCAATTTGCACGGTACCGTTAGCGTAGCCGGTTTGGGCGGCAATCCGTACCGCGATGGCTCCTACGAGTATTACCTCAGCGAGAAAGTTGTGGTAAACGATCCGAAAGGCGTGGGTGCTTTTTTATTGGCGGCTAACGAAATGGAACTGCGAGATATCCCGCAGGTAGGCAAAGGCAAAACCATTTTGCTCGATGGCTACTTCAACAACGAGTATATGAAGAATGCCGCTGGCCAAACCATTCCGTTTCATTATAAGTGGGAAGAAATGGACAACAATGGCTTTTCTTTACTCGGCGAACATGCCCGCTACAGAGGCGCTAAAACCGAAGAACTCAAAGCGGCTCCCACCGCCGCCAACCTGCAGAAAGCCAGCGTGTACATCATCGTAGATCCGGACACCGAAAAAGAAACTGCCAAGCCCAATTATGTCCGGCCGGAACACGTAGCTGCCATTAGCCAATGGGTGAATAATGGCGGGGTGCTGTTGCTGATGGCCAACGACCAGAACAATGCCGAACTCGATAAATTTAATACCCTGGCCGCAGCCTTTGGTATCCAGTTTAAAAAAGAACTGAAGAACCCGGTAACCGGCAACCAGTACGACATGGGTAAAATAATGGTGCCGGCTAACCACCCCATCTTAAAAAATGGCAAGCAATTGTACCTGAAAGAAATCAGCACCTTAGATCTGAAAGCGCCGGCCAAATCGACGCTGGACCATAAAGGCGATGTGGTAATGGCTACCGCCAAAGTGGGCAAAGGAACCGTGTTTGCCGTGGGCGATCCCTGGTTATACAACGAATATACCGATGGGCGTAAACTACCCGCTGAGTACCAGAATTTCGAAGCTGGTAATGATTTAATCGCCTGGTTGTTGCAACAAGCTAGTGCTAAATAAATTGGTTGGGTTTAAGTAATTCACTTCTGTCATTCAGGAGGAAACTTGTTAGCAGACAGCAAAATAGGTTCTTCCTGAATGACAATAGTGGGTTTCTCAAGCCGAAAGCTACCTTTTTACTTACCTTTTAAACTAAATAATAAAGGAATATTACCTGAAATAATAATGGGATTGGCGACAATCAAATCCTGTAAAAAGCATAAAATAATAATCCACTACCAATAATTAAAATTATAAGAATGATTCTGAACCGGGAAAATTTAGAAAAAATAGAAACTAGTGTGGCGTTGCAAAAGCCAGAACCAGAAATGCTACGTTTGCCCGAAAAGGTATTGCAATTTGGCACCGGCGTTCTACTGCGCGGCTTACCCGATTATTTCATCGATAAAGCGAACCGGGAAGGGATATTTAATGGCCGGGTGGTTGTGGTAAAATCAACGGATAAAGGTGGTACGGTGGAATTTGACGACCAGGACGGGTTGTATACCATTTGTGTGCGGGGCATCGAAGACGGCCAGAAAGTAGAAGAAAATATTATTTCCGGCGCTATTAGCCGGGTACTAACCGCTTCTTCAGATTGGTCCGAAATTCTGCAATTAGCAGCTAATCCCGAAATAGAAATTATTCTTTCCAACACCACCGAAGTAGGCATTCAGTTAGTAGATGATAATATTATGCTGGCGCCGCCGGTTTCTTTTCCGGGTAAATTACTGGCCGTGCTGCTGGCCCGCTACCGCGCATTTAACGGCGATAAAAACAAAGGTTTGGTAATTGTGCCCACCGAACTAATTCCGGATAATGGCCTTAAACTCAAAAATATAGTTAAAGAACTCGCTACCCGCCACCACTTGGACGCTGATTTTTTGCAATGGCTGGAAGAAAGCAATACTTTTTGCAATACCCTGGTGGATCGTATTGTGCCGGGTAAGCCCGATGCCCAAACCTTGGCGCGGCTGGAACAGGAACTAGGCTACCACGACGAATTGTTAACCATGTCGGAAGTGTACCGGTTGTGGGCCATCGAAGGCGACGAGCGCGTTAAACAAGTGCTTTCTTTTGCCGAAGCAGACAAAGGAGTAATTATTACGCCGGATATTAATATTCACCGGGAATTGAAACTGCGACTACTGAATGGTACACATACGTTAAGCTGCGGCGTGGCCGTGCTGGCCGGCATAAAAACGGTAAAAGAAGCCATGGATAACACCCAAATGGCTAACTTTATTTCGGCTTTAATGCAGGAAGATATTGCCCCGGCTATTCCGTACCCGGTAGCGCCCGAAGCTTCTGCTAATTTTGCGCGGAAAGTGCTGGACCGGTTCCGCAACCCGCACATCGAGCACCAATGGCTGAGTATTACCATGAACTACACGGCTAAGCTCAAAATGCGGTTAATTCCGGTTTTATTACGATATTACGAAACGGCCAGTCAGGCGCCCGAAAATATTGCTTTTGGCTTTGCCGCGTACCTCTTGTTTATGCGGGCCACTGAAAACCGGAGTGGCAAATATTTCGGCACGTTAAACAATGAGCCATATCTGATAAATGATGAATCGGCGGAATATTTTTACGGTGTATGGCAGCGCCTGGAAGGCGAGGAGTTAGTAGATGAAGTACTCCGGAACCAGGAATTGTGGGGCACCGATTTAACAGCTTTGCCAGGTTTTGCGGCCGCAGTTAAAAAACAAATGGAAAGCATTAAGAATGCTGGAATTTCAGAAGGATTAAAAAAATTAGAAGGAAAGCAAGTATCTGCTTAATATAAAAATGAAACAGAATGTTTTGAAAGTTCACCCGGCCGATAATGTGCTGGTGGCTTTAATTAATTTAAAAAGAGGCGACGTAGTAACTTACCAGGGCGAGGAATTTACCTTGCTGGACGATGTGCAGGCCAAGCATAAATTTGCGGCTACTTTTATTCCGGTGGACAGCGAAATAATTATGTATGGCGTGCTGGTAGGCAAAGCCCAAACCGATTTATATACCGGCAACGTTTTAACCACGCGCAATATCAAACACGCCGCCAGCGACTTTGTAACCGGCGAGCGCAAAACTAACTGGCAAAAGCCAGATTTATCGAGATTTGCCGGCCGCACTTTCAACGGTTTTCACCGTTCCGATGGCAGCGTGGGCACCGCCAATTACTGGCTGGTAGTACCAATGGTATTTTGCGAGAACCGCAACCTGGAGGTATTGCAGGAAGCGCTGGTAGCGCCTTTGGGTTACGGTCGCAAGCGGGCGTACCAGAATCAGGCCCATAAATTAATTGATATATATAAATCGGGTGGCGATTTAAATGCGTTGCTGCAAGCCGATATCTATATCGAGACCAAAGTTGAAAAATCGGAGCGGTTATTTCCGCACGTAGACGGCATTAAATTTTTGACCCACGATGGTGGCTGCGGCGGTACCCGTCAGGATGCCATTGCGTTGTGCGGATTGCTGGCTGGCTATATTACACATCCTAACGTAGCCGGAGCAACTGTTTTAAGTTTAGGTTGCCAGAACGCCCAGGTTAGTATTTTGGAAGAAGAAATCCGGAAGCGGACACCTAATTTCGACAAGCCTTTGTACATTCTGGATCAGCAAAAAGTAGGAACTGAAGCCGATTTACTGGCATTGGCCATTAAGCAGACATTTGCCGGTTTGGTGCAGGCTAACCAAAACGAACGGAAACCCGCGCCGCTGAGCAAGATTTGCATTGGTTTGGAGTGCGGTGGTTCCGATGGTTTCTCTGGTATTTCGGCGAACCCGGCTATTGGCTATACTTCCGATTTATTAGTAGCTATGGGTGGTTCTGTTATTCTGGCCGAGTTTCCGGAGTTGTGCGGCGTAGAACAAAACCTAAGCGACCGCTGCGAGGTGGTAGAACAAGCCGAACGTTTTTCATCGTTAATGCGCACGTACAACGACCGCGCCATGGCCGTAGGTTCTGGTTTCGACATGAACCCCTCGCCGGGCAATATTAAAGACGGCTTGATTACCGACGCGATTAAATCGGCGGGCGCAGCTAAAAAAGGCGGTACTTCCCCGGTAGTAGAAGTACTCGACTATCCTGAGAAAGTAACCAAACCCGGTTTAACCCTGCTTTGTACCCCCGGCAACGACGTGGAATCCACTACTGCGGAAGTCGCCTCGGGTGCTAACGTAGTATTATTTACGACTGGTTTGGGTACGCCCACCGGCAACCCAATAGCACCGGTGGTAAAAATATCGAGCAATACGGCCCTTTATAACCGGATGAGCGATATTATTGATATTAATACCGGTACCATTATAGAAGGCGAGGAAACCATTGAGCAAGCCGGTGAACGCATTCTGGAATACGTAATTGGCGTTGCCAGCGGCGAAATAGAAGTAAGTGCTGTGCGCCACGGCCAGGATGATTTTATTCCCTGGAAGCGCGGCGTATCATTATAATTAATCACCACCAACCTGAAATCCAACCTTAAACCCAAAACAGGAAAAAATGCTTTTAGATAGCCAGGTAAACGTTAGAAGTGACAAAAAACTATTTCTGGACGAGAATTTCTTATTGCAGTCGTCCACGGCCCAGCAACTTTACCACGAGTTTGCGAAGGTTATGCCCATTATAGATTACCACAACCATTTGCCGCCCGACCAGATTGCCCAGGACAAGCAATTCGAGAATATTACGCAGGCGTGGTTATACGGCGACCATTATAAATGGCGGGCGATGCGCACCAACGGGGTAGACGAAGCCTTTATCACCGGTGGCAAAAGCGATTATGAAAAGTTCGAGAAATGGGCTGCTACCGTACCGTATACCATGCGCAACCCCTTGTACCACTGGACACACCTGGAACTACAACGGTACTTTGATGTAAACGAAGTATTGTCGGAGAAGAATGCGCGGGAAGTGTACGAAACTTGCTCGGCTAAACTGCGCACGCCGGAATATTCTACCCGGAATTTGTTACGGAAAATGAACGTGGTAGCCGTTTGCACCACCGACGATCCGCTCGATAGCCTGGAGCATCATCAGCAAATTAAAAAAGACGGTTTTGAGATAAAAGTGTTACCGGCTTTCCGGCCCGATAAAGCCATGAATGCTGACGATCCTGAAGCCCTGAATGCTTACATTCAGAAGCTGGAAGTAGTAGCCGGCGTAGCTATTGATAATTTTGATGCTTACTTAACTGCCCTGAAAAAACGGCACGATTACTTTGCCGAAAATGGCTGTTCCGTTTCGGACCATGGCTTAGAAGAAATTTACGCTGAGGATTACACCGACGAAGAAATAAAGCAGATTTTCGATAAAATCAGAACCCGGAAAGCGCTTTCGCCCGACGAAACTTTAAAATTTAAATCGGCGATGCTGTATTATTTTGCCATCTGGGATCACGAAAAGGGTTGGGTGCAGCAATATCACCTGGGTGCTTTGCGCAATAATAATTCCCGGATGCTGCGGCAACTGGGCCCCGATACGGGTTGGGATTCTATTGGCGATTTTAAGCAGGCCCGCGCACTTTCTAAATTTATGCGCCGCCTCGACAATTCTGACCAGCTAACCAAAACCATTATTTATAACCTTAACCCAGCTGATAATGAGCTGATGGCGACGATGGTGGGTAACTTTAACGATGGTTCGGTGGCCGGTAAAATTCAGTGGGGTTCCGGTTGGTGGTTCCTCGACCAGAAAGACGGTATGATCAAGCAAATGAACACGCTTTCAAATATGGGCTTGTTGAGCCGTTTCGTAGGCATGCTCACCGATTCGCGCAGTTTCTTGTCGTTCCCGCGCCACGAATATTTCCGGCGGATATTATGCAATATGTTTGGCGAGGATGTAGAAAACGGCGAACTCCCCAACGATATCCAATGGATTGGAAAAATGGTGCAGGATATCTGCTTCAACAACGCTAAAAATTATTTTAATTTCTAGCTACCTGATTTTCGAAATTGGCAAGTGAGGTCTTTAGTACCATAGAACCAACTCGTGTCATTCAGGAGGAAACTTTTAGCTGATTCAGTACCGCTTGCTATTAGGAATATTTTGTTGAGAGTTGATTTAATTTAATTGATTTTATTTCAATTTAAATTTAAATTCTCCATAGTAAAGTGCCTTGAATCAGCTACATAGATTCCTCCTGAATGACAGAAGTAGGTTTCAGGTGCCTGTATTAATTTCTCTAGTTTTGCGGAATAAAGTTTATAGGTAGCAACTACATTATTAAAAAGGAAGTAGAACAAAATTGCCTGTTTCAATGGAGACAGGCAATTTTGTTATCGGCCCTTATCTCTTAAACTGTAACCAAGTATTTAGAAATGAAAAAAGTACTATGTTTTGGTGAGTTGCTGCTACGGATATCGCCGGCGGTGGAGGAAGATATTACCGAAAACCCAATGCAGTTATACGTGGGTGGGGCAGAGGCCAATGTTGCTACGGCTTTGGCAGGTTGGCAGGTGCCGGTAAAATATGGTACCGTGTTGCCGGATAACTTTATGTCGCGGCACGTAATAGAATATTTAGAACAACAAGGCATCGACACCTCTGCCATAAAACTGGCCGGCGACCGGATTGGCATTTATTACCTCGATTCTGGTTCTGATTTAAAAGGGAGTGTGGTTTACGACCGTGAGCGTTCTTCTTTTTCGGAGTTGCGGCGGGGTGTGCTGGATTGGGATGAATTATTACAAGATGTAGACTGGTTCGATTTTTCGGCCATTAGCCCGGCTTTAAACAAAAACGTAGCCGATGTTTGCCTGGAAGCCGTAGAGGCTGCCGCTCGCAAAAATATTACCATTGCCGTCGATTTAAATTACCGGTCGCGGTTGTGGAAGTACGGAAAACAACCTAGTGAAGTAATGCCTGCTTTAGCAGAATATTGCGATGTGGTAATGGGCAATATCTGGAGTGCCAATACTTTGCTTGGAACAGTGGTGGATGAACACATACACGATAAAAAGAGCAAGCAAGCTTACCTGGATCACGCTGAGGCTACTTCGCGGGAAATCACTCAGAAATTTCCTAAATGTAAGATAGTTGCCAATACTTTTCGGTTCGATAGCCCGGAGGAAGATATTTTATATTACACTACCTTGTACCAAAACGGCCAGCTCTGGCACTCCCCGGAATTTAAGACCAAGGGCGCTGTTGATCGTTCGGGTAGCGGCGATTGTTTTATGGCGGGTTTAATTTACGGCTTGTATAACCAACACGAACCGCAGAAACTATTAGATTTTGCTACCGCCGCGGCTTTTGGCAAACTACAGGAAATGGGTGACTCTACGAGCCAGGATAGGTTAACTGTTGCTCGCATCCGGGAGCGGAAACAAGTGTAGCCGGATACATTTTCGTTAGAGAATTGATTCTGAAAAAATATAAACTAGAAGCTTAGCCTTAGCTTGTCCGTAAGGTGTTTAGAACAATGCGTGTAAAAGTCTCACAAAAATAAATAAAAAGGCCTGTCATTCTGGGAATCCAAGGATTCCCAGAATGACAGGTTGAATGAGAATTTAAAATCAAAATAAACCTGTTCATATCTCCCATCAGGTAAAGATTTGAAATGGATATTTTAAAAGATTTAAATACGAAACATTAATCTTTCGCTACAACTTTATTTTTACCACCAGTTTTTTAATCTGGCCTTCACCAATCAACGGGGCGTGCACATCTTCGGGGAAAAATATCGCAAACTGGCCGGCAGTCATTTTGAAATAAGTATCCGGTTGGTCGTTGTAAAAAGTAACATCTTTTTCCGTGTTGTATTCATCTTTCGGCGAGTGGCATTTGCTTAAGGGCTTCCAGCCTAATTCTTCGGAGCCGCTAGGGCAAACCTGAATATCGATGTAATTGCGGTGCGCCTCAAACTTGGCAGTTTCGGCCGGGCCACCGTCTTTTACCATTACGGCAGCGTGCACGTCTTTGCCATCAATTTCATATTTGCCTACTTCAATGGTTTCCAAATCTATGCTTTTAATAAATTCAAAAGCTTTGGCAAAGTTGCGGTGCAGGCCGGCGTACTTATCAGCGTTTTCTAAAGTGTCTAGTACCATATTTGGAGGGTTTTGAAAGGTTGAATATTTTTCTGGAGTATTCTTATTATCAGAAATTATGAAGAAAGGTAAGAACTGTCATTCAGAAAGAAACTTGTTAGCAATCGGTTAGCAAGTTTCCTTCTGAATGGCAGGAATTCAACTGGTTTGCTTTTTGATTATTCAGCTAATAAAAAATCCGCCTCACCTAATAGTCAGACGGATTTTTACTTTAGCTTATTTTGTGTTTTAAGTTGGGAAATCAAACAAGGTAATACAACCTTAATTATCAACTTTTAACTAAAAGTATTACCGCTGTACCCGGCCAGAGGCATCGCCTTCAATCAGGTCGATTACTTCTTTGCGGGTGGCGTGGTTCAGGTCGCCGGGGATGGTGTGTTTTAAAGCCGAAGCACCTACGCCAAACTCTGCCGCTTTATTCATCGGCATGCCGGTTACCAAACCGTAAATAAAACCACTGGCAAAAGAGTCGCCGGAGCCTACGCGGTCTACAATGCGTACTTCGTACTGCTTGGTGTGGTAAAACTCGTTGCCGTCGTAAACCAAAGCGCTCCAGCCGTTATCAGAGGCACTGTGGCTTTCGCGTAAAGTAGAAGCAATGTATTTAAAGCCGAATTTTTCTTTCATTTGCTTAAACACACTCTTATAACCTTCTAAATTTAACTCGCCTTTGGTAATATCGGTGCCTTCGCTCTTAAAGCCCAGGGTGGTATCGGCATCTTCTTCGTTACCAATACAAACATCTACGTACTGGCAAAGGCGGGTCATTACTTCGCGAGCCTTTTCTTTGGTCCACAATTTCTTGCGGTAGTTCAGGTCGATGCTAGTGGTAATGCCTTTGGCTTTGGCGGCTTTTAAAGCGGCTTCAGTCAGGGCGGCGGCTTTATCGCTTAGTGCCGGGGTAATACCGGTAGTATGGAACCAATCGGCGCCTTCCAGAATTTTATCGAAATCAAACTCACTTACATCTACATCGGCAATAGAAGCACCCGCCCGGTCGTAAACCACCTGGGAGGCCCGCATGGAAGCACCGGTTTCGAGGAAATAAATGCCTAACCGCTGGCCGCCCCGCGCAATAAACTGCGTATCAACGCCATAACGGCGCAAGTGGTTAATGGCCGCCTGCCCAATCGGATTGTCTGGTACTTTGGTTACGAACGTGCCGTTTTCCCCGTAGTTACAAATTGCTGCCGCCACGTTGGCTTCGCCGCCGCCATAGGTTACATCAAAAGTGTCTGACTGAACAAATCTCTTAAAATCAGGAGTAGATAAGCGCAGCATTATTTCTCCGAGGGTTACTACTTTTTTTGGCATAATTGGTTTGAATTTTTGGTAATAAATATGTTTTTTATTAATGAAAATTATACAAAGAATATTTACCTTTGAAAAGCGAACAAATATGGTTAATAGTTTTCTAGTCAGCAACAATTTAGATAAATTAATACCGCTATTTTATCGCAGGACTGGTGTCTCAAAAGGTTGGTGAAAATACGGGCGTGTATTTTAGTTTAGTTATTTATATAAAGTGGTATATTCCTACTATTATTGCAGAAATTAAATCAAAACACTTATGGATAAAAAATCGCACATTCTACAATTGATTCCGGAACAGGGTTTTCTGCCTTTATTCTTTTATAAAGATACCGAGGTAAGTATAGAAGTATTAAGAGCTTTGTATAGAGCCGGCATCCGGACTGTAGAATATACCAACCGGGGCGAAGCCGCCTTAAAGAATTTTGAGAAAATGCGGCAGGTTTGCGATACCGAACTGGAAGGCATGTATTTGGGAGTGGGTACCATTAAAAACGGTGCTTCGGCCCAAGCTTTTATCGATGCCGGTGCCCACTATATTATTAGCCCGGGCCTGGTAGAAGATGCGGCAGCCGTAGCCGATAAAAACGATATGTTGTGGGTACCAGGCTGTATGACGCCAACCGAAATTATTAAAGCCGAGCAGATGGGCGCCAAAATGGTTAAATTATTCCCTGGCAATATTTTAGGTACCGCTTTCTTGTCGGCGGTTAAAGAATTATTCCCCGATTTATTATTTATGCCTACCGGTGGTGTGGATTTAGACCGCGAAAATATTGCCGGTTGGTTTAAAGCGGGTGTTAGTGCCGTAGGTATGGGCAGCAAATTAATCAGCAAGCCCTTGCTCGAACAACGGGATTATGCGAAGATAGAATCGCTTACCAAAGAGGCTTCCGCTATTATTAAATCTATCAGAGGCTAAAATATAGTTTGAATTATGAATTATTAATCAGAAATTATGAAGTAAAAGCCAGGTAGATAATTATTTACCTTAAATAGTTATTTATCCAGAAGTTGATTATCAAACGCTTTTGTTTTATTTCTGTTTGATTAACCACCTTTTCACGTGCTTTATTTAGTTTCTGATTTGTAATTCATAATTCAATATTTGTCATCCATTTTTAAATATCCCTCATGCAACGTGTCACCACCACTCCTCCAACTAATCGGCCGCCTACCAATACCCAGGAGCAAATAGGCCGCTACCGCTGGACTATTTGCTCCCTGATATTTTTTGCTACTACCATCAACTACCTCGATCGGGCCGTAATCTCCTTATTGAAGCCTTACCTGACTGAGGAGTTCAACTGGACCTCCGGCGATTACGCCGATATAGAAATTGCCTTTAAGGTTGCTTATGCACTGGGTATGCTGGGTGTAGGCCGGCTGATTGATAAACTCGGTACCAAAATAGGTTATGCCTTATCTACCTTTTTATGGAGTTTAGCGGCGGTAGGCCATGCTTTTGTAAACAGCACCTTTGGTTTTGGCGTAGCCCGGGCTTTTTTAGGAGTTACCGAAGCCGGTAACTTCCCGGCTGCCATTAAAGCTACTGCCGAGTGGTTCCCCAAAAGAGAAAGAGCATTTGCCACTGGTATTTTCAACTCCGGATCTAACGTAGGGGCAATTATTGCCCCTTTAACGGTGCCCTTAATTGCCGAAACCATGGGTTGGAAGTGGGCTTTTATCTTAACCGGCGCCATTGGCTTTATCTGGATAATAGCCTGGTTTTATTACTACGAGGTACCGGCGCGGCAAGCCCGCCTGACCAAAGCCGAGTTCGATTACATTCACAGCGACGTAGACGATATGGCGGCTGCGTCCATCGAAACCGAACCAAAAGTGCCCTGGGTGCGCTTATTGGCCTTCCGGCAAACCTGGGCTTTTGTGCTGGGTAAGTTTTTAACCGACCCGGTGTGGTGGTTTTATCTTTTCTGGTTGCCTGATTTTCTGGATAAACAATACGGTATTCGGGGTTTAGATATTATGTGGCCGGTGGCCCTGGTATACACCATTTCGAGTGTGGGTAGTATTGGCGGCGGCTGGGTACCCATGAAATTTATTCAGAATGGCTGGCCGGTTTTCCGGGCTCGCAAAACGTCTATGCTCATATACGGATTATTGGTATTGCCCATTGTTTTTGCCCAGGAATTAGGCAGCATAAATATGTGGCTGGCTGTGTTGGTAATTGGTTTGGCGGCTGCGGCTCACCAGGCCTGGAGCGCCAACATATTTACCACCGTTTCCGATATGTTCCCTAAAAAAGCGGTGGCATCAGTTACTGGTATGGGTGGCATGGCCGGCGGTTTAGGCGGTATTTTGTTATCGGCGCTGGTGCAAAAGCAAATGTTTGTGTACTACGAAAGCATTAACCAGCTCGAAACCGCTTATTTTATCATGTTCCTGATTTGCGGCGGCGCCTATTTGCTGGCCTGGCTTATTATGCACGTGCTGGTACCCCGCATGAAACCCGTAAATATTTAGTATTATTTAAAACTGATGTTAAGTAATAGTTAAAATAATACAGGTTTAAAAAACCACCCTTGTCATTCAGGAGGAAACTATTTTGTAAATAGCTAAATAGTTTCCTCCTGAATGACAGAGGCGGATTGGTGATACCAAAATTTAATATTTCTACTCCTCATTCACTACAAATATTCATTTATATGAAATCAATACTGTGTTCTTTCTTTTTATTATTAGCTGTTAGCCTAAGTGGTTTTGCCCAAACTGCGGATGAGAAAGCTGTAGCCGCCGCTGTAGAAAAGCTGAAAACCGCAATGGTTAATCCTGATAAGAATAACCTGAATAATATTGCCCTGCCCGAACTGAGTTACGGGCATTCGAATGGTTTAATTGAAAACAAAGCTACTTTCATGGAAAACTTGTTGAGCGGTAAATCGGATTTTGTGAAGATTGACCTGACCGACCAAACTATTAAAGTGGTAGGCAACACGGCCCTGGTGCGGCACACGTTAACGGCCGAAACCAAGAACGGTGGCGTACCTGGTACTACTAAGCTGTCTATTCTGTTGATTTGGCAAAAGCAGCAGGGGCAATGGAAATTACTGGCGCGCCAGGCGGTAAAAGTTTAACTTAATATTGCCTTTTGTCTCATTTTTTTATCGGTTTGGTCTTTGTTTTCCTATGCAGCTAATCTGGTAAAAAACATAAAATGTTCTTTTAATGGAATAGCGTAAACTGAAACTTACAGGTCTATATTCACCGCCGAGAAGCAAACACAGTTTCTAATTTATTTTGAGCGGTTGTAAAATATATCTTGCCAGATTGGGTTAGGATTGGCATTTAAGAATTAAAATAGTTTCTCTTTTCAGCGACCCGAACCACCCGGCAAAATAGCCTTTTGCCGGGTGGTTCGGGTCTTTCGTTTTCAAGGGGGTTAGGTCATACTTTGGAATAACATCAGATTCTGTTCTTTTAATTGGCGGAACTACTATTCAGCATGCCGCCAGGCATGCCTCACCATAAATATTCTTTAGGTATACCTCACCAAAGAAATATTTGGGACTGCTCGTGTTTGGTCTTCTTGAGTGATGATCCGGCTACTTGTCCTGTCTTCCTTATTCCGCCCGGAAACCTAAGGCAACTATGAATTCTAATTTAAACCGCTTTAATTTAAATGCTGGTAAGTAGCGTTTAATATCTCCGTAAGCTTCAGCATAATCCTGTGAAAAATAAACTTAGCCAACTACGGCAACTTATTTAAGACTATATCGATAAAGAATATTAACCCGCCATTATAGCCAGCGGTAGAGCTTTAATTATTGTAAGATGAAAAACAAGGAGCTTTACGATAAAACCATAAAAATATTGGTAAACGCATATCTGAACAATTCTTTGGTGCAGGGGAATTGCCATGCCTGCGCGGTAGGTAATCTGGTTGCGGCCAACCTGGATATAAAATTTAACCAGGATTTAAAATGGATTGGCCGGACGGTTGCCTGGTCGCATGTGTTTGTTACGTTGAGTTATAAAATTGCCCAGGTAAAGCGACCCTGGGCTTATACTGGCCAGGCCCAGGCGCAAATAGATGCCACCGGTTATACCTGGCCCGAACTGGCCCGCCTGGAATACGCCTTTGAAAGAGCGCCTAAAGGTAAAACACGGGAAGAACGCATGTTTAACGGCTTGATGGCGGTGTTAGATGTGCTTAGCCAAATCCACGAAATGGATGAGCAAACCAATTTGGCCACAAAAAAACTGTTTTCTGAAAATAGTATTCTGCTTTAATAAGCTGTAGCTGGGGGATGAGAGGTATAAACAACCTTTTGTGTAATTAATTTTTAGAAGCGTAACCGAAAAATGCCTTATAGATTAATGCTTACTATTCCAATCCAGTCAAACTTAAAACAAAGAGTATAAAAGGGCTAACCCCAAGTCCTTCCTGAAAATAACGAGGGCAGCCTGGCGGCTGTTTTAACTTTAGCTTTTCCCAGAAGCTATGGCGCTGTTTATCAGTAGGAAACCAGATATTGGTTCTCCGCCCTATTGAAGGATTATTGGTACATCTTAATATAAAGGCTATGGGCAATGAGCCGGCAGCTAAAGTAGCAGTGCCTTTTTGCCGCCGCTGAACCAGACGCATATTTTCCAGTAACAACTCCGTAATGCCAAGTGCCTGTACCGTATCTTTCGATCTGCACCCAATCATAACTTCTTAGCAGGCTGGTTCGAAAGGGAGCTTCCGAATTTTAAAACCAAGCTGCTATGCCTCCCAACTATTGAACATATTTAGTATTAATAATCCTAAAAACCCGAAAGGAGCGAATAGGAAAGGTTTTTTCGAAATCTTTAAATAATTATAAATAATAATGAACTATTCTAATACATATTTTATTTATCCTATAATTGCAGCGGGTTTAAAAAGCTATGGATTAATAGGTTATTAATCTTGGAAAGCAAAGGGGCCTGCTTTGGAAGCGTTAACAAAAACTATTTATAAGCTAAATGAAAACTGGTCTATTACTTCCTAAATCAACTTTGTTCGCGTTTTTAATCTTCCTTTGTCTTGCTTGTTCCACCCTTAGTTCTTTCGCCCAGTTAATAGGTAAATACGAATTTACCGGCGTGTCTACGCTCCAAACCCAAAATGATTTTTCAGCTGTAACAGAACAACCTTATTATGCTACTTTTAGTCCATTCAAAAGAGAAGTGGTGCAATGGTGGCGCGGTGATAACGTGTATAACTCGCGGGAATGGAGCAAAACCGTGGAAGAAGAGCGTTTTATAGAGTTTACTATTACCGCTAATCCCGATTATGCCTTACTGTTAACCTCACTTAGTTTCGATAATTACCGCACCTCAGATGGACCAACCAATATTCGGGTAACGCATAATGGTAACGGAAAATTTAACACCGAAACGCATGATTTTTTGCCTCCGGTAAGCAATCTGAGCAAAACCACCTGGGATTATAACGACTTTGTAATTCCTGCCGGCAGTTCGGTTACTTTTCGTATCTACGGTTATGGGGCTAATAGTTATTTAGGTGCGTTCCGGGTGGATAATGTAAGCCTTTTTGGAACGCCTATCCCGCGCATAAAAGTGAATGAGTTTCATTACGCCAACACAGCCGTTACCAGAACCGGATTTATAGAACTTGCCGTTCCGAAGGATTTCACTAACCTGAATTCTGTCCAAATTGGTTTGTACAATGGGGCCGGCAACGTTTATGGTACTTTTAGCTTAGCAAATTTTAAAACAGCAAACCCCGGTATTGTAACCGACCAAAAATTATACTACCTCGATATACCGAGCGGACTGGCCGATAACCAGGGTGGCTTCTGTATTTATGCTGGTCAGCATATTATTCAGTTTTTATCTTATGGTGGAGAGATTACGGCCGTTTCCGGTCCGGCTGCCGGCCTGAAGAGTCAGGATGTAGGTTTAACTGAGAACGCTTCTGATGGCCCGGATAACTCGCTTTACCTAGCACTGAAAAATAATGCTAATTATGCCCCGGGCACCTGGGGCCGGAGTCTTGATAACAGCAATACCAAAGGTTTTCCGAACGAAGATAATTCGGTACTGCCAGTGGAGTTGGTATATTTTAAAGCGCTGCCTACCGCCAAAGAAATAAATTTAAGTTGGGCCACGGCTATAGAAAAGAACCATGAACAGTTTGTATTGGAAAGAAGCCAGCAAGAAGCTACTGATTTTAAATCTATTGGCATTATAAAAGGCAACGGTGATTCCAATACCGAAAAGTCTTACCAATTTGTTGATAGAAAGCCTTTACCCGGCACTAGTTATTACCGCCTGAAGCAAGTTGATTTGGATGGCACCGTTACTTATTCGCCTATATTAGCGGTAGCATTAAAACAATTGCCGCAAGTACTGAATCTTTACCCAAACCCCGCTTTAGATTTATTAAACGTTAATTTGGGCTATGCGAAAACTTTTAAAGAGATTAATGTACGGGTGCTCAACACAATGGGAAAAGTAGTTTACCAGCACTCTGGTACTGATTTAACTGATAATTTTTTAGCTGTTCCGGTTACCAGTTTACCGACCGGTACCTATTACTTAGTAGTGGTGAAAGATGGTGTGCAGGAAAGTAAAGCATTTATAAAAAGATAGTTTAATGGGAATAGGCAAATGAACTCCATCAATTAATTTCCTGAATAGCCACGCATATAAGTCAGTATTCCGGAAAAATAAGCAAGCTGCCATTGCTTAAAACCTCACCGGTCTTCAAGACCTGTGAGGTTTGTGCAACCGGTATAACCAATGTTCTGTTAGGGAAGAACGTTCAAGAGATTTGTTATAACAACTGATAATTATATTGGTGAGACTCCTCCTTAGGGAACCAGAAGGGTAGTTTCACTTATTTTATGGGTGGTACTTTAGGCAATTCCAGACTTATTTTTACTTCAAAATTTCTTAGTAATCCCAAAGCAGGCTTGTAACTTAGCTTTTCTTAATCATATTACCCCAAATGAAATTAAGTTCTTTTTATGTTCTCTTGCTGTTACTGATGCCAATCCGGGGTTTTAGCCAGCAGGTGCCATTGCAAAGTTTTCCTTTAAATGCGGTGCGGCTGCACAACAGTCCTTTTAAGCAAGCCCAGGAAATTGACCTGCAATATATCTTAGCCCTGAGCCCGGACCGGTTACTGGCTCCATATCTGAGCGAGGCCGGCATAACACCTAAAGCCGAGTGGTATGGCAACTGGGAAAACACCGGCCTGGATGGGCATATTGGCGGGCATTATTTATCGGCTTTGTCTTTGATGTATGCGGCAACCGGTAACCAGGAAGTAAAGCAAAGGCTCGATTATATAATTGACCAATTGGCTGCTTGCCAGCAAAAAAACGGCAACGGCTACCTGGGTGGGGTACCGGGTGGTAAGGACATGTGGCAGGAAATCGCTCAAGGAAAAATTGATGCGGGCACTTTTTCGTTAAATAAAAAATGGGTACCCCTGTACAATATTCATAAAATTTACGCCGGCTTATTAGATGCTTATCAGTTTGGTGCGAATCCGAAAGCAAAAGACATGCTGGTGCAACTTACTGACTGGTGTTTGAACTTAACGGCTAATTTATCGGAAGCACAAATACAGGAAATATTAAAGAGCGAACACGGCGGGCTAAACGAAGTTTTTGCGGATGTTGCGGCCTTAACCGGCGATAAAAAATACCTGGAGCTGGCCCGTAAATTTTCGCACCAAGCCATTCTGAACCCTTTATTAGCCCAAAAAGATGCCCTGAATGGTATTCATGCCAATACCCAAATCCCAAAGGTTATCGGGTTTATGCGGGTAGCCGAAGTAGCCGGCGAACAGGATTGGGCTAAGGCGGCGGATTTCTTCTGGCACACGGTGGTACAGAACCGAACCGTTTCCATTGGGGGCAACAGTGTGCGGGAGCATTTTCATCCGGCAGATAATTTTTCTTCCATGCTGGAGTCGGTAGAAGGGCCGGAAACCTGTAATACTTACAACATGCTGAAGCTTAGTAAACATTTGTTTCAGGCCAAACCTACCCAGCAATATATCGAATATTACGAACGGGCTTTGTACAATCATATTTTGTCGTCGCAGCACCCCGAAAAAGGCGGCTTTGTTTATTTTACGCCCATGCGCCCGCAGCATTACCGCGTATATTCGCAACCGCAGGAAAGTTTCTGGTGCTGTGTAGGTTCGGGGCTGGAGAACCACGGAAAGTACGGCGAACTGATTTATGCGCATAACACCAAAGACCTTTATGTAAACCTGTTCATCCCGTCGGAACTCAACTGGCCGGAAAAAGGACTTACCCTAACTCAGGAAACGAAATTCCCCTTCGAAGAAGCCACCGCATTAAAATTAAAGCTGAAAAAACCACAAAAATTTGCTTTGCAAATTCGTTACCCATCGTGGGTAAAAACCCGTGGACTTAAAGTGCAGGTTAATCAGAAAGACGTAATCGTTAAGCCAGATGCCAGCGGTTTTGTAGCTGTAAACCGGAAATGGAAAACCGGCGATGTGGTTATAGTTAGCTTACCCATGCAGACCAAAGTGGAGCAAATGCCCGATAAATCATCTTGGGTTTCTTTTGTGCATGGCCCAATAGTGCTAGCGGCAATAACCGATACTACTAACCTGAAAGGTTTATGGGCAGATGGGAGCCGTATGGGACATATTGCCAGCGGACCACAGTACCCGATTGAAGAGGCCCCCATGCTTGTTTCTGCGGATAAAGATTTAGCCGCGGCCGTGCAGCCGGTGGCGGATAAGCCCTTAACTTTCCGGGTCGCTAATTTGCTTTATCCGGCTAAATATAAAAGTTTAGAACTGGTGCCTTTTTACCAGATTCATGAGGCGCGCTATATGTTATATTGGCCCGTAACTACCCCGGAAAAACTGGAAAATAACCGGAAGGCCATGCGGGAAAGAGAAACTGCCCGGCTGGCGCTGGAAGCCCGCACCGTGGACCAGGTAGCCCCTGGCGAGCAACAACCGGAATCAGACCATAATTTTCAGGGCGAAAAAACCGAATCCGGCGTGTTTAACAACCGCCACTGGCGCCATGCTACCGGTTGGTTCAGCTACGCTCTGAAGAATCCGAAGAAAGAGGCGCGCACCTTACAAATAACCTATTTTGGCGGCGATAAAAACCGCAGTTTTGATATTTACGTGAATAATACGTTGCTAAGAACCGTTAAACTGGATGGGGTTCAGGGTGATAAATTTTACGAAGTTGACTACCAACTGCCAAATGAAATATTAAACAAAGCCGGCAGCACCAACTTAACCGTTAAATTTATCGCCCATCAAAACTCAACTGCCGGGGGCATTTACTATGTGCGTTTACTTAAATAAATTCAATTACAACATCAACGCCATTTAGGTTAAACCAACTTAAAAATAAAATCCCGCTAAGTTTATTTAACGGGATTTTATTTTCAATGCGCTTGCTTCAAATTCCGGTTGAAAATTTTAAGCTCTTACTTCTTTCCCGACTAAAACAGTAGTTAAATCATTCATGTTTAAATATTGCTGGGCGAGTTCGGTTAAGCGGTAAGCACCTACCTCCGAAATCCGTTGTAAATAGTCGGAATAATGGGTAATGGGCAGATTGTGCAAAACCAAAGATTTGTACTTATCTACCTGGTCAAAAATATTATTCGTATCGTTGATGAACTTGCCAATGGTATAATTGCGGACGGCATCCAATTCGTCTTCGGGCACCGGCTCGTTCTGCAAAATCTGAATTTCTTTCTGAATTTCAGCTACGGTTAGGCCGGAGTTCTGGTAATTTACATCGGTGCCGATGTAAAACATGGTGGCATATTCTTTGGCCGACACCGTCGAAAAAATGCCGTACGTAAAGCCTTTGTCTTCCCGAATATTTTTCATGAGCCGGGAGCCAAAATAGCCACCTAAAATTTTATTCAGTAATAATAATTCCGAAAAATCTTTATCGTGCATCAGCGGCCAGATACCACCTATCCGTACCGTAGTTTGCATTTGGTCTTCCCGTTCGATGTAATGCGCCAGGGGTTGATAACGCAGGCTATGGCTTGTTACCGGTAAGGCCTGATGATTTACTTCAATTTGATTAAACAACGAAACTAAAGCTTCCGTAACTGCCGGCTCAATGGCGCCGGAAAAGAATATTTCGGTACCCGAAAGCGAAAAGTTGATGCGGAAGAAATCGTTTACCTGTGTCAGTGAAACATTCTCTAGCACGGCTTCGTCCAGACCGGCTACGTACGGATGACTTCCCCCAAAAATACTTTCGGTAAGAAGCTTGGTAGCCAGGTAAGTATTTTTTTGTTTCTCAATGCCAATATTCTGCAGCGTTCTTTTCTTTAGCAGGATAAACTCGTTTTCCGGAAAAGTAGGCTGCGTAATAACTTCCTTTAACAAAGGCAATAAATTTACCAGGTGCTTGGCCAGGCAGTACAAGGTTAAAGTTGCCCGGTCGAAACCCTGGTTGCACTCCAGAGAAGCGCCGTAGTAAGCAATCATATCGGCAATCTGCTTGGCCGAGTAGTTTCGGGTACCTTCCAGCAGTAGCTTGGAAGTAAAATAAGAAATGCCGGGTGCCGGCTCATACCATTTGCCGGCTTTGAAAACAATTTCGAGTTTTAATACAGGTTGGTTAAAATTATATAAACAATGCAGCCTTGCTCCGTTGGGCAAGGCTGTAATTTCAGCATCCGGTAATTGAATAGATGATATTTTTTGTATCGCAGGGGCGATAGTTCTGTCCAGCATAAATATTTTTTAATCCCAGGTTTATTCTTCTACCTTGTTGATGTTTAATACCAGCGTAAAACGCAAAGTATTAGCCAAAGGGTTATTGCGCGAATTAGGTACTAGGTACGCTACATCAATCCCAAATTTCTGGTAACGCATGCCCAAACCCATACTCAGGTAATGGCGGTCGCCTTTGTTCGGGCTTTCGTAAAAATAACCGGCCCGGGCGGCAAAAACATCGTTGTACCAGTACTCCAAACCGGTTGAAAGGGTTACTTCCTGTAATTCTTCGCTAAAGCCGTTTTTAGCATCGCCGAAAGAAGTGAAAATAGCCCGCGGCACACTTTGGGTAGAATCTGCACCAGAAGAAGGTACCAGTAATTTATTACCATCAATGGCCAGCGTAATTTTGTTATAAGGGTCCAGGTTCATAGTGAAAGCGGTACCCAGTCGTAAATTGGTCGGTAGAAAGTCTTTTCGGTCGGCGTTGGTATAGGCTATTTTGGCTCCAATGTTAGAAATATTACCACCAAACGCCAGGTTGTAATCGCGGGTGCCAATGGTCAGGTCGTTGGTGTAGTAAACGCCAATATCCACGGCGGCCGAATTACCGGGCCGGGAATCGCTAATACCGGCCGATAAATTAGAGTGAATGAAACGGGCGCCCACGCCTAAGCTTAAATTATTGCTCAATTGCTGACCATAAGCCAGATTAAAGGTATATTCTTTCGGATTATGAATATTTAAAGGATTGCCCAGGTCGTCGGTAAACTGAATATCGCCTAAATCGAAATAAAGCATAGAGGCAGAAAAAGCACCCCGCTGGCTTACCCGCTTGTACCCCGACAGGTAGGTGAGCGACATATCGTTGATAATATTACGCAGCCAGGGTGAATAGGAAAGGGCTACCCCCATGTCGTTTGTAACAAAACCAAGTTTAGCCGGATTCCAGTGGATGGTATTGGCATCGGGGCTAATGGCTACCCCGGCATCGCCCATGGCCGCCGAACGGGCATCCGGCGAAACGGTTAAAATAGGTACCGCCGTTGTAATAGTGGCAACATCAGCACCTGTTTGCGCGAAAGCACCCGTAAAAAATAAGGAAAATAAAAGGTAAAAAGGCAGACTTTTTTTTGTGCCGGAGTTGTATTTCATAGAATATTACTTTTCTGGGGTAAATATAACTATATTAATTTAATATCATCAACTTTTTCACCCGTTCGGTCCAGATTCCTTTGGTTAAAGAAATTATTTTAACTTTATATATATAAATGCCATTGGTTAAAATATTGCCGGCTTCGTCTTTTCCATTCCAGGTAATGTCGGCAATACGGTTTTTACTCTTAGCCCGTTTCTCCCGGATGGTTTTAACCAGTTGCCCGGCTAAAGTTAAAATCTGGATTTGAATTTCTACGTCATCGCCCGCCTGGTTTTGGTTAAAACTGAAAGTAGTTTCGGCCCCAAACGGATTCGGAGAATTCTGAATATTTTCGATGACGAAACTTTGATCTCCGACAACAATAAAGGGTAAACGTGCTTCTGCTGAATTATTATATATATCCCACGCTTTTATCTTTAACTCATGCGAACCGGGTTCTAATTCCGGTAAAGCATAGACAATATTACCAGCCTTAAAATTATCAATTTCGGTGGTATAAAACTCATTTAAAATTATGGTGCGGGTATTATCAATATCCAGCGTTAAAGTTATTTCGTGGCCGATGCCGGTGGTATTGGTGTTGAGGCCGCTTTCGTCGGAAAGTTTTGCCAGCAGCACGGGTTGGTTACCGGTGATGCCGCCGGGTACAAAGGTTTCATCGTCGAGGTAAAGCTTGATGGTGGGTGGGGTAGTGTCAACGGCTGGGTTTGGCTCCGAGCCGCCAATGGCTATAGTATTGTTGCCGCCGTGGCCGTCAGTTGTGGTATTATAGGCATACAGGCTGATTTTTCCTTTATCAATCGGGTAGGCAATGTCTTTCGGCACTTTGAAACTAAGTTTGAAAGCTCCGTTTTTAACGGAAGCCAGGCCATTATACAACAAATTTTCCTGCACCCGCACATTCTGAATATTGCTGTACGCGGGCGTACTTTCGTCTCCCAACGTTTTTACCTGTGCGGGTTTGTCAAATATTTTTATTTCTACCTGGCCGTTAAAATCCGAAACAATATTATCCTGCCTATCGGTAATAGCGCCCGTTAAAATAACCGGTGCCAACGCTTTTAAGGTATCGGCTTCTTTGTTATTTATACTCGTAACAACGGCCTTTAGAGCCGGGTAGGCCAGTTGCTGGCTGGGGTCGCCGAGCAAAGTAAAGTTACGGTTGTTTATCTGGTTCTGGCTTTTGTTTTTGGTACTGCGGTAGAGGTCGCCGAGGCGGGGCATCCGGCCGTTGAGGGGCGTAAATAAATTTTCGAAGAACTGGCGGTTTAAAAGACGGTTGTTGCTGGCGTATACGGGGCGGGTAGTGGTAAGCAGTCCTATGGCACCACCTTGGCTGCTGAGCAAAGCCACTTCGGCGCCCGAACTCCGTCTGGGATCGTCGTAACGACCAAACTCACACGTAGCCGTAAGCATAAAAGTAAGGCGGTCGTAATTTTTCCAGTTCTTGATTTGCGAAATAGTCAGGATTTGCTCGTGCGCCAGGCTGGTTTCGTTGCCGTGACCGGTGTAATTCAGCAACAGGGTTCCCTGCTCGATAACTTTATTTAGCGTCGTATTGGTTTCGGGGGAGCGCTGGCCGTTGGGAACAGTGGTTTGCTTAAAAAAATCGAGGTAAACTTTTTTGGCGTGGTAAGCAGGTTGGTTTTCTGCGAGGTAAGTAGCCAGGTTTTCGGCATCGCGTAAATGTTCGGCACCGTCGCCGTCATCGGCTAAAAAGGTGACCCGGTTGCGCCAGTTGCCAAAACCGGCGGGGCTGTCGTAATGTATTAATTTATTTACTCCGGTTTGGGCTTCAGTTAAAGTTTTCACAGGTAGCCGGCCAATGCCAATATCCAGCAGTTCAGGGGTGCTAAAGTTTTCTTCCTGCCAGAGACCTTCGTGCGGGTCCAGCAAACCATAATAATCTTCGGAAGAGTAGCTGCGCAGCGGGTCCAACGATTGCCGGGATTCGTAAACCGGTACAAAATTGGTGTTGTTGGGCGTGCGGGGCTGCGCGTTGCCTGGCATTGATTTATAATCGTAGGACGAATCACCGAATAAAAGCAAATGCATGACCTCGCCAGCCGGCTTCTTACTGCGGTTGTACAGCATTTTCATAAAATCCCGGATGGCGGTTACATCTGGTGCCCCCGACGAAAATTCGTTATAAACCTGGTTAACCGTAACCACTTCTACCATTAAATTATCGTGGGTGCGGCGGTGATTAGCCAGTTTCTCGGCAGCGGTTAAAAAAGCCGGATGCGCCAGAATAACTAAGTCCAGCGCACCATTTAAATTTAAAGCATGTAAGTTTTGATTAACTACTTTTCCGCCTAATATTGGTTTGGGGAAATCAGTGCCCGTAAATGTAACAAACTCCCGTAAGGTGTCGGTTTTCACACTGAACAAACCGGTGCCGTTATTTTTTTCTAAGACCAAGGCTTTTGGGGTAGCCGCCTGGCTAACCTCCCAGACCCTGGTTTCGGGGGTAATATTTCCGATTTTAAAAGCAGATAAAGCACGTGGCTGAATATTTTGTATAGACCGGAAAGCTGTTTGACTGCCCTGTAATCGGAGGTAGCGTTCGGAAATAATTTCCAGGTAATTTAAATAACCGGTGGCATCCGGTACGCCTTTGTTGTTATACGCGAGGTTCAGGGTGAGTTCGGAAGAACCCGGAAGGGGATTGCTGTTGAGGGAAAAATGGGCCAGGTTATACTCACCGACCGGATGATAATTGTGGGTGCCCTGCCCATTAATAAACTGATTTCCAAGTATGGTATTATTACCTTTTAAGGTAAACTCGCTACCCACGCGGGAACTGCCCATTACGGACGAGGAAATTTGTATAATACTGCCCGGCACCAGATTGGCCGCCGGAAAAGTAAAATTGCGGGAAGGCGTAAAAGCAGTAAAATCTTCGCCGTACCATTCCCGTCCCGATTGCAACGGGCTGATTAAATCTTTCTCGTAGAATTGCCGCTCCAGGTACGTATTTATGGTAACGGTAGCACCCGTTACGGCTGGTTGTTCCTGCACCCGCTTGCCGGCGGTACTGCCTACAGTAATAAAATAATAAGCGGTATCGGTGTAAATATTAAATTCATGGCGAAAGCGTTGGCTGGTCTCGTCATAAAGCCAGCGGTGCGGGCCCTGGCCGTAGAAAAGGACATAATCGTTTGCATCGAATTTGCCATCGGCTTCGCCGGTAACCAGAATGGCATTTTCGGTAAGGTCATCCGGACGGGGAGTACTGTTGAGTTGGGGGAGCATACCGCCGCCGTTGCCGTAAATTTTAATGCGCCGCGGATCAATCGCCTCTGCTGAAAAGCCGGCTGCCTGCAATAAATATTTATCTATTTTGTAAAGACCGGTGCTGGTTATTCCCAGTTTAAACCATTGCCCGGTGCTGAGCACCGATGCAGATTTAGGTGATGTGGGTTGCGCAAGACCCACCTCCGCCAAAGCTAAGCTCAGCATCAGAAGTAGCCATTTGGTAATTCTCTTGCGCATACAGCAATATACAAAAAAACCTTGCGACTTATTTAGCTACAAGGTTTTCCATGAAAATGGGAAGACTGCAATGATATATGTTTACTCCGCCGGGGTAAGCTCAAAAGAATAAGATTCCATAATCAGGTTGGCCAGCAGTTTTTTACAAGCCTGCTCCACTTTCTCCTGGGCAGCCTGCTCATTTTCAGCTTCCAGGTTTAACCGGATGTGCTTGCCAATCCGAACATCGGCTACCTGGCTTAAGCCCAGGTGCTCAAGGCCCAGCATCACCGCTTTGCCTTGGGGATCTAATAATTCAGGGCGCGGCATAATATCAATTTCGGCAGTAAATTTCATAAGTTTTGGTATCTATATATTTTGTTTCGGTTGCGCAAAAAACGATAAAAGCACATACAGTACAATTATCACGGGTACGGCGGCAAATTTAAGGAGAAACAATAAGGGAATTGCAATTAAAAGAAAAATAAAGCGGGTGGCGTTATCTTTCCAGGCCAGGTTTTTAAATTTTAAGGCAAACAGCGGGATTTCGGCCACCAGTAAATAGCTTAAAAACAAAGTTAAACCCAGCAACACGTACTGGTTCATAAAATATTGACCCAAATTAAATTGGTCGGAGGCCAGAATTAAGGGCAGCGAAGCGACAAACAACGTATTGGCCGGCGTAGGTAAGCCAATAAACAAAGTAGTTTGCCGGGTATCGATATTAAATTTAGCCAGCCGCAGCGCCGAAAATATAATCATAATAAAGGCCAGGAAAGGGAAAAGTTCGGCTTCGTACAGGGAGGTATTGGGGTTGGCCATGGCGCTTTTGCGCATTAACTGAAACATAATAATGCCCGGCAACACCCCAAACGATACCATATCAGCCAGAGAATCTAGCTGCTTGCCAATTTCGGAATAAGCGTGTAATAACCGGGCGATTAGGCCATCCAGAAAATCGAAAACGGCGGCAATACCTACCAGGTAAGCCGCAAACACCAGGTTGCCCTGGAAGGCAATATACAGGGCCACGCAGCCCGTAAACAAATTAAGGCAGGTAATAAAATTAGGAATATGTTTCTTCATAGTTTTTAGGGCTACACCACGCAGTTTGCCAGATCGGGATTAACGCAGAAATGGATTATACTTTTTTTCTTCGCCGATGGTGGTGCTGGGGCCGTGACCCGGGTAAACGGTAACTTCGTCGGGCAAGGTAAATAATTTAGTCCGGATACTATGCAGTAAAGTCTGGTGATTGCCGCCGGGCAAATCGGTGCGGCCGATGCTGCGCTGGAACAATACATCGCCGCCCACGCAGGTTTTAGTAGGTTCGTGGTAAAAAACGACGTGGCCCGGTGCGTGGCCCGGCGTAAAAAATACTTTTAATTCAGTATGGCCAAAGCTTACGATATCACCTTCGTTTAAAAAATTGGTTGGGGTAGCCGGGTTGTATTGCGGAAAGCCGTAAGATGGGGCGTAAACCGGTACGGCCTGCAGCGTGGGTAAATCGGCCTGGTGAATATAAAATGGCACCTGATAAGTGTCGATGATAAACTGGTTGCCGAAAACGTGATCGATGTGGCAGTGGGTATTCAGCAGTTTTATCACTTTCAGCTTATTATCCCGTATAAAATCGGTTAACGCCGCTTGTTCATTTTTCTCGTAGCAGCCCGGGTCAACGATTACGCACGCCAGGGTTTCGTCGTGCAGCACATAAGTATTTTCCTGGAAAGGGTTAAAGGTGAAAGTACTTATCTTCATAAGCTGTCGGGAAATATAAGTTAAGGATCTAAATATCCGCTTGTACGTTACAAATTTAGAATTAAGTTCTGTTAAATTGCCCGAATGATTTACGATTTTATCCTGGTAGGGCATGGCCTGGCCGGCAGCATTCTGGCGCATACCCTAGCGGCTCATCAATATTCGGTGCTGGTTATCGATCAGGTCAAACCTAATTCTGCTTCTAACGTGGCTGCCGGACTAATGAATCCGCTGGCTGGTAAACGTTTTGCCAAATCGTGGCTGGCCGATGTGCTGGTGCCTTTTGCGACCGAATTTTACCAAAAGCTGGAGGAAGACCGGAAAGTTAAATTATTTTATCCTAAACCTATTTTGAAATTATTTTCGTCGGTAGAAGAACAGAACAACTGGATGGGTAAAAGCGCCGGCCAGCCGTACGGCGATTTTATTCAGGCGGTTTATACGTCTTTGCCGCCTTCCGAAATTATCCGGCAAGAGCAGGGCGGTATTTTAATCGATAAAGGCGGTTATGTGGAGGTGGCACTTCTGCTCGAAACATTGCGGCAAATCCGGCAGGAGAGAGATGAAATAATAAATGAGCAGTTTGATTTTACATTCTTGACGGTAGAATCTGACAGCGTACACTATAAAGGATGGCAGGCCCGGAATATTATATTTTGCGAAGGATTTCAGGGAGCCGAAAACCCTTACTTTAAATGGCTGCCTTTTTCGTTAAACAAAGGCGAAGTACTGGCCTTAAAACCGGCTATTCCGGTGCCAACAGACCAGGTTTATAACAAAGGGGTTTATGTTTTACCCAAGGAAGATGGCTCCCTGCGGATTGGCGCTACTTACAATTGGCGAAATGTGGATGAACAGCCCACAGTGGCTGGAAAAGAAGAACTTTTTGGTAAAATTGAGGATATACTAAAAGTGCCGTTTACCGTACTGGAACATAAGGCGGGTATCCGGCCGGCGGTGCGCGACCGGCGGCCTTTAATCGGCACCCATCCAAATCAAGAAAGAATAAAAATATTTAATGGCATGGGCTCGAAGGGCGTGATGATGGCGCCTTATCTGGCCCACCATTTTGTACAAGTTTTAAGCGGGGCGGAAGATTTGCTTCCGGAAATAAATATTTTCAGGTATATTACGTTGTATAGAGAGCATTATTAACGCAACAATGGTAAAGTTTTACAAGTCTCTTCTGGCCGTACCGTTTATAGCCGCCCTGCTGTTTTTAGGGGCGAATAAGCCGGTGCAGGCCCAGGTCGCGCCCGAAACTTTCGGCATGAACCGTATCCAGTATAAGCAATTTAAATGGCAATATTTGAGTACGCAAAATTTCAACGTGTACTACTACGGCAACGGCCGGGAAAATGCCCGCCTTACCGCCGAATACGCCGAGAAAGAGCTCAAACGGATTACCAGCCTGATTGGGTATTTTCCGTATTCGAAAACCACGCTTATTCTGTATGCCTCAGTGGCAGATTTACGCCAGAGCAATATTGGCCTGAACAACGACCAATATCAGACCGGTGGCGAAACATTATTTCTGAAAAACAAAATAGAACTGGCTTTTGAAGGCTCGCAAACTGAGTTTAAAAAAGCTTTAAGCCTGAATGTATCGCAATTGCTGCTGCACGATATGATGTATGGCGGTAGTCTGAAAGAAGTGTTGCAAAGCAGTTATATGCTTCGCCTGCCCGAGTGGTTTCTGAGTGGAGGCGCCTCGTACATTGCCGAAGGCTGGAACGTGGAAATGGATAATTACATGCGCGACATGGTTATCAAAAACGTGAATAAAAAGCCCGAAGTATTATTTGTAAGAAACCAGCGGCTGGCCGGGCAATCGGTCTGGAATTATATTTCGGAACGGTACGGCTATACCTCTATTCAGAATATTTTAAACCTGACCCGTATTACCCGCGACATTGAAGTGGGGATTGCCAGCAGCCTGAACGTGCCCTACAAAAAATTTATGCGCGACTGGCAGAAATATTATACCCAAATGAACCCTTATCCGGGTAGCCAACTAACATCGCTGGACCGCAAAGATTTATTAGTTACGAAAAACCGGCGCAGCGAAATACTTAGCCAGCCTACCTTTAGCCCCAACGGCAGCAAATTGGCTTTTGTGCAAAACGACCGGGGGCGGTACAAAATTAAAGTAGTAGACGTAAACCGGAAAAGGACCTTTAAGGTACGGAAGGGCGGACATAAAACTCCTGACCAGAAAGTTGATTACAAAGCGCCTTTACTGGCCTGGAAATCGGAACGCCAACTGAATATTATTGAAGTAAAACGTGCCCAGCCGATAGTAAACACCCATTATTTCGACCGGAAGAATCATGCTTTCTTTAATAATTTAAAAGAGTCCATTTTCGGCCGGCAGTCGCGCGGAATTTTATCGCAGTTCACACAAATCCTGAATATTGATTATTCCGAAGACGGTCGCCTGATGATAATGACCGCCGTGAAGAATGGCCAAAGCGATATTTTCCTGTTTCAGGGCAACAGCCGGCAAGCCCAGCAACTCACCAACGATATTTACGACGACAAAAACGCTACTTTTCTGAAAGGCCGGAACGCCATTGTGTTTAGTTCTAACCGTTGGCAGGATTCTTTGGGAACCGATAAGCCTGGCTTAGACAAGATTGTCGATAATTTTGATTTGTTCTTGCTGGACCTGGATCGGAATGGCGCCCGCCCGAAACAATTGGTGGCTTCTATCTCCAACGAACTGGCCCCCATAGCCGAAGACAACGAAAATATTCTCTTTTTAAGCGAACAAACCGGTATCCGGAGCTTGCACCGCTATAATTTAGTTTCCGGCGAACGGCAGCGGGTAAGCAACTTTGTGCAGAATATTAAGATGTTCGATTACGATGCGGCTTCTAAAAAACTTGCTTTTATCGCCGCCGACCGGAACAAGGAGTACGTTTATTACTTCCCGAACTATGCCCTGAACGCGGCCGCGGCCGATTTTAAAACCGTACGCCAAAAGACTCTGGAAGACCGGACTTTACGGACGAACCGACCTGCCGCTACTCCCGAGAAAAAGGTTGAGCCAGCCGCCCCCGTTGCGAATGACTCTACGGTTCAAACACCCGAAACGATAACCAGGCAAGGCGAAACACCGCAGAATAAAACCGTAAACCCCGAAAATTACCAGTTCGATACCGAACCGAAGCAACCGGCGGCAGCTCCGCAAAAAACCATAGCTACCCGGCCGGTAGCACCTGGCCCTGATGGGGTACCCATAGCCGGACCCTTGAAGTATGATTTACGCTTCAGTATCAATAATGTGGTGTCTTCGGTTTACCAGGATGCCCTGATGGGTTTTGGTTTGATTGCCGAAGTTGGAATGTCGGATATGTTTGAAGACCACCGGATTCATGGCGGGGCCTTTATTGTAACGGATTTACGCACCAGCAATTTTTACGCCGAGTACAGCAATTTAAAGAAACGTTACGATTGGCGGCTTTCTTACCTGAAGCAGACTATCTTCCGGAATTTTACGCAAAACTCTTTACGGTATAGCCGCCAGGAATTTACACCTTCTATTAGTTACCCGTTAACCCATACCATCAGCATCCGGGCTTTACCTAAATTGCTGCATTCGCGCTACAGTATTACTAACTTTTTATCGGAACCCGATAGTGTAGATATGTTTGCCAGTTTGGGTGGTGAGTTTGTGTATGATAATTCAATTGCCACCGGGATAAATATGATGGAAGGTACCCGCATGAAAGTTGGTATAAGCACTTTTAAAGAGTTAAACGAGAGCAACAAAAATTTCAACCGCCTTTACGTAGATCTGCGTCATTATCAGAAAATTCACCGGCAAATAACCTGGGCCAACCGGGTTAGTTACGGCCATTATTTTGGTAATGATCCCAAACGTTATTTGCTGGGCGGGGTAGATAACTGGCTCTTTAACAAGGAGGATGAAGATACGCAATCGGCCGACCGGATATTCCATGGTCAGTCGCCGGCCGATTTATTTTACCAGCAATTTGCTACGCCTATGCGAGGCTTCGATTACAATGCCCGCCGCGGACATAAGCTATTGGTCTTTAACTCCGAGCTGCGCGTACCAATTGTGCAATACCTGTTCCAGAATTCTACATTGGGCTCCGGCTTTTTCCGGAACCTGCAGCTAACGGCCTTCAGCGATGTCGGAACCGCGTACAATGGCAGCAACCCGTTTAGTCGCCGCAACTCTTTTAATACCCAGATATTAGGTGGCCGCACTGGCGATGCCATAAACACGAACCCTTTCCAAGCAATTGTAATCAACTACCGCAACCCCTTCCTGTTTGGCTACGGGGTAGGCGCCCGCACTACCTTGCTGGGTATGTACGGTAAAGTAGATGTGGCCTGGGGCGAAGAAAACTTCGAACGGAGAGGACCAAAAGTATATGTATCGCTGGGATACGATTTTTAATTCCTGAACCTTAATCAAATAAAAAGACCACCCATTTCGGTGGTCTTTTTTTATTGCCAACTTACAAAAATGCTTACCGTAATCAACTAGAAATAAAAAAGAAAAGCGCTGACTGGTAAATCCGGTTAGCGCTTTTGCTTTTAGAGAATACTTTCTTATATAATTTAAGCCGGTACTGCTTCCAGCAGCGATTCAAATATTAAGAGGCCATCGGTATTGCCTAAATCCGAATCAGCGGCACGCTCGGGGTGCGGCATCAGGCCAAAAACATTGCGGCCTTCGTTGCTGATGCCCGCAATACTTTCGATGCTGCCGTTGCAGTTGGTGTCGGGGGCAATTTCGCCGTGCGAGTTGCAATACCGGAACATTACCTGATCCTGGTCTTTTATTCTTTGCAGGGTAGCGGCATCGGCGTAGAACCGTCCCTCGCCGTGGGCAATCGGCACCTGGTAAGCTTTGCTTTTATCCAAACGGCGGGTAGGCAATAAATCAGTTGTCTCGGGCCGGATGTGCACGTTGCGGCAAATAAATTTTTGTTCGGTGTTGCGCAAGAGAGCGCCGGGCAGCAGACCGGCTTCCGTTAAAATCTGGAAACCATTGCAAATACCCATTACATAGCCGCCTTTGTTAGCATGGGCAATTACCTCCTGCATAATAGGCGAGAAACGGGCAATAGCGCCCGATCGCAAGTAATCGCCGTAGGAAAAGCCACCGGGCAATACAATAAAATCACAATCCTGCAGGTTGTGGTCTTTATGCCAAAGCTGAGCTACCGGTTTGCTTGAAACCCGCTCTAAAACCTGAATAACATCCTGGTCGCAATTAGACCCTGGGAAAATAACAACACCAAATTTCATGCAGCAAAGATAATACATTCGGGTAAGAGAAAGGAATAAAATGCCAAATTATCTGTAATTTGAATTTGGAGAATGACCGCTGGTGAGTCTATTGTAATCTTTTTAACAGCTTTAAAGTTGAATGAGGTTAAAAATTGTTGGTTTTCTCTTGAAGGAAAATATAGAAGTAATAAGAATTTTTGAACAGTAAAGCCGTATTCCCAGTACCTTTGTACAAAACTTAACCTTAATTAGCAGGTAGTATGTTACAATCGATGACCGGTTTTGGCACCGCCCGCCAGGATGGCGAGCAGTATAGTCTTACTATTGATATCCGATCGCTTAATTCTAAAAGCCTGGATTTAAGTATAAGGCTTCCCCGGTTCCTGGCCGATAAGGAGCATGAAATTCGTGGTATTATCAGCAAGAACCTGATCCGCGGAAAAGTTACCCTTAATGTAGATTATACAGGGGGCGCCAAGGGCATTAAAACGGCGAGTTCAATTAACCAGGAGTTGCTGCAGCACTACTATTCCGAACTCGAAAGAGCCGCCGATGCGGTAGGAGCTACCAAAACCGATTTGTTCCGGTTAGCGCTGCAAATGCCGGAGGTGATTCAGCAAGGCCCCAGGACCGAAGAAGAAGATAACCAACTGCCGGTTCCCTGGGAAACGGTAGCGGATTTGTTGCACGAAGCCATTCATAACCTGAACAGTTTCCGGGCAGACGAAGGCAAAGCACTGACTTCGGAAATAATGACCTACGTCGACCGTATCCGGATTTTACTGGCCGAAGTAGATAAATTTGACCCGGTGCGGCTGGAGTATATTCGCGAACGCATTCGTACGCACCTGGCCGAAATTAGCAGCTCCGAACAATTTAACCAAAGCCGGTTTGAGCAGGAGATGATTTATTTTATTGAGAAACTGGATATCGCCGAGGAAAAAGTACGTCTGATTAATCACCTGCATTATTTTACCGAAACCGTTTACTTGCCTGAACCTACCGGTAAAAAATTAGCCTTTATTTCGCAGGAAATCGGCCGCGAAATAAATACTATTGGTTCTAAAGCCAATGATGCTACCATACAGCACCTGGTAGTTGAGATGAAAGAGGAGTTGGAGAAGATAAAAGAGCAACTGAATAATATTTTATAAGCGTTTCGGTGGGGGCGTGTCTATTGAAAGATTTAAATAAGTTTCTTATATTTATTTAATCATCAGCTGTTTAAACATCAGTGCTACCTATTGTTCGCCACGAGTTTCCGGATTTAACCTGGTTGCGGAAGCAGGTTGCTGTGCGCTTCCAAAAAGAGCAAGGCTGGCCCAACGTGGTACTGAATGTAAAGTCTACGGGGTGTTATCGGCCGGTTATTACCGGCCCGCTGTCCTTGTTTATGAATATAAAAGGGCAGAGCCAGTGTAGCGTAGCCCAGTACGGGGTAGTTATTCCCGAAACCCATTATTTTATCACCAATCCCGGGGAGGCTTATACTTTACAAATTCTGGAAAAAAGTACCACCGAAACCTTTAACATCCACGTGGGGGAGCGTTTTTTAGAACAGGTTTACGATGGTTTGGTGCTGCCGGAAGATAAGTTGCTGGATGAGCCTTTTGCGGTGAAAAGCCGCCCGATAAGCTTCTTTAACCGGCTGTACCCCAAAGATGCTGTTTTTAATAATCTGCTGAACCAAATTTACCAACAGACACAAACCAGAGTTTCGGAGAATCTTCTCCTGGAAGAACTACTAAGCTACGTTTTAATTTATTTGTTGCAGGAGCATCGCTCGGTGCTGAAAGAAGCTGCCAGATTACCCGCTGCCAAACGCGCTACCCAGCTCGAAATTTATAAGCGTCTTTGTTACTCCTTAGATTATTTGCAGGCAAATTATAACCAAGAAATTACCTTGGAGGAGCTGGCTCAGGTAGCTTGTTTGTCTAAATTCCATTACCTGCGTTCTTTTCGGGCTTGTTTCCGGCAAACGCCGCACCAATATTTAACGGCCGTCCGTCTGGAGAAAGCCAAAGCGCTGCTTAAATATTCGGATTTGCAGGTGACTGATATTGCGCTAGAAGTTGGTTTACAGCACGTAGGCTCTTTAAGCCGGTTATTTGCGCAAAAAGTAGCTACCAGTGCCGGTAATTACCGCTTACAGCACCTTGCCTGAAATTAGCAATTTTGGTTAACTGGTTCTTTAGGGCTGCCGGTATCTTTGGTACAGTTAAATAACCTAAAACCTCATGTACTATGGAAACCCCTATTTACCAAAACGCCGCTTTGCTGTTTATCTTTTTAACCATTATAGTAGCGGCTTTAATAATTTATGCCTTACGTTATGCTTTAGCAAAAGCCGATTGGCACGAAGAAAAAAAGAATAATGTATTCCGGGTTGCGACCGCTGGATTGCTGGCTTGGCTAGGCTTACTGGCCCTGCTGGCTAACCAGCATTTTTTCTCCGATTTCAGTACGCTGCCCCCCCGGTTTGTACTGGCTATTGTCCCGCCCTGGCTATTTATTGCCTGGATAGCGAGCAGAAAGTCTTTCCGTTACTTATTAAGCTTAGTGCCGGCGGCTTGGGTTGTTTACCTGCAAAGCTTTCGGGTGGTGGTAGAAATTGGGCTTTGGATGGTTTTTGTAGCAGGTGTATGTCCGGTGCAAATGACCTTTGAAGGACGCAACTTTGATATTCTGGTAGGTTTAACCGCACCCCTTGCTGGTTATTTTCTTTTCCGGAAAGAATTAAAATTTAGATGGGGCGCGCTCTGGAATATTTTTGGCCTGGTACTGCTGCTGAATATTGTAACTGTAGCCATGTTATCTACCCCAACGCCGTTTAGAGTATTTTAAACGAGCCGGCAAATACTTTTGTCTCCACCGCGCCCTTTATCTGGCTGCCCGGTTTTTTGGTACCCGTAGCTTTGTCCATGCACGTTTTTTCGCTAATCCAGTTGTTCAGCGTTCAAAAGGAAGATGCCTTAACTCCAGCCAGTGAAAATTTACAGCAGGTTGCCCAGTAGGCGGTAACGTAAAACCAGGTTAAAAGCTGGTAAAGCGAGCAGCGTACCAATGGTATTGCTTACAACATCCATTATATCACCTTGGCGGCCCCAGCCCAAAATACTTTGCAAATATTCGATTAGAATTCCGAATAAAAAAGAAATAATAACAGCGTACCAGGCGCTGTGCCGGCGTAAACCCGTATAAGTTTTTTGCAGGTAAAACCCGCGGCGCATTAAAAAAGTTAAGATAAAGAAGACTACCGCGTGCGAAGCGGTGGTGAAGGAGATGAGTTCCCACTCCGGCACCTGGGGCATATTGGCAACGGGCAACAGCGTTAAAAATAAAATCACTGTTGCCCATACCAAAGTAGGTAAATTATATCTTAAAAACATGGAGGGTTACCGGCCGCCAAAAACTAAGCGCCTACCAGTTGCGCGTAATCATCCGCACTCATTAACTCTTCCAGCTCGGCTGTAATATCTATCGACATTTTAATCATCCAGCCGTCGCCGTAAGGATCAGAATTTACATTCTCGGGATTAGAGTCTAATTTAGGGTTAAGCTCCAGCACGGTGCCGGTAATAGGGCTAAACAAATCCGAAACGGTTTTTACGGCTTCTACGGTGCCGAATACTTCTTCGCGGTTTACCTTTTTATCCAGTGTATCTATATCAACGTAAACAATATCACCCAGTTCGCTTTGGGCAAAATCGGTAATGCCAACATAAGCAACATCACCTTCAATGCGCAACCATTCGTGGTCTTTCGTATATTTCAGATCCTTCGGTAAATTCATATTAATCAAATAAAATTGTTTGCGTGGTTTGACGGGTTAAATTTACATCCTTTTTCGCGAAAAGTTTAAAAACTTATTCCGATAAACTATATCTTAACTGAATTCCGCCTTCCGACACGGTATTTTTAAACGCATTGGCCACCTTTGGATCTGATATTACCCGTGTAAAATAAAATTGCAGGTTTAGCCGCTGGTTCAGGGTGTAATCAATGGTGGGCTTAATTTGTACCTGCAGGGTTCCGTTCGTAACCACACTCCGGGTTTTTTCCACGGCATCTTCTACCACAATGGTTCGCTGAATGGTTTCGTTGTCGCGGAAAGTTAAATCCAGACGCGCATTTAAATCGTTTTTCAGGGTTTTGTACTCGCCGTTAATTTTAAACGGCACCCGGAATTTATTGGTGGTAAAGCCAATACCCAGCACAATATCTTTTATGCCATTCTGGGTAATCTGGGCATTGGTCATATTCAGGGCCAGGTTGCGTTCGCGGCGGTATTCCAACCGGCCCGATATATTGTTTTTGGTCCGGAAATTAACCCCTAAGAAAGGCGCCAGTCTTTCAGAAATTAACACCTGGCTGATAACATAGTATGGCACGTACTCGCCTTGCTCATTTACTTCGGTGGGTAATTCATTTTTACCGGGCTGGTTCTGGTATTCCAGCGAGGTGGTGAAGTTCGAAATATTGTAGCTGGCGTTGTATACGTGCGATAAAGTAATGCTGCTGAAATATTGCTGTACAAACGGCAGTTCGGCTAAACCATTGTAATCGAGACGCCAGTTAGGCAGCGGAAACACGCCAAACGGTCGCGAAGGTCGCGCCTTATAATCATCAATGCTTTTGCCCTGGTAAGCGGCTAAGAAAGAAGGCATGAGCACATCCTGGGAGTTGATGGCAAATTCGCCGCCGCCCTGGTTAGCCGCCCGCAATCGCGCCAACACCACGGCCCGGTTCTGGACAAAATTATCAAAAGCTTCGGAGGCATTATCCTGGCCCGATTCAAACAAAGTTTGCAGCGCAATAAAAGAAGAGGAGAACGAACCGGTATTCAACGGATTCTGGCGAACCGGATCAATACCGATTGCGCCGGTGTTTTCGTCAACCGGCAGCCGGTAAAAGACTTCGTTTATTTCGGAACGATCCTGCTTGGCATCTAACTGAATATTAAAGTTTCGGAAAGGCTCCAACACCGTCCGGACATTAAAGTTCTGGGTTTTTAAGTTACTCAGCGGCGTATTTAAATAATGACTGCTATCGGTGTACCAGCCTTTGGCTTCGGCCAACCGGAACAAACTTTCCAGTTCGTATTGCTTGCCCAAAATAAACGGCACACCCGGCGCTTCAAAACTTTCGTCTAAGCCAAACAGGCGGGTGCGCGGCAGGTAGCCTGGTAAAAGGGTGCCCTGGCTTTGGGCCGCCGTAAAGTTAAGCGACCGGGCCGTCATTAAGGAACGGAGTACGGTTTTCAAAGCTTTTAACTCCGGCCCTTTTTTAACGGTATCCTGCGGAGCCTGTGTGTTCGGGTTACGGGTTGGCGGTGGTACCGCGCCTCCAGCCGGTTTAGGAGCTTGTTCGTTTATGGCTTTCAAAAACTTAACCTTGTTGTAGAGGCGGGTTAAATCAATTTTACCCGTTACGCTTACCTCGGTATTATTCTGAATGGTATTGCCTAACTGTAAAGTATCGCTGATTAAAGCCGTAGAACCCGAGGTCCAGGTGTAACCGGCTGCATAGCGGGCGTCGGCGCTAATCCAGTCGGTTAGCGGAAACTTATCCAGGGGCAATCGGTAAGTAAGGGCGGCTAACTGGTCGAAATTGGTGGTACGGCCCCAGTTGCGCAGGTTCTTCCAGATAACTTCGTTTTTGTAACGCAAATCCGGGTTCTCTTTGTCAATCTGGCCGTCGGGTTCGTCTACTACGGCCCGGTTGGTAGCGGTATAGTCAAATGATATGCTCTTGGTCAAATCCCACTTCAGATCATAAATCCGGTTAAAGAAAAAGTATTTCTGGAAAGTAGGCACAATGCCGCTTGTACTGGGCATATCGTTAAAGCCAATGCGCCGCTGCAAAAATATTTCGTTGTACCGCCGGTCTAAATCGGCCCGGAAGGCAATCCGGCTCGGTAAAGGCGTAAAATTCAACTCCTGCAACAACTTGAGGTAAGGCGATTGAAAAACTTTTGCCTTCGCCAGCGGTGTATAGTTTTTGGGCGTGTTGTTATAGGTATAGGCTACACCGCCGGTATAGCTTTTGGTAAAATCCCGGTCGGTTACAATATCGGTGCGCAGTTGTTCGGTATAAGCATACGACAATGATAAGTTTTCCAGATCGTAAGGCTTAGGCTTAGCTTCCGGATTGGTTTTCTCTTTCCGGACGTTTAACAGGTTAATGCTTTTAGTGGTTACCTGGCTTACTACCTCTTTCCGGTAAGCTGAACGCATGGCCGGGTCATCAAACTTTTCCAGTGACTGCTTAAGCTCCGTATCAGGGTCCAAGGGGTCGTAACGCGGCTCCTGCATAGCAGTACCGTACTGCACCGAAACCGGTATGCGCACGCCTAATTTCTCAGGGAAAAACTTATCGGCAGCAATATTGGAGTTTAGGTCGAACTGAGCCGTGTTTTCGCGGGCGCGCTGGGCTACTTTTTGCTGCAGCGAACCAAAACCTACGGTGGTATAACTGCCACTAGCTGAAATAGTGGCGAAGTCGGCTAATTTGGCATTCAGGCGGGCATTAGCGGCCCAGCCGGCTGTTTTGTCGAAGTCGGCTACCCGTAATTCATTCGCCCAGATACAAACCGATTCGTCGGACCTGTCGGGGCTGCGCGGATTCAGAACCCCCAGCATAATGCCCTGAATAGCGCTTAGATCGGGGTTGCCCACTACGGTAATGGTAGCGTTATTTGGTAAATTTCTCGTCCAGGGCTGAAAAATATTGCTGCCACTGTTGCGGTTCCGCTCGGCTTTGGTATCAATTAAATCCTGAAAAGCCAGATCCACGAAGTTAGCCGGTATCCAGATGTCGGAGGAGTTAGTAGCTGTATTAGGCGTAATTTTTAATGGAATAGAATATTCGTAATAGTTCTGGGTGTAGTCGGTACCAATGCGGATAAACGCTCTTACTTCATCGTCGGTGGTAGTATTGTTCGGACTCTGAGCGTGCAGAAACAGCTTCAGCCGTTTGTAAATCAGCATATCCATGGTTACATTTTTGTAAACCGCCTTGCCAAACGAATCTTTCAGGCCTTCTACGCAAAGCTGCAGCGATTGCTCATTTTGGCGGCGGTTCTGCAACGTTGAGGAATTATCGCGCAGGCGAACTACCCCGGGCGGAATTACATAAGGTACTACACTTTCTTCCTGTGCACCGTTCTCTTCAATATTTACCGTTGAAACCGAAAAGTTCTGCACGTCAAAATCGCAATCGCCTACGCACGGTGCACCGCTATCCGAAATAGAACCCATATAGCGGCGCCACTGGTTCGATACAAACTGCAACCCTAGCATCCGCATAACTACCGGTTCCTGAAACTGGGTCAGGTACATGCGCATAAACCGGATAGACTTAAAGCCATTCATGCCGCCTACATTGCCGGTAGGTTGGCGTACCGGTATCCGGAACTGGTACCAGGTTACCTCATCACCATGAACCGGCGTCGTAATCTTGTCAACAATATAATTTTCACCAACATCCAATCGGCCTGGTTTCAGTACCATGCGGTATTCGTGGTAACGTTCCACATCACTTACCACATTGTCTTTGTTCAGGTCTTCTTTATCGGGGTAAGGGTAAGCCGATTCGATGCTGTTTTCGGCGGAGTTACCCTCCATACCGTTATAATTTTTGTAACGGCCCAATATTTTAACATTCCGGGCATCGTAATCGCCATTCAGGTGGTGCTTAAAGTTGTCGCCGGAAGGGTCGGGCAGGTTCTGGTAAATGCCCTGGAAAAATTGCCGCTCTTCGCTGTCGTTCAAACCTTCCAGGCCAATATCCTGGTATTGCCGGGTGCCGGAATTGTTATCAAAGGCATCGGTCAGGAAAGGTAACTTGCTTACAAAGCCCCAGGTTGTACGCTCGGTATCGGGTTTACGGCCAGTAGCTACATCAATAGTAGTTTGGGCGGTCGGCAAGCCATTTTCAAACTCGTAACGGTTCTGATTTTTCAATAAATCTTCCGAAATATTACCTAGGTTCAAGATTAATTCACCACCCGTCGTATTGGGTTTGTCGTTGCCTTCGTCGTCGGTAATATTCGCCAGCCCGCTTTTACTCTGAATAAACGGATCCATCAACCAAAACTCCAGATACTCAATATTCGCGTTGTCGAAATCATTATCGAACGTTATTTCGCGGCTGATACCCCCGTAGTTGTTAATATTCAGGGCCGGATTATTTGGGTTCAGGAGACGACCATCGGGACTAATATTTGTGTTGTAATTGTATTGGCCACGTTCGTTAGGGAAGTAAGCCAAATCGAACGTGTATTCATAATTATTAAGAGCATCCAGGTCGCGGTTCCGGAAAACCTCTTTGCGGTTTACGCCCCGGGTATAATGGTTTTTAAGTACGTTTTCGGTAATATTATCGGGCCGGCGCGGGCCATTGCGGTAATAAACTCCCTGATCGATGGTGTACCAGGCCAGTTTGGCCCGATTAAAAGCGTAAGCCAGACCAGAACCGTTGGTTAACGGAGCCGGGGTAGACGCCAGGCGCCAGTTGTTGCTGTTGTAAGAGCCGGCGAGACCGAAAGCAGCCTCCGAACTTTCAAAATCATCGATATACGATACCCCATCTTCGCCCTGCAGCTTAGCCCGGGCCGGCAAAAGCTGGGCAAATTCGGCGTTGAAAGTGATGGTAGAAGGTTCTTTGGTTTGAACCAGGGGCAACATATCGGTTAGTTTGGTCAGGAATCGGGAATCGCGGCGTAAGTTAATATCTACGCCGTAAATGGTGTTGTTGCTGGGTTCATCGCCTAAACTCACCCGGTTGTTGTTATAAGGCGTTTCGCCGAGGTGCAGCATGGTACCGCCAAAGCTAATATCATTGTTTACCCGGTAATCTAAGCGCACTCCCACCATAGCCCGGGGTTGGGGGTTAATCAGTTCGGCGCGTTCAAAATTTACTTTTAAATTGCTGGCCGAACTCATGTAGCTGGGGTTTAATATTTTTACCCTGGCCATATTGTAATCAACCTGGTAATCGACGCCCTCCGTCAGGCGCGTACCACCCGAATAAACCGTTACCGATCCTTCGGCAATCTGAATACCCGGTAAAGCTATTTCGTCGGAAGAACTGGCCTGGTAGCGACCCTTCAGGAAAAATTTATCTTTGTTCGTAAACTGCTGGGCATCGGTTTGGGTAAGCTCGTAAAGTTCCTGGTACACGTATTTCTCGCGGAGCGCTTGTTCCTGGTCGGTAAATTTCTCGTTCAGGTAAGACCCAAAAGGCTCTACTACCGGGAAAATAATGCGACCGTTTTCCGGATCGATGGTAATCCCTTCTAAAAAGTCGAAGTTTCCGTCGCGCGGCCGGTCGTTGTTGGTGTTTACGTTATCCAGATTAAAGACTTCTACCAGCGGTAAATCTTTTATCCGTTCGCCTTCTTTCAGCGTGGGAATATCTACCCCGGTTTCATCGTCTTTGTAAATCAGGCGCAGTTGAAAATTTTGCCGCGTAATCTGGTTGGCATTCAGCGGGTAAATATTCTTCATCATCAAATCCCAGATGGGCAACTGCAACGGCGCCGGGTTGGTAGAACGCAGCATTTTCATGAAGATTACTTCGTTTTCGCGCACGTTCTGGTAATCTTCCTGCAACTCGCCTACCTGATACGTTTGCCCGTTAAAGGTATATTCGTAAGCCACACCCAGTACCTGTTCGGGTAACAACGGCGTGTTTAAAGAAATATACCCTAACTGGGGATTGAAGGTGTATTCGCGCGGATCGAGGCGGCGGGCCCGCACGTGTTCGTAATCAATGGTTTTCTCAAAAACATCCTGGTCCAGAAACTCATCAATCCGGTCGTTATCGCGGGAGGTACCGGTTAAAATACTGTATAAGCGGTTCGACTTGTTATCTGCCGGGCGGGTAGGAGCCGAGCCATTGGCCAGGCGGTCGGCCCGGTGAATATTCTCCGGGTTAGCCTCTCCCAAATCCATGGTGGCTACCAGGTTACGCAGGTTTTCGGTGGCGCGGTTATCATTGGTAATATAAACTTCGAGGCGGCGGATGGTAATACCCGAGTTTACTAAAGGCAAATTCTGCAGCGCGCGGTTATACCGATCTCGGAAAAAATGGGCCAGGAAAAAGTGGCGATCGCGTTCGTACTGGCTGGCCCGTATTTCAAAATTACGGTTCTGCGACCCATTTTGGATATTTATCTCGTCGGTGCGGCCGCGTACGTTAGAGGCAATGGTGGTAACGGCCAGGCGGCCAAACTGCAGTTGGGCTTTTATCCCGAACAAATTTTGCCCCCCGGTAATCAGGCTATTGCTTAAAGGTAAACTAACATTCCCCGCTTCCACCTTCCGGATAATTTCTTCTTCGTAGCCGGTATAATCCAGCTTCATGTTATTTTCGAACTCGAAATTGGCTTTGGTGTCCCAGTTGAAATTTATTTTCATCTTTTCGCCAATTTTGCCCACCACGTTCAGGGCCAGGTTCTGATCGAAATCAAAATCGCCGATACGCTGTTGCCGTAGGGGCAACGATTGGTTAAAGTTCCGGTTAAAGCGAGCGCCAAATTTAAGGCCTACATTACCATTGGTCTGAATATCAACGGTACTTCCTCCAAATATCCGGTCGAACAATGGGCTTACAACGCTGATTTTGGGGATTAACCGTTTGCTGGCCGGCCCGCCGCTTTCGCCGGCAATACCGCCTTCGGACTTTGCCCGCCAATAGTTGCGAATGGACTGTTGCTGCTGGTACCGCGAGTATTCCTCGAAGGTCATGGTGGTTGGATTGCGGTAATCTATTTCGCCAATCCGCTCCCGAATATTAAACCGCTTTAAACTATCATCCAGTGTTACGTCTACCTTAATATTAGCCGGTGGGCCCAGCAGTAGCGGCGACTCATCGGTACGGTTCGAAAAGGGATCGCTCCGCCGATCTTTCGGTTTATAGGTAGGCCGCCTGGATTTTAAGTAAGCCGTATCGGTTACGGTCGTATCTGCCAGTAAATGCTTGCCCCAGTTGTATAAGCTTTTCCGGTCTTTACCCACTACAGCTCCCGAAACGGAAGCCCAAACCAGAAAAGATACAAGAACAACTAGAGAAAGGGCAAAACTATAATTGCGTTTGCTAAAGCGTACCAATTTTTTATTCTACGATGTTTTCAAAGCTAATTTGATGAGGGCTTCCACACTGAGATGGCTGCCATCCCGCTTAATTATGGAATCCAGGGTTTTTTCGGCCACATTACGGGCAAACCCAAGGGTAATTAATGCTGATAACGCTTCCTCGCGGTTGGTATTGTGAGAAACCGGCGTATTATTAACGCCATCGGAGAATGCTTCTTTTTTAAATTTGTCTTTCAGTTCCAGTATAATGCGCTGAGCGGTTTTAGCCCCAATGCCTTTCACATTCTGAATGGTACGTACATCTTCCCGGGTGATGGCCTGGGCGATTTCGGAAACGGTGAGCGAAGATACAATCATTAAGCCGGTTCCTGGCCCCACTCCCGAAATAGAAATTAAATGCAGGAAAACTGTTTTTTCGGCCAGTTCACTAAAACCATATAGGGTATGGGCATCTTCTTTTATATGCAAAAAGGTATGTAGTTTGCAGCGTTCGCCCTCGGTTAATTTAGAATAAGTATTAAGCGAAATCTTTATCTGATATCCCACGCCGTTCACATCAATTATTACAAAAGTCGGGTCTTTGTGGGTTAATTTGCCATCAATGTAGGCTATCATAAATAGTTTAAAATAGTGATATAAAAAACCTTTATTAAAGAGAACTGGGTTGTAAAAATACAATTTTTATTTCTGAAACACAATTCTAAAGTAAAGTTATCTGCAAAATAGTAATAGCCCGGTGAAGTACGTGCTTTACCCGATTAAAAGGGTGTACTGCCCGGTGGAAATTATTCCCTTATTTCCTTTTGGGAGGCAGAACATTTAAGATGAGAATTAATTGTATGAAAACAAAGGCCAGGCAGGAGCAGCCGGCCTTTGTTTTCTTAGTTATTTTAAAATTCCTGGCGGTAATTTTGCGCATCCACCACGGCAATGGCAACCATGTTTACGATCTCGCGGGTAGAGGAGCCTAATTGTAAAATATGCACCGGCTTGCGCATTCCCATTAGCAGCGGGCCAATGGTTTCGGAACCGCCAATTTCCTGTAATAATTTATAGGCAATATTACCAGAGTTCAGGTCCGGAAATATTAAGGTATTGGCCCCTTTATCGGCCAGTTCGCTAAACGGATAATGCTCCTGAATTAAATTCTTATTAACGGCCGTGTTGGCCTGCATTTCTCCGTCGATTATTAAATTAGGGTAACGTTTTTTAGCCAATTCTACGGCTTTAACTGCTTTGGCCGGTATGGGGCCGCGGTTAGAACCAAAATTAGAGTAGGAGAGTACCGCCATGCGGGGTTCGTGGTTAAAAAAACGTACGGCCCGAGCGGTTAAACCTATTATGTCAGCTAGTTCTTCGGCCGTCGGATCTACATTAACGGTGGTATCGGCCAGAAAGTACGGTTCTTTGCGGTTCTGGATAATATACATGCCGGCCACCTTATTTACGCCTTCTTCTACCCCGATTACGTGCAAGGCCGGCAATATTGTTTTAGAATAATCTTTCGTCAAGCCCGAGATCAGGGCATCGGCCCGGTTAGTTTCTACGAGCATGCTGCCAAAATAATTCCGCGACAGCATTAACTGGCGGGCATCAAACAAGGTCATGCCTTTGCGTTTCCGTTTTTGGTACAGAATCTCGGCAAATTCATCCCGGAAGGTGAGATCTTTCGTCGGGTCAATTATTTCGGCTTCGGCTAAATCCAGGTTGTGTTCTTCCGATATGGCTAAAATCTGTTCCCGGTTACCTAATAAAATAGGCTTGGCAATATTCTGGTCAATTACAATCTGGGCCGACTTCAGAATTTTATAATGATCCGCTTCGGCAAATACAACCGTTTTGGGATTGGTTTTAGCCTGGGCAATAATGCGGCTCATGAGTTTCTGGTCGATGCCAATCCGTTCCTGTAATTCCTGGTCGTACTTTTCCCAGTTTTCAATAGGGTTGCGGGCAATACCCGATTCTATGGCAGCTTTCGCAACTGCCGGACTGATACTAGTAATCAGGCGCGGATCCAGCGGTTTCGGAATCAGGTAATCGCGGCCGAAGGCAATGGTATTGTCGCCGTAAGCTTTGTTTACAATTTCCGGTACGGGGTCTTTGGCCAGTTCGGCCAGGGCTTTTACCGCCGCCAGTTTCATGGCTTCGTTTATTTCGGTAGCCCGCACATCCAGCGCTCCCCGGAATATATAAGGGAAGCCCAGCACGTTGTTAACCTGGTTCGGATGATCGGAACGGCCGGTAGCCATAATTAAATCTTCGCGCACCGACATGGCCAGTTCATAAGTAATTTCGGGATCCGGGTTGGCCAAGGCAAAAATAATGGGGTCGGGGGCCATTAATTTTACGTACTCGGGCGGCAATACATTACCGGCCGAGAGCCCGATAAACGCATCGGCTCCGGTCATGGCTTCTTCTAAAGTCTTAATATTCCGGAGGGTAATTAATTGGGAGCGATAAATATCCAGATCATTCCGTGCGGCATTAATAATACCGTCTTTATCAAAGACCACTAAATTATCTAGTTGCAGGCCCAGCGACAAATACAGTTTAATACACGAAATAGCTGCTGCACCTGCCCCGTTTACCACCATTTTTATCTGGCTGATATCTTTGTTTACCAATTCCAGCGCATTTAATAAAGCGGCGCTGGAAATAATAGCGGTGCCGTGCTGGTCGTCGTGCATCAGCGGAATATTCATTTGTTCCCGGAGAGCCATTTCTATTTTAAAACATTCCGGGGCTTTAATGTCTTCCAGGTTAATGCCGCCAAAGGTGGGCTCCAGCGATTTTACAATCCGGATAAACTCATCGGGGTCGGTACAATTTATTTCAATATCGAATACATCAATGCCGGCAAATTTTTTAAATAATACCCCTTTCCCTTCCATTACCGGTTTAGAAGCATCCGGACCAATATTGCCCAGGCCCAACACGGCTGTTCCGTTAGAAATTACCCCTACCAGATTACCTTTGGCCGTATATTTATAAGCATCTTCGGGGTTTTGGGCAATTTCTTTACAGGGTTCGGCCACCCCCGGCGAATAAGCCAAGGCTAAATCATACTGCGAACTCAGCATTTTAGTAGGTACCACTTCTATCTTGCCGGGCTGCCCCTGCGTGTGGTAATTCAGCGCATCCTGTTTGTTTATCTTAATCATTCTCTCCTGTTGCTTACGGGTTCACGAAATTGGGGTAAACAAAAAACTCAGGTGGTTTGCCTGAGATTCTGTTTTGGGATAATAAATATTAAAGATAACGGATTAACATCCATTAAATAATAACGAGTTTTTGGCCGGGTTTTATTTCGTCGCTCTTTAATTTATTAACTTTTTTAATTCTTTCAACCGGAATATTATTATAACGCTTAGAAATATTCCAGAGGGTATCGCCTTGCTGCACCGCATGAATCAGTTTTACTTCCTGTTCAATTTGATTTCTGCGGGATTGCGAGTGGGCATTATCTACTGAAGCCAAGGTAACAGGCGTTTTCTTCTTTTCGGCTATTATTGGTTCGGTTTCGGGTGCCGATTCTGCGGCGGGCGCTGGTATTAGCATCGAGATTTTCTGGCCGGCCACCAGGTGCGTACTTTTTAACTGATTCCAGGCTTTAATCTGCGCCACCGTTACCCGGTGCTTTTGGGCAATTTCCTGCATGATATCGCCTCTTTTTACCACATAATCTACCAGCAGCACCGAGTCGGCAGCTGCAGAATCGGGTGCGGGTTTAGGCGGAAGAGCGGCAGCCATCATAGTTTTGGCTTCCGGCAGCACATACACCGGTATTCTGGCCGAATCCAGGATAGCAGCCCGGTTCAGCGCTATTATTTCGCGTTTTTGCACCGGCACTTTCAGCGGATAATTCCGGATGGTTGCGGGCAGAATAGCTTTTCGGATTTCCGGATTTAGATTAATAAGTTCGTCTTTTGATAGTTCGAGCTGTACAGCCAACCGTTCTAAATCCAGCGACTGGTTAATTAAAATAGTATCAGTTTGAGTTGCGAAAAGCAGGGTGTCGGGAAATATTTCGTGCTCCCGCGAGTGGTTCATCATGTAAGTGATGGCCGTAAACGAGGGTACATAGCCCCGGGTTTCTTTGGGCAGGTATGGGAATATTTGCCAGAAAGTTTTTTTGCCGCCACCCGCCCGGGCTATCGCTTTTTTAATATTACCGGGTCCGCAATTATAAGCTGCCATCACCAGTTCCCAATCGCCGAAAATACGGTAAAGTTGTTTAATATATTTACAGGCGGCAATAGTGGCTTTTTCGGGATCCATGCGTTCATCCACGTACTCGTTTTGCTTCAACCGGAAGTCTCCGGCGGTAGGCGTCATGAACTGCCACAAGCCAACAGCTTTGGCCGACGATACCGCGCGCGGCAGCAAAGCCGATTCCACTACGGCTAAATATTTAAACTCGTCTGGCAGGTTGTATTGGGCCAGGTATTTTTCGAACAACGGAAAATAAACGTTCTGGCGGGCGAGTACCCGTTTAGAATATTTCCGGTTGCGAATGGTAAAATAATCGATGTGGGCGCGGACATACGCATTAAAATGCAACGGAATTTCGCGCTGCAAACAAGACAAACGGTCCTGAATAATTTCATCCGGTTCCATGGGCACCGAATCCTGACGTACTACCAGGGGCAAAGTAAGAAAATTGGTGGTATCGACGGCAAATATCCGGATGGAGTCGGTTAAGATGAGCTTCGGATTTATTTGTTTCGGACCAGCTACTACGCTTTGGGTGATAAAGAAACTGGTGGTAAAAATAAATAAACGGAAAACTGATCTTAAAGCATGCTTCATATCCTAGGCCAATATTATTTTCTCGTTAACAACCTTCGAAAATGCAAATAGCTGCGCCTCCTCAAACGGGCGCGTGAGTACCTGCAAGCCAATGGGCAAGCCTTTGGCATCGTAACCAACCGGCACCGAGATGGCCGGGACACCGGCCAAAGAGGCTTGTACCGTAAAAATATCGGCCAGATAAATAGCTAATGGTTCGGCATCGTTGCCACCTAACGGAAAAGCCGTAGTGGGCGTAGTGGGCATAATCAGAAAATCGTAATTCCGCAGTAGTTCTTCGGTTTTTTCTTTAATTAAGCGGCGTACCCGTTGGGCTTTGGTGTAATAGGCATCGTAATAATCGGCACTTAAAACAAAGGTGCCTAGCATAATGCGCTTCTTTACTTCGTGGCCGAAACCTTGCGTCCTGGTTTTTTTATACATCGAAACCAGGTCGGTGGCATCCGGGCTACGGTAGCCGTACTTAACGCCGTCGTAACGCGACAGGTTAGAGCTGGCCTCGGCCGTAGTAAGAATGTAATAAGACGGTACAATAAAATCGAGGTAAGGGAAGTCCACTGCCTCTACGGTATGATCTTCGGCTTTGAGGCGGTCAATAACGCCCAGCATGGTTTCCCGGATTTCCGGATCCAATCCTTCACTTTCTAAAGTGTCGCGGATATAACCAATGCGGAATTTCTTGTCGGTTTGTAACTGCTCCGAATAAGGAACAACCGGACGGTGACTGGCCGTGCTGTCAAATTCGTCGGCGCCAGCCATTATTTCGAGTAATAAGGCGGCATCTTCGATGCTGCGGGTGAGGGTGCCTATCTGATCGAAAGAAGAGGCATAGGCAACTAAACCATAGCGCGAAATACGCGAATAGGTAGGTTTAAAACCGATAATATCGCAGAAAGCGGCCGGCTGCCGAACCGAGCCGCCGGTATCGGAGCCAATAGAAGCCAGACACAAATCGGCTTGTACGGCTACCGCCGAACCACCCGAAGAGCCACCGGGCACCCGGCTGTTATCAATTTCGTTCAGGGCCGGGCCGTAGGCAGAAGTTTCATTCGAGGCGCCCATGGCAAACTCGTCGCAATTCTGCCGCCCGATAATTATTACATCCTCGTCGAGCAGACGCTGCACTGCGGTAGCGGTGTAGAGCGATTTAAAGCCCTCCAGAATTCGGCTGGACGATTGCAGGCTGTGGTCTTTGTAAGCCAGTACATCTTTTATGCCGATAACCATACCGGCTAAACGACCGGCGGTTCCGGCGGCTATCTTCTGGTCTACTTCATCGGCCTGGTTCAGGGCTTCTTCCGCAAACACTTCCAGGTAAGCATTCAGATGTTTTTTTCTCTCAATATTTTGCAGATAATAATTTACTAAGTCGCGGCAGGTAACGGCACCTGTGGTTATATCCTGACGTACTTCTTCCAGACTATTATATCCCTTCAAAACTTATTTAGAGTTGGTATTTGGCTTGTTGATATCTTCTTTTTTTTCTTTGGTAGCGTCTTTAAACTCCCGTATGCCGCGGCCTAAATTGCGCGAAATAACCGGGATGCGGCTGGCTCCAAAGAATAATAGTAAAACCGCAATAATTAAAAGCGCTTCGCCCATACCTAGGAAGGCAAGCACGCTTGAGGTCAGCATCAAAACGGATTACCGGTTAGGTGTTTCGTCGTTCGCAGCTTTCTCGATATCGCTTTTAATTTCTTTGGTAGCGTCTTTAAACTCCCGGATACCTTTGCCCAGGCCTTTGGCTAATTCAGGAATGCGTTTCGCGCCAAACAGTAACAATATTACTACCAGGATAACTAAAACTTCGGAGGTACCTAAACCACCAATAAAAGCAAGAACATTATTCAGTTCCATAATCAATAAGGTTAAAGTTGAGTAATACAAAAATAGTTTATTTTTTAATATAAGGTAAAGAAAGTGTTTAAAGTTTAAAAAGGAGAAAAAATATTATTCTAATAATTAAAATAGTTGCTTTCCCGTATTTTTAAAATAAGTACACCTCTTCTTTTCTAAAAGTAAGCAAAAAAGCATTCCGGTTTAGAATAAAGGTCGGCTATCTTTTATTTAGGAACAAGCGGATTAAAGGTAATTAAAGGACCGGGGTGGTTGTTATAGGTTCAAATCAACGGATTAAAAATATTACCAATTTATTTCGCCATTAACCAGCTTTGGGGGTTCATTTTATTTACGTTGCGCCAGATTTCGAAGTGCAGTTCGGTGGTGCCTTCACTGTTGGTGTAAATGCTGCCGATATTTTGCCGTGCTTCTACGTTTTGGCCTTCCGTTACGCTTACCGATTTTAATTTTCCGTAAACCGTAAAATACTCGCCATGCTGGATCATGACAATATTATTCATCCCCGAAATATTGATGACCTTGGTTACTTTACCGGCAAAAATGGAGCGGGCACTCTCGCCGTCGTTCGTTTGGATCTCAATGCCATTGTTTTGAATGCTTACGTTGCGGAGAACCGGGTGCGGGTGCACGCCAAAACGCTGGGAAATAAAGCCCCGCTCAACCGGCCACGGAAACCGACCTTTGTTGCCTCCGAAAGAAGAGGAGAGGAGCGCCGTTTCAGGCGTTAAGGTTACCCGATTAGCCGAAGTACGGGTTTCGGCGGTACCGGCAGCAGCGGCCCGCTTCCGGGCCAGTTCTGCCGAGCGGGCAATCTCCGCCCTTACCATGGCATTAATCCGGTTATTTAATTGCCGCACCGCCAACTGGCGCCTTTCTACTTCTTTGCGTAATTCCTGCTCTTGCTGGCTCAGTTGGGTAATAACGGTATTTTGCTGATTTTTTAAATTATCCAGGTTTTTCGACTCCTGCAGTTGCGTATGGAGTAAACTTTGCTTTTGACGCTTAGCGCCCGATAACACATTTATTTTTTGCTGCAACGATTCCTGAATGGCATTTATCTGGCGCACCTGGTTTTTGCGGGCTTCTGAATATTGGTGCAGGTAAGTTAAACGGCGGACAAACTGGTTAAAAGATTCGGCCGCAAATAAAAACATCATTTTATTATAGCTGTTGGCTGTTTTGGCCGCGCCGTAGATCATAGCGGCGTATTCCGCTTTCATTTTGTCCAGGTCCATTTTCAGCGATGTTACAGTTGTTTCTGTTTGCCGCATATCCCGGTTAATGTATTTTAGTTCCGACGAAATATTAGTGATAAGTCCCCTGGAAACTGTTATTTTTTCCTTAATGGCGTTGAGCTGACCAATAGAAGCTTCTTTCTTCTGCTTGGTTTCCTGCAAAATGCGATTGGCTTCCTGAATCCGCTTCAGGTTCTCTACCCGTTCGCGCTCTAACTGGGCTTTGGATTTGGTGTGGGTTTTAGGCTTTGGTTTGCTTTTGCTGCTTTGCTGGGCGCTCGCAGCCAGACTGGAAATGATAAGAAATAAGAAAGGTAAAAATCTGAAAAACCTATGCATCAATATCCTGATAACCCCATTAGACTTACAAATATTATAAATCTAATGCCTAACAAAAACTTAATGGGGGAATAAATTAAAAATTACTGTCGCCGGTAGCCTTGGGGCACCGAAAATGGAAAAGCCAAAGCACCCTCGTCGAGGCTTATTCTATGATAATCAATGGCGGCAATAGCACCCTTGGTTTTATCTTTCTCGGTCTGACCCTGCTGCACCACAATAAGCGCGGCTTTGGCAAAAGTCCGGTTTTCGACGGCTGCGAACTGCGAATAATCTACCGAAATCGAATTCTGAGATTCCTGATCTTTGATGGTTATTTTCTTCAGCTTATTTAGTTCCGCATCCAAAAACTGATCGATTAACAGGTTTGCTTGTTCCTGCCGCGAGTGCTGCAGCGGTTTTTCATCAATAATTTTTACTTTGCCTTCGGCCGCCGGTAAATAATTTCCCAGTAAAATAGCCTGCAGCAAATCGTACGTTACGTCTACTTTATATTTTTGCTTGATGTAAGAGTAATCGCCGGCAAAATATTCTTTTTTAAGCCGGTTGAGCAGGTGTACCGAATCCTGGGTTAAACGGATACGCGCGGCTTCGATACCTAATGCGGGTACCACCGAAATCCAGATAATGCTGTCTTTGCGCATCCGGATATTAATATTGGTGCTTATTTTATCGCCTTCATCGTCCAGCTGCATTCTACCCCGGGCATTAAAATATTTAAAATCCAGATTCGCAGGAGCAGCCGTTTCACCCGGAGGAGGAGGAGCGGAACTAACTGGCGTAATATTTTTTTTACAGGAAGAGAAAGCTAACAGGAAACTTAATGCCCCAAAAACCAAATGGCGGCTATTCATATAATTTTTTATCCTTTATTTTTTTATCAATCAGCTCCGACCCTTTACCTAAGCTCTTTGCTTTTACCCATTGTTGCACGGCCTGCTCTTTTTCCCCGAGTTGGTACAGCACATCGCCGTAATGCTCTAATAAATCAGCATCCTTTTTAAGGGCAATGGCTTCTTCTAAATATTTGCGGGCGCCGGCATAATCTTTTAACTTATAAAGTACCCAGCCGTGCGTATCTAAATATGTGGCTTCTTTCGGGTGGGCTTTTATAAGCTTCTCCGACATACTTTTGGCTTTATTCAGGTTGGCATTCCGCAAGGACAGATAATAACTATAATTATTTAAAACATGAGCATTATTGGGGTCTATGGCCAGCACGCTCTCGTAAGCCGCATCCGATTTCGGATAGTCTTTCAGGGCCTGGTAAGCATCGCCCAGCTGAATATTAAATTGTGTTTGCAACTCGGCGTTGTCTACGGCTAGTTTTTTGCCATACTCCAGAGACTTTATACCTTTAGCCGGATTTTTCTGGAGCAAATGGCCGGTACCATTATAAAACCAAAGCATGGCCTGGTTGGGGAATAGCTCTAAGGCTTGTTCAGAATGCACAATCATGGAGTCGGTTTGCATCAACTCCGCATCAATGAATATTATTTGCTGCCAGATTTTAAAGTGAGAATTATCTAGCCGGATGGCTTTGAGGTAACTGGCCTGCGCCTCCTTTTTTTTGCGGGTAATGGCCTGCACATCGCCGGCTACCGCATAAGCTTTGGCTTCCTGCGGGTGCGCTTTTACCGTCATGCCGGCCAGTTCTAGAGCCATACTTTCCAGTTCGGGATTGGCGGGCGCCGGCGGCACCGGCAATTGCCGGATATATTCAACTAAAATTTTAACTTTGGTATCCACATCCATGGCAGGAGAACCAAAGGCCAGCTTCAAATTCTTTTCCGATTCGCCTAAATTACCTTTCTGTCGGTATAAATCGGCTAACATCAGGCGGGCCTGCGGATTAGCCGGTTCTTTCTGCAATACTTGGTTAATCAGCGTAATAGCTTCATCGGGCTTTTTGTTGTTCGCCAGCATTTCGGCTTGTACCAGCGTATAACGGGCATCCGACGGATCACTGGCAATTAAATTCTGGCCTTCGGCTAAAGCTTTGTCCAGGTTGTTCTGGCGCAGGTATATTTGTTGTTTTTTAAAGGCTATTTCTTCTAAAAAACCATATTGTTTTTCTATCTGGTCGTAGGTTTTCAGCGCATCGTCGTAGCGTTTTTGCGCCAAATACATATCGGCCAGGTTAAACAAATACTGGTTTGTATTCGGAATATCTTTGGTGAGTTTGGTTAGGGTTTTAATGGCCTCATCGTAGCGTTGCTGGTTATTGTAAAGCTGCGCCAGGAGTAAGTAATAGTAAGGGTTGGCGGCATCTAAATTAACCGCAGCCTGTGCAAAAGAAACCGCATCGTTCGGCCGCCCCATCAGCATAATGGTTTCGGCTAACTTATAATTCAGGGCGGCATTTACCGGGTTAATGGTATAAGCTTTCTGAAAACGCTCCAGGGCTTTGGGATAGTCCTCGAGCATCATAAATTTTAACCCGTCAATAAAAAAGGATTCACTGGCTTCCTGATCTCTGGGGTCTTCTTTTTTAGGGGCAAGAGCAGTGGTGGTCTGCTCTTGCCGCTGTTTTTTATCTTTTTTACCTCGTTTCTGGCCATAAAGTGGCCCGGTTACCAGTAGCGACAGGCAGATACAAGGCCAGATAAAGGATTTAATGGAAATCATTTATATAAATTTTATTCTTTAAGCGCATTATAATCACCCAAACTCAAATCGGCCTGGGTTCCTTTGTAGTTAACAAAGCTGCCCAACATTGAGTTTGTTATGTTGGCAAATTTTATAACCGTATTTTCCTGCACAATAGAATTGCTGATAACCGAATCGGATATTTGCGTGCCGTTACCTACAGAAACGTACGGGCCAACTACTGCATTGTCTAATATAGCATTTTCGCCGATAAAAACCGGCGGAATAACGACAGAATTATTTATTCTGGCTGTTTGGGATATTAAACCGTCGGAATCCTGCAGATAGGAGAGGTAACGTTGGTTGGTATAAACAGTCGCATCTTTGTTGCCGCAGTCCAGCCATTCCGATATTTTGCCCGGAATAAAGCGCGTACCTTTATTCTTCATGTTTTCCAGTGCATTGGTCAACTGGAATTCTCCTTTATCCAGAATATTATTGTCTAATAAATATTGGAGTTCTTCGCGCAGGTAAGCACCGTCTTTAAAATAATAAATTCCGATAATCGCCAGGTCCGATACGAAATGCTCCGGTTTCTCAACAAAGTCGGTAATTTCGCCGCTGTCGTTTAGTTTTACTACCCCAAAAGGCCGCGGATCTTCTACCTGCTGTACCCAAATGGTGCCATCGGCCGAGGTGTCCAGGGTAAAATCGGCTTTAAATAAGGTATCGGCAAAAGCTACTACCACATTACCTTCCAGCGATTCTTTGGCGCATAAAATAGCATGGGCCGTACCCAGTGGTTTATCCTGGTAAGAAATAGTGCCCCGGGCACCTACCGATTCGGCAATTTTTAACAAGCGGTTTTCTACCTCTTTGCCGAAATCGCCAATGATAAAAGCTACTTCTTCTATGGGTTCGGCGCAAACTTTGGCAATATCTTCTACCAGGCGCTGTACAATGGGCTTACCGGCAATGGGTACCAGCGGTTTCGGAACAGTAAGGGTGTGGGGACGCATCCGTTTGCCCATACCAGCCATCGGAACTATTATTTTCATAGTTTATTCTTGTTTGTTATAAGTTAGATATGTGATGTTCGAAATTAGTAGTTAGATATTTGATGTTCGTTTTTAGATGTTCGATTTTTGGCAAAAGAGTGTTATAAATAGTAGTACTGTTTTGAATAAGGTAATAGCTATCGCAAAAAATTGATCCTCCTTCTCCAATTAGCGTACCAGCAAATCAGTACATCTCTACATCCATACATTTTTACATCAGCAAATTAGCATATCAGCAAATTAAATAATTAGCACATTACTTTACGCCCGTACTGCCATAGCCGCCGGCACCCCTTTCGGTTTCTGTAAGCGATAAAGATTCCTGCCATTCTACGGTTTCGTGGCGGGCTACCACCATTTGGGCAATCCGCTCGCCATCTTCTACGACAAAATCCTGGTCCGATAAATTTACCAGCAGCACTTTTATTTCGCCCCGGTAGTCGGCATCGATGGTGCCGGGGCTGTTTACGATAGAAATTCCGTGTTTATAAGCCAGTCCGCTTCTTGGTCTGATTTGCGCTTCGTAACCGTTTGGCAGTTCCAGGTATAAACCAGTCGGCACCAGCGCCCGCTGTAAAGGTTTCAGAACGATGCTACTATCCAGGTTTGCCCGTAAATCCATGCCCGCTGAACTTGGGGTCTGGTAGGAGGGCAGGGCGTGTTTAGACTGATTAATTATATTTACCTTCATGTACTGAAAATTTATTACTGGAAATATAATACTCTAGTTGCAAGTAACGCTACAATAATCCTTTTTAATTTTAAAAGAAGGAATTCAGGAGCAACTGATAAATTACCTTTTCAGGCTAAACTTAGGTTTTTCGACAACCAGAACGAGTAATAAAAAGGCGGCGCACAAGACCAGATGAAACAGGTGACGCCAGACAGAATTGGCAATTGGAATATAGAGCGCAGCCAAAACCAGCAGAACCGCTACCACCAGGTAGCCGGTTATAGCGCCAACCGGGTAAGGGATTGGATAGTATTTCTGCCCTAATATATAACAGGCAACTGCCATACTAAAGTAACAGGCTAATGTAGCCCAGGCGCTGCCCATATAGCCCAGAACGGGTATTAATAAAATATTTAAAATAATAGTGATGGCCGCGCCGCCAAAACTTATGTACGTGCCTATCTGGGTTTTATCGGTTAGCTTGAACCAGATGGATAAGTTGTAATAAACACCTAAAAATAAATTGGCTAACAGTAAAATAGGCACAATGCCCAACCCCTGATAATATTCCGGGTCGCGGATAAGTAGTTTAAAATCTTCGAGATTTATGCTGACAAACAGGAAAATAAAGGTACAAATCAGAACAAACCATTTCATAACCAAAGCAAAAGTGGCCGGTGAATTTTTTTCTTTGGCTTGGGAGAAGAAAAAGGGTTCGCCAGCATACCGGAAAGCCTGAACGGCCAGCGTCATGAACATAGCTAATTTGTAGCAGCCATTGTAAACCCCTACTGCCCCTTTGGTACTTAAATTCGGGTAAAAGTTTTCCGGCAGAAACTCTAATAATAAAATCCGATCGATCAGTTCGTTTACCATGCCGGCAAAGCCCATAATCATGAGCGGGTAACCGTACCGGAGCAGCGGCTTCATGAAAGTTAAATCCAGCTTAAAACGGAAGCCCCGAAACTCCCGCCAAAGCATTGGAATTAATAATAAGTTGGCAACCAGGTTAATCAGGAAAATATAGCCTACGCCCCATTCGGGTACATAGATTTTGGATACCAGCGGTTTTAAATCCGGTAAAAATTCGCCGAAATAGATACCATGACAAAACCAGAAAAAGAAAATATTGGCGCCGATGGTTATAAAAATATTAGCCATTTTCAGGCTAGCAAATTTAATGGCTTTATTTTCCAGCCGAAGGCGCGCAAATGGGATAGCTGTAATGGCATCTACGGCCAGAATAATGGCCAGCCAACTGATGTATAACTGCTGGTCCGGAAAATCAATAACCTCAGCAATAGGGTTTATAAATATTAAAATACAAGCGGTAAAAGCCAGGCTGGTGAAAATAATAAAACTTAATACCTTATTGTAAAGCGCCTGAAAATTAACCTCCGCCCGGTTAGCAAACCGGAAAAAAGCAGTTTCCAAACCCATGGTATACAGCACATTAAAAAAGCCGACGTAAGCATACAAACTGCCAATAATGCCATATTTTTCGGGGCCGAAAACCTTTGAATGGATGGCAAAAAATAACAGGAAGTTTAATAAGCGCCCGACAATGCTGCTGATACCATAGGCCGCAGTTTGCCCTACCAGTTTTTTGGCAACACTACTCATGCGCAGAAGCTAAAATATTCAGGAACAGAAATGAGATTGGGCGTAAAAACAATTATTCGGATTAGTAACCCTGGAAATTTGGTTTTCTTTTTTCGAGGAAAGCGTGGGTGCCTTCCAGAAAGTCTTCGGAACCGCAGCAACGGCTAAATGAATTGGCTTCGGTTTGGTAACCGTGCTCTTCTTTGTCGTACCAGGCGTTTACGCAGTCTACAATTAAGCCTACTGCCAACGGTGCTTTGGATATAATTTTGCCCATTATTTCGCGGGTTTTAATCATGAGGTCGGCGAAGGTGGTAACATGGTTTACCAGTCGTAAACGCAATGCTTCCTGGGCCGAAATCATGTCGCCGGTCATCATGAGTTCCATGGCTTTGCCTTTACCTACTAACTGGGTTAAGCGCTGGGTACCGCCGTAGCCGGGTATTAAGCCTAACTTTACTTCGGGCTGGCCAAACTGGGCATTTTCGCTGGCAATCCGGATATGACAGGACATGGCCAGTTCGCAACCGCCGCCCAAGGCAAAGCCGTTTACCGCAGCTATTACCGGTTTCGGCGATTCTTCGATCATGCTAAAAATATCCTGCCCACGTTCCGAAAAGCGTCTTCCCACTACTTCGTTCAGGTTTGTTATTTCAGCTATATCTGCGCCGGCCACAAAAGCCTTATCACCCTCACCCGTAAAAATTATTCCCCGCACATCTTCATTATCAAACGCTTCCTGCATCGCTGCCCCAATTTCTTCTACCGTTTCGGTATTCAGGGCATTCAATTTAGAGACCCGGCTAATTGTAATGGTTAATATACCGCCATCCAGGTCAAGTTTCAGGTTATTAAATGTTGTCATCAAGATTCAGACTACTAGCTGTTTAATTTAGGAGGCAAATATACGGAAATAGGTTTACTAATAAGCAAAACCTGCTTATCTCTTGTATTATCTAAGTGGTGGTAATGGTAGATAGGTATAACCGGGAGCTTAGGTTATATGATGGCTAGGTAAATTGGCTTTAGCCCTAATCAATAATCCTGTGAGCCACTTGAAGCGGTAAAGTTAGCTTTCAGTAAATATTGTTTTTTGGCCACCATGCTCTAAAAAACAAAAGGCTGTTAATATTAACAGCCTTTTGTTTTTATTTAAAGTACAGCAGCTTATAAAGTCCGCTTCACTTCTTTTTCTTCGTAGGCTTCAATAATGTCGCCTATTTCCAAATCGTTAAAGTTTTTGATGCTGATACCGCACTCGTAGCCGGTTCTCACTTCCGATACATCGTCTTTAAAGCGTTTTAAAGCCAGAATATCACCGGAATGAACCACAATACCATCGCGTACTACCCGGATTCTAGAGTTACGGTTAATGGTTCCGTCGGTAACCATACAGCCGGCAATGGTACCAACTTTGGTTATCCGGAATACTTCCCGCACTTCTACGTTGGCAATTATTACTTCCTGTAAAGTTGGTGCCAGCATACCTTCCATGGCGTCTTTCACCTCGTTAATGGCGTTATAAATAATGGAGTACAGGCGGATATCTATCTGCTCCTGCTCGGCAAGCCGGCGGGCGTTGGCCGAAGGCCGTACCTGGAAACCAATTATAATCGCATCCGAGGCCGAGGCCAGCAATACATCAGATTCCGAAATCTGACCTACGCCTTTGGAAAGAATATTTACCTGCACTTCGTTCGTCGAAAGTTTGAGTAAGGAGTCGGAAAGTGCTTCTACCGAACCATCCACGTCACCTTTTACAATCACATTCAGTTCCTTAAACGAACCGATAGCCAAACGGCGGCCAATTTCGTCGAGGGTAATATGTTTCTTGGTACGCATGCTTTGCTCGCGTTGTAACTGCGAACGGCTGGAGGCAATTTCCCGGGCTTCGCGCTCGGTTTCGTATACTACAAATTTATCACCAGCCTGCGGCGCGCCATCTAAACCTAACACCTGTACCGGTGTAGACGGACCAGCCGTTTTCATTTTCTTGCCCCGGTGGTCGGTCATGGCTTTAACCCGGCCATAATGCGAACCGGCCAGCATCACATCGCCTACGTGTAAAGTGCCGGTTTGTACCATAATGGTAGCCACGTAGCCCCGGCCCTTGTCCAGAGAGGCTTCAATAACACTACCAGTTGCGCGGCGATCCGGGTTGGCTTTTAATTCAAGTAATTCTGATTCCAGTAATACTTTTTCTAAAAGATCCGGAATACCCTGACCGGTTTTGGCCGATATTTCCTGACACTGGTATTTACCACCCCATTCTTCCACCAGAATGTTAATAGCCGCTAACTGCTCTCTAATGCGGTCCGGATTTGCGGAAGGCTTATCAACTTTGTTAATGGCAATTACAATAGGTACGCTGGCAGCTTGCGCGTGATTCAATGCTTCCTTGGTTTGGGGCATTACGTCGTCGTCGGCCGCTACCACAATAATAACTACGTCGGTAATTTTGGCACCACGGGCCCGCATGGCCGTAAAAGCCTCGTGACCTGGTGTATCCAGGAAAGTAATGCGCTTGCCGGTATCGGTTAATACATCATACGCGCCAATGTGCTGGGTAATACCCCCGGCTTCACCGGCCGTTACTTTCGAGTTCCGGATAAAGTCGAGCAAAGATGTTTTACCGTGGTCAACGTGGCCCATGATGGTTACAATAGGGGCGCGTTCTACCAAATCCTCTTCGCTGTCTTCTTCTTCTATTTCAATGTCTTCGTCTTCGGCCGATAGGAATTCTACATCATAGCCAAATTCGTCGGCAATAATGGTTATGGCTTCGGCATCGAGACGCTGGTTAATAGAAACGAACATTCCTAAACCCAAGCACACTTTAATTACATCATTTACCGAAACATTCATCAGGGATGCTAAATCGTTCGCCGAAATAAATTCGGTTAACTTCAACGTTTTAGACTCTGATTGCTCCTGTGCGCGGCGTTGCTCATCGGCATCGGCAATAGCCGAGCGTTTTTCGCGCCGGTACTTCGCACGGTTAGCCTGATTACCTTTACCACCGCTGAGGCGGGCCAAAGTGGCTTTGATCTGTTCCTGAATTTGTTTATCAGTTACATCCTGTTTAGGGGCACCTGCCGATATATTTGGCCGGTTACCACCCCCACCTTTATTAAAGTTAGGACGATTGCCGGGAGCCGGTTGAGAAAAATCTTTCCGGTCACCGCGTACAACCACCGGCCGATCGTTGGTATCCGGCGCGGCATTCTGTACAATTATACGCTTCCGTTTTTTCTTATTCGCACTGTCGCGGTTGGCATTATCCCGGTTAACATTGGCGTCGCGGTTTGGTTGCTGCGGGTTATTACCCCGGTTCCGGTCGCCGCCGCCATCGTTTTTAAATCCTTTTTTACCGCCGCCGGCCGTTTTAGGACCACCTGCTGTAGGTAATTCTATTTTACCCAAAACGGTTAAACCTTTCAATTTATCGGCCTGGGCAACAATGGTTTCCACTTCTTCGTCTTCGGTTACTTCCTGTGGCGCCGGGCTTGGCTCCGGTGCTGGCACAGGTGCTGGAGCCGGTGCTTCTGCCTGTGGCAGGGGCGCTGGCATTTCTTTTACTTCCGGAGCTGCAGCTACTGGTTCCGGAGCTGGAGCCGGTGCCGGCACTGACTGAATGGTTTCAACCTGAGTAGCTACTGGGGCTTCCGGGGCTTTTTCTGCTACTGGCTCGGGCGCCGGAACTGGTATTACCGGGGCAGTAGTTTCTTGTACGGCCGGTACCGGTGCTGGTGCCGGTTCTACCGGAGCAGGTGCCTGTGCAACAACCGGTGTATCCGCAACTGGTGCCGGAGCCTGGTTAGCTACCGGAGGTTCCGCAACTGCGGCTGGCGCAGGTGCCGTTACTGGAGCAGCCGGTTTAGGAATAGGTCTGCCTTTCGCATCTAGTTCAATTTTTCCTACTACTTTAAAGCCGGGCAGTCTGGTACCAGTACCAGCATTCTCTTCTTTAACGGCACTAACTGGCTGTTGAGCCGCTACCGGCTCAGGTTTAGGAGCCGGAGCCACTGGCTCCGGTTTATGTATCTCAGGTTCCCGGTGTCTGATTGGTTCGGGTTCCGGAGCAGGATGTTTTTTACCAATATTAAGTTCAGCGGCTTCAATCTTGGCTTGCACCGAAGATTCAAATGCTTTCATCAGCATACTGAACTGCTCCGATGTAATTTTTGAAGTAGGTTTATTTTCGATATCAAAACCCTTACCTGATAGGAAGTCCACAACCGTGGACGTACTAATGTTCAGGGTTGTTGCTACCTGTTTAAGCCTCATCGTTTTTTCTTCTGACATGCTCAAAATATGCTGTTTTCTTTATTATGTTATTTATAATTACTAATGGGTTAAACAGTAGCAATTATATGGTTATTAATTTATTTTAATATTTTAACAAAGAATCTACCGGGTTAATTACAGATTCTTAATTAAATTACCCATTATCCGATTCAAATTCCTGGCGGATAATAGAAAGTACTTCGTCAACGGTTTCTTCTTCTAACTCGGTGCGGCGAACCAGATCTTCGCGGGTTACGGCCAACACGCTTTTAGCGGTATCTAAGCCTATGCGTTTTAGTTCGTCCAGTACCCAGTCTTCAATTTCATCGCTGAATTCGTCAATAGAAATATCTTCCTCGTACTCTTCCTGCTCCCGGAATACATCTATTTCCAAACCAACCAGGCGGCTGGCCAGTTTAATATTCTGTCCACCTTTACCAATGGCCAAAGATACCTGATCGGGCTTTAAGAATACCGAAACCCGACCCTCTTCTTCGTTAATCTTCATGCTGCTGATTTTAGCAGGACTCAGAGCACGCTGAATGTAGAGTTCCAAATTATCGGTGTAATTAATTACATCAATATTTTCATTTTCGAGTTCCCGTACAATGCTGTGAATCCGGGAACCTTTCATCCCCACGCAGGCACCTACCGGGTCAATGCGATCGTCGTAAGATTCTACCGCCACCTTGGCGCGCTCGCCGGGTTCCCGCACAATATTTTTGATGATGATCAGGCCATCGTAAATTTCCGGCACCTCGTTTTCGAACAAACGCTCTAAAAATACCGGCGAGGTACGGGATAGGATAATACGCGGCGTACCGTTTACAATTTCAACGCGGTGTACGACGGCTCTTACCACATCGCCTTTGCGGTAGCGATCCTTTGGGATCTGCTCCGATTTTGGCAAAATTAATTCATTATCATCCGGATCTACCAGCATCACTTCCCGGTTCCAGATCTGGTAAACTTCGCCCGAAATAATTTCTCCTACCAGGTCTTTGTATTTCTGGTACATTAAATCCTTTTCGAGGTCTTTTACCCGCTGAATTAAGGTCTGGCGAGCAGTTAAAACGGCCCGGCGACCAAAATCCTCTAATTTTATTTCTTCGGCTACTTCTTCGCCTATTTCAAAATCAGGTTCTATTTTCTGGGCTTCCGATAAGCTTATTTTATCATGATCCCAGATATCTTCGGAGTTATCGTCTACAATTTCGCGGTTCCGCCAGATTTCCAGGTCACCTTTTTCTACGTTCAGAATAATATCAAAATTTTCGTCAGTGCCCCACTTTTTGCGAATCATCGTCCGAAATACATCTTCCAGAATACGCATCATTGTCGGCCGGTCAATATTCTTGAACTTGGCAAACTCCGCGAACGATTCGATCAGAATAGAACTATCCATTTTATTTTATTTAAATGATATTACAATATTCGACTTGGCTATATCGGTAAAGTTAAGCTGCACCGGCGTGGTCGTTATTTTCTTTTTATCTTTTATTTCTTCTAATAAATTAATGCCGGTATCCGAAACTGCTTCCAGCGTACCGGTTTTTTCCGAGCCATCCTGCAAGGTTAATTTAAGCTTGCGGCCCACATGCCGTTTATACTGCCGCGGGTACAGCAAAGGCTGGTCGGCACCCGGAGAAGTTACTTCTAACGTATAGGCAATTTCCTCACCATAAGCCTCTTCTATCCGGCGGCCAACCCGGCGGCTAATGGTGGCACATTGATCAATGCTGATGCCATTATCGCCATCGGCAATAATTGTAACCTTTTGTTTAACCGCAGAATCAGACACATTAATTCCCAGGATAAATAAATCTTTATCGGGTAAGCTTTCAAGAGCAAATTTTTCTATATTTTCTTTGGTGAAAATCATTAGCTGAATAATAACGAAACAAAATAGGGGACTGTAGTCCCCCCATCTTTATTGTTTACGGCACAAATTTATAAAAAAATTATGTCATATCCAACGAGACCTGATTAATGAAACAAAAAATATGCATAAATTAAAAATTCTTTTCTTTTTTTAAAACCTACTGCCGAACCAAGCTGCAATTTTTCTTTTAACCCACGTTAGTACAGACAAAACTTAATTTGTAAGTTTGTTTTATAGCTTACCTAAACGTGCGCAATAAATTTTTCCTGGGGTTATATAGCCTGGTTCTTTTTTGGCTTTTGTTGGCAATCTTTTGTTTGTACATCTCTCCGGAAACATTCTGGCCGGCCGCCTTCATCGCGCTTTCCTTGCCCGGTGCCCTGATACTGAATATTTTATTTTTACTTATTTGGCTCCTGAATCGCTCTGTTAAAGCCATTATTCCTTTGTTGGTAATATTTTTCGGGTGGAGTTATTACGAGCGGGGTTTCGCTTTTAACCTGAGTCCGGATAATGAATTATTGGATGTAGACCCCCAATTATTGCAAGTGCTCAGTTACAACGTGCGCATCTTTAATACCTATGCGCATCTGCAAGACGAGAACCAGCAATCGTCGAAAAAAATGATTAAATGGGTAGCCAACTACCCGGCCGATATTTTCTGCCTGCAGGAATTTTACAACGACCCAACTTCACCGGTTTTTAATTCCACCAGCAAAATTGGCAAACAGCAGCGAAAGCGGTTTTATATTGCCGAAACTTTAGTCAATAATAATGGCGTGCAATTCGGACTGGCTATTTTCTCTAAGTTCCCCATCGTAGACAAAGGCATCATCCGATTTGGCGAAAAAACGAACAACCTCGCCATGTTTATTGATGTAAAGTTAAGGGCGGATACGGTACGCATTTACAACTTTCATTTTCAGTCGATGAGTATCGATGAAAAAGATATAGTGGATACTTACCAGGATGAGCAGAAACTGACCACCGGCAGCCGGAAACTACTGCGGCTGTTTAAGCGAGGCGTGGTAAAAAGAGCCGACCAGGTAAATTTGTTGCTCGAACATGCAGCGGCAAGTCCTTATCCGGTTATTTTATGCGGCGATACCAACGATTTACCTTACAGTTATACCTATCAGCGTTTAAAAACTAATTATACCAATGCTTTTCAGGCCAAAGGGTGGGGGATTGGTGCCACCTACAACGGGAAGTTACCTTTTGTGCGCATCGATAACCAATTTTGCGGTGAAGGCTGGGAGGTTTTAAATTATATCCTGCACGATTCTGTTTCTTATTCCGACCATTTTCCGATTGCGGCTACGTATAAATTATTGAACAGGTAACGGGATTAAATAGGCTATATATGGCTGTTTAATTTTCAATAATCTTTTATAAGCACTATAACTTAATCTTTCTCCGGACGGCTTGCTTCTAAATTCTAAAAAGAAAGTATTACTTTTGCGCCCATGCAATCGACTTTGTCTTTATATAATACGCTAACGCGCAAGAAAGAAGTTTTTCAGCCCCTGCACGCGCCTTTTGTGGGCATGTACGTGTGCGGACCCACTGTTTACGGCGAAGCGCACCTGGGCCACAGCCGGAGTGCCATTACTTTTGATGTGCTTTTCCGGTACTTGCAATATTTGGGTTACAAAGTGCGCTACGTGCGCAATATTACCGATGTCGGCCACCTGGAAAATGATGCCGATGAAGGAGAAGATAAAATTGCCCAGAAAGCCCGGACCGCCCAGTTAGAGCCCATGGAAGTGGTGCAGCATTTTACCAACCGCTACCACGAAGATTTAAAAGCGCTGAATGTATTGCCGCCTTCTATCGAGCCCCGGGCCTCTGGCCACATTATTGAGCAGATAGAACTCATAAAAGAAATAATGGCCAACGGCCTGGCTTACGAAGTGAACGGGTCGGTATATTTCGACGTGCCGGCTTACAACCAAAACCAACGCTACGGTAAATTATCGGGCCGGGTAATAGAAGATTTATTAGCCAACACCCGCGAATTAGAGGGGCAATCGGAGAAACACTCGCCGCTGGATTTTGCGCTCTGGAAGAAAGCCTCGGATACACATATTATGCGGTGGCCTTCGCCGTGGAGCGAGGGCTTTCCGGGATGGCACCTGGAGTGCTCGGCCATGAGCCGAAAATATTTGGGTCCGGAATTTGATATTCACGGGGGCGGATTGGATTTGCTGTTTCCGCACCACGAATGCGAAATCGCCCAATCGCAGGCCAGTTGCCACACCGATACTGCCAAATACTGGGTGCACAACAACATGATTACCATTAACGGACAGAAAATGGGCAAATCACTGAATAACTTTATTACTTTATCGGAGTTATTTAGCGGTAAGCACGATTTATTGCAGCAGGCTTACACGCCCATGACAGTGCGGTTTTTTATTTTGCAGGCGCATTACCGCAGTACCCTCGATTTTTCGAACGAAGCATTACAAGCGGCCCGGAAAGGTTATATTAAATTAATTAACGGCTTAAATGTATTGGATAAACTAAGCTACCCCACCGAGGAGATTGCCGTAGATCCAGTCCAGGAGGCCGAACTCCTGAAATTAACCCAGGACTGCTTTAACGGCCTGGACGACGATTTAAATACTGCGCGCACGATTGCCTCGTTATTTAATTTATTAAAAAAAATAAACAGCATTCATACCGGTGCTATTCCGTTGGGGAGCATCAGCGCCGAAACTTTTGCTTACGTGAGGAAAACTTACGCGGCATTGGTAACCGATGTACTGGGGCTGCGCGAAGAGAAACCGATTGGGGCCAATGATTTACTGGAGGTATTGCTGGGCTTTTACAAAGAGGCCAAAGCGACCAAAGATTATGCGCGGGTAGACCAGATACGGGCCGAATTTAAAAAACAGCGTATGGTAATTAAAGATATGAAGAATGGCATTGACTGGGCTTATGAAGAATAAAATTGGGATGTTGGCGGCCCTGTTGGCGCTTGGTATTGGATTAAGTAGTTGTGAATCAAATAAAAAAACCGAAACGGTAGTGGAATCTGAAGCGCCGGCCGTAGCTAACATTAGCGCTCCCGAATTCAATCCGGATTCGGCTTACGCCTATGTTGCCAAGCAGGTAAGTTTTGGGCCACGGGTACCTAATACCGCGGCGCACCAGGCCTGCGGCGATTATTTAATAAATAAATTAAAAAGCCTGGGCGCCAGGGTGCAAGTGCAAAGTTTTGAAAGTACCGCTTACGATGGCAAAGTGCTGAAGCTGCGCAATATTGTCGGTTCTTACAATACGGGCGCCGCCAACCGCATTTTATTAGCGGCGCATTGGGATACCCGGCCCTTTGCCGATAAAGATCCGGCAAATCCTACGAAGCCGGCCGATGGGGCTAATGATGGGGGCAGCGGAGTAGGGGTTTTGCTGGAGATGGCCCGGGTACTAAACACAGCCCGCAATAATCCGGGTATTGGTGTGGATATTATTTTCTTCGACGGGGAAGATTACGGCGATGCCAACGGCAGCACCGAGGAAACCTGGTGCCTGGGATCGCAGTATTGGGCCAAAAACAAGCACCAGAACGGCTACGCGGCCAATTTTGGAATATTGCTGGATATGGTAGGAGCCAAGGGCGCAAAATTTGCCCAGGAGGCTTACTCCCGGCAATATGCGCCCCAGGTAGTAAACAACGTCTGGAAAACGGCCAGCCAGCTGGGGTTTTCTGATTACTTTATTTACGCCGAGAATGGTGCCATTACCGACGACCACGTTTATATGACCCAGGGTGGCGTACCAAGTATTGATATTATCGAATACGACCCCACCAGCCCAGATGGGACATTCGGCAAATACCATCACCGGCACACCGATAATATGTCGATTATAGATAAAAATACTTTAAGAGCTGTTGGGCAAACTGTTTTGCAGGTGCTATACAACCAGTTAGCTATGTAATAAATTTATTTAGGTAGGGGGAGTTAAAATAAACCTTACAATGCAATAAGCCACCCGGAATGAAATATGGAGCATATTGCTTCATTATTTATTCCAGGTGGCTTTTTACTTAATCAGGGGCGTTTAAATATCAGACTGCCTCTGAATAAACCAGATTAGTGCCGGAGTCATCAATTTTTAAAATAGCCTTACGGCCACAGACTAAGGCCAGGTTGTGGGGCTCGTGCCCCGTAGAGAAACCAAAACAAATGGGGTAATCATATTTACCCGCGTGTTCACGTATAATTTCGTAAGCATTTTTCCCAAAGGGCACGGCATTGTCTTTCATGTCGCTCATATCGCCTACCATTAAGCCCGCCAGGTTCTTTAATTTCCCGGCCCGGTCCAGTTGCACCATCATCCGGTCGATGTGGTATAAATATTCGTCCAGGTCTTCTAAAAACAATATTTTACCCGAGGTATCTATATCGGAGGCGGTGCCTAAACAAGTAACGAGTAAACTCAAGTTGCCGCCAATCAGCACGCCTGCGGCCTGGCCGTTTTTATTTAGAACATGGGCCGGACACTGGTACGCAACTTCTTCCCCGAATAATATTCGCCGCAGGCTTTCTACCGCCTCCCCGGCACCGGGTTTGGCAAAAAGCACCGGCATAGTACCGTGGATGCTTTCCAGGCCAAAGTTATGCAGGTGGCTGTGCAGCGCGGTAATATCACTAAAGCCGATAATCCATTTGGGCTGTTGCCGGAATTTTGTGAAATCAACCTGATCGATCAGGCGCGTGGTGCCGTAACCACCGCGGGCACTAAATATGGCTTTAATAGCCGGGTCATCCAACATGGTCTGGAAATCGGCCAGGCGAACGGAATCCGGACCGGCAAACTGATGATAGCTTTCCCAAACGGTTTTACCCAAAACTACTTCCAGTCCCCAGCTTTCTAATATTTGAATGGCGGGTTCCAGGTCGGCAAAATCAACTTTACGGGCTAAAGCCACAATCGCTACTTTGTCACCTACCAGCAAGGAATTAATCATATTCAATAATTCTTAATAGGGCTCAAAGCTACTAAAAAATATAGCAGAATAATTCTGTTAGGGCTTTGGTTGAATTCAGGTATTTGTTGGGGTTTAGCCCCAGCGTGGTTAGAGAAAACCGCACCGGCTCATATTATCGTTCTGCAGAACGATAATATGAGCCGGTGCGGTTTTTTATTTAAAAATGGCCGAAAGATACAGGTGCCCACCTATATTTACTCAGCAAGCGCTTCTTTCGAAAACTTTATTTCTTCTTTGGCGGCGTGCTCGTCGGGAGCAGTTACCGATTTAAAATTGCCGGTACTTACCAGGAAAGCATCCGAAGCCCGGAGTAAATCCTGGTTCTGCAGCAACGTTTCCAGGTTTACATAGCCAATTAAATACCGGAAATCTTTGCCGCTGAATTTCTCTGAAATGCTCACAAACGGAACCTGCTGCAGCAACTTCTTATCGGAGTAGCGCAAATAAACTTTTACTTCTATGTTGTTCGAAGAGCTTACTTCGATGTGCTGCAAGTGTTTTTTGTATTCGTATTTATAGCCGTAAGTCAAAGCCGAAATATCCGAAAGAACAGCCGAACCGGTAGGGTAGCCGCCGGCGCCTTTACCCGAGAAGAATTGTTTCTCGGAAAAAGCAGCTTCCACAATCACCCCATTATTTTCGTTCTCGACGTTGTACAAAGGGTGATGGCGATCCACGAACTGTGGCATTACCAGTAAAGAAATAGTGGCGGCATCTATTTTGGTTACGTGCGGTACCAGCTTTATTTTATATCCCTTTTCTTTCGCGTACTGAATATCGTGCTGCGATAAATTCTGAATACCGATGTTGAATATATCATCGGGGTTCAGGAATAAGCCATAAGCGTGCGCCGCTATGATGGTTACTTTGTATTTCGGGTCAAAACCGCCTACGTCCAGGGTAGGGTCGGTTTCGGCGAAACCTAAATCCTGCGCTTGTTTCAGGGCTACTTCGTAGGCCAGTCCTTCGTTAAAAACCTTAGATAATATGTAGTTAGAAGAACCATTGAATATACCGCTTACTGAGTAAAGCAACTCGTTGTCGTAATATTCTTCGAGGTTACGGATGATGGGAATACTGCCGCAGCAGGACGCTTCGTAGAGGAGCGAAACATGATTTTCTTCCTGCAATTGTACGAGTTCGGCCAGGTGCTGGGCTACCATTTTCTTGTTGGCTGTCACCACGCTCTTTCCTTTTTTCATGGCCTCCGATACAATCTTAAAAGCCTCTTCGGCATCGTCTATTAATTCCACAATAATATCGATGTCCGGGTTATTCAGCAGATCGTATTTATCGAAGGTAAATGCTTCGGCGGGTAGTTTACGTTTTTTGGTGCGGTCTTTCACGCAGATGCGCGCAATGCTGGCTTTAATGCCGCGGCTGTTCAGCAAAACATCGTACAAGCCCTGTCCTACCACGCCAAAGCCAAACAAACCAATATTTAAATCTTTATGCATATCTGTTATTTTTCTACGGGTACGCCGTAAAAAGCTTCTATTATTTGAGTAAGCTGGCCGGTTTCAATCAGGAAACCATCGTGGCCATAAAACGAATCTATTTCGCGGTAAGCGGCATTATTGATGTGCTGGGCAATATACCGTTGTTCCGAAACCGGAAACAAAACATCGGAGCTAATACCAACTACCAAAGTCTTCGCTCTTATTAAACCCAAACCTTCTTCCACGCTGCCCCGGTGCCGGCCTACGTTATGCGAATCCATGGTTTTGCTTAATGATACGTAAGCGTACGCATTAAAGCGGTTTACCAGTTTTTCGCCCTGGTAATTCTGGTAAGAACTGGCCCGGAAGTTATCGGTTTTAGCTAAGTCGTTTTCGAACTGGGTTTTAGAATAAGTATCGTAATTGCGGTAGCTGAGTAAGGCCATGGCCCGGGCCGCTTTCAGGCCTTTGCTGCCGCCATCGGGTTTATGCTGGAAATAAGTTTCGTCGGCAAATATTGCTAGGCGTTGGGCTTCGTTAAAGCCAATACCCCAAGGCGAGTGGTAAGCATTGGTAGCAACCACAATCAGATTTTGGATGTGCTGCGGCTTTTGGATGGCCCACTCCAGGGCTTGCTGGCCGCCCAGCGAACCGCCGATTACCGTATGAATTTTTTCTATTTCTAAGTGTTGCCGCAGTAAATCGTGGGCCTTTACCATGTCCCGGATGGTAATGGGCGGAAAATCCTGGTAATACGGCTGACCCGTACCTGGGTTAACGGACAATGGCCCGGTGGTGCCGTAACAGGAACCTAAAATATTGGCACAGATAATAAAATGCTCTTCCGGGTTAAATAAATTCTGCTCGCCAAATAATCCTTTCCACCAATCCAGTACATCGGAATTAGCCGTTAAAGCATGGCATACCCAAATAACATTATTTTTCTCAGGATTTAATTTCCCGTAAGTATGGTACGTAATCTGGATTTCGGGTAAAGTTTGCCCGCTTTCCACCCCAAAAGGGAACGGGTACTTAAATATTTCCTGCGGCATGCTATTCCTCAATTCTGTAATAAAAACATTATTCCGGTAAATGGTTTACCGGAATAATGTTGGGTAAAATTGTTTTAGGTTTATATGTTGTAGCGCGGGCTTATTTTAAATCGTCGGCAAATAAAAATTCTTTTTCCGATAATTTCACTTTCTGGAAAGCCTGTTCCATATCGGCTTTTATGTCATCGATGTGTTCGATGCCAACAGCTACCCGCAACATAGTGGGAGTAACCCCGGCATTCTTCTGTTCCTGGTCGTTTAACTGCTGGTGCGTAGTGGCAGCAGGCTGAATAATCAGGGTTTTCGCATCGCCCATATTAGCCAGGTGACTAATCATTTTCAGGCTGTCGATAAATTTGGTAGCCAGTTCTTTGCTGCCCTTCAGGTTAAATGATAATACGGCGCCATAACCGCGTTTCAGGTATTTATTAGCTAAGTTGTGGTAAGGGCTGCTTTCCAGACCCGGGTAATTAACACTTTCTACCTGCGGATGCTGCTCCAGCCATTTGGCCAGTTCCAAAGAATTTTCTACGTGACGTTGTACGCGCAGCGACAACGTTTCGAGGCCTTGTAACAATAAGAAGGAGTTAAACGGGCTAATAGCCGGACCAAAATCACGCAGACCTTCTACCCGGGCCCGGATAATGAACTGAATATTGCCAAAAGGACCTTGGGGGCCAAAAACATCGCCGAAAACCAGGCCGTGGTAACCTTCGGAAGGTTGCGAGAACTGCGGATATTTTGGTTTGTTAAAATCGTACGTGCCGCCATCTACAATAACGCCACCAATGCTGGTACCATGGCCACCAATCCATTTGGTTGCCGATTCTACCACAATGTGCGCGCCATGTTCCAGGGGCCGGAACAAATAACCGCCCGCACCAAAAGTATTATCTACAATCAAAGGCAAATCATGTTGCTGGGCCAGGGTGGCGAAAGCTTCAAAATCCGGAATATTAAAGCCGGGGTTGCCTATGGTTTCGAGGTAAATGGCTTTGGTATTCTCGTCGATTAGTCGGGCATAATTTTCTATTGCATCACCTTCGGCAAAACGGGCCTCAATACCAATGCGCTTAAACGATACTTTAAACTGGTTGTAAGTACCGCCGTAGAGGAAAGAGCTGGTTACAAAATTATCGCCGGGCTGCATAATATTATTCAGGGCAATAAATTGGGCCGCCTGCCCCGAAGCTACCGCTAACGCCGCTACCCCACCTTCCAGCGCCGCAATCCGTTTTTCAAAAACATCGGTGGTGGGGTTCATGATGCGGGTATAAATATTGCCAAACTCTTTTAAGGCAAATAAATTGGCTCCGTGCTCGGCGCTGTTAAATACATAAGAAGTAGTTTGGTAAAGCGGTACGGCCCGGGAACCGGTAGTAGGGTCAACCTCCTGACCGGCGTGTAACTGAAGGGTTTCAAATTTTAGATTTTGAGTGGACATGCTTTTTATAATTTTTATATTGGGTTATTATAATAGCCTTAAATTTAATTTTATTTGGCTGTAATAAAACAGAGCAGCCGCAAATATAGGAAAATACCCTAGCCACTAAAGTTGCAACAGCAACAACAGCCAACTGAACTGGGAAAACGAGTAACAGAAATAAAAGCCTCACCTGAATTAGGTGCAGCAAAGAATAAGGCTGTATAGGGCGGTTTTTTCATTTTTAATTAATTTATATTTCCCATTACTGGGATAGGATTTGGCACCTTTCAATTGGATGAGGTTGCCAGAGGGTCGCGGAGCCTATTCTCTCGCCTCTTCTTTATAAATCAATCCTGCAAAAAGGAGGAAAGCGTATTACGGCTGCAAAGTAAATAATTTTACTACAATATATTAGTTTTTTTTCTATAAAAATCTTTTTAGCACCTGGCCTTCTTCCAAAACCGGTAGAATAATTTATGCCCTGATCCCTCCTTTAAATATTTGTAAGTAAGGCCTTAAGTATCATTATCTCTATCCGCGTCTACGGTGCCAGTTGTTTGTTTTGAATAGAATATGCAGTACTTTTGGAGCCTTTTACAGGAATATAATTTTATGGGCATAATCAGAGGTCTGCTGGGCCTGGTGGTATTAATTAGTATTGGTTATTTGTTCTCCACTAACCGAAAAGCCATCAACTGGCGGCTGGTAGTCGTGGGCGCTGGGTTGCAGATTTTGTTCGGTTTTCTGGTAACCAAAGTCCCGTTTATTACAAGTATTTTCGAGTTTCTGAGCAGGGCGTTTGTGCGGTTGCTGAGTTTTTCCAGTGCCGGGGCTGAGTTTCTGTTTGGTAACCTGGCCAATCCGGCCGCTAATGGCGGCTTGGGTTATATTTTCGCTTTTAATGTGCTGCCTACTATTATTTTCTTTTCTACGGTTTCGGCCGGCCTTTATTATTTAGGCGTGCTGCAAAAGGTGGTGTATAGCATAGCCTGGATTATGTCGAAAGGGATGCGCTTATCCGGGGCCGAGAGTTTATCGGCGGCAGGTAATATTTTTCTGGGCCAGACGGAGGCCCCTTTGCTGGTAAGGCCTTTTATTAACAACATGACCAAGTCCGAACTGATGTGTTTGATGACGGGTGGTATGGCTACGCTGGCGGGCGGGGTACTGGCGGCTTATGTTTCCTTTTTGGGAGGAAGTGACCCGGCGCAGCAGGCTATTTTTGCCGCGCACCTGCTTACAGCTTCTGTCATGAACGCGCCGGCCGGTATTGTTATGTCTAAAATGCTGGTGCCCGAAACCGAAATAGACAAAATCAACACCAATTTGCAGGTAAATAAAGAATCGTTGGGCGTAAACTTTATCGATGCTATGTCCATAGGGGCGGCCGACGGGTTGCGCCTGGCTTTGAACGTGGGCGGTATGCTGCTGGCGTTTATTGCCATTATTGCCCTGTTAAACTATATTTTAATAAAGTTTGGCGGCTTAACCGGCCTGAACGAACTGGTGGTAGCCAGTACCAACGGGCAGTTCAACGGCCTTTCTTTTCAATATTTATTGGGGCAAATATTTCGGGTATTTGCTTTTCTGATAGGTATTCCGTGGGCCGATACTTTACAGGTAGGTAGTTTGCTGGGGCAGAAAACGGCCATTAACGAGTTTGTAGCTTACCTGGACTTATCTAAAATGAAGGAGGCGGGAACCCTCAGTCAGAAATCTATTATTATGGCTACTTACGCCTTGTGTGGTTTCTCAAATTTTAGTTCTATTGCCATCCAGATTGGCGGCATTGGTGGTATGGCGCCCGAACAGCAAGGTAATTTATCCCGGTTAGGGTTGTATGCCTTGCTGGGCGCATCGGTAGCCTGTTTAATGACGGCCACCGTAGCGGGTATCTTGTATGAGTTTTAGCCTTGTGGAGGTAGCTTGCATAAAAAAAACTCAACTGGGTCAGATGAGCTTTTTTTATGCATAAAACGTAAAATTATTTACCCTGCGTAAAGCGGCGGTTTACTTCGGCCCAGTTAATTACGTTAAAAAAGGCCGAAATATAATCCGGACGGCGGTTCTGGTATTTTAAATAATAAGCGTGCTCCCAAACGTCTAAGCCCAGAATCGGGAAGCCATTGCAGTTATCAACGCCCATTAACGGGTTATCCTGATTGGCACTGGAGCAAATTTGTACCGAATTGTTATCCATTTTGCAAAGCCAGGCCCAGCCGGAACCAAAGCGGGTAGTAGCAGCTTTGGTAAATTCTTCTTTAAATTTATCGTAAGACCCGAAAGCCGCATTAATGGCTTCTGCTACCGGACCATTAGGTTCGCCGCCGCCATTGGGGGCCAATATTTGCCAGAACATGTTGTGGTTGTAATAGCCGCCACCATTGTTCCGCACGGCAGGAGAGCCCTGACCAGCTTGTTTTAATATTTCTTCTATCGATTTGCCTTCCAGTTCGGTGCCCTGAATTGCGTTGTTTAAGTTGGTGGTATACGCCTGATGGTGTTTCGTGTGGTGAATTTCCATGGTTTGGCGATCGATGTGTGGTTCTAACGCATCGTAATCGTAAGGTAATTGCGGAAGTTCAAATGCCATAGTTTTATTTTTTAAGGTTGAATATTTATTTACGTAACAGTTCAAAGATAGGCCCTATATCCTTTTATTCAAAAAGAAATCCGTCATAAGATTGGCGCACTCGTGGGCCAAAATACCGCTCTCGGTTTCGGTTTTCGGATGAATTAAGTTACTGCCAAACCTCCGGAAACCTCTTTTGGGATCGGTAGTAGCAAATACAATTCGTTTTAATTGCGCCCAGTAACTGGCGCCCGCACACATTACACAAGGCTCTACTGTAACGTACAACGTACAATCTTTTAAATATTTATTGCCTAAATGATTAGAAGCGGCGGTAATTGCCAATACCTCGGCGTGGGCGGTTACGTCGTTTAATTTTTCGGTTTGATTATAGGCTTTGGCTATAATTTTATTATTACAAACCACCACCGCCCCAATCGGAATTTCGCCTTCTTCTCTGGCGTACAAGGCTTGTTTATAAGCCTCTTTCATGTAATATTCGTCGCTGAAAACTGATAGCACCATTAAAAATTATAAAGTTTAAAAGCAGGCCGTACCCGAACTATATTCAGAAAAATTGGGAATGCTGGAATTTAACTTACTTTAACTGATTCCATTATTTTATTAGCTGGTTTTTCCCAGGAAGGTTTCAAATCGATGGGTACATTAATCGTAAAAATATACAGCTTCTCGTTAAAAATGGTATATTGTACAATGGTGTACCGCCGGATAGGAGCCAACCGGTTAGTCTTACGATCTTCGTCCCGCACAGTTGAGGTAAATTCAAAAATAACAAAATCCTGGTTTCTGATTTTCTTAATTTCCTCCCGCATGAACTTAATATCCGAATATTTATTCTGAATACTGGTTTTGTAAAACTGCTGCACCATTTTCAGGTCATCTTTATGAAACATACTGGGCCGCTCGGTTAATACAAAATCGACCAGCCGGTTAGGGCTGGTATAGGCCGCCAGCGGTTTGCGGGGCGAAGGATATTTAGACGCAATAACCTCATCGGGCATTACGGCAAAGTCCTGGGGCAGCGACACCGAAATATTTTTGGTGATATTTACGGTTTTAAACTTTGGCGCTACAAAGCCTGCTAATAGAACCAGGAGTGTCGAAAAAATTAAAAAGTACTTCATCATATTTAATCAAAACGAATTTGTAAGCTATAACCTTTAAAGAGGCAAATACATTGCCAAGGATATTTTTAGCGTTATACAAAAGTAGGTAGAAGTTTCATTTGTCGCGTATTTATTCGGCAATTAAGAGTAGCGTAGCAGGTAGTATTTGCAAAATTATATTTAGGGTATTTTGGCTAAATTGTACTTACCTGTTTTATGCTTTATTAATTTTTAAATATTAGGTTTAATTTTAGTTGAATATATATAGTATTTTCTATTTTTTTGAAAAAATAAGCAGAATTCATTTGGAGTTATTTGGGTGGTATGATACCTTTACCAGAAGTTTATGTTTAGTAAAGTAAGAGAAAGTACAACTTACTGTTCTTTTTATTTTTAAAGGACTAAATGATTAGGTGATTATGCGGCGGTTTAGTGCAAAACAGAAAAAAGAGCTTTACAGTTTAACTTCTTTATTATTTCACTTACTGGTATTTATTGTTCTCCTGATTTCATTAGGTACCGATGCCGATGATGAAGTTCGGGTTAGTACCCGCAAAGTTAATACCCCCAAAGAAGCACCATCTGCCATGGGACGTTTTTTTGCCAGTGCTCACCAAAAGATGTAATCGCTTTAGTGCTCATCTGCTAATCCATACTCCTTAAAATCCCGCCGACTTTATTTCTCTTTTTTTCATTCCCTTCTGTTCCTGCTGCTGCCGAATAATTTTTTATAAAAAAAAGAAAGCTATTTGAAAATAATAGCTGCGGCAGTATTATTTATTTTCTTTAAGTTTAACCGGTTTTTAAACAGCTTCTTTTATTTAAGCTAAAATATTGCGCACAGCTGAAGTAAATTGGTATAAAGATTAAGAAATTTTTAATTTTACCCGAAATAAAATCAACTTAAATTTGGTCAGTCGGGGCCGCCCGGCCAGTTATTAATTACCGGTAAACTAGCAAAGGGTCATTCATATCATCTATAATAATCTTTTTAATTTATGCTTAGAACACACACCTGCGGAGAATTAAGAATAACACACGTGGGCACCGAAGTGGTGCTGGCCGGTTGGGTACATAAAACCCGCGACAAAGGCGGCATGATGTGGATTGACCTCCGCGACCGGTACGGATTAACCCAGCTTAAACTGGAAGAAGGTGTTACAGCCCCTGAAATATTAACCGCCGCCCGCGAGTTAGGTCGGGAGTATGTTATACAGGCCCGTGGAGTAGTAATTGAGCGCATTTCTAAAAACGATAAACTGGCTACCGGCGATGTAGAAATACAGGTGCAGGCTTTAACGGTACTAAACCCGGCTAAATTGCCGCCCTTTTTAATAGAAGACGATACCGACGGCGGCGATGACCTCCGGATGAAATTTCGCTACCTGGATTTGCGCCGCAATGCCGTGCGCAAGAACCTGGAGCTGCGGCACCAGATGATGCAGCAAGCCCGCGCTTACCTCGATGGCAGCGGTTTTATTGAGGTAGAAACGCCCGTTTTAATTAAATCTACGCCCGAAGGCGCCCGCGACTTTGTGGTGCCCTCGCGTATGAACCCCGGTGAGTTTTACGCCTTGCCGCAGTCGCCGCAAACTTTTAAGCAGCTTTTAATGGTTTCGGGTTTCGATAAGTACTTTCAGATTGTAAAGTGTTTTCGCGACGAAGACTTACGGGCCGACCGCCAACCCGAATTTACCCAAATAGATTGTGAGCTTTCTTTTGTTTCGCAGGAAGATATTCTGAATACCTTCGAAGGTTTGGTAAAGCATCTTTTCTCCAAGGTAAAAGGTTTGGAAATAACTGATTTTCCACGGATGACTTACGCCGATGCCATGAAATATTACGGCAACGATAAGCCGGATACCCGCTTTGAAATGAAGTTTGTGGAACTGACAGATTTGGTAAAAGGAAAGAACTTTAAGGTTTTTGACGAAGCTGAATTAGTAGTGGCTATAAATGCCGCCGGATGCGCGGCTTATACGCGTAAGCAGATAGACGAACTAACCGATTTTGTAAAACGGCCGCAACTAGGCGCCACCGGCTTAATCTATGCCCGCGTAGAAGCGGATGGTGCCATAAAATCATCGGTAGATAAGTTTTTTAACCAGGACGATTTACAAAGCTGGGCTGTTGCCACGGCTGCCAAACCCGGCGATTTAATATTGGTATTAGCCGGTGCCCCGGATAAAACCCGCAAAGCCTTATCGGAGCTGCGCCTGGAAATAGGAGAGCGTTTGGGATTGCGCACTAAAAATAAATTTGCACCGCTGTGGGTATTGGATTTCCCGTTGCTGGAGTGGAACGAAGAAGCCCAGCGTTATTTTGCCATGCACCACCCGTTTACGTCGCCGAAGCACGAAGACATTCATTTACTGGACAGTAATGCGGGTGCGGTACGAGCCAATGCTTACGACATGGTAATTAATGGCGTGGAAGTAGGAGGAGGTTCTATCCGGATACACGAACGAACCCTGCAGGCGGCCATGTTTAAATTGCTTGGTTTCACCGACGAAGAAGCCCAGGCGCAGTTTGGTTTCCTGCTGAATGCGTTTGAATACGGCGCTCCTCCGCACGGCGGCATTGCTTTCGGTTTCGACCGGCTGTGTTCTTTGTTTGGTGGTGCCGATTCAATCCGCGATTTTATTGCCTTTCCTAAGAATAATTCCGGCCGTGATGTAATGATTGATGCGCCTGCGACGATTGCACAGGAACAACTAGATGAATTGCAAATTCAACTTCAGGCAAAAAAATAATTAAAATAGGTTTATTAATTCAGGACCGGGTTTGGCTATTTAAGTATTTAAGAGCCAGGCCCGGTCCTGATTAATTTTAAAGAAGCTGAACAGGCCGGTTGATGCTTTCTTCCAGCGAAATAAAGGTTTCGGTGCGTTGTATACCCGGCACCTTCTGAACTTTATCGGTTAAGACATTTTTCAGGTGAGCGGTGTCCTTGCAAATAAGTTTAGCAAACATACTCCATTCGCCGGTGGTGTAATTTACATTTACCACTTCCGGTATTTTCTTTAATTGTTCCAGCACTTCTACATACATCGAGCTTTTCTTTAAGTAAATACCTAAAAAGGCGCTTATATCGTAGCCGAGGTTAGAATAATTAAGCTTTAATTGGGTTCCGGTTACAATACCCATTTGCTCCATTTTCTTCATCCGGACGTGCACGGTGCCGCCCGAAACAAATACTTCTTTTCCTACATCAGCGTAGGCCATTTTCGCGTCATCCATCAAAAGAGACAGGATTCGAAGGTCTGTATTATCAATTTCTAAATTTTTGAGCATATTTTTGCCGTGTTTTTGATTTGATTTAACAAAAGTAATATAAAATTTAAAATAACATAAATATTTAGGAATTTATTTAATAAATTTTGAAAATAACCAGAGCCTATATATCTTTGAAAAAGAAAAACACACTGTAGGGTGTTGAAACTGGCAGACAAGCCCTCCTCTCTCGGGGGTGGAGATCTATAGAACAAAACAAGCTACTTGTCTAACTACTCCGTGAAGGTTCGACTCCTTCCCCTACAGCTAAAAAGCCTCTCTGTAATGCAGAGGGGCTTTTTTTGTTTACTTCCCATTATATGGTACCGCAATAGAGCAAGCCCCGTGCAGATTTAAATAAACTTTTTAAACTTTAATATTTTACTATCAACTTAAATTTGGTTTAACCATACAGAAAGTGCTGCGGAAGAATTTAAATTTTAAATTTTTTAAAATGCCATTGTTTCTGATAAAATTTTCAGAAGCCGTAAGTGGTTGTTAAGATATTCGAGGGGCAGCCCAGATGCTGGTTTGCAGACTGGCAGAAGTTCAGCGTAGTTATAGAACCAATATTTTCTTACTTACTTTTAAGCCAGTCCTGCGCCCGGTTAATATCTTCAAAAAGCTTTATTTCTACTTTGTTGATTAAACGGGTTTGCAAATCCTGAATAGATAATTGTCCGAAAATTCCGGGCGAAATAATGTGCGCCACGTACTTTATCCGGATAGGAGCCGAAGCCGGATTCAACTCCTCTTCCAACCAATCATTGGCTTTATCCCAGGGCCCAACCAATTCCCGGTTATCGTTTAAGACTTTTGAGAAGCGATATCGCCGGAACATATTCCAGGCTTCCGCCAGACCTTGCTTGATATTAAAGAGGTTCTGGTAGCCAATCCAATTGAGATAAAGCCAGTTGTTTTCCTGGTCGTAATCCAGCACAAGGAAAGTATGGCCGCCCTGATTCTTTACTTCCCGCCTCATGTTAGTAGAGTTTTTTAGTTTAGTAGAGTTTTTCAGTTTAACGTAAACTATGGCACAGAAAACGCTGAGATATAAAGAATATCATCAATAAATAGATAAAGTTAAAGTTATAGGCTACTAAATTGAACTACTGGCCATTCAGGCGAAGGCTGAAAATATATATATCTGAAAAAGGAAGTTAATTCATCCGGAATAAGGAGGGCTGGAAAATTGGAAACAAAAGCTTTTTATAAACAGAAGCCTCTTTGCGCTGGCGCAAAAGAGACTTCTGATAAGATTAATAAATTTAACTAGCGCCAGAGCGGGCGGGTTTCGGGGTTTATGATACCAAATGGTATGCTGAGTATAATAATAATAACGGCAATTAAGGTATAGATAAAAGCACGTTTGTGTTTAAGTACATCGGAAGTAGCTTTTTTGGAGGCGGTACGGCCTATCTGCGCCAGGACAGTACCAATAAACATACCCAGGGTGTGTTCTACGGCCCAGAATCGCAGCGATGAGTTTTTCATAGCCGCGCCAAAATCGTTGAATATTTGTTGAGTAACCGGACTGAAAACAAAATAAAGCAATATGCCGGTTAAAAACTGCAAATGAACCAGTCCTATAAAGATTGCGTGGACAATATTATTTCCTTTGGTATATGCCCTACGGTTTTGCCAGCCCGCAAAACTTTGAAATAATACGAGCAGAGCCATAACTAAAACTAACCAACGATTGATGGAGTGGAAATGCAGCAGAAAAGTATACATGATTTTTAGTCATTTTAATTGGTGAAAACCTGATTTCTGGTGCAAATATAGAATTTTACTTTTGCGTTTACCTTGGGTTTTGCATTTTGAGCGGCTTAAAAACACATAAAAGGCCAACTTACGGTTAAAATCTACAGCTTTTCTGGGTTTATCGCCTTTCTAATTACAAGTAGGGGTAGGGGTTTCGCATTATTTTTACTACCCTTATCTTAAATACATGATGGCTGTTAATTATACAGGTTAAATGCCTTTGCAGGGATTAAATTTAAGCTGATTCTGTTCCTGATGAAGTAGTAAAAATATAGATTGCAGCAGCTTTTTAAGCTTTACTTAGTCGAATAACGAAGGAAGGCAGAATGGCCATAGTTAACATAAAAAATTAAAAGCATTTTGAAACCTAATCAAGCTTCGACGGTTTAGCGGGCTATAAACGGGAGTTGCAGGAAAGTTTTGATTATTACCATGCCATTAAGAACGGTTGCGTAGTGGCCATTCAAGAGCAGGCGTTGTCTTATTTGTTGTAACTTGTTATTTCTTTTGTTGCGACCCAACCTTTGCTAACGTGAAGAGCCAGTTACTGCACTTCGGCAACTTCCCGATGCACAAAATTGGAGGTACGGTGCTTAATTAACCATTTACCATTTTTTTTGACAAAAGAATCCTTGTAAATAGTGTATAAGGTTGTTTTCATTTCCTTATCATTTTGCTTTCCCACCAATATCACGCGGCAATAGCTGGTTGCTTCTGCTTTGTCGCCTTGCAGCGTAATGGTTTGTTGGCCGTTTTGATGATACACCGTATGGAAGTTGGCCAGAAAGCCTGAAAAAGCTTGTTTTAACTGGTCTCGGCCTTTTAGCGGTGATCCGGGCTGGCCATTAGAGATGGATTCCACAACGCCATCTGTGGTAAAAAGCAAGACTTGCTTGTCAATTTCTTTGGTATCGGCAAGGTTTGAAAATTCGTCTACGACATATTTAATTGCCATTTTATCTTCAATGGCAGCTAATCGTTGTTCTATATTTTTGTTGTCCATTTTTTGTGCATAGATTAAAGTGGAAAATAATATGAGTACAAGGGTTGATATTATTGATTTCATTGTAATGACTTTAAAAGGGATAAAATTATTTAGTTTTCGATAAAGGCGTTTTTCCAACCGTTCCCTTGGACGAAGTACCCAGACTGGTTCCGATATCGTGGGAGGCTTTCAGATTTTCAGGAGCCCGGTCGCCGAATACACCGATGGCCGTAAATTCGGTTTCTAATTCATTCATTTCAGAAGCCGATAGTTTTACCTGGGCAGCACCCAGGTTTTCCAGTTGGTGGGGAATCAGACGGGTACCGGGAATGGGAACAATAAACGGTTTCTTAGCCAGTAACCAGGCCAGTGCTACTTGTCCGGGAGTTGCTTCATGACGGTTGCCTACTTTCTTCAATAACCTTACAACCCACTGGTTTTTCTCTAATGCTTCCTTGGTAAACCGAGGGAAATTCAAACTCTTCCGAATATCCCCTTCGGCAAATTGATAGCTAGGCCTTACCTTGCCGGTAAGATAACCCATACCTAGTGGGCTCCAATGCACAAAACCAATACCCAGCTCTTCACATACCGGCAGAACTTCTGCTTCCGGGTCCCGGGTCCAGAAAGAATATTCGTTTTGTATGGCCGTTACCGGATGCTCCGCATGTGCCCGACGTATCGTGGCTGCTCCGGCTTCCGACAAACCATAATGACGGATTTTCCTGCCTTTATCAAATCGGCCATTGCTCCAGCCACTTCTTCTATGGGTACTTCTGGGTCTACCCGGTGTTGAAACAATAAATCAATATAGTCGGTTTGTAAACGCTTTAGCATAAAATCTACCGCCTGTTTAATATGTTGGGGTTTGCTGTTCAGTACACCTTTCATTTGCGCAGTTTCAAAATCAATATTAAAACCGATTTTGCTGGCAATAACCACTTCCTTACGCACGGACCTCAAGGCTTCGCCGGTAGTTCGTTCGCTAATGTGAGGGCCATAAATCTCGGCGGTATCAAAAAAGCGAATGCCTTGTTCATAAGCATTACGTATCAGTTTTACGGCATCAGCTTTAGCCGGCGGATTGCCGTAGGCCCAGGCGATATTCATACAACCGAAACCAAGTTCGGTAACCTCCAATTTACCCAGTGTACGTTTGCCTATTTTGGTATCTTTCATATTTAAGAGTGATTCATTATTTCCATTCAATTGCGATGCAGCCAAAATACCAGGTGTGCTGAGCGTAACGCCCAAACCTATTCCAGCCAAAGTTGATTTAGAAAGGAAATCCCGGCGGGTAATATTGTTTTGCTGTTTCATGTGCTTGTTATTTTATTAATACAAAGTTACCAGTTGCACATGCCAATTATATGACATATTTTACAGTAATATTTTCACAAATCACGGTTCTTGAAAATTCAATAATTTATTATGCAGGAGAAATTAACTGAAGAGGAAAGCAGTAAAGAAATTATTGTTCTGGAGCTCACCGCCGAAAGAGAGGTATTGGCCCAGCACCGGCAACATTATTTTACCCATATTCTTTGCCATAGCGGAAAAGCCCGGTTCCGGATGGATAACCAGCTCTACCAAATTAAACCCAACGATATTGTGATAAGCCTGCCTGCCATCGAAATCAAGGACTTAGAATATTCCCGAAATTTTAAAGCCACCTGCCTGTTTGTTTCATTTGACCTGATGAGTAAAAACAACCCGGATATAGGTTGGGGAATAAGAGGGTATTTGTTTTCAAAGGAAAACCCGGTGGTACATCTTTCAGATGTAGACGCGCAAAAATGCCGATTTAATTTTCAATTATTGCAGGAAAAACAGGATGATAAGGCTCATCGGTTCCAGGAAGAATTGGTGAACCTGCAGCTGCAAATGTTTATTATGGAGATGTGGAATATTTTTGCAAAGGAAATAGATAAGCGAAGTATTACGGATCAAAAGGGGGCTTTATTCGAACGGTTTCTGCAATTGGTGCAGGAGCATTGTATGGAAGAACGGGAAGTAGATTTTTACGCCGATAAGCTTTGTATTACCCCCAAATACCTGACAGAAGTCTGCAAGAAAAGTAGCGCCAAAACGGCCTCCGAATGGATTCAGAATTATACCACTCAGCGGCTTATTATTCTTTTACAAAACAAACAACTCAGTTTTACGGATATTGCTGATACGCTTCATTTCAGTAGTTTGTCATTTTTTAGCCATTATGTGAAAAAGGTGCTGGGTGTTTCGCCAAGTGAATATCGCCTGCGAATGGCGAATTTATAAATTGAGAACTATGCTTTCCCTTTTCTTATAAAAGTACAAAATAATTGGATCAAGAGCTTCGCTTAATATCTTGGAAACACCTTTTCGCGTACCAATTACAGTATGTTAAAAGAAGTTGTAACTAGTTTAAAATGTAAGAAATTTCTGGTTATGTATATAATTTCCTAAAAGTCGGCCCTTTAAAAATAAAGATAACTAACCAATTTATACCAGTTAGTATGAATGACCTTCCATAGCTGAAAGTATAAATCATTTCCTCCACACCCGTCATTCCGGAGGAATCTTCTGCATAGAAAGCATAACAGGCAAATACCAGACTTGGTTTATTACCTGTTTACCCAATTTATGCAGAAGATTCTTAACAGAATGACAAGTAAGAAAAGCAGGTTGTTATGCTGTTATGGAACAGTATATTTACTATTTGGTATTAGTAGCCTGCTCCTGCTTCAGTACGATGAATTTGGCTCGTCTTCAGCTGGTGAGGCCCTTTTTCCCACAAAAGCAGCTCTCCTTGCAACCCCCACTAATCGGTTTTAACCTCCACGTCTTTGAACATGAACGGATTTTCGCTAAGCCGCAAGGGCTTGCCACTGGTGGTGGTCACGTTTCGAAGGATGACTTCTTTGGTTCTGACATAAGGAAACTTTTCCTGGTAGGAAGCGCTAGTCATAGCGGTGTTGAAATTCGCAAAGAGGGCTGGACCCTGGTAGTTAGCCGGATGTTTGGCGTCATCGATGCGGAGGGATTCGATGGTGATCCGCTCCGGCATATAACTGGTATAGCCGAAATCATGCTGCCCCGAATTAGAACCGCTGATCAGGCTGGCGCTTATTGGTCTGCCGCCTGCGGGCACAAAAACGCAGTTGCGGATGAAAACTTCTCCCTGCCAGGTACTGCCGTAGTCGGATCGCAGATTGATGAGGCTCCGGCCGTAAATGGTGGATTTCTCGACGGTAAAGGTCCCGCTGCCAATGGCGTTTATTCCCTGGTGGCCCAGCGTAGAATTGCGGATAGTGGCGTTGGCAACCCCCATGTGGGCATCAAACCGGGAAAAAGTGCAACCGTCTAAAACCAGATTCTTGCAATAATTAGACCCCATAATGCCCCAATACCTACTATCGTTAATGTCATTTGTCTGGCGGCAGTTGAGAAACGATACATTTAGGGCCCGGCCGAGGGAGATGTCGTAGGTGCCCATGGAGACCGAAACGCCAGCGGCGCCAATGGTCTGGTACACTTTGTGCCCGGTCAGGAGAGCGTTTTGCACCGTTACATAGGCGCAGTCGCTGATATTGAGGAAGCCGCCATAGGGGGCACCCTGTTCACCTTCGCCCGTAACGCGGTGTTCCAGCCCATTTACCAGCACATTGGACCGCTTAATGGCAATGCCCCGGTTGTAATAGGTGTACTTCGATTCGGCCCGATTGGCTAGGGTTGTAAAACGGCCACCAGAAATGGTCAGCGAAGTTTCGTCAATGGGCAGTGCTGTAATATCCGTGATTTGGTCGAAGTCCCAGATGATGGGCGCATCCATATCTACCTGTCCGTTTTTATCTACGATAAAGATATCTGTTTGCGCGGCGCCATTGTTTTGGTTCGGACCAAACCGGATGTAACGTTTTACATTTGAGTTGGTAACAGTAACCAGGCAGGTTGCAGGCAAGGGCACGTTAATTTTTTCCTGGTTCCGCTTAAGGGAAGATATACCCGCAAGTTTGAACGGTTGCAGACTGGAACTAACCAAAAAAACGGGCGCATTCCGGTCCTCAACGTTGGTATCGTCTATAATAAAGGATGCTGTACCAAAATCGGTGTTAGTTTGAACGACTGCCGTCCGGTTCTTGCCGCTGATGTAGTAAGTGGCCCCTTCGTCGGGTTTTACCAGAAGGCCGTGTTGATTGGCAAACGCATGGGTTGCTGCGATAGCGTCTATAGCATCGGTTTTGCCGTCGCCCCGGGCGCCAAAGTCACTGTAGCGGACCAACCCTTTGGTTTTAAATTTACGAACATCTTTTTTGGATACATTTACAAGCAATTCCCCATTTTCCTGGGAACGTACCTGGGTTTTATTCTCCTTGGATATTATGACAACCTTTGAGAGCGGGCTTTTGTTTTGCCCCTGAGCTATACTGCATATACTGGAAAGCAAGAAGAAAAATAAGAACAGGTATTTCATTACGAAAGTTTTTTTACAAATCATTTCCTGAAGTGCGTGGTAAAACAGTTAACTGAAATATTTGTGCCTTCATCTAAAGATAATTGAGCAATTTTCACGCTTGAACCCAAAATATTCAATTGAAAGGCATAATGCAAATGAAGTTATAATTTGGGAGGCCAAAACAGGTTCAATAGACTGGTCTAAATCAGGCCTTTTACCTTGACTTTGCTCATTGGAGGCTAATGCAAAAGAACTATATTTATTATTTTAGGACCGTTTCAACCGGCAGATTTTAGAGGCCTTTTTGTACTTTGACTTAAATCAAGTTCGCTCATTAACCATTAAATGCGTGGGAGAATATTATGCCCGGAGGCCTTGGTTACCGCTTGGTAATCTTACCTTAAAAGACGCATATAAAAAAATGTATATATGTTAAACTTGCCGTTGTGCAAAGCGCTAAAAAAGCAAGTTTAACATATTTCCTCTGTCTAGAAACGTTAATATATTAATTTAAAATAGGCTAATTTAAATTGACCTGTAAACGGAATACTTACATGTTTAAGTCAGGTTTTTCTACCTGCGCTGCAAGTGCTTTTTACCCGGCCACTATAGAAGTTTAACCTTTTTTGGGATAGTGATAATTCGCGAACCGGATAAAATTTTGCCAGTCAAAAGTGGTTAAATTGTGAATACCCTCGCGGTTGTGATAGCCCAGGATAGAGTTAATAATAGCTGTGTTAATAGCTGGTGGTTCCGGGGAGAGTCCGGATGGCTTTTTATACAAAGCGTATACCGGCTGCGCATTAATTAAAGAGAGGTAAGTGCCTTTGGGATCGGCCCACAAATCTTTAGTGGCATTGGTGGCATAGACCGGCCGGGGCGCAATTAAAGCAATCAGCATGTGCTGATCAACCGGCAGGGCTGCTTCGTTGTCGTTGTATTTTTTATAATTATTGGTGAACCAGTGCGGGAAACTCGTATTAATTCTGGTAATTGTTTCGCCGAATCTTCTTCTGGCTAAAGCAGCCCCGGTATTGCCAGAACAATTAGAAAACACCATAGCAAATCGTTGGTCTTGCACGCCTGCCCACAAGGCAGCTTTGCCGCCCCTGGAATGACCTACTACAAAAACCTTTTTCGCATCTATATTTTTATCTTTCTGAAAATAATCTAGTACGCGGGAGGCTGTCCAGGCCCAGGCACCAATCGCTTTCATGCCGTTATCAGTTTCCAGTTGCTCCGGATAAAGCCTTAAAATGCCATCCTGATAGGTATTCTTGTTATCCGGAGCCCCATCGCTTACATGAAAAGCCGCCACCGCATAACCACTTTCAATTACGGTTTCGGCCGGCCAGAACTCACTTTTAGTAGCCCGCGTGGGATCTGTATTTTCCTTGCCCCGGTTGTTTATTAATAAAAAAGCCGGCACTGGTTTTTTAACATGGTTGGGCGTAAAAAGAACTAAATGAATATCTGCAGATTTATTCCCTTTTGTTACGGTTATGGTTACTTCTTTTAAATGGGCCTTACCATTCATGGCATCCTTTACCTCATTCGTAACCTTATAGGTCAGGTTATCGAAAGTCTTCGGCATTTGGCCGTAAATATTGTTTTCGAAAAGGGTTAAAACTTCCGGCCTTCTCTTCTTTTCCCAATCAGGTTTGTTTTTTACTAGCTGCCCGTCACTGGTTTTTAATACATCGGGCAAGGTATATGCCGGCACCTTGGCTTCATCATAATTTTGGGCTTGTGCCCTGGCTATCAATATAAAAATCGCGAAAAAAATATTTAAACCTTTTATCATAAACCTGAAACAAAGCATTAATTCTATATTTATTTTTATATTAAAATTATTTATTTTTTTCCTGGGTCGACGCTTTATCCAGCCAGTTTACCATTTCCTTTTGCTGGGCCGCGCTGAATCCGTTGAATTCGTCTGGTGTTTTAAATTCCAAATTTTTGGCAGCGTTTAAATAGGCGTAAACCGAAGCAACCTCTTTTATACTTTGATTAACTTTTCCAGCGTTTGCGTGCCGGTCCAGCTTAGGCGCAATAACCAGTAAAGGCCGGGGTGCAAGGACCGAAATAATTTCAGGATAATCGACGGGTAATCTGTTTTCGTTACCGGCAAAAAAGCCGAGCCGTGGCGATAACCCATATAAATGCGAATAGGCCATAACACCGGAATTATCTTTATTTGCGCTGGCATCCCGCCAGGGCGTAAAGGCACAGGAAACAGCCGTGCCGGCAATCCGGTTATCCAAGGCCGCCGTAAACAAACTTACCGTTCCGCCCAAGGCATAACCCGCCAAATATATTTTATCTTTATCTATAAAGTCAAGGCTTTCCAAGGCATCAATGGCCGCCCGGGTATCCGTAACCATTTTGCCCAGCTTCGACCAATTGGGGTAACGCTCGTAAAAGTAGGTGCCTTCTTCTATGCGCGCCCCGTACCCAATCATATCCATAGCCAGTACCGCCATGCCTTTGGCTAATAAATCGTTGAAAAGGGAATTTAAATAAGAGTCGTAGCCGGTGTTAGAGAACTTATGGGTAAAAATTACTACCGGTATTTTCCCGTTGGCTTTCTTTATCTTTTCGCCGTTTGCATTGATCGGGTAGTATAAAGACCCGTATAAATAATCTCCCAGTGCATTATAGGGTGCAATATTTTCTTTCTTGCCGTTTTTAACCTGCGGCCGGCTAATATAGCTGCTAACGTAATCTTCGCGGCTGCTTAATTCTTTTATGGGGCTGGCAGAAATTCCGGCCGGCTCCTTGCCTAAAACCCAACGGATTTGTTCCTGGATAGCAGCCTTTTTCCCGTACCAATCGTTTACGTTTTTTAGTTTTCCCCCTTTATCATTTTTCAGGATTGTATTGGTTGCCGCTTTAACCGGATAATCGCTCAGCGCTACGGTTTCGTTGCTTAAGGTCTTCCATTTATCGAAGGCGTAATTATAAACAAGCTTATTTTCCCAGGGAATATTTTTTCTTTTAAATTGAATATCGAGCCAATCCACGTAGGCTTCTATGTCCCGTTCCGAAACCCCGTGTTCACCGTCGCGCAGCCGGATTCCCAGCTTCTGCGGTGCGTCTAAAAATTTATAAACCGGCGCAAGAGAGTTGAACATTTGTTCAATAGCCCAGGGATCGCCGCCTCCGCCTTCTCTAATAGAAGAACTCAGGAGTAAAGCATTGGGAGCAATTAAGGCCATTAAGGAATTTTGATCGATGGGCAATTTATGCTCCTGGCCGGCATAAAACCGTAACCGGGGGTGGAGCCAATGCGTTCTGCGGGAGGCCAGATAATCAATGGATTCATTGTTATGCGGCTCATCGGTGTAGCGGTAAGGAAATTCGCCGCCGGTACCGCCGCTACTGGTAATTACGGCGGTTATTCTGTTATCAAAAGCAGCCGCCAGCAAAGATTGCTTTCCGTTCCGGGAATGCCCGGTAATAGCTATTTTGGATTTATCTACCCTATTTAGGGTATACAAATAATCAACAGCCCGGTGCGCTCCCCAGGCGCGGGTCATCAGGGTTGTCCAGTCGTAATCCGGGTATAAAGCCAGATATTCCCGGGTATCGTCCTTGGCATCGGCACCGGCATAAACCAATCCCATATAACCTCTTCTTACGGCAATCTGAGCCCAGCCCCGGTGGTTCCACTGGGTAATGAATACCGGAAAAGGTCCGTTACCGGGAGGCGTAAAAAGCTCCAGGGTAAGTTTGGCTCCATTATTTGCGCCAAAACTTAGTTCAATCATTTGGACTTTTACCCCATTTTCCACCTTTTCGGCCAGTACCTTAGCTTTCAGATTTTCGGGTGACGCTGGAAAGGTGCCGGAAAATAGATGCTTTACCTGCTTTTTGAAATATTCCCTTTGTTCTTGCCATTGCGCTGGCGTTTTTACCGGGATGTTCTTCCTGCCTTCATCGAGTACAAGCGGATTAGGTAAGAAGGGTATAGAAGGTAATGCCTCGAAATTGGGCGGCAATTCGCCGGTACGTTTTACCCAGTCGAGCCAGGTTTTATCGTGATGACTGACAAACGGATCGGAGGAGCTTGGCTGCTCCTGCAACCGGATTATTTCTTTCAGGTAAGCTTGCCGTTTGGCGGTTTCGGTTTGGGCAAGAATACGGGAGGTATTTAAATAAAATATAGGAAGCGTATAAAGAATATATTTTAAAATCCGGGGCATAACAATCAACTTTAATATTTTAAAAATTGGGCTGCCTGCCAGTACAAGCAGCTCAATCCAAATTATTTATTCAATCGTTTCCAGGGGAGGGACATTTCCTTCGGCCCCGACATACCCTGCATTTTGATTCACCGTTCCTAAAGTATTGGCCGTGATCACACTTTGGGGAATAGGCCAGAGCACATGATAAGGATCCATGGCCGCCGTATTGCCAAACCACTGGAACAGCGGCGGCCGATAATGGGAATTAAGTCGCTTCACCCGGTCGTAGTACCAGTTTTTTTGACTGAAACCCGCTAAACTATAGCCGCTGGTATTTAATTTAGCCAGGATATAGGAAACCCGGACCATTTCGGAGTGGCGGGGTTCTTCGGTATACAGTTCCCGGGCCCGTTCGTCGAATATATAATCGATGGTTACATCTGCTGCCGAAATCAGGGGGGCTTTAGCCCGCTGCCTCACCTTATTTATATCCGCAGCGGCCGGACCGGTTTGCCCTTTCCAATAATAAGCCTCGGCTCTTAGAAGATAGGTTTCGGCCAGGCGGAATATATACCAATCGCCTTGTCCGCCCAAGGGCTGGGTCAGGTTATCGGAAGGAACATACGTTTTGTAGTGGGGCCACGGAAACCAGGTATCTGTCGTATCCACCAAACTCCCGTAAAATTTTTTGGTAAGCGGTTGGCGAAATTGCGGAGAAGCCGCTCTGCAGTTTAATATTTCGGCAATTTCATCGCCCATTTCTATCCAGTTATTGCCCGCCCGGCGTAAATCAGGCGTTTGTTGCCATTTATGAGTGGCATCCTCCCAAATCCGGTAATGAAAAAAATCGTTCGTGCGAACATCGCCGTTGCCAATTCCTAAAGTATCACCGGTAGGCGTATTCCAGTTACAGGCCCGGTTACCGGTTCCATCCAATATTTTCCAGTAAGAGGGGGTGTACCAACGCATAGAAAATGTGCCCGCCGACCAGGAACTAGGCGGCGCATCCGGCCGATCAATGGTGGTGTAAATGGTTTCGGTATTCTGGGGATTATTCTTGTTCTGATAACGATGCAAATCCCACATGACATTCCGGCTGCCATCGCTGGCATCAACACCAAACCGGGTTGTCATTAAAGCATACGGCCCATCTATAACGCTAGTGGCAGCAGCAATGGCTTTATCAAATTCGGTATTAGCCAGGTATACTTTAGTTAACAGATGATTAGCGGCGCCTTTGGTAACATTACCCAAGGAAGCTGGCTTTACCGGCAGCCATTGGGCGGCAAATTCCAAATCCGTTTGAATCTTCTTCAGGATAGCCCAGCGGCTGTGGGTTTGAAAATCGAGTTTTGCCCCCGATAATTCCTCCCCAATCCAGGGCACATCGCCGTAAGAATGCACCAACCGGTAGTACCAGTACGCCCGGTGCCAATAAGCTTCTGCCAATAGGCGGTTTTTTACTTTTTCATCTTTCCATTCTATATCATCTATTCTGGAAATTAAAACGTTGGCGTTTTTAATAAATACATATACGTTCGTAAAGTAGCGCAAAAAAGGAAAAAACGCGCTGCTGCTGGGCGTGGTTCTTCTAAAATCGGCCTGCACCAGCGGTATGGCCAAATCGGAGGTGGCAAATTCCATCGATAAAGGATGCCGGTCACCGGTCGATTCATATTGCAGGTTTTTCCGGAGCGTAACCAATATAGCTTCAAAACCGGCCTCATTCACATACACATTTTCCGGCGTTAAGAACGAAAGTGGGTCGGGCTCTAACCATTCCTTTGAGCAGGATATCAGAAACAAGAGCGGTATGGTTAATATAAGTGAGTTTCTTTTTAGACGTTTCATGTTTTCTAGCTTACACGTTTTTGTTTAGTTACAAGGATAAACTCAGACCCATGGTATAAGTCTTGGGCATGGGCGAATCGCCGGATTCCGGATCCCAGTGGGGCCATTTGGTAAAAGTGGCCAGGTTCCGGACCGAAGCAAAAACACGAAGGTTATTAAGCTGTATCCGTTCAGCCAAAGTTGCCGGCAGGTTATAGGATAAAGATACGTCCTGTATCCGCCCAAAAGACCGCGGTTTAAAGATGCGTAAGCCGCCGCCATAGCCACTGGTACCCACATCCAGGCGGGCATAATCGTTAATCGGATTTTCGGGGGTCCAGTAAGGTACCGGGCCCACATCGCGGCTGCGCCGGTCGTTCGATTCCCAGCCGCGGTTAAGGGCCGGTGTGTATTCATCAATATGGCCAAGATCCGCGCGAATAAACACGGAAGCGGTAAAATTGGTTAAAAAGGTGAAATCGTTTCTTAGGCCCAGGCGGTAGCGGGGCTGAGTGAAACCAATAAATTGCTTGTCAATTAAGTCGGTATATTTACCATCGCCGTTTACATCAACCGATTTAAAATCTCCCACCCGCATGCCATACTTCTTGGCGGCTTCGGCTTCGTCTACCTGCCAAACCCCGGCAGGTTTATAATCCCATACCACATCAACCGGTTGTCCGGGAAACCATTGGTTCGAATAATCCGGAATATCGCCGGTGCGCGTTTCGCCCAACAAAGTGTATTGTCCGGTATCGCCGAATAATTTTTTAATTTTATTTCGGTTGAGCGAGAAAACCAGGTTTGATCGCCAGGTAAAGTTTTTGTGCCGGAGGTTTACGGTATTTAAAGTGGCCTCAAATCCTTTGTTCCCTAACTCGCCCAGGTTGGAGGTGATATTCGAAAACCCGGTCATGATAGGCAGTAAGCGGTTCATTAACACATCCGTAGTAGTCCGGTCGTAATAATCGAGGGTAAGGTCCAGCTTGTTCTGAAACAAGCCCAGATCCACGCCAATATTGATGGATTCGGTTCTTTCCCAACGCAGGTCGGCATTAGACAAGGTAGAGTTAAATACCCCTACCCGGGTGTTGGTGCCGTTGAACCATAAGTTGGTTTGTAACCTGGCCAGTGAGGCATACATCCCGATGTCGCGGTTACCATTAGCGCCCCACGACAATCTCAATTTCATCCGGTTTATCAGATCTACATTAAAAAAGTCTTCTTCTGATATTTGCCAGGCTACCGCTACCGCCGGAAAAGTGGCCCGGGGATTTTTCTGACCAAAGGCCGAGTACCCATCTCTTCTGACCGAGGCGGTAAATAAATATTTTCCTAGAAGGGTATAATTTAACCGGGCCATCATGGCATCGCCCGTAAACCGGTAATCGTCGTTCGTGATGCCCGGGCCATTACCCAATTGCAAGGCATGGTACCCCAGCGTCTCCGTTGGGGTAAAGTTTATATTGCTGGTTCTCGACGACCATCTTTTGGTTTCCTCCACGTTATGCAGCAGGGTTACATCAAAGGAGTGGCTACCAATCTGTTTATTCCATTTTAAGAGATTATCTACCATCCACTCGTAATGCGAATATTCATCCCGGTTACCCCGGCTCAAATCCTCGTTTGGTTCACCGCCCACTCTTCGGTCGGTGGTGGTAAACCTTAGGTCTTTCATGGTTTCGAAGCGCGGCTGGAAAGAAACCGTGTAAGTAATGCCAAACGGCAGTTTAATATCGGCATGGAGGTTGGTAAACAGGCTGTTTGTTTTTCTTAATCTATCCTGACGGTAATATTCGAGTAACGGGTGGTTGGTATGGCCGTGGGGCAAGCGCTCCAGGTTACCCTGTTCGTCAAACTCCCTGCCGTAAGGGCTATTGCCATAAAAACCCAAGCTACCCGGTACCGAACTTTCATCCCGGTTAGAAAACTGGGTATTAACGCCTACATTCAACCATTTATTTACTTTAAAATCGAAGTTTAATTTGGAACGAACTGCTGAGAAGTCATCTCCCAGAATAATACCTTCATTATCGGTGTAACCAACCGACCAGTAGTAGGAAACATTTTCTGATCCGCCCCCAATGCTTAAATCATGCGATTGCCGCAGCGCACGCCGCATTACCACATCGTACCAGTCTACGGTTTTGCCGGCCAGATAATTTTCCTGTTCTATCGGAAAAAATCGTAGTCGTGCCATATATTCCCGGGTATTGTCCGGAAGCGGATTATTACTTAGTTTGCGCCATTCTTCAATGGTCATTCCAGCAGGGAGCTCTTCCGGATTGGTATAAAAATGATAAGGCGTATTCGGGAAAATAGTGCGGAAATAGTCTTTTCTAAACTGAACGTATTCTTCCGGGCCAATTCCCCGGCGCTCGTTCGTAGATTCGGCTACGCCAATTCTGGTGGAAAAATTTATGGTGGGCTTACCCGACTTGCCGCGCTTGGTGGTAATGAGAATAACGCCGGAAGCAGCCTTAGAACCATAAACGGCAGCAGAACTGGCATCTTTTAAAATATCAATGGTTTCAATATCATTGGGGTTTATATCAGCCAGGCTGCCCTTATAAATTACCCCGTCCAGAACTAACAAGGGGTCGGTACCAGCGGTTAAAGAGGAGGGACCTCTGATTTCCATGGAACTACCGCCGGCCGCCGAGGCATTTTGATTGCCGTAAAATCCTGCTACGGTTCCCGTAAGCATATCGGTAACCTGGGTGACGGCCTGATTTTGAAAGGTCTCGGCATTTACCCGCTCTACCGAACCGGTTAAGTCGCTTTTCTTCTGGGTACCATAACCAATTACCACCACTTCTTCTAACTGGGCCAGATCTTGCTGCAGTTGCACATTAATAACAGTCTTATTATTAACCGGCACTTCTTGCGAGAGGTAACCAATAAAAGAGAACACCAATACAGCAGATGGGTTTACATTAATGTTAAAAGTACCATTTGCATTGGTAACGGTGCCGGTAGAAGTCCCTTTTACCTGCACGGTTAAACCCGGCAACGGATCATTGGTAGCGGCATCTTTTACGGTACCGCTAACATTAAACTCCTGCGCCAGCGCTGACTGCCACCAACAACAGCTGAGTAGGATGAGGAAGCGTAAATAATTTTTCATGCAGATTAGGGTTTTAAACTGTTTCAAAATGGAAGCTTAATCAGGTAAATGATAAGGGCTTCAGAATTATATAAAACAAAAAATTGAAGTCCTTAGACAGGTAATATAATACCAGAGTATCACATCGTTATGCCAGAGGTGATATCCGGTGAAAAGGGATTTTAGAAAATATAGAGCAGTTACTTAAACTTTATATTTAACTAAATTTGTTCGAATAGTATAAAATAACCGGGCAGGGATTACCTTCCGGCCCTAATTTTATCATTTGCGTTTAGCAAAATCTGTAAGCATTAATAATTACCCTTTCGCAGGCATACTTTTTAATACCCTTAAGCTTAGTAAAAAGAGCGCTTTTGCCTAAATTAATAATTGTCGTCCATTAGGCTTTTCTCAAAATAGATCAGAGTATTATTTATAAAGCAGCGTTTACGTACCCGAATGTATCTATATTAATTAAATATCCAAATTTTATTAATTAATAAATTTAAAATAGGATAAGATAATAAATATTGAGGCCCAGGCTAAACGCACGTGGGGTATTATGGAGGTTAGTTCTGTTTCGGCGGAGCAATAAAAATTGCGTGATAGGAGCCGATGCGGCAGTAATATTTTGTAAGGTTAAAATTGTCTATACCCTAAATTTTCTGCCGGTTTCTGTAAGTGTACTTAACCTGTTAAAAGGCAATGAGCAAAGTTTGTAAATAATGTTTTACTCGTTGTACTTCTCGCGTTTTCATAAGGAATACGGAACCCCCGTCTGAATAATTTATCCTCGGTTCCTGGCAAGCTAGCCAGACTATTCAATTAATGGATCTTAAGAAAGCACATGTGCAGTTTTAAAAAGAGTGGCTAATAAAATTTCGCGAAATAGGCTTTTAGTAAGTTCAGTCAGTAGCAGGATTAGCGCAAGGACGCTACTTGTTTTTGCAATTCTGCTAATTTTTCGGAAGCCGCACTAAAGCCCAGCATCTGGGCTACTCTTAAATCGCTGTAAGCTAGCCGGAGCTTTTGTTGTTTTATACGTTCGCTACCCCTTAAATAATAAGCCTCGCCGTTGTTCTGGTTTTTCCGGATGGCCTGGTTAAAAATGGAAACAGCTTTGGAACTTTGACCTGCTACCTGGTAGGCCCGACCCAAGTTCATATTTCCATAAAAAGCTTTTGGCTGCAGCCGGCGGGCAAACTCAAAGGCCGCAATAGCTGACCGGTGGCGGCCTAATTCCATTAATATTTCGCCGCGGTTATAATGAGCGCTGTAATCGTACGGATACAGATCAATGGCCTTTTCTAAATCGTGCAGGGCGTCTTCTAAGTGGCCGGTTTTCCTTTTCGGGAAACTGCGGTTCAGGTAATACCGGTTTATTTTAGGCTGGCGGGCTATCAGGGTATCGTAAGCCGTTATGGCTTCGCGGTAATGGTGGGTGGTGGTTAAAAGAATAGCCTTGTTGTTTAAAGCATCGTTAAAATCAGGTTTTAAAGCTAAAGCCCGGTCCAGGTTTTCCATCGCCAGGTTATAATGGCCATACTGCAGGTACAAGGTGCCCAGGTTAAAATAAGCCAGCGCAAAACGGGGGTTCACTTTCAGGGCCTGCTGGTAATCGGCCACGGCACCATAATAATCATTTAAAGATATTTTTACCGATGCCCGCAGGTTAAAAGCCGAATCATAGGCCGGATTGAGCAACAATAATTTATTTAAGCTCTTAAGCGCTTGTTTATGGGCGCCGGATGATACATTTATTTTGGAGTAGGTATATAGCCGTCGCACTTTCCGGTCCTGGGGTTTTGCCGAAAGTAAACCAAAAGAAATAAAGAGTAATAAGACCAGTTTAGCGTAGTTTTTCACTGCCATACAAAAATTCACCTTCCCACTCTCTAAATTAAATAATTTACAGTACTTAAACCAGAAAATTAAAGCTTAGTTTTTATAAAATTAATTTATTAAAGTATGGCTAATCAACCGATAGACGAGATTAACATATTTTTCGTAAGGAACCCAAAAATTATCCGAGCGGAATTTTATTTTAGGCTTAATTAATCATATGTCAGCCGGAATTTATCCAGATTTGGTTTGTATTTCTTTTTCCGGACAAGTTCATGCTTGTAAATCAGGTTGCTTAGTTTGTTCATAAAGGGCAGACCGACCGTTTCAGTTTCGTATTTATCATCGTTAAAAATCAGGTCTTCGTTGGTCAGGATTACGGCCGTTAAAAAGAATTCTACTTTATGCTCAAAATCTACAATATAAGCATTATCAATCAGGTAGCCGTAAGCCCAGCCCGCTTTATTAAATATCCGGATGTTTGGGGGTAAAGGTTCTTTCGTGCCACCTACCAGTAAAAATTTACCGTAACTATCTGGGAACTCCTGCGGGTCGTACCGGGGCGAACTGCTTTCCCGCGGCAGCATCGACATGTATTTATACAAAAAAGTATAATCATCAGGAGTTAAATTAAAGCGTTTTTTAACCGGCACCGCTTCCGGAAAAATAACCGATTGCAGAATTTCCTGCAGGGTTTGTACCGAAATATTATTCCGCTCCGAAAAATCCATCGGCTGGTTTATTAGCTTATCGTTCAGGTAAAACCCTTTGCCAACTAATGTGGTTTTTAGCTGGTTGGGGTAAGTGTTGGGGTTATAAACCAAGGGCTGCTGGTAAATAATTTTATTTTCGTGGTAAAAAGTGATGGGATTGGTGTAGCGGCCGTGCGCCGCGTCATCGCCCACCGAGAGCCGGTGCAGCAAGCGTACTTTTTTGTAGCTTTTCTGGTGAATCGTTTGGTTTAAGGTTTCCTGTCCCACAAATTCATAAAGCCGGTTATAAGCATCGTTATCGCTCACCAAAAATATTTTTTTCAGGTAATGCGCTACCGAAGGTTTATGGTTGGCGGCTGATGAGTCGGAAAGTACACGGGTTTGTTTTTCGTAAGCGCTGTCTATCTTAAGAGGCGTTTCTTTTGTGAGGCCCGGAATATTTAAGTTGTTTATTTTTTCGAGAGCCGCTAAAGCACCTGGTAGTTTTACCGTACTGGCCGGGTAAAAATAGTTTTCGGGGTTCAGGTGGTACGCGTAGGAGGTAAGTTTCGGGTGATTGTTTTTATCGCGGTTAATTTGGGTGTACAATATCTGCACTTGATATTTTGCCGGGTGCTGCACAATTTGCTGCAGCAAAGAGTCGGAATTTTGGCGGAGAATCTGCTCCACTAAGTTTCTTTTCTGAGCCAGCGCCTGATTGCTGCTGAGAGTTAAAACCATATTCAAAATTAGCAGGTAAAAAAGCCAGAATGCAGTTCGGGAATAGGTTGCGCTTAAATTAAAAATTAAAACACAGACCGAAGGCGGTTTGCTGCCGGCAAAATTAATGGACTTTATCTTTTTGGTATTACCCCAGTTTGGCATTACCGGCTAGCTTTAGGTAAGTTTCGGATTTATATCAGTTAATTAAACCTATCAGGAATTTAAATAATAATATTATACGCTTAATAAGCAAAAGCAACGAATATATTATTAGGGTTCAATTTCGCGGGAGTTGCTTAATTTATTTGGAGCAGAAGATGAACTTTTATTTCCGGAGCATCCGGTCGGGTTCACAAATCCATCAGGCTTAGAAAAAGTTAATGCGCCACGCTTGGAAAAAGAAAATAAAAAAGGGTAGTTTAGAGGATAACCAAGCAGACACTCCTGATAATTTATGTACTTTCATTTGGCTCTTAAAAAGAAACAGCGCTTCTTCCGCTTGACGCTGGCAATGAGTGGTTTATTTTTCATGCAACCCGTTACCGAGGCGTCAGCCCAGCACTTGTTAAAAGTAAGCGACAATCAGCGGTACCTGGTGCGGGAAAACAACCAACCTTTCTTTTATTTAGGCGATACCGCCTGGGAATTGTTTCACCGGTTAAACCGCGAAGAGGCTGATCGTTATCTTAAAGACAGAGCCGATAAAGGATTTACCGTTATCCAGGCGGTGGTACTGGCCGAACTTGATGGTTTACGCGACCCAAACCCCTACGGACAATTGCCATTGATTAACGAAGACCCCACCAAACCAAACGAAGAATATTTTAAGCACGTTGATTATATTGTAAACAAAGCCGAGCAGTTGGGCTTGTATATTGGCATGTTGCCTACCTGGGGCGATAAAATATTTAAAAATACCTGGGGGACCGGACCAGAAATATTTAACCCGCAAAATGCCCGCGCATTTGGCGAGTACGTAGGCAAGCGTTATAAAAACAAACCAATTATTTGGGTGATGGGCGGCGACCGGAACCCGCGGCACGAACAGGATATAGCCATTTGGCGGGCCATGGCCGATGGCATTACTGCCGGTGCCGGCGACGGAAACCCGGATAAAGTTATAATGACCTATCACCCACAACCGAAAGAAAAAGGCGGTTCCTCTACTTGGTTTCACAATGACAAATGGCTCGATTTTAACATGTTCCAGACGGGGCACTGCCGTAACTTACCCGTTTACGACAATATTTCGCACGATTATAACCTGCCCAACACCAAACCTACTATGGATGGGGAACCTATTTATGAAGACCATCCGGTTTGTTTTAACGCCAAAGAAAATGGTTACTCGGCGGCGTACGATGTGCGGCGGTCGGCATATTTGGCTTTGTTTGCCGGTGCGCACGGCCATACGTACGGTTGCCACAGCATCTGGCAAATGAATAATCCCAAAGGTAAAAACGTAAATATGCCGCTGGGATCCTGGTACGAAGCTGTTAACTTGCCGGGTAGTGGTCAAATGTCGCATGTTAGAGCTTTAATAGAATCGCGGCCGTTTTTGGAGCGGGTGCCCGACCAAAGTTTACTTTCCGAGGCGTTTAGCGGCGGGGAGCGTATTCAGAGCACCCGGGGTAAAGATTACGCTTTTATTTACAGCACTGCCGGCAAACCTTTTACAGTAAACATGGGAAAAATATCGGGCAAACGGGTTAACGCTACCTGGTACGATCCCAGGACTGGCGTAAGCACTGTGGCCGGTAAATTCCGTAATACGGGCACTCAATTATTCACGCCTCCCAGCCATGGCCGCGACAACGATTGGGTTTTAATATTGGATGATGCTAGTAAAAATTATCCGGCTCCTAAAAAGTGGAATAAATCTTAACGGATTCTGCTATTTACATTTTAGCTGTGCTGATATTTAATAGGGATGTTTTTGGCTTAATCCTAGCGCATTTATTTCTTAACTGAAGTAGGGGAGACCTAACCCAAATTATTCACATGAACCCGGAAAAAATTATTAAACCTGTATGTCTGCTGTTGGCGCTTGCCCTATTAGGGTACGCCGGCAGGAGTTTAGCTTCAAAGGGCACAGCCCGTTATAAGCCTGATTATAAACCGATGTTGGCTGCGCCCAGACAAAAGCCCGTTCGCATTATACTGGATACCGATATCGCGCCCGACTTCGACGATGCCGGAGCCATGGCCGTTTTGCACGCTTTGGCCGATAAAGGCGAAGCTAAAATATTAGCAACCGTCAGTTGTAACCGGTATCCGGGTTGTGCGCCTTTGCTGGAGGTTATTAATAATTATTACAAAAAGCCAGCTATTCCAATAGGAGCGGTTAAAAACGAAGGGGCTAATTTTGGCGATAAAAACAAGTGGAACGAGGTAGTAGTGGCCAATTTTCCGCACAAGCTCCAAACTACCGATGAGGCACCGGATGCCATTGGTGTTTACCGTTCGGTGCTGGCCAAGCAGCCTAATAATAGTGCAGTAATTGTTACGATTGGCTTTTTAACTAACCTTAAAAACCTGCTGCAATCAGGCCCGGATAAATACAGTAAACTAGATGGCGCAGCATTGGTGGCTAAAAAAGTAAAAAGGCTGGTGGTAATGGGCGGGGCTTTCCCGCAAGGAAAAGAGTTTAACATTCATATCGATGCATCTTCCTCTAAATATACCTTTGCGCATTGGCCCACGCCGGTTTTGTTCAGTGGGGTCGAAATCGGAAATAAAATATTAACAGGCAATCGCTTAATTCAGCAAGCCTCGGCACATAATCCCATCCGGCAGAGTTATGAATATTGTTTAAAAACGTACCAGGGCAAAACGCACCCTACTGGCCGCATGAGCTGGGACCAAACGGCGGTGTTAGCAGCCGTACGCGGCCCTGAACCTTACTGGAAGGCAATAACCGGGCAGATTAAAATTAACGAGGATGGTACCAACGAATGGATTGCCGGGGGTAGTAAACAGCATAGTTACCTGGTCGAAAAAATGCCGCCCGAAGAAGTAGCCGTAATAATTGAAGATTTAATGCTGCATGAACCAAGATAATATTTAAGAGCGACAAGCTAACGTAATCAACCAAAGATTAATTTATTTGTGTTAAACAAAATTAATTGTACACTTTCCGTTAGTCTTTGGAGTCCATTTCTGTCCTTCAGGAGGAACCTATTTAGCTGCCTACTACATAGTTTCCTCCTGAACGACAGAGATTGATTCATTCTTTAAACCTGTATAAAAACTTTGCCTAACATCAGTTAATAAATAAAGCCTTACTTTGCCGGAATTTAAAATAAAAAGGCTCGTGCAATATTTGCACGAGCCTTTTTATTTTACTTAAAATGGGCTTACCAAATACTGACTGGTCTATCGGCGTTTCTGGTGCGGGCGGAGAACAGGTTATAAGTAGCGATGAGTTCGTTAGAGCTTCGAGTCGAAATTTTAGCCTGACGGGTAGCGGTTTCGTAAGCATAACCAACCTTTAACTGGCCTAACTGTAAGCCGGCGGTTAAAGTGTAAGCTAAATCGTGGCGATAACCGGCACCGGCCCAGAAAGTATTATTAAAAATCCCTTTTACCTGTCCTTCTACCGTTTCTTTCAGGGTGGAATCGTAGCGGTAAATACCGTTTACCACTACGCCAAATTGTTCCGATAAGCTTTTCCGGAAACCGGCCTGCACCAGGTGCTGGGTGTTGGTACCGTTGTGTAGGTAATAGCCCGAAGAAACTATTTTGCCTTTAGCCGCATCTTGCAACCCGTAGCCCAGGTAAAAATTTTCAGCGGTAAGCATCAAGCCAACATTTACATCTACTTTATCTGATTTATTATCGCTGATTAGTATTGCCTGATATTCCGGATCATTAGACTGATCCAGGGTAAGCATGTTGTAATCTAATTTTACAAAAGCATAAGTAAGCGCTGCCCCGGCCCGCAGGCTCAGTTTTTCCGATAGCCGAACCTGCGAAGCATAATTCATTTGAAGCTGACCTTCTTTAAAAGGGCCAAAGGTTTCGTGCAGCAAAGAAACGCCCATTGCATTGCGGGCACCGGCGGGTAAGCTGTTGTTGTTACTTTCAACGGCTTTTAAATCAGCCAGGTCAAACTCACCCGAAATAAACGCGGTGCGGGGGGCATTATCAAATCCGGTCCACTGGTTGCGGTAAAAACTTTTCATTACGGAGCCCTCGTGCCCCGTAAAAGCCGGGTTAAAATATTGCTGAAACAGGCTGTAGTTGGTGATGTGTTTTCTGCTTTGGGCCTGAGCGCCCAAAGCAGAGATAAATAATGCTATAACTAAGGAAATCTTTTTCATTTTAATTTATTTTTTCAGAACGGTTACCACACCTTTTTTAACTAATTGGATGTCTTCCACCTGGATTACATAGAGGAAGGCGCCCTGCAATACCTGGCCGTGCTTGTTTCGGCCATCCCAGCCTTTTTCGGGGTTGGTAGTCTGGAACAAGCGCACGCCGGATTGGTCGAATACTTCGATGGAAACTTTGTTGTAATATTTAAGCTCCGGCACGGCCCATTCGTCGTTTACACCATCGCCGTTAGGTGTAAAGGCATTCACTATTTTAAGCTCGGTGGCTGCTTTGGCGTAAGCCGATTTGGTCAGCTTAAATTCCCGCTCGAACTTATTGTGGTAAGGGTCGGTGGTAATTACCCGGATAGTAAATTGGGTTTGGCCGGATAAGCCGTTGGTTGATTTCAGGTAGATTTTATTTCCTATAATCTGGAACAGGTGGTTATGGGTATCACCTGGTCCGTTTGCCAGGGCGTATACATGCTCCGTATCATCGGCATCGGTGGTGCTAAAGTTACCTATCGCTTCGGTAGCAATAATATTCGGGCTGAAAGACGTAGCGCTTAAGGCCAAACCGGTAGGTACTTTGTTCGGCTGTACTTCTACGGTAATCTCTGCCTGAATATTTTCTAAATTGGTGGTACCAGGCGCCAGTACCAGGTTACCGGTTAATGTATAGACGCCGGCAACCAAGCCATTGTAGTTGCCTGCTAACCAGATAACTCCTATTTCTTCTTTGGTACCGGAAGAGTAGGTTACTTCTACTTTAGCGGGTAAAGCCAACTGCTCGAAAGCTGTGCGAATAGGAGCTTTATAAACAACCGGACGCGTAACGGCTATCACATCTTTTGTGTATTTCATTACCTGGGCCGTTGTGGCTTCGCCTTTGTTACCGGCAGCATCCTGCAGATAAAAGGTTACAGTTAGTTGCCCATCGTTCAGTAGCGTCAGGTCTAGAGCCGGTATGGTAAACCGGGCTTGGGCTACAGTACCGGTACCGGTAATTTGTTCTCCGCCCTTCTCGCTGGTGATGGTATAATAATATTGCGCATCAATTTCTGCATCGTTAACCTGCAGGCTGATTTCCCTTACATTAGCCACCGTTACCCGGTTGGTTAGGATAGCAATGCCATAACCAGTTGGTTGGGTGCCGTCGTAAATTTTAGTAAACACATTGGAGGTCACGTTACCATTGGTAGCCGCATCGGCGGCTACTATTGCGGCCAAAGCTACTTTTACTTCGCCGTCCTGGGTCGGGGTAATCAGCGCAGTGTATACGCTTTCGCTTACCTGTACAAAAGCTGAGGCGGTTGCATTGGTTAACGAGATATCGGTCAGATCGAAATCAGTAACAGCTTCGCTGAAAGTTAAGGTAACCGGAAAGGCAGCATTGACTAAAGCCTGACTGGCAGCCGTAATGTTTATGGTTGGTGCCGTAGTATCAACCGTCCAGGTGTAAGTAGCAGGCGTGACGTCGGTATTGCCGGCCAGGTCGCTTGCTCTAGCGGCTAAGGTGTAAGCGCCATCTGCCAGACCAGTTAAGGTCATGGGAGAAATGGCCGGAGCAAAGGCCGCACCATTCAAACTCATCTGGAAAGTAGCGGGTTCTTCGTTGCTGGAGAAGTTAAAAGTTGCGGTATTTGTGTTAGCAATGGCTACCGGGCCAGATACAATCGTAGTTTCGGGATTCTGCGTATCTACTACTACGGTAAAGGCTGCGCTGGCAGGCCCACTTAAGCCGGAGGTATTGGTGGCCGTGGCGGTAAAAGTGTAAGTGCCATCATTTAAAACCGGCGGATAAGTAAAAATCCAGCGGTCATTTTCGAGAGAGGCTATTCCCAGTTCACCTAAACCGGCTTCAAAAACTTTTACTTCTACATTTTCTTCGGCTGTACCAACTAACGTAATTTTATTAGCGGCTGTAACGCCATCTTTAATGCTAACACCCGAATCGATGGTTATACCCGTAATAACCGGAGGTAGCGCTAACGGACTTACCGTGATGGTAAAGGTTTGGCTAGTGCTGATTTTGCCATCGTTTACCTGTAGCGTTACGGCGTGAATACCTACATCGGTTTTGGTAGGAGCGCCGCTTAAAACACCGGTCTGGGCATTAAAGCTTAACCAGTTTGGTTTTACCGGAGCCGAGAAAGTTAAGGTTTCGTTTGCATCGGCATCGGTAGCCGTAAGGGTATAGGAGTAGGCGGCTGTTTCAAAAACCGAAGTGGCCGGAGAAGTAGACGTAATAACCGGGTTGTCGTTAACGGCATCTACGTTAATAACGAGGTTAAGCGTGCTGGTTAAATTGCCGCCGGCACCGGTTAAACCATTATCGTTTAAGGTAATAATAGCATTATCCTGGCCATTGAAGTTTAAGGCAGGCGCGTATACCAGGCCGTTTTGGCTTAAGGTAGCATTAATTTCTGCTAACGAAGCGTTAACCGTTACGCTTTTAGAATTATTTTGGGTGATTTGGCTGGCCGCTAAACCACTTGCTACATCATCTTTAATTTTAATAATACCATTGCTAACTGTTAAAGTAAAAGTTACCACTCCGTTGCCGGCATCTATATCGGCAGCCTGCAAACCGCTGATAACAGCTTCGGTATCTTCGGCAGTCGTAATGGATGTTAAAGGCGTTGATTCAGTTCCCCAGGTAGCACCATCCTGAATGGTTCCGTTTTTGCCGTTGCTGCTGGCGTCGGTTAAAACCGTGCCGGTGCCTTCGTTAAATTTGTAATAAATTTTTAAACCAGGTTCGTTACCGCCTAATGGTTTGTGCATGTATTCTCTTATCTGGGCTTGTGTGCGGGCAACATCCCAGATTCTAACTTCCCGCATTTTGCCTTTGAAGTAAGAATCCTGGCTAAAATTGCTTTTCCCCAGATAATTCAGGGTGCGGATAATTTCGGCAGGTATTTTTTGGGTGCCGGAGTTGATAGCCTGACCATCTATATACAAGGTGCCGGTACCGGAACCATTATTTACAGCGGCTACGTGTTTCCATACACCAGTCGGGAAAACCTGATTCGTAGCTAAACCGCCGCCTTGGCTGTTATTATAGGTTTCCATCCAGAGATCGTTGTTTCCTCCCCGGAATGCGGCCATTACATTGTTATTTCCCGGACCATTTCCAAATTCGGCGATCCGCGACCAGGTTTGGTGCTGGGTAACAAATACCCAAGCCTCAATGGTATGATCGCCGCCAAACTGCAGGGCCGGCATCGAAACATAGCCACGAGCTCCATCAAAAGAGAGATAGTTGGTGCCGACGGTGCCACTAATAACCGGGGCATCGTTAACGGTACTAATAGTTACCGAAGCGGTACCAGTAGCTGCACTATAAGTCGTAGCGCCTCCATTAACGGTAGTATTCGCTACGTCGTAAGCAGTACCTGTTGTCTGATCCCAAGCCCGGAAGGTAAATGCTGCGGCGCCATAGTAATTGGTAGCCGGTACAAAACGAATTCGGGTGGTGGCGGGTAAAAGTAAAGCCTTAGCAGCAGAGATATTTTCGTGCCGGTCAAAGTTATACCATAGTCCGGATTGAAAGAATTGCCAGGTGCCGTTATCGCCTTCGCGGCTGGTAACGGCTATACCTAAACTATTGGCTTCGGAAGATGAAGCAGCGCCGGAAATTAAATCTGATACTAAAATACCCGGATTGGCGTCGATTGCCAGATCTTCTTCCAGGGTTGATAAGGTTAGGGAGGTGTTTGTTAAAGCAGGCGCTAATTTAAGCGTTAAAGTAGCGGCATCCGAAGTAGCAGCGGGGCTGCAGTAACCGGTAACAACACAGCGGTATTTAGTGCCGTGCATCTCGGAAGACAGACTATTTACATTAAGGGTGGCTGCGTCGGCACCGGCATAAGAGCCACCGTTATTAATGTTCGTAAAGCCGGCTCCCTGATCTAGTTGCCACTGGTAAGTTAAACCCGCCCCATTGGCTGCTACGGTAAAAGAAGTAGTATTGCCCGTGGTAATTTTTATGCTTTGTGGTTGTGCCGTAATAACCGGCGGACCAATAGCTAAATTTGCATCATGAGGTGCGCCATTAATTACCGGGCTGGAGCTTACCACTCTTATTTTGTAGCCGGCACCAGTTGGTAAATTATTAGGTAAAGTAGCGTTAATAGCGCCGGAAAGCATGGTACCGCTTAAAGTGCCAATCGCGACAGGGTTGCCAAAACTACCAGCAGCATCTGATAATTGGGCGGTATAAATATTATCCGAATTAAAGTTTTTACTAACGGCCGCTACAAACGGTATACTCAAGGTTTGATTAGCACAGTAAGCCGTATTGGCCGGGTTAGCCGTCTTAATATAATTTGAAACCCAAACCAGCGCATTGGCCATTAATTTAGCTCCATCAGTAGAAGCATCCCAAAAGTCTGCGCGAACAGCAGAAGAAGGGGGGAAAAAGTTTAAATCTACTCTTCTGGCTCCGGCGGCGCCCACATTTTCTTTAACAACTACTAATGGGCTGCCATTAGACCAGTTAGCTACAACTAATGAACCGGTGGTAAATGTAGTTGAAGTTCCGCGATAGCTGGAACTGCCACCTTTAAAAGTATTTACACCCTGCATTACCGGGTGGTTAGGTACCGGTATGGTACCTAATTGTAATGTTGGACTACTGGTGAAGCTGGTCGGTTGAATAACCCAATAAGGAGCTGTGTTAAATCTGCCCTCCAAACCATGTCCGCCAGTAGCAAAAGTCGACATAACTACGCCGCCGCCAGCATCAGAAAAATCGGCTATTACGTTGCCTAAGGCGTTCGGGTCACTGGGGGTAGCATCCGTCCAGAAAATGGCTGCACTGTAATTATTGAGGAAGCTAAGCGTTGGTGTACCCTGTCTAATGTCAAAATTATCCACCTGGTCGAATAATCCGGTAGCAGCAATTTTGGTCTTTACATCGTTAACCCAGGTAGGGTCATCAGCACCAAGAACAACAATTTTTGGCTTCTGAGCCTGAACCACGGGGGCTGCAAGCATAAAACAAAATAATGCCAAACAGCAACGCAGAAGCTTTTTCAGTTTCTGCCTACTGCCAGCATAACTATTTCCTGATGGTTGTAGCCCAGGAATTGTAGTAAAAATAGGCATAGAGTTTTATTTAAATTGAAGATTTATTGTTTTAAGGTATTTATAAATAAAATAATATTGTTAAAATATTTTTTGTCAAGAGTTCAGTAGTCCCAGTTATATTTTTAGAGATTGGCTGTTTAGGATATTTCGTGGATGGGAAATGGGGTAGATTAATTATTCAGAATCTGTTTTGCTACCCGTCTTAACCTTGTAAGTATGTAAAAATTTATATTAAGTAAATGTGTTTCAATTTAGATAAAATTGATATGTTTATTATATTTAATTGTCAGGGTTATAAATGGCCAAGGATAAATTCATATAAAATATTTGTATGATAAATTATATAAAACAGTGCTTATTAAACTCATTGCAATAATTTAATTTATTGATTTAGTTTTAATTATAATGTTTGTTAGGTATGGATTTATATAATAAAATATTGGTAATACTTTGAAATACAATGGATTGCTTATTATTATTTTATATTTAATTTTTTGTTGTAGCAAATGTATACTAAAAAAATAATACTTGTATAATATTTTAGTAAAAAAAATATTTAGTACATAAATACAATTTAAATTAATATGTATTTCTTGAATTGATTTTAGTATACACTTTGTATATTTATAAAATTAATGGTTTTTAATTTCTTTAAGATGTTATTTGTTGCTGAAAATTCCTGACTATCTATTCAAAAAGTAATATTTATAATTAAGTTATGGCTTGTGGGAGTAGCCATGTTATTAATATATGCATTAATTGTTAAATATTAATATTCTGCTATATTATTATGGATGCGGTAATTAATATCCCCAGCGGTGAGATTTGCATGAGTTAATTTTAAAAAAAACAAGATTATTTAATAATTGTATTTTTGCCCTATGTTGGCATTGTATTTAATATTTTAAATTACAACAGTATAATTGCAGAGTTGTAGGGAGACTAAATAGGTGCAAATGGCTATTCAAACCAGTAGGCGCAAAGAAGTGCAGGAAAACGGAGAATAAAATGGATTTTTATTTGGACTAATTCTAAATAGCTCTTATCTTCGCACCAGATAATTAATACGCATATTTAAATCGCGGTTTGTGGCTAAGACATCCTTTCACCAATTAGAAGAAATATTCCGGACTCCGGCTGGTGTTGTTTATCAGTGCAATCGTAATAATTGTTTTTGGTTAGAGTTTGCCGGCGGTATATCTGCTTTTAAAATTCATGATCTGCTCGAACTAAAGAAAAGAGTGGAGCAGATTAATTTGGAGGAAATGGCTCACAATACTGCGCGGGTAGCCGATGTGGTGATTCTTAATCTTTTCCGAACCGAGCGGTGCTTTGTGCTCACATTAACCGATGTGCTGAACCTGCGCGAATTATTACAGGGCGCCAAAGTAATGCTGGAACTGAACAGCATTCTCCACGATTGCCTGCACGCCATGGCGGTTTAAACTTATTACTACCAGATTAATTTAGACTTAATATGTATTAGGCTGAAATCTAGACCTGCCTAAACCATTTCCGGTTTTTTCAGTTATATTTAGTTAGCGGATAATATAAATATCTGCATTTTGTATTAACTGAAAATTGCCATGAAAGACTTACTTCGCTTAAGAACCTCCTTAACGGAAGAAATAGAAACCCTTTTAAACGAACAAATAAAAGTAGAAGCGCATTCTTCTTCGGTTTACTTAGCTATGTCGGCTTGGTGCAACCAGAACGGGTATGACAATAGTGCCAAATATTTCCAAAAGCAATCCGGTGAGGAAAGAGAGCACATGCTTAAATTATTTGAGTTTGTAAACGATATGGGTGGCCGGGCTATTTCGCCGGAGGTAACTAATATTCCCCACGAGTTTGAATCGTTCCGGGGCGTTTTTGAATCGGCGCTGCAGCAGGAAATTTATGTAACGCAGCAGTTTAACCGCATAGCCGACCGTTGCTTCAAAGCCAAAGATTTTATGACTTTTCAATTTATTCAATGGTTTTTGAAAGAACAGATTGAAGAAGAGTATGTAGCTCGCCGCGCCCTCGAATTATTTGAGGTAATTGGCGAAGAAGGTACCGGTCGTTGGGAAATCGACAAAAATATTCCTAAAATTGAATACGAAGGTTAAAAATTAACTTTTAAAACATTGCAAAATCCTTCAGGTTTACATATCTGAAGGATTTTCTTTTTTAAATGGTTTACCAATGTACTGGTTAAATATCTGCGTGGCCTGGGCTTCGGTAACATCGTGCAGCCAGATATTTTGGGGCTGAATGCTCATAACCGGCGCAAATTTGCAGCGGTCGGTACAATCTGTTTTAATTATTTCTACGGTATCTTTTAACCCCGCTGCTTTGGCCATGCTCCGGAAAAGCTTGCCTATATCTTTACCTCCTCTTTTTTTGCACTTATCGCCGGTGCACACATAAATAACCTGTTGCGGAATATTAAATACTTTACTCATAATCTGGCGGTCCTTTTCAGGGTTCTACGTACCCAACTGGAATTTGCCGCTAATTGACCGGCAAATTCCGGATTTTAATACCTAAATGGCTTGGTAGTTTTAATTAAAGTAACGCCCCGATGCCGACAATATTTAAAGTACGCTGGGAGTTTTCTTTAAAACCAGCAGTAATTTACTTGCCCGTGAAACAAAAGCCGGCGAGGCGTAGGGTAGCTGGTCTTCCAAGAGTAGGCGCAACTCATTTTTGAGATCAGGTTGCGCTTGCGCCAGGTTAGCCAATACGGTCATTGCAAAAACTTTTATGGCTACCGGTTCATTGGTAATCAAATATTCAAAGCAAATATTGGCCAATATTCCCTGCAGTTCTTCGGGAATAGGAATATTTTGCAGCACGCGTACGGTATTTCGCTTTACCGCAGCCAGCTTTGTTTTTTGCAGATTATAAATTAGTTCTGGTAAATACGGCAATAGCAAAGCAGGATGCTGGTCGGCACAATGGGAAAGCACCCAGGCCGCCCGTTGGGTAAGGCGGTAATCTTCTCCCAAAAACAGTTCCATCAGATTCCGGAATCGTCCGGGGTTGTTATTTATATAAGCCGCAATTTTTAAAACCTGGGCTTTAGAATATTCTTTCAGCAATGCTTCTTTTATGTCCATACACGAAGGTATAAGCTCCGAATTAGAATATTAAAATCAACCGGCAAAACTTTCTGTTTCCGCAGTAACCAAATTTATACGCCTTTATATCTTTTTATTTGTGGTGTTATCGTTGTATTTAAAACTGACAGGTAGAACATATAAATAGCAAGTTTATGAAAACTGCAGGATTTCTATTGGTTCTAGTATTTGTATTTCCTTCGTTTTCTTTTGGCCAACCATTGCCTGGAAATCCGGGAATGAGAAATAATCCAATATTACTTCCGGCGAGGGAAGCTTTTATTGTAAATATAGAGCAACCTTTAATCTATATTGGAGCATTAGAAACAAATTACCACTCCTTGATACTGGACCTAAACAACCTGAAAATTTTAGAGACTTACACCGATTCGACTCAACTAGAACAGTTCGGAGAAAAAGGCAGAGCAGGGGTAATAATAGCCGAATTAAAAACCAAAACCCCTTTGTTGCGATTAGAAGAAGTTTTAGGTTATTTTCAAGTACCCGCTTCCAGGCACCATTTAAAGGTTTTAATCGATAAAAAATTTATTAATCGGGAGCTATTTTTAGCCGATGTAAAACAAATAGAGAAAATAGAATACCTGGAGGTTACCCAACAAGATATTCTTTTAAGCCCTTTTTATAAAAATGAATGGGTGCTGGGCGAAAAATATTTAAATATTGTAACCAAAGACTAAATCTTAAAGCTCGAATTTTAACTGTATAATCCTGTCCGGGCAGATTACCTGAGTCTTCTATTTATAATGAAGTTTAATCTCTAAAATTTTAAGCGCCTACAGCAATTAATTTTTCTTCTGGTTGCGGGGGCTCTTTTAACATGGGTTGCCGTTGCCAATAAGATAGGGACCGCCACAACCATTCCAAGGGACCAAAACGAAAATATCGGAGCCATAATGGGCTTACTATTAATTGAAAACCCCATACTGCCGCTACTACATAATATAATTCGTAAAGCGGCAATTTACCAAAAAGGTTAAAGCCAAACCCATAGAAAACCAGGCTACAGATTACGGTTTGTATTACATAATTGGTAAAAGCCATGCGGCCAACGGCTGATAAAGCATTCATTAACCAGGGTAGTAAACGCATTTTATAAATTAGCATTATCAACCCAATATGACCTGTTGCAATTAATAGACGCCGCATTTGGTAAGGATTGATAGGTGATACAGCCAATAGCTTTTCTACGAACAGGAGGGGATTATATTCGTTTTGCTGAATAATATTAACCGGATATATACCTAATACCAGCCCGAGGCTGTAACCGCCCACCAGCATAAGCAAATAATATTTATTCTTTAATCTACCGGATAATATACCAAGGCGAAAGAAGGCCATTCCTACAAACATCATTGCAATAATATCGAGAAAACCAAAATGATAGAAAAAGGTAGTTTGCGATTTCTCACTAAATCCCGCAGCCCGATTAAAGTTGGATGTGTACCCTCCGGCTACTTTAGCCATGTCCTTTTCGGCCTCTTTTTTCAGATTAGCTGGTTCAAATTTCTTTTGCGTTTCTCTGTATTCTTTAATAGCTGCTTCTTGTTCCTCAGTAAGCTTTTTGTGTTGCGCTTGTTGATTTAAAGCCGCAGTAGCAACTTCTTTCTTTTTCAGGAAGGTAGTATCCCGCACGTACACTTTGTAACCAAGTACGGCAAAGCACAAGAACCCCGCCAGCAGTAAATAACCAGGTTTTAAATTCCGGAACGGAAACAAAAACAATCCACAAATGGCATAAGCATATAGTATATCACCAAACCAGAGTAATAAATAAGCATCGGCCATTCCAAAAGCAAATAACCATAACAAGCGGCGGTAATAAATATCGGCAACTGATAAGCGGGAATTTTGCGTTTCTCGGCTAGCCGTAAGTAAAATAACGCTGGCACCAAAAAGCATGGAGAATAGCCCCCGCATAGACCCACTAAAAAAAGCTAATACTACAAACCAAAAAGTTTCATTTAATTTAATATTCCCACTTAATAAAGCAGGATTATTATCTAAAACTTCGGGCAAACCAAATGCAAAAATATTCATGATTAAAATCCCTAGCACAGCTACTCCCCGAATAATATCCATGGAAGAAATCCGATCGTGCAAAGCCGTAGGGTGGGGTGTATCAGGAGTAATAGAAAACTCCTCCTGTAAGGTTGGATGTAGACTTGTTGCCATAGCTGAAAAGAGGAGTTTAGTAGAATGTAACTACTTGAAATTAAGCAGAACATATTAAATTAGCAAGTTTTTATTAGATTTATTTAATAAACAAATTCAATGTGGGAATCTTTGATGGCTGGTTTTTGTAAATAATAGGTACTTTTAAGTATAAAATATCAACCAAAGCATGTACAATAAATCTAAATCGGGCTTGCTGGCCCTGTTGTTTTGTTTTTATACGGTGGCGACCGTTGCCCAGCAGAAAAAAGACATTACCCTCGAAGATATTTACCGCAATTCTACCTTTGCCGCTAAAACGGTAAGCGGCGTTAACTGGATGAGAAACGGCCAGTTTTATACCGCCGAAATTGCCGACGAGAAAAATAAGGTAACTGATGTTGTTAAGTTTGAAGTTACTACCGGCAAACCGGTTGCTACTATTATTGAAGGCGAAGACCTTAAATTAACCGGTTCGGATAAACCTATCGCTTTTGACGCGTATACTTTCAGCTCCGACGAAAAGAAAGTTTTATTCTCCACGGAACGCGAGCAGATCTATCGACGGTCTTCCAAAGCCGAGTTTTTTGTGTATGAGGTAGGCACCAAAAAATTAACCCAACTAAGCAAAGGCGGCAAACAGATGTATGCCAGCTTTTCGCCGGATGGCCGCAAAGTTGCTTTTGCCCGCGATAATAACTTGTTTTATGTGGATCTGGCTACCATGCAGGAAACCCAGGTTACCCAAAATGGGCGTTATAACCAAATTATCAATGGTTTTGCCGATTGGGTTTACGAAGAAGAGTTCAGCTTTGCCCAAGCTTTTTTCTGGTCGCCGGACGGTAATAAAATTGCTTTTTACACTTTTGATGAAAGCCGCGTACCGGAATACAACATGCAAATGTGGGGGGAGCTTTACCCGCAGGATTATCGGTTTAAATATCCGAAAGCCGGCGAAGCCAATTCGGTGGTTTCCATTTCGGTGTATGATTTGCCCGGCAAGAAAACAACCCGCATGGATACCGGCGCCGAAAAAGATATTTACATACCGCGGGTAAAGTGGACCAGCAATGCCAATTTATTATCAATTCAGCGGCTGAACCGCCTGCAGAACACCCTGGAAATATTGCACGCCAATGCTACTACCGGCCAGGCCCAGGTAGTGCTGAAAGAAGTAGATAAGGCTTACGTAGATATTACCGACGACCTGACTTACCTGGATAAGGACAAAGGCTTTATTTTTTCCTCGGAAAAGGACGGCTTTAACCATTTGTATTATTATAACATGCAAGGCAAACTGGTGCGGCAAATTACCAAAGGCAACTGGGAAATCAGTCGGTTTGTTGGTCTCGACGAAAAAAGCAAAACGTTGTACTACATCTCAACGGAAATATCGCCGCTGGACCGCCATTTATACCGCATTAGCCTTACCGGTAAAGGTAAAAAACGACTTACTACTGCGCCTGGCAACCACACCATAAACATGAGCCAGGATTATAAATATTACCTTGATTATGCCGCCGCTGCCAATACGCCCTCAACTGTTAGCCTATTCGGGGCTCCGGCGGGTAAACTTATAAAAGTACTCGAAGATAATGCCGCTCTAAAAAATAAACTTGCCGGCTACCATATATCGGAGCAGGAATTTTTCACTTTTAAAATTGCGGATAATACCACCCTGAATGGCTTCTTAATAAAACCCACTAATTTCGACCCGAATAAAAAATACCCGGTGCTGATGTATGTTTACGGTGGGCCCGGGTCGCAGGAAGTTTTAAATATGATGCCCCGAAATAATTGGTGGTTTCAGTATTTAGCTGGTAAAGGGCTAATCATTGCTTGCATTGATAACCGCGGCACCGGAGGGCGGGGCGCTGCTTTTAAGAAAGTTACCTACGCCAATTTGGGCAAGTACGAAATAGCCGACCAGATAGAAGGAGCTCAATATTTAGGCAAACTGCCGTACGTCGATAAAAGCCGGATTGGCATGTTCGGACATAGTTTTGGTGGCTATATGACGTTGCTAGCCCTTACCAAAGGAAATGGTGTTTTTAAAGCGGGTATTTCGGTAGCCCCGGTTACCAACTGGCGCTTTTACGATACCGTTTATACCGAACGCTACCTCAAAACGCCGCAGGATAACGCCGCCGGCTACGACCAAAACTCTCCTTTGTTTTTTGCCGATAAAATGCAAGGTGAACTGTTGCTCATCCATGGCACCGGCGACGATAATGTGCATTTTCAGAATGCCGTCGCCATGCAGGATGCTTTGATTAGCGCTAATAAGCAATTCGAAAGCTTTTACTATCCTAACCGGTCGCATGGCATCAGCGGCGGCAATACCTTGCTGCACCGCTTTAACATGATGACTGATTTCCTGGAACGGAATCTTATAAACCCTAAAGGCACCAACGGTCAGCAATAAATAAAATATTTATACTGAAAAAGCTCATCCAACCAGATGGGCTTTTTTTAGGCCTTTGTAGAAACGAACGGCTAACTTACGGGCGTGTTACATTTTTAACCAGATTATCGTAAATTACTAGTGCGCAGATACAAAAGGCTTAAACTAAAAATTAAGGTTATGAAAAACAGGGTTCTTGATTTAAGAGAAATATTAATAATTGCCATGCTGTTGATTGGCTGCTCTATGCAACAGGAGGAAGCCAAGGCACAAGTTGATTCAACAAAGCCTGCTATTTTGGTTTTTTACAAAACTGCTGGCTTTTACCATGAATCAATTCCGGAAGGTATCGCGGCTATTCAGAAGCTAGGGAAGGAAAATAATATTGCCGTTGAGGCCACTAAGGATGCTTCGGTGTTTAACGACGATAATCTAAAAAAATACAAGGCCGTAGTATTTCTGAGTACCACCGGGGATGTTCTGAATTTGCAGGAGCAAACGGCTTTTGAACGATATATTAAAAAGGGAGGCGGGTTTGTGGGCATTCATGCGGCCACCGACACCGAATACGATTGGCCCTGGTATAACCAACTGGTGGGCGCTTATTTCGATAGCCATCCGGCCGTACAGAAAGCTACCATTCTGGTGAAAGATAAAAAGCATCCGTCTACGGCCTTTCTGCCAGATAAATGGGAACGGATAGATGAATGGTATAACTTCAAAAGTATTAATCTGAAGGTTAAAGTTTTAGCCACGCTCGACGAAACCAGCTATAAGGGCGGCAAGAACGGGGCTAACCACCCAATAATCTGGTACCACGAATTTGACGGCGGCCGGGCTTTTTATACCGCCGGCGGCCATACCCCGGAAAGTTACCGCGAACCACTTTTTCTGCAGCATCTGTTAGCCGGCATTAAATACGCCATGGGTAAATAAATCCTTCCGGAAAAAAAGGTTTATCTACCGTAGCTATCTAAAGGTTTAAGCTTGTGCTTTCTCGGGCAGGAATATTTCGGCCATCATGCAGCGGGCACTGCCGCCACCCACGTGCTCAATGGTATAAAGTGGTACGGGTATTATTTCGGCGTATTTCTGAATGGCCTGGATTTGGTCGGGGCGGAGTGATTGATAAGCTTGTTCCGAAATAACTAAAAAATGCTGACCTGCCTGGTTACTTACCTCTAGCGCATTGCCGGCGTATTGGCGCAGCTGTTCCGGTGTAATTTCTATGACCTCATGGCCGGTGCGGGTGAGCGTTGTTATCACAAACTGACGATCGGCTTCGTCGTGGATAGCCGCTGCACAAATAATAGCAAACCGGTGGCCAATTGAAAGCATAACATTGGTATGGTACACCAGGCTGCCTTTGTGATCGTAGGCATGAAAAACAATAGGCTGATACCCAAAATGCTGGCAAAATTCTTCGAGTAAATCGGCATCGGTGCGCGGCGAAAGACAGGCATAAACAATCCGGTTGTCGTGGTCCAGAATCATGCTGCCGGTGCCTTCCAGAAATTTATCTTTTTCTTCGTGCTGACTAAAATCAACTACTTTTTTAACCTGGTACTTTTCACGCATGGTATCCAAAATATCCGGGCGACGTTCCAGCCGCCGGCTAGGAGCATGCATGGGGTAAAGTGCAATGGTACCGTTTCGGTGCAGGGTAATCCAGTTGTTCGGGAATATGGCGTCGGGTTTGGCCGGCGCTTCCGTATCGTCTATTACCGTTACATTTATGCCTTTTTCCTGTAAAAGCGCTACAAACTTATCAAATTCGGCAATGGCCTGCTGTCTTATTTCGGCAGCGGTATGGTGCTGCAATTCGTTCTGGAAAGCGTTGGTAGTCGCCGTTTCGGGATTAAAACCAAAAGAAACGGGCCTTACCATTAATATAGAGCTGGTGGTTTGCATGCTGATTTTAGTTACCGGCCGTAATTACCGATTATTAATTCACAATTGGCAATAAGTACGGGATAAATTTAATTTGTTTATCTCAGGAGATGGGATTAAGCCCATAAGGATTAAAAAGTAGGCACATCAAAATTAAAAGGAGCGCGGAGTAAAGGCTGACTCATGCAACGCGAACCGCCCCGGGCCCGGGACAACTCATCGGACGTAAGCTCAATTAACGTGTCTTTTACCGAAGCCGGCGTAGCTTCACCGGACTTAAAGCGCCGCAGCAGTTCGCCGGCAGAAATAACTTCGAAACCTGCTGCCATACCGGTCGACAATTCTTCGCCCCGGCGGCGGAAATGGTTGTAGTAGGCCTGACGGAATTCCTGATTAGTAATGGTGTTGCGGTCGTAGCCAATAACTACGCCTTCGCGCAAAGCCAGTAAATTACAGCCATCGGTCCATTGTTCCCGATCGTCGTCGGGAAAGTTGCCGCTACCGCAGTAAATAATAATTACGTCTTCGGGCGCTACTTTAAATTCTATGATGCTCAACTGCCGCAAGAGGTGTTCTAAGCCTTTGGGTTTCTGGGCAATGGCCGGTAAATTTTGGTTCGCTAAACCTCTGTTCAGAATGGTATAATCTTCGTCGGTTTGCAGTAAATAATTGTGTTCGGGGTGGTAAGGCTTTTGGTATTTATTTTTATAGAACTGGTAAATCTCGGTTTCCTCCAGAAAAGAATCTTCTTTGTGGTGGTATAATTTATCAAGGTAGTCTACCTGTTTCGATTCTTTTAACTCCTGCAGGGCTTCCGAAAATTTCCCGTACATCACCCACATATTTCGTTTAACCTGCGTAAAAACCGTATCGATGTGCATTTGCTCGCGCCGCTGAGGTATTTTTACCACCGTTATCTGCTCAACTTCTGAATCGGATAAGGCAAATATTTTATGAATAAACCCGTTGACGGCGCTGGCCGAAGTACGCTCGCTGCAACCAATGAGGACGTGGCGCGGGCTGATCATCATGACATCGCCACCCTCCAGACTCACTTTGTTTTTTCGCTGGTCATTTTCACTTAATAAAAAATAGCCGCTGTCTTCTATAATTTCTATTACTTGGTTTTGGTCTTTGGCAAAAAAACTATAGTAAGATATAAATTTAATTAGCAGCGATTCGCGTTTACGGGCCTTTTTGCAGGCTTTGCTGAGTAAATATTTATCTCCGATTACGGCACCTATGTCGCGGGTAAAAACCAGGTTAGGTACGGGCGGGAACAAAAATTTATTTAAATCCGGCTGACTTAAATCCTGGGGCAACAAACCAGTAATAAAAGTTTTAGCTAATTGGTTCTGGTCGAGTTGGTGCAGCATTTGTTCGGTTTCGAAGCTGCATTCCTCAATAGCACAAATGGCCGATATAATGCGGTCGCGAATTTGGTTGGGCTGACCGTTGGAATTCTCTTTATTTAATAAAGTGCTTAAAACTTTTTGCACATCCAGCACTTTATCGGAATCGAAGTAATCAGGGTTGCTGGGGTTCAGGCAATCGCTTCCTTCGGGCAGGTGTTTGCAAGCCTCTTCCAGTGCATCAATTCTATTAATTTTTTCAGGATCCAGAAAGTACAGGAGTATTTTTATGTATTCGTCGTATTCTTTTTTCATCGAATTCAGGTGCACAATATCATCGTACATCCAATCCTGAAACTTGGTAGGTATAATTTTGCCAATGCCAATATCGGGCCGGTGAATAAGAATGCGCTTTAAATCACCAATTTCGGTAGTTACATCAATCTGGTTTTGCGCGGCCTGTGCTTCCATACTTGCTGTTGCTGGGGTAAGGTGCAGGAATATTTTTACAAACTACATGCCCGGCTCCAAAAGGTTTTGGGTTAAATCAAAAATAATTGAAATTGGCCTGAAAGAAAAGTCACGCCAGTAAGGCCGCCAGATAAAATATGCATTTTACTAATCCTTCGGGCCGGGGTGCCCGTATAGAAGCAAGTAAATAAACTTTAATAGGAGGATATTTTATGAGCAGTAATAAAAGAGGCGTTGAAGATCATCATATTCCATCATCTGGCAATAAGAATATAGAAAAGGGTGAAGATGGAAAAATAAAAATTCACACTGATGGGCCGACTACGCAAGCCGACGATACCAAAGTTCAGGATGTAAACCGGGCTTTACCGCAAGGTGGTAACCCGGTAGGCCGGGATTCTTCCCAGCATAATTCTGTTTCGGGTGGTAAATCATTGCAAGGAAATAACGCCCGCAGCAATCCACCCAGCGATAAAAACCATAACTAGCATTATTTATTAATATTCAGATAAAACAGAAGAGCCGGTACTAAATACCGGCTCTTCTGTTTTAAAAGCGTTGTTTCAGCCACAAATAAAAATTAGCCTTATCTACTAATTTGGCATCGGGTAATTTTTGAATATAATATTTTTGGAAGTACCGGTTACCATTGGTTTGCAGTTTTACCTCCCGTAGTTGCTTGTTGCGAAAAAAACTTAAGGTTACTTCCTGCTGGTTTTCCAGCAAACCCGAAATATTGCCTTCTATTTTGCGGCCATTCAGGGCAATTAATTCATCGTCCAGGCTAAGACCATTATAGGACGGCGATTCGGGAGCAATGGCGCTTACCGCCAGGTAAGAATTATTGCCAGCAGCGGTTTTGAATCCCCAGAGCGTTTCGGTCAATACCGGGCTTTCTTCTTTAATCAGGGTGCAGCCTACGTAGTGGAGAGCTTTATCTAAATATTGCTGAATAGGAGCGGTGCCGTAAATAATTTCGTTAAAATATTTTTCGGTGCCGGAGCCGGCAACTTCCCGAACTAGGCGCTGGTAATCTGCTTCGGTGTAACCTATGCCTGGCTTGCCGAACTCTTCCCACAGCCGCTGCATTACCGTATCCAGGCTGTAAACATTATTGGTGCTTCGCCGGATTTCCAAATCCAAAATGATGGCCGCTAAAGCGCCTTTGTGGTAAATAGAGACTTTGCGGTCGGGCACGCCGGGTTTATACCCATCGAGCCATAAATCAAAAGAAGAATCGGCTACAGAGTAATTCTGGTGGCCATAATCGCCAAAGTGCTTGCTCAACACCTTGTTCAACTCCTCAAAATAATCATCTACGGTATAAACGCCGGCACGGGCTAATATATAATCGCCGTAATAAGTAGTAATGCCCTCCGCTACAAAACCTGTCCGGAAATAATTTTCCCCGCTGTAATCGTAGGGCAGCATTTCGGCGGGGCGGATTTTTTTAATATTCCAGGTATGGAAAAGCTCGTGTGAACTTACGCCTACAAAATCTTTATAGAGGCTTTTACCCATCAGGAGTTCGCCGGGGCCTAGCGTAATAACGGTAGAGTTGCCGTGTTCTACGCCGTGGTAAAATTTATAAGGTAATATTTGGTTCAGGAAATAATAATCTTTAACCGGGAAATCGCCGAATAACATGATTTGTTCCTGTGTAAAAGCCGAAAAATCCTGAATAATGCGTCCCCAATCCGGTTTACACTCTCCCTGAATCCAGATGTAAAAAGGAATGCCATTCACTTCGTAGCTGGCCAGCTTCAGGTTAGCGCTGGCAATGAGCGGCGAATCTACCAGCTGGTCGTAGTTATCGGCGGTTAAGGTATGGGCATTAAGTTGCTTTAAACCGCAGGCTACCTGCCAGCTTTCCGGAATATTTAATTTTAATTCGGCCGGCTGCTGCTCTTGCCCAACTACTGCCGGCAGGCAATTTACAGGGTTTACGTAAAGCTGGCTTTCGTCTATCCAGGAGCCGCCGGCATCTAGCTGGCGGGCATAGAAATTAAAATATACTGTAATTTCGGTGCTGCCAGCCGGTTGTACTTCCCAGCGGTCTTTAGTAATTTTATTAAAAGTTACCGGGCTGTTATCCTGGTTCAGAATGCGGAACCCCTGAATTTTCTGGGCGAAGTTTTGCAGTTCGTAGCGGCCCGGGCGCCAGGCCGATAATTGCAGGTACAAGGGTGCGTCTGGTTGCGTTACGGTAAAAGTTGTTTTTATTTGCAGGTAAGCACTTAACGGATTGGCGCTGGAAATTTCGTAATAAATCATAGTGGTTAGGGTCTGCTAAAGTTCAAAACTACGTTATAAAGCATTTTCCGGCTACCGTAATTCTAACAAATTAAGAATTATTATTTAATGCCTTTTTGATTTTAAGTAAAACATCCTTAATTTTGCAGGCCATAATAAAAACTTAGGTGTACGATGAAAAGAACATTCCAACCGTCTCAGAGAAAAAGAAGAAATAAGCATGGTTTCCGTTCCAGAATGGAGACAGCCAACGGCAGAAGAGTATTAGCCAGCAGAAGAGCCAAAGGCCGCAAAAAATTAACTGTTTCTGACGAAAGAAGACATAAGGCGTAATCTTTTAAGGTGCTTTTGCTAGCAGCAGAGCATACTAATGGAATGAGCGCTGCACCTAATCGACCGCAAAAAGTTACGATTTCCTATAGTTTTCCGAAAGAAGAACGCTTGTGTAGTAAAAAGCTTATTACAGAGCTTTTCAGCAAGGGTTCTTCTTTTAATTTGTATCCCCTCCGTTTTGTTTTTATAAAAAATGCCCAACCAGTTGCCGCCCCGCCTCAGGTGCTGGTTTCTGTTTCCAAGAAATATTTTAAAAAGGCGGTTGATCGCAACCGGCTGAAGCGCCAGATGCGCGAAGCTTATCGCCTGAGCCGCCACCTACTTCAGGTTAATAATCAATACCCTCTTCAATTATTGGCAATTATTTACATCGGTAAAGAAAAAAGTCCTTTCAATTTAATCCAGAAAAAACTAAATTTAGGTTTAGAACGTTCTGTAATCGAATAGATTCTCCTTCTTATTTTTGCCATATATGATGAAGAAATACCTTGCTGGCTCCGTGGCAACGCTTGCCATTCTGCTTCTCTTTTCTTTTAAAAACGATAGTGGCCGTTTTTTCGAGATTGCCAAAAATCTCGATATTTTTGCTACCCTCTACAAAGAAGTGAATACCTACTACGTAGATGATGTGGCGCCCTCCAAACTCATGAAAACGGGTATTGATGCCATGCTCAAATCGCTGGATCCGTATACCAATTATATTGCCGAAGACGATATTGAAGATTTCCGGACCATGACCACCGGACAATACGGGGGCATTGGCGCCAATATTGGCAAGCGCGACGGTAAAACCATTGTGCAATTGCCTTACGAAGGTTACCCGGCGCAGAAGGCCGGTTTGCTGGCCGGCGACGAAATATTGAAAATTGATGGCGTCAGCATTGCCAAGAAGAGTGCTCTGGAAGTAAATAAATTGCTCCGCGGCCAAGCCAATACCCCTATTAAACTGGAAGTAAAGCGTTTTGGCGTAGAAAAGCCGTTGAACATTGATATTGTCCGGGATAAAATTCAGATTGATAATGTGCCATATTACGGTATGGTTACCAATGATATTGGCTATTTCCAGTTGTCGGGTTTTACCATTGATGCCGGCCGGGAAGTGCGCAATGCCGTTTTAAAATTAAAGGAGTTAGGAGCGAAGAAAATTATTTTCGATTTGCGCGATAATCCCGGTGGCTTGTTGAATGAAGCTGTAAATATTTCTAATTTATTTGTGCCTAAAGGCAAAGATATTGTGAGTACCAAAGGCAAATTAGCCGAACGTAACCGCATGTACAAAGCCATCGACGACCCAATCGATACCGATATTCCCCTGGTGGTTTTAACCAGCAGTACCAGCGCCTCGGCTTCGGAAATTGTATCGGGCGTAATGCAGGATTATGACCGGGCCGTATTGGTAGGAGAGCGGACTTACGGCAAAGGTTTGGTGCAGGAAACCCGTCCGTTATCGTATAATTCGCAGCTTAAAGTAACTACGGCCAAATATTATATCCCAAGCGGCCGCTGCATTCAGTCAATTGATTATGCCCACCGCAACGCCGACGGCAGCGCCGGTAAAATTTCGGATTCGTTGCGGGTGGCTTTTAAAACGGCAACTGGGCGCGTGGTGTTCGATGGTGGCGGTATTAGCCCTGATGTAGAAGTAAAAGAAAAACAATACTCCGATATAACTAAAACCTTATCCAACAAAGGTTACTTTTTTGATTTCGCAACCAAATTCCGCGCTGAAAACCCGACGATTGCCAAAGCCAAAGATTTTAAGCTTTCTGATGCTGAATATCAAAAATTCGTTTCTTTTCTGTCTAATAAAGATATTTCTTACTCAACCAGCGTAGAGCAGGCGGTAGAAGATCTGATTAAGAAATCGAAGGAAGATAAGCACTTTGATGATATTAAGAGCGATATTGAGACGATGAAAAAGCGAATTTATACCAACAAGGCCAATGACCTGGTGCGGTTTAAAGATGAAATCCGGGAAGTGTTGGAACAGGAAATTGCTTCCCGCTACTACTTCCAGAAGGGCATGATCGAATCTACTTTTGATGATGATGAGGATATTCTAGCAGCTATAAATATTCTGAACACGCCCGATAAATATTATGCGTATTTAAAACCCGCCGGTATTAAAAAAGCTAGCAGATAAAAAAAGAGGCCGAATATACCGGCCTCTTTTTTTTATCTACTGATTAGTGTAAAGTAGCAGATTTTATTTACCTAGTAATCGTGCCTATATTTGTTTTGAAAATAATTAAACACTAACAAATATATAATGGCATTTTTGCTGGCGCTCGAAACATCCTCTACGGTTTGTTCCGTCGCTTTATTTAAGAAAGAGCAATTAATAGGCGTTTCGGAACTGCAAATTGAAAAATCGCATTCTTCGCATATTACCGTTTTAATTCAGCAATTACTCCAAAATTGCCAGGTAAGCTTAAGTAATTTATCTGCGGTTGCTATTTCGGGTGGTCCGGGGTCTTATACCGGCCTACGTATTGGGAGCGCCACTGCTAAAGGACTTTGTTTTTCGCTGGATATTCCTTTAATAGAGGTTTCTACGCTGGAGGCAATGGCGGCTATGGCCATAAAGCATACCCCAGACCCGGAAGCATATATTTATTGTCCGATGATTGATGCCCGCCGCATGGAAGTTTATACATATTTAACTCACCATAATCTTCAAGCCATTACCCCCGTCGCGCCGGTAGTTGTGGAAAAAGATTCGTTTAAATCGTATCTACTGGAAAACAAAATAATATTTTGTGGCAGCGGTGCCTCAAAATTTAGAGATTTAATAAAGGGTGAAGTAAATGCTTTGTTCCTGGATAATATTAAACCTACCGCCAGTATAATAGGAGAACTGGCTTTGCCTAAGCTGGCAGAAAATATATTTCAAAATGTAGCGTATTATGAACCGTTTTATTTAAAAGAGGTTTATATAACTAGTAGTGCTAAATAATCAGCAGATTAAATCATGGAAGAATTAATAAACAAAGTAGCCCAAAGCGCTTTGGTGACTTTAAACCTGGAAGAGCTAATTCATCCGGGTGAACGGGTTGTTTATGATATAAAAGATAACCTGTTTATGGGCCTGATACTGAAAGAAAAAGATTTCCGGGCATTTATTAAGGATAATGACTGGTCGGTTTATACCGGTAAAAATGTAGCTATTATTAACTCGGCGGATGCCATTGTGCCAACCTGGGCTTATATGCTTTTGGCAACTAAATTACAGACTTACGCTAACCGCTATGTGTTTGGCAATTTGGAAGCCTTGGAACAAGCCTTGTTCCAGGAATCCTTAGCAAAAATAAATACGGATGATTACCGGGATGCAAAAGTAGTAGTAAAAGGGTGCGGTAATATTCCGATTCCTACTTTTGCCTACGTGGAAGTCATGAAAGTTTTGTTACCGGTCGTAAGCAGCATTATGTACGGGGAGCCTTGTAGTACAGTACCGTTGTACAAAAAGCCAAAAGTTTAGGGCAGAAAAGCTAAAGTTTTTTAACTTATTAAAGCAAATAAGAAGAGCGGTAATATCTTCTGCACTTCTTATTGCTTTAAAAGTTAGAAAACTTTAGCTCATTTAAAAAAACTTCCTCCACGTAAATGCCTCCTAATTGCTTAAGTCAGAATAAGAAACAAGAGGGAAAATATTTTTATGATAGGCAAGACTAGTGTACCACCAAATAATCGGCAAGAAAA
>NZ_BJYS01000007.1 GCF_007991635.1 Adhaeribacter aerolatus | reverse complement strand
AATAATTAGTTTGGTATTACCTCCTTTTATTTACGAATTTTTTCTTTTTTAGGTACGCGTGGTAACCTGCTAAAAAGAAAAGTATAAACCCAATAGCGCGGAAGGCAGGCAACCGGAAAGCAGCGGTAGCTATTATTTTAAAAAGAGTTATACCAAATAGAAAATTTGAGGTACCATAGCCATGCAGCAAGTAGCTTTGTCTTTCGGTCATTCTGTATAATTCGAAGAATGCCAAAAGAATCTTCTGCATAGGTAAGCCAGACAGGCAATATAATAAGCTTGTTATTTGCCTGTAACGCCTTCCAGACAGAAGATTCCTACGGAATGGACGGCGGAGAGAGGATGATTTATATCTTTAACTCCAAAAGGTCATTTATACTATTCGGTATAAGGAGATTACTGTAAAAAGCTATTTGCAGATCTCCTCCAGAAAACCAAGACATAATAAAATTTAATAAGTAAGGGGACAAAATTACTTTGATATACAAATTATAATAGCGTACTCTATTTCAATAGTTTATATACTTAAAACTTATTACTTATAACTTTCAACTTACTTATTGCTTTATGATTAAAGGAAACTGGTGGAAACCGAAACAACCTTTCATTTAGAACTGAATCTGGAACAGCTTGTCGAGCTGGCTTTGGTTAACGGCGGCCGGCATTATCCGGAAAACTTTATTGCGCAGGTTTACTAAAAACCGGTTTTGTAAGTGGGCCACCCTGCCTAGTCGGTACGATTGTTTAATCACCCATTGTGTCCGGTTCCGGCGTATTTTTTCGAACTGGATGGCTGCTTCGGCAAAAGAATTAGCTTTTCGCCACACTTCGGCCAAAACCACCCCGTCTTCTATGGCCTGGCAGGCACCCTGACCCATGTTGGGAGTCGTGGCATGACCGGCATCCCCGATCAGCAAAATATTGCCAAAGGAATACCGCGGCAGTGCCGGTAAATCGCAAATGTCATTCCAAATGAGTTGGTGCGTTTGGGTGTGGGCCAATATTTCCGGAATGGGCGCGTGGTAATGGCTAAAAGTTTTTCTTAAATCGGTAATATTGTAAGCTTGCATCACGGCGCTGTTTTGTGGGGCATTTACGCAGGCGTACCAATAAACTTTATTATGAGCAAGCGGCACGTAGCCAAACCGGCCCTTGGTGCCCCAGGTTTCGATCGCCGCCGTTAAGTTAAGGCCGGGGTTTTCGATGACGGCCCGCCAGCAGGTATAACCGGCGTAACGGGGCTGCACTTGTGGTAACAATTTCTGCCGGATAGGCGAATTTATACCATCGGCTAGGATTAAATGGTTAACCGTAGTGGTGCTGCCATCTTCAAAAAAGAGTTCTATGCCGGCCGTGGTTTGTTTAAGATCGATTGCTTTTTTATGCAGGTGTAAGGTGCCAGGTGCAATATGATCTTGGAGTACCCGGTGCAGTTCGGCCCTATGAATGGTAAAGTTATTCAGGCCGTATCGTTGGCTGAGCAAGTTACTATCGGTAGCGTTAATAATATGCCCTTGCTCATCCAGGATTCGGTAAGAATCTAAAGAAAGGCCGGCCGCAATTACCGCCTCGGCAATGCCTACATGGCGGAAAGCTTTAATAGCGTTGGCTGCGAGTCCTAATCCGGCGCCTATGGGTTTTATTTCGGGAGCGGCTTCAAATATTTCGGTTGGTATTCCCTGCCGCTGTAGCGCAATAGCCGTAGTTAAGCCGGCAATACCAGCCCCAATTATTCCGGTTCTCATAGTAAATTCTGGATTGAAATTAATACTACAAAGGTGGGGCAGAAACCGGAGAAAAACGCTACAAGCCTAATTATTCCTGATTGAGTCGAGGGTGGCGGGTGGTTTATGAGCCCGGCTTTCTTTGGCCTGCTGGGCTAAACGTTGTTTGTACGGCCTTACATTGCCATAAATCTCAAAAACGGTATCGCGCTTGAAAATTATTAAACTGCTATCCGGATAAACCTAGAAAAGCAAAAAACGGTCGCGTTGCGGCGTGTACTTTTCCGTTGGTTTTACCGAAGCCACAAAGCCGCCGCTGTACCAGGGCTCTCCTAATAATTTTTCCACCTCTCTTTTTTTCATGCCTACCTGCGCTTTAAAAGCAATTGGCTCTGGCCGTTGGCAAGCGGAAAAAAAAGTTTATAAATACCAAAAGAAGAATGATGCCGGCAAAACGCATTTAGTTTAGATAAGCTTGTGGTGGCGCTTTACTTAATGGCTCCTCTGATTTCCTGCTCCAATAAAATAAATTTTTGCCGCCAGGTATTAATTTCCTGGCGGGCATCCTCTAGCTGGGATTTTACCGCATCCGGATCAGAATCTACGCGGGGCGCGAGTTTCGCCAGCTCAATCAGCATGGTACCTACTGAATGAGCAGCATTGGTTTCACCGCCTATATAATCCCATAACCGTTGTTGCAACGTTTGGAGGTTGCCGTAAGAAGCCTGGTTCAGGTATTGGTAAAGCCCTTTTTGCTCCAGCTTATAAACGGCTTCCCGCAATGTATCGCAGAGCTGAAACTGGCGATATTTAGTTTCCCACCCCTGAAAATCGGCCAGCTCATATATCATCTTTTCGGCTTTATATTTATCGCCAAACTGCAACTCGGATAGTATCTGGGATAAATGTTGCTTCAGGATGGTTAGGGTTTCATCTACGAGTTCGGCCGTATCGGCGAGGGCATCCTGCATTTCTTTCCGGTTAGCAGCCGGGATTTGCGCGGCAGATTTCAGGCCGGAGAATAACCCTTTTATTATTTCCAGTACTTCGCTGAAACCTTCTACTTTAACCACCATCTTTTTCGGTTTTATTAGGTTAAGTTAGAGATAAAAGAGAAAAAAAACTCTGTGTAAGCATTTAATATTTTGGAATGCTGGAGGGTAATTAAGCTAAGCGCCTGCTGGTTCGCCATTGGTGGCATTAACTCTGCCCAATCCAACGCTTTTGCCTAACTTCTGGCCGGTGAAAACGCACGGCCAGAGCTACTCCCTAACTAATTTTTAAAGGTTCAATGGCTTATAGGTTAAAAAAATAGAATAGATTAATCCGGCTCGGGCAATTCTTTTACCGGGGTAATTACTACTTCGTGTAAGCGCCAGTTAATATTTTTTATTTCCTGGGCCGCTTCCTCAATGTGCTGGGTCAGGTTCAAATCTTCGGCGGGCACCACAAAGGCTTCGCCCATGTAAATATGGCCTTCTTCCCGTAACCTTACCTGCACATCACGTATCCAGGTTTTGCGGCTCAGGTGTTCACGCACCAGCTTTATCAGCGGATCAGTTTCCTGGTTATTAACCGTTTTGGGTTCCTGGTTCATTAAATCTACCACGGCTTGTTTTAAATTTTTGTAGCCATCGTGCAAAATATCCAGCGATATTAAAGCCGCCGCCGCTGAATCGGCCCACCACAATCCAAATCCAATGCCGATTATCCCGACAATGGCCGCCAAACCCGTCATCCAGTCCGCTTTATTCATTTCAGCATCGGTGTATAAATTCTTTTCGTGCAGTCTTTCGGCCAGCGGTAATTTCATGCGCCCTAGAAAAACTGCCGGAACAGAGCCGTAAATTAAAGCTCCTATCATGAGGTAACCCAACCAAAACGAATGACCAAATAAAGTTATCATCCCAATGGTAGGTCGGTCCTGCTCTACAATAGTCATACCCGAATCTAAAAGCAGAAAGCCGCCTACGGCGAAAAGCGCCAGCGAACTGCATAAATAAGCAATGCTCACTACGCGGTGGTAGCCATAAGGAAATTCTTCATTTGGCTTTCGGGAAAAGATGCGGGCTGAGATTAAAAAAGAAACCGAAGGGGTCAGGCTTAGTAAATCTTCGAACCAAGCCGTTTTCATGGCCTGCGAATTGCCCATGGTCAGGTACATGACTACTATAGCAGATAGCAGGTAAAAAACGGTTATCCATTCCAGCTTTTTCGCTTTTTCAAAATCCTTTTGCAGGTCCGGGGGATATTCAAAATTCTCGATTGGTCTCACGGGGCAGTAGTCTTTTTAAGTTTTTCTTCCTGATTTTTTAAAAACTTCTCTAATTCCAGCACAAAAGCGTTTTCGCCTTTCTGCACGGCCATTACATGTTTATCCTTTTCTTTTTGCAAATAAGGTTTGGTAAACGATATTTTACTTTTCCAGGCATTTTTGTCCGTGAGGCCGGCAATTACCAGATGTAACTCTTTCTTTTCCAGCCTTTCGAATAAATCCTGCTCGGTATCGTTTTGCCACTGAATGCGTGCTCCGAGGCCGGCGGCAAATTCTTTTATTAACTGGGCTTCGATGCCGCCCGGCTCTGTTGCTGTTTTAATTACCCAGGGCGGATTTTCGGCGTATCCCACCACCAGCGTTCCATGTCGCACCTTTTCCAAGGTTTTATCCGGATCTTTCGGGTAATTTTCGCATCCTGCAAAAAGCCAGATACCGAGCAAAAACAAAACTTTTATTTTCATAAACCAGCGCTCAAACTGTTTTGTAAAATTAGCTAGTGCGTATATACGAAAGCTTAGATAAATTGGCTACTAAACCCGTATAAGGTTGTTCTGGAGAAAAGGTCGGCCTCCTTATTTGAAGCAGGAGAAGGTATCTGCCAAAAGACAGCCGGTGCCAATTCGCCATAAAAGAAATAAACCTATTTTATATGATTAAAGCCATCAAGATTTATACTGGTCCGGACGGACATACCCAAGTGACACACGGCATGGTTGCCGAAAATTATTTAACTGAAGCTGTTTCGGTGCGGTTTAAAACTACGCCGCCGCACGGCACTTACGACTGGCACCCGGCACCTACTACCCAATATGTAGTTACCTTAGCGGGTACGCTGGAATTTGAAACTTTTACCGGCGAAAAATTTATACTGCGGCCCGGCAACGTACTAATTGCGATGGACACCACCGGCTCGGGCCACAAATGGCGGCTGATTGATGACCAACCCTGGGTGCGGGTTTACGTGGCTTTTACCCCGGATGCCCAGATTAATTTTGTGCCCGACGAAGTGAGTGCCGATTAAAGGCACCCGAACCTCACAGCAAGGTTAAGGAGTTTATTTGCCTTCCTTTGGGATAAAAGTTATTCTGGCGTAAATTGCTCTGCTTAATTCTTAAAATAAGTACATCAACTACCCGTGATTAAAAAGTTTTTATGCTCTTTGGTTTTCCTGGTATTATTAGTAGGTCAGGTGCAGGCCCAAAGAAGTAAATCTATTGATGCGGAAGCTACCCGCGAAACCCGGAACCTTTATCGCAACCTGCACAAATTAGCGCAAAAGCACACATTGTTCGGGCACCAGCACGCCACTGAATACGGCCACGGCTGGGCCGGCAACGAGAATCGGTCGGATGTTAAGTCGGTAACCGGTTCGCACCCAGCAGTAATTGGCGTAGATTTTAGCGGTTTTTCGGGGCGGCCGCATGAAGCCATTAAAAAAGCAAAAGAAAACCTGCGTAAAAACGTAGTAGATACCTACAACCGTGGAGGCGTAATCACAGTGGCCTGGCATTTCTCTAATCCGGTCTCGGGCGGCGGCTTTTACTGGAAAGATTCGGTTTCATTGCCCGCTGTCAAATACATAATTCCGGGCGGCGAGGCGCACGATAAGTATAAAGGAATATTGCGGGGTATTGGCGAGTGGGCGCACAGCATCCGGGGCCAGGACGGTAAACTGGTGCCGGTTATTTTCCGCCCATACCACGAGTTCGACGGCGGCTGGTTCTGGTGGGGGAAGCCGCATACCTCGGCCGGGGAGTTTAAGAGTTTATGGCGTTTTACGGTTACCTACCTGCGCGACAGCCTGAACGTGCATAATTTCATTTACACTTTTTCGCCGGACAATAAATTTAATTCGGAAGAAGAGTTTCTGGAACGTTACCCTGGGAATGAATGGGTGGATATGGTAGGCATGGACAATTATGCCGATTTCGGCCGCGACCGTTACGACATCGAAACCGGTGCCCGCAAGCTGAAGATAGTTTCGGATTATGCCCGGAAAGCCGGCAAACTGGCTGCTTTTACCGAAACCGGTCTGGAATCTGTTCCGGATACTACTTGGTGGACCGCAACCTTGTTAAAAGCAATGCGAACGCATAAAATGCAACTGGCTTATGTACTGGTCTGGCGAAACGATACCCGCAGCCCCACTCATTATTATGCACCATACCCAGGTCAGGCTAGCGTGCCTAATTTTATGAAGTTCTACCAAGACCCTTATACTTTGTTCGAAAATGATTTAAAGAATATTTACCGTCGTAAATGGTTTTTGGGGTTATTCTAAAATAGATTGCATAAAAAAGCTCTCCTTCACATGAGCAGGAGAGCTTTTTTCGTTTATTTCAGCGCAGGAAATTACCTGGTATTGCCGCTCTGAAAATCTTCGCTTGGCAGGAGCACCTTATCAATAACGTGAATTCTACCGTTCGCCGCTTCTATATCGGATTTAACCAATTCGGCGCCGCCAACCGTTACGTTGGTACCGGAAGTACCAGGTTGCCCAATCGGAATGTAGCTGTTGTCGGTTACCCGGATACGGCTGTTATCCCGGAGCGCACCCGATGATACATCAGAAGCAATAATGTGGCTTTGCAGCATGGTAGAGAGCAAAGCGGTATTTTCAGAAGATAATAGCGTCTTTAACTTATCTTTGGGCATCCGGGCAAAAGCCTCGTTGGTAGGTGCAAATAAAGTTACATGTTCTACCCGTTGGATATCATCTGCCAGGTTGGCTTGCTCCAGCAATTTAACGAAAGTAGATAGGTTAGGGCTTTTTCTGGCTAAGGTTAGTACATCGTATTTTTCGGTGTCATCAACCTTGTCGAACATGTCATTGATATCTTCCGGATTCTCCATAGCCAGGGCCGTAACTGATAGCGTTGCTACCGGAACCAGCACTTGCTCTTTTACCACCAGTACATCCAGTTGTTTACCTTGATTTTCGGCGGCTAAACCACCCATAGTAGCCGTTTCAGATCGGTTCATGCTATCAGTTGCAGCAGTTCCCGAACTTTGGTTAGAACTGGCGCATCCGTACATGGTAAATGAGGTTGCTGCAATAACGGCTACTGATTTTAAATATATACTTTTCATAACTACAAACTTTAAAAAATTTAACAAATTCAAATCCGAAACAAATGTGTTTCTTGGTATAGTTAAACTGATTAAAGTATATCATGTTTCATTTTAGTAAATTTTTATAAAATTAACTTATTATATTTCAATTAATTACATTTTTGTGTATTGGTATATTAATAATTTAATAAACTAATATTATTGGGGATATTATTTAAAAACTTAGTCATATCTGGTAGTTTTATTATTTTTTATTGGTAAAATATTTTCAGCTTTTTATTTTAGTATAGTTAAAATTCAGAGGCATAGCTTAGGTTATATTTAAAGATTTCTGCCGTCCGTAAGTCCATCAACAATAGGGCAGAAGTTACTTTTTGTTCATTTTGGCATAGTATTTGGAAAATGCATGGGTATACTGCCATTTAGTATAGTGGTCATTGTCAGAATAGTAAATAACTAAATTTAATAAACGAGAAAATAAATGAATGCGAAACAGTTTTTTGCCGGGATTACCCTTTCTGCCTTACTCGGCGGCGGTGTAGCCATAGGCGGCTACAAATTGTCAGAAGATAATTTAACAAATACGAAACAAGAAGTAGTAAATAATCCGCAGGTGCGTTACACCAGCGAGATGCGCAGCAGTAATGTGGCGGTACCAGAGGGACTTAACTTTCAGAAGGCGGCCAATGTGGCGACCCCTGCCGTGGTACACGTGATGACGGAATATAGTGCCAATGTGGTGTCACGGGAAAGTAGCCCTATGGATCCTTTCCTCCGCGATTTTTTTGGCGATAGCTTTCAGCAGCAAGCCCCCCGTGGTCCGCAAAGAGGTTCCGGCTCGGGTGTTATCATTGCCCCTGACGGCTACATTGTAACCAACAACCACGTAATAGACAAGGCTAATAAGATTGAAGTAGTGCTCGACGATAAGCGTACTTATGAAGCGACGTTGGTGGGTACCGACCCTTCGACCGATATTGCTTTACTTAAAATTAAAGCCGAAAAACTACCGGCTTTACGTTACGGCAACTCCGATGATTTACATGTAGGCGAGTGGGTGTTGGCCGTGGGTAATCCCATGAATCTTACCTCTACTGTTACCGCGGGTATTGTGAGTGCCAAAGGACGTAACATAGATATATTGCGGTCGAAAGACCCTAACCAAAAATACAGCATCGAATCGTTTATCCAGACCGATGCAGCCGTAAACCCAGGTAACAGCGGGGGCGCACTGGTAAACCTGAACGGCGATTTAGTAGGTATTAACACGGCCATTGCTTCCCAAACCGGGTCTTTTGCCGGCTATTCTTTTGCCGTGCCATCCGCCATTGTGAGCAAGGTAGTTGACGATTTGCTGAAATACGGTGAAGTGCAGCGGGCTTTATTAGGGGCTGAAATCCGCGAAATAGATGCGGCTTTTGCGAAAGAAAAAGATTTAAAAACCCTGAATGGTGTATACGTGAATAATGTATCGGAGAAGGGGGGCGCGGAAGAAGCCGGCATTAAATCCGGTGATGTGATTACCGCCATCAACAACGTAAGCGTAAAAAAATCTTCGGCTTTACTGGAGCAGATTGCCCGCTATCGGCCTGGCGATGAAGTAAAAGTAACTTACCTGCGCGATGGTAAAGAGCAGACTGCTAATGTTACCTTAAAAAGCCTGAGTAACAGCACGGCGCTGGTAAAAAGCAGCAATGCCAAAGCCATTACCTTTAACGGAGCTACGTTCTCGCCGGTAAGTAAACAGGAAATGACCAAACTGGGTATTCAGGGTGGCGCGAAAGTTTCAGATGTGAAAAACAGCAAATTCCGGGAGTCTGGCATGACCGACGGCTTTATTATTACCCGCATTGACAAGCAAACGGTGAAGGAGCCGGCCGATATTGAAAAGTATCTGAAGAGCCAGGAAGGTCGCGTGGTATACGTAGAAGGATTTTATCCGGATGGACTGAAAGCTTATTATCCAATCGGTAATAAATAATATTGTCTTTAAATTTAGAAAAGGCTTCTGCAATACTGTAGAAGCCTTTTTTATTTTATACGATTTTAGTTTTTAAAACCAGCTCGTCTAAATGGTATTGCATAAATGGTCTGATTTCTTATCGGTCTATCTTTTGAAAGATTACATCTTTCAAGGAGCAGGTGCTAACTGTTTTCAGAAGCCTAAGAAGCCTCCCGGCCGGCGGGCCCCGTTTGGCCACTCGGGCTGCTCATCTTTCCTTTCCTCCTGCGTCGGAATGCTGCGCACCGGAAACCCAAAAGAGCATCTTCCAAAAGGCCCTCGCTGTCCAAACTGCTGTAATATGCGCTTAGCTGATGCCTCACCAGGTTCAATCATTAATTAAGCCTCCGCAACAAAGCTATTCTATAATGTTCCGGTTCGGCCGAACTCCTTCCCTGGTTCAGGGAAGGTGCCCGGAGGGCGGAAGGGTTTAGCTTAATCTGAAGAAAAATCCACTACCCAGGCGAATGCCAACGCATCCGCTAAAGTAAGGAGAAAGGCCCTAAACAGACCATGAAAAAACTTTAATTCAGAACTAATACTAAAACCAGGCCCTCTGGTAAATATTGTTTAAGTAAGGTGTAAAAGTTTTTTCGTTTCAGACAATATTGAAAATGCTGAAGCAGCGCTAGCTGGTTTACAGAATACCACAAGAAATATATTTATGTATATTTAGTTTTCTTACCTTTAAAATTAGCCGGTTATGCAAAGAAGAAATTTTGTGAAATCTATGGTATTAGGAGCTGCGAGCCTGAGGGTAGCACCAGAACTGCTGGCAACGCCACCGGCTAAAGCGCTTGGCGTACAACTCTGGAATATTCGGGAATATCTGAAGAAAGACTTAACCGGCTCGCTGACCAAATTAGCAAAGTTAGGCTATAACCAATTAGAACTCTTCGGCTACGATGGCACCTATTGGGGTAAAAGCCCGAAAGAGTTCAGCATAATCTGCACGGATCTGGGTTTTACCATTATTAGCGCGCATTATGAAACCGGTCGGATCGATAAAGCAAAAGGTACTTTGTGGTACGGCTGGGACAAAGCCGTGGAAGATGCTGCTCAAATGAATATTCCGTATATGATTTGCGCTTGGTTGTTTAAAGAAGAACGCACCAGCCTGGAGCTTTACAAAGAGTTGATTGATAAACTAAATAAATCCGGCGAAGCCTGCCGGAAAGCTAAAATCCAGTTTGGTTACCATAGCCATAACTTCGAATTTCCGCCCATCAATGGTGTGGTGCCTTACGACTTGATACTCCAAAAAACCGAACCCGAACTATTAATTATGGAAGCAGACCTGTTCTGGTTTACCAAAGCCGGCATTGACCCGGTGGCCTATTTTAAAAAATATCCGGGCCGTTTCCCGCTGTGGCATGTAAAGGATATGGAAAGAGGTTCTGAACAATTTGCCGAAGTAGGCCACGGCGTTATTAATTTCGACCGGATATTTGCCGCCCGACAGATAGCCGGCCTGAAACATTTCTTTGTAGAGCAAGACCAAACCAGTCGCGAACCTTTTGAAAGTTTGGCCATGAGCCGCGATTATATTTTAAAGAAGAATTATTAGGCAGCCCGGAAAAAGCAGCTTTGCTAGTGTTTTTACTTTACAGTTGGCCTAAATAATATTTAATCGGTGTAATAAACCGCTATTTCTGAAACGAATATAAGTAAGGGACTTTGTTGGCTTAAATATATTGCTGGCCGGTAGGAACAGAGGAGAAGCAAAATTACAGCGCAAGAATAGTTTAGGAAATCAATTGAAAGGTAAATATTTCTTTGTACTTTTTAGCCTTAACATAAAGATTCTAACTTAAACAATCTTTTCATTTTAAAAATCCACCATGAAAAAAGCAAGCTTACTCCTCTATGTTCTATTATTAGGTATTTCCTTTTATGGTTTTTCACAAAGCACACCCAAAGATTTTTTTGCGGCAAAATGGGAGATTTCCATTACCGGAACGCCCAACGGTGATGCCAAATTTGTAACCGAACTAGCCAGAAAAGAAGGAAAACTTACCGGGGAATTAAAGGACCCAACCGGTACCCGGCCTGAATCCATTCCGATTACCAAAATTGAAGAAGGGAACAACCAGATCACAATTTACTTCACTGTTCAGGAATATGATGTAAACATGGTGCTGGCCAAGGTAGATGAAAATAATCTAAAAGGTTCGACCATGAGCCAGTTTGAAACAGCCGCCATTAGAGTTAAAAATTAAAAGCTGATTTTTATTTAGACCAAGGAAGTTGAATTGAGTTAACTTTTTACCTAATCTGGGTACTTCATTTTATATAGCAAACAAGTTAGTGCATCAATAGCATTAGGCCTTCTGGCTGGCTAGCTATTATGCTGGCGGGGTATAAATTAGCTGTAATAGTTGTTTATAACCCGCCAGCATTTTGGCTTTCAGTACACTTATGTTGGTGGTTAATGTTTGGCATAATACCCGATAATGGTTGTATCTGATTAGCAACGATTGATTGCAACTTATTGAATTCAATTTATAAATTCGATTATTTTATCTAAACCTGTTCCGGAATATTTTGTAAAGTGTATGGGTAACAAGTGGATGGATGTATTTTTCGGTGTGGCCGCTTACCTGATTAATTGTTTTCTCTACCTGTCGAAAAACCCCGGATTCACCGGCTTCTCCTGGCCAAAGCAAAACCAGACAGTTTATCTCCCGCAGTTGCTATTTTTTTCAAAGCTAATCAAGTAATAGTGATCTTCAGACAAGTTCCTGGCATATCCGGGCGCGAAAAGATACCGTTAAATTTTGAGCCTTGGGCCAGAGATATAATTGCCTTTTGTTAAGTTCATAACCAAATTGAGGTTTCTTTGTTAGGAATCAGTAATGGGAATATACGACTTATAATACGGCGGCTAATTATCTAGGCAAAGGTAAAAAGATTGTGATTTGAATCAGCGAAACCTTATACGAGAGGCAGAAAATTTAGAAGAGGATGAAAGACGCAATGGAACTGGGAAGAGACTATTGGCAGCAACAACTAGCGTTAGTGGCTGATGCTAATTGCCTACCCTAAATATTTGATTAAGTGGCCGACTCTCATTGTTTAACAAGCATGAAGGAATATCTTAAGGATCAAAAATTGCCGGGGATTAATAATAGCGGACGACCGGGATGCCGTTGGTACCGTACAACGCACCATGAACACAGCGCAAATACTTTCAAAAAGCCAGCAAAGTATAATACCGAATGGCCCACAGGCCTTTCCTCAGACAGCTTACCGGTGATTTGGATTAGTATGCTGTCTTGTCTGAACGCATCAGGTAAAGCAAAATAGCTACTCATGCTAGGCTACTACCGGTACAGGCTAAATGGGGAACTTACGACTTAAAAATGCAGCGTCTTTTATATGGAACTATTAAAAAAATATAAACAGGTCCGGGCCCGTACCGAAGCCATTTGCCGGGGATTGCAAGCCGAAGACTTTGTGGTTCAGCCGGTGGTTGATGTAAGCCCTCCCAAGTGGCATTTGGGGCACACTACCTGGTTTTTCGAAACATTTTTGCTGCAACCAAACGCCCCTGCTTATGAGCTATTCAATTCCCAGTACAATTATGTTTTTAATAGTTATTATGAATCAGTGGGGGCCAGGGTTGTGCGTACCGATCGGGGGAATCTGAGCCGGCCGTCAGTTGCAGATATTATGGCTTACCGGGCTTATGTAGATGAGGCCATGCACGGCTGGTTATCGGTGGCCGGTATGCTTACCAACGACTTACAAGCTACGCTGGAACTGGGCTTAAACCACGAAGAACAGCACCAGGAATTACTTATTACCGACATTAAATATATTCTGGGACATAATCCCCTGCTGCCAGCCTATTCAACGGACTACTTAAAGCCCGACGTTCCGACTATCGGGGAGGAGCAATGGATTTCGGTTCCGGAAGGGGTATATGAAATGGGTGCTAAGGGCGATAGTTTTTGTTTTGACAATGAGCTAAACCGCCATAAAGTTTATGTAGCAGCTTACCAAATTCAGCAGCAATTAGTTAGCAATGCCGCATATCTTCAATTTATACAGGCCGGCGGTTATACCGATTTTCGCTTCTGGCACGCCGAAGGCTGGGAGTGGGTGAAGGCCAACCAAATTATTGCCCCGCTATACTGGCATCAGCTGGAAGGCAACTGGTATCATTACACGCCGGAGGGTTTGGTGCCATTACCGCTGCAGCAACCGGTCTGCCATATCAGCTATTATGAAGCCTGGGCCTATGCCCAATGGCGGGGTTTAAGGCTGCCCACCGAGGCCGAATGGGAAATAGCGCAGGACCAAATGCAGTGGGGTTCCCGTTGGGAATGGACCGAAAGTGCCTACTTACCTTACCCCGGATTTACCAAAGCCGAAGGGGCCATTGGCGAGTATAATGGTAAATTTATGGTTAATCAAATGGTGCTGCGGGGAGCGTCAGAAGCAACTTCTCCGGGCCATAGCCGACCTACTTACCGCAATTTCTTCCAAACGCCCTTACGCTGGCAGTTTACCGGCTTAAGGCTGGCCCAAAATCTTTAATTATTTACACTCTCATGTACGATATAATTATTGACAGTATTTTTCGCCAGGATGTAATTCAAGGCCTATCTGCTCCAGAAAAGTACTTATTGCCAAAATATTTTTACGATGCCAAAGGCGATTACCTGTTTGGGCAAATCATGCATTGTCCTGAATACTACCTTACGCGGGCAGAAACAGAAATTTTACGCGATTATAGTGGGGCCATCCTGCAAGCTTGTTGGAGCAGCCAAAACCCGTTGGCCATTGTGGAACTAGGGGCAGGTGATGCTACTAAAACCAGGTATTTGTTGCAGGAGGCCTTGCGTCTCCAGTACAGTAAGCTGTATATTCCGATTGATATTTCAGAAAATATAATTGACTACCTCCATACCAGCCTTCCGGCCCACTTACCGGGTATGCAAATAAAAGGCTATTGCGGAGAATATTTACCAATGCTGGCGGAAGTACAGGCTAATGAACCTGCCCGCAAGCTGGTGTTATTTCTGGGATCATCCATTGGGAATTTATTACCCCAAGAGGCGCTTACGTTCTGCCAACATTTATATGCCTACCTCAACGCCGGGGACTTTGTGCTGATGGGGTTTGATTTAAAGAAAAATCCCCAAATTATCCTGAATGCGTATAACGATAAAGGCGGCCTTACGCGGGCCTTTAATCTTAATCTTCTAAACCGGATTAACCAGGAATTAGGCGGTAACTTCCAACCAGATAATTTTATGCATTACCCGGTTTATGACCCCATGACCGGCGCCTGCAAAAGCTACCTGATTAGTACCTGCGCGCAACAAGTAACCTTAGATAATGGAATTTATTTTGACTTTGCCCAGGACGAACCAATATACATGGAGGTGTCGCAGAAATATAGTGAAGCGGAAATTAACCAAATGGGCCAGCGGGCAGGATTTAAGCCGGTACAAACATTTCTGGACAGCCAGCGGTTATTTGCCGATGTGCTTTGGCAAAAGGTTGAATAAACAGAAAAAGTATTCACTGTAATAGTCTTGTGGACAATTAGCTAGCCAGTATGAAAGCTGCTGTTTTAGATAATCCGGCGGGTCCTAAAATTTTTAGATAGTGGCTAGCCCTGTAACTACTCCCCAGGAAAGGCAGGTTTTAATTAAGGTGCTTCTTTATAACATAGTGAAAGTTCAAGCACACACATAATATAGTTACGAAAGGAAAAGCATTTAAAAATATAAAGGCTTTTGTTAGGTGAAAATCTAATGTGCAGTCTGTTCAGAGGCCTTCACTTTAATCTCTGAAAAATATTGCTTCTCTTATTTCAACCAATTCGTCTTAGGCAGAGGACCTGCCTGGATGTTGATATAGCTATTTTCTTCTTACCAGTCAACACTTTATAAAGAACAAACAAGCATTTTGTGGTAATCAAACTTTTGATATATTCTTCAATTTAAATATAATTATAAGAAATATATAGGAAAGGAAAAAGCATTTATATATTTTGCTACGAAAAGAAACGAAAGATAATAGTTATTTTTTTCTGTTAAATAAATATTGGCGTAATACACTGCTATTCTTATTTTAACTGGTTTCTTAGAAAAGTATCAAATACAAATTGCATTTGCTATATATTAATGAAAAAGAGAAGCTTTTTACTTTTACCAGTTGTTTTTTTTAGTAGTTGCTCTAATCCGCAGCGAACTATCCAGCAAACGCATTTAACTTCTTCGGCAAGTTCTGTGGACCAGAATAAAGTAATACTTGCAAATAAGCCGGCTTTATCTTCAGAAAGTACCAAAACTAAATATCAGTTATCCGGCCATCCGCGGTTATTTTTTACGCGGGAAGAAGAGCAGGAGATTCTTCAAAAAGCTAAAAACAATATTTTATTAGGTCAGTTAATTGAAACTTTAAAGAACGAAGCTGAAATTTCTTTAAACACTACTCCTCAGGTTTACAAGCCTAATGTTCAGCTTTTACAAATTAGCCGGGAGCAGGTTAAACGCTTACTAAATCTGTCAATGGCGTACCGTTTATTTAAAGATGAACGCTATGCAAAGAAGGTAGAAGCAGAATTATTAAATGTAAGCACTTTTCCGTCCTGGAACCCGAACCACTTCCTGGATGTCGCCGAAATGACTACGGCAGTTGCTATTGGTTATGACTGGTGCTACGATTACCTGAAGCCTGCTACCCGGAGTGCCGTTGAAAAGGCCATTTTGGAAAAAGGATTTGCGCCGGCCTGGCCCATTTATGCTAAAACCGAAAAAACACCTTTTAACCGCGAAAACAACTGGAACATGGTTTGTAACGCTGGGTTGCTAAATGGGGCTATCGCGATAGGTGATAAATATCCGCAGGAATTAGAAAAAATATTAGATTACGCCGTTAAAAATACACCTAATTTACTCGAATCCTTTGCGCCCGAAGGTGTTTTTAACGAAGGCCCGGGTTATTGGGGTTACAACGGCATGTATATGTCGCTTTTTTTCGATAATTTAAACCGTAACTTCCGGAATGACTTTGGGTTAACCCAATTTAAAGGTTTAACTAATACAGCCAACTTTTATAAGGCTATAATTGGCCCTTCTAACCGCTCATTTAATTTTGGCGATGCCGCTCCTCTGGAAAATATTGATTATAGCGGTACGCTGTTCTATTTAAGTAAATTATATAAGCAACCAGAAGTTGCGGCTTTTTACCGCGGTTTAATTTCAACTGAACTGCAGCGATATAAAGCCCAAGGAAAAAATCACTTTTCCCGGTTTTTCTTTTTATCTATTCCGTGGTTTGATGATACAGTTGTACCCAACCAGACAAAAGAAGAAAAACTAACCGTGTTTAACGGGGTTACCGATTTCCTTATTTTTAACGGCGATAACACCAGAAATAAAAGCCGGCTTTATTTAGCGGCAAAAACCGGGAAACCGAGTTGGTCGCATAACCAGTTAGATGTAGGTTCATTTGTAGTAGATAGTGAAGGCGAACGCTGGGGAATAGATTTAGGTCCGGATAATTACAGCTTACCTAGTTTCTGGGATTACAAGCCGGGCGGGGTTCGCTGGAAATATTTCCGCAACTCCAATTTATCGCACAATACCCTTTCTATTGATGGTAAAATAACCAACTCAGATGGGCAGGGAGAGTTAGTGCAGGTAAATAAAAATAGCCAAACCCCTTTCGGAGTTTTTGATATGACCTCCTCTTACCAGGACCAGGCAGCTTCGGTTTTACGTGGGTTTAAATTATTATCACCGGATGCCATTCTAATAAAGGATGAGATTAACCTCAAGGATAATGCTCAAGAAATCTCCTGGCGGTTTTTAACGGAGGCTGCCGTTAGCATAAAAGATAATACGGCTACTTTATCGCAGAACGGAAAGAAGTTTTATATCCGCTGCTTGCTTCCCAAAGGTTATACCATGCAGGTTTTAACCGCTAAAACCAATACTCCCGACGAGAAACCCATAAAAGGAGTTAGCATTCTGGACATTAAGGTAAATGCTGCAACAAAGGCTGTTTCCATTCCGGTTGTTTTAGGCAGAAATATACCAAATATACAGACGGCCGCCGCTGCTAATCTTGCTCTTAAAGATTGGCAATAACCAAAGCAAATGCATCTATCCACCATTTATTAATAATTATTATCATGCAGAAAACAATTACAAAATTGATAAGGCCTTTAGGCCTTATGATTACCGTTTGTAGTTTACACCCCCCCACATTAGCCCTGAATAACCAAGCAGGATTAGTTGCCGCTAATTATAATACCTTTGATAAAGTAAGCTTTAAGTATGCAGATATTACAGTTACCGGCAAAGCTACCGATACCAGAGGAGACGGATTACCCGGCGTAACCGTTGTATTAAAGGGAACAAGCAACGGCACTACTACCGACCCCAATGGTTCGTTTAAATTAAATATTCCCGAAGCATCGGGCACCCTGGTTTTTTCATTTATTGGTTATGCTTCCCAGGAAGTATCCTTGGGCGGCCGTACTACCCTGAATGTTACCCTGAAGGAAGATGCCAGAGCGCTCGAAGAAGTAGTAGTGGTAGGCTACGGCACGATGAAAAAAAGTGACCTGACCGGTGCATCCTCTGCCATTAAAGGAACAGAATTAAGAAAAACGCCCGTCCCTACAGCTGCCGAAGCCATCACCGGCAGATTAGCCGGCGTACAGGTACAAACCACCGATGGGCAGCCCGGAGCCGATATTATGCTTAAAATCCGGGGCGGCACCTCCGTTTCCCAGGATAATTCCCCACTTTATATTATTGACGGGTTTCCCTCCGAACGGGGTTTGGTACAGATTAGCCCCAACGACATCGAACGCATCGATATTTTAAAAGATGCTTCCTCCACGGCTATTTACGGCGCCCGGGGTGCTAATGGCGTGGTACTGATTACTACGAAAGGTGGCAAAGAAGGTAAAGTTGAAATAACCTACGATGGCTATGCCGGTATTAAAAAGTTCCGCAGGAAACTAGATGTGCTTAGCCCGTACGAATATGCCGTTTATCAGTATGAGCGTACCCGGACCGGAGGTACCGCGGCGCAGGAACAGTTTTTGAAGCGATATGGCACGTGGGAAGATTTAGAAGGCTACAAAGAGGCGGAAGGAATTGACTGGCAGGATAAAACTTTTGGGCGGAACGCTTTTCATCAAAGCCATAATATTGGCATCAACGGCGGCACTAAAACCACGAAATACCGCATTGGTTATTCCCGCGACGATGAGCAGGGGATTATGGTAGCTAATGGCTACAGCCGCGATTATTTTAAATTGAAACTGGACCAGCAGGTTACCGAAAGGTTAAGTTTATCTACCAATATTTTGTATTCGCAGCGCACTACCAAAGGCGCCGGAACATCGGGTACCCAGGATAAAGGCCGGTTAAAGAATGCGGTTATGTACCGCCCTATTTTGGGTTTAAACGAATCGAACGATGATTTGGAGAACCTGGAATACGATCCGGAAGTTTCGCTTTCTAACCCGATTACCCAGGCCGAAGCGCAGTACCGGATGAAGTTTAATAAAAACACAGTTTTAAACGCCAGTTTTGATTACAAGCTGACCGATGCCTTAACTTTCCGGTTGTTAGGCGGCATGAACCTGGACTTTGACCGGAACGAGGAGTTTGATAAATCCGGCAGCAGCGATGTGCGCAGCCACGGCGGTCCTTTTGGCGGCATTGAAATACGTGATGCCGGTAAATACAATAACACGGCGCTGTTAACCTATAAAAAAACCTTTAATACCAAGCATGAAGTAAATGCCTTAATCGGCCAGGAATATGTGTATAATAAATACCAGATGGTGGGGGCTTACTCCTCTATGTATGATAACGACGATATTGGTATTAATAACTTGGCTTTAGGTAATGAGCATGCCAAACCGCAATCCAGAGAAGAACACGAAAAATTGCTTTCGTTTTTTGGCCGGGTATTTTATTCTTTTAATAACCGGTATTTATTTACCGGTACGGTCCGGGCCGATGGTTCTTCCAAGTTTATTGGCGCCAACCGCTGGGGATATTTCCCATCTCTATCTTTTGCCTGGCAGGCCAACGAAGAAGAATTTGTAAAAAACTTAAATATTTTCTCTGATTTAAAGCTGCGCTTAAGTTATGGGGTAGCCGGAAATAACCGGATTGCCAACAATCGGTACAGTTCTACCTTTACCAACGCTTTTTACGCTGCCGACGGCACTTCGCTTAGTGTCGGTTTAATTCCGAACTCGGTGGCTAATCCAAGCTTGAAATGGGAGGCGACTTATTCGCGTAATGTTGGTTTCGATTTTGGCTTCTTTCAGAACCGCATCACCGCCAACGTAGATATGTACTACAACGACACGAAAGACTTGTTGTTAAATGCTAATATTCCAGCATCTTCGGGTTATACAACCCAGTTTAAAAATGTAGGTAGTACCCAAAATAAAGGTATCGAAACCACCCTTACTACCCGTAATATTCAAACGGCAAAATTTAACTGGACTACTGATTTTAATATTTCCTTCTTCAAAAGCAAAATTACCGGTTTAAACAAAGAAGCTGATTTTGAACAGGAATCTGCTTTGTACCCTTCTAATTATGCAATTAATATTTACGATTACCTGGTGAAGGTAGGTGAGCCTTTAGGGGTTATTTACGGTTATGTTACCGAAGGATTTTATGGCGTAGATGATTTTAATTATGACAATGCTACCCAAAAATATACCTTAAAAGATGGTATCGCTGCCTTGTCTTCGGTAGATAGAAATACCGTACAGCCCGGCGATATTAAGTTTAAAGATTTAGGTGGCCAGTTAGATGCCAATGGCAACCCAACCTTATCCGACGACGACGACCGTACTATTCTGGGGCGCACCAATCCTAAATTCTTTGGCGGGCTTAATAACACCTTTACCTATAAAGGTTTCGATTTAAGCGTGTTTATGAATTTTAGCGTGGGCAATAAAATATTAAATGCGAATAAAATCCTCTTCACAACTGCTTCCAATGATTATCAGAACGTGTTGGGCATCATGCGCGACCGGTTCAGAACCATTAACGACGAAGGTCAGATTGTAACTGATCCGGATGCCTTACGGGAATTAAATAAAGACGCTACCATCTGGAAATGGCAAGGAGGTTTACCGCGCTGGACCCATTCGTGGGCGGTAGAAGACGGCTCGTTCCTGCGGATTAACAATATTACATTAGGTTATACTTTGCCTGCGAACTTCAGCAATAAAATATTTATGAAAGGTTTACGGGTGTATGCCACCGCTTATAATATTTATACTCTAACTAATTATTCTGGCTTTGATCCGGAGGTTAATACCCTGCGCTCTTCCCCCTTTACGCCCGGTGTTGATCATAGCGGTTTTCCGAAGAGTTTCTCTGCCATTGCCGGATTTAATATAACTTTTTAATCTAAATCGATAATGAATACTAAAAGAATAAAAAGCATATATATCATGCTGTGCACGATAACCTTATCGTTCATGTCGTGCGAAGATTTTTTAGAAACCCCGCCCGTATCAGATTATTCTTCGGAGAATCTTTTCCAAACTGTGGAGCAGGCCAGAATGACCACCTATGGGATTTATTATACTTTTACCCACGATATATATTCCCGGTCTATGAATACAAATGTATCGAACGATACAGATGAAATGCAATGCCAGGGCTCGGCCGATGCAACCGCCAGAAGGGTTATTGCGCGTTATAATACCACGCCCAGCAATACCGGTACCGATCTCAAGAAAATATTCGACCGCCTATATGCCGGTATCGAAAGAGCCAATATTTGCATCGAACGGATTCCGAAAATGAATTTGTATACCAATGGTACCGAAGCAGAGAAAAATGAGTTAAAGCGCTTTTATGGCGAAGCTTTAGCCTTGCGGGCCTATTACTACTTTGATTTAATTAAATTGTGGGGCGACATTCCCTTCAAAACTACCCCTTCGCAAGCCGGGGAAAACTTTTTCGTGGACAGAACCAGCCGGGATATTATTTTCGACCAGATTATCCAGGATATGAAGCAAGCGGTAGATTTGGTTCCGTGGCGGAAAGATGTTGCACCGCAGGCCCGTTGGACGAAAGGTGCTGTTAAAGGAATGTTAGCCCGAATTGCCTTACACGCGGCCGGTTACTCTTTGCGTTGGGATTTAGAAACCAAGGGCAATATTGGCATGCGTACCCGGCCCGATGCCGCTAAAATTCAGGAATATTATCAATTGGCCCGTGACCAAACCTGGGATGTTATTAATGACCCGGCTAAAAATCACCAGTTAAATCCAAGTTTTGAGAATATCTGGCGAACCTTATGCGGACAACAATTTGACAACCAGTATGGCGAAAGTATGTTTGAGATTGGTTTCTGGAACCCAACCGGTGAGCAGGCTGGTAATGGTTATATCGGTAACAAAATTGGTGTACCTGTAAATTCAGCCGTTATTGCCACTTTTGGCAAAGGCGGTTCAGAAGTAAGAGTACTACCTACCTATACCTTATCTTTTAAACCGGAAGATAACCGCAAAGCGGTTACCGTTGCTGATTTTAACATAGATGCAACCGGAAAAAGGGTAGTAACCAACCGGATATTTGAATATAATCCGGGGAAATGGCGAACCTGGTGGGCAACCCGCAAATCTACCGGCGACTATACCGGCATTAATCATATATTATTACGCTATTCCGATGTATTGTTAATGTTTGCCGAAGCAGATAGTTGGCTTAAAAAGTCTTCTACTCCCGAAGCAATTAACGCTTTAAAACAAGTGCGCAAGCGGGCATATAAAGGCAAAGAAGCGCTAATTGATACTGAAACTTATCCGACTGATTTTAATGGTTTCTTAAATGTGCTGGTTCAGGAGCGGGCCTGGGAATTAGGAACCGAAGGTTTGCGTAAATGGGATTTAATCCGGTGGAATAAATTAACAGAAGTGCTTACGGCCACCCAAGCAGCGTTGAAAAAACTTGGTAATGATACAACGGTTCCTTTATATGTATACTACCTGCCTGTTGCGGATCCGGAGCAGGATAATCCGAAGGTATTCGGGAACGCTACTACCATCCCGGCGCCTTATAGTACCCAAGGCTACATCAGAGCCGATTACCGTAACGGGTTAAGTTCTAACGTAGGCTTCTTTGCGCAGGGCTTTGAACCAAATAAAGATGAACTCTTCCCCATCATGACGGCTTCGATCGGCGAAAACCCGAGTTTATCGCAGCATCCTGGCTTCTGATAACATTTATACTTGTTAAATAAGCAATAACAGCCGATAACATCCGGCAGCGTTTCTATAAGGTGAAATCAAAATTTTTACTTTATAGAAACGCTGCCCGATAGTTTTTCTAAAATCTAATCCGCCTAAAGTAGAATACTAAAAGTATTACCCGGCCTATAATATTACTTGTTTTATAAAAGATGACTTTTGAGCTTAAGATATCAGCCAGTCTAAAATCATATTCATCACCCTCTATCATGCAAAAAAGAACCTGTCTGTTATTCTTTATATTTTTCCTATTGTTCAATCCCGAATTTATTCAGGCCCAATCCACTAAATACCTCTTTCCTGAAACGCCCGGCATGGTGTCTTATACATATCGCAAAAGTTTTCAGAAAGACGTTGCCGCCACGCTGGATACCCTTAAAGGCTTGGGAATTACCGATATGGAATTTTCTAATTTATTTAATAAATCTGCTGCCGAATTAAGAAAACTGCTGGATGCACGGAATATCAAGTGCTCTTCTATGGGCGTTAATTACGATGTTTTGATGAATAAAACCCAGGAGGTTGCGCAGAATGCCAAAACCCTGGGGGCACAATATGTTCGGGTGGCTAATATTCCGCACTCCGGCATTTTTAAACTGGAAGATGCCCGGAAAGCCGTAAAAGATTTTAATAGTGTAGGCAAAGAACTGAAAGAAAAGCATAATCTTATTTTTGTTTACCATAATCACGGCTTCGAATTTCAGCCCTACCAAAATGGCACCTTGTTCGATTACCTGTTAAAAAACACCAACCCGCAATATGTAAGCTTCGAATTAGATATCCTCTGGGCTTTTCATCCGGGGCACGACCCGGCAAAGCTTTTAAATACCTACGGCGACCGGTTTAAATTAATGCATCTGAAAGATCTGCGGAAAGGCGTTAAATCTGATTTAACGGGTCATACTTCCCCGGAAAATGATGTGGCTTTGGGTGCGGGGCAAATAAATATTCCGGAAGTATTAAAAGCCGCTAAAAAAGCGGGCATTAAACATTATTATATAGAAGACGAAAGCTCATTAAAGAGTGTGCAGGTGCCTAAAAGTATAGCTTACCTGAAAAGGTTGACTTATTAATAATACCGGTAAAAAATTACATTACCCCAATTAGTAAAAGCCCTATTATACCACAAATGATTAGCAGGAGAGAATTTCTGAAGACGGCCGGTACACTCACATTAAGTGCTTGTTTATTGCCGGACATAGCCCGAGCAGCCCTGGTGAAAAATCCTGGTATACAAGTATATTCCGTTAAAAAGGAGATTACCGAAGATGCCGTAGGAACCTTAAAAAAGCTGGCCCAGATAGGTTATAAAGAAATAGAAACTGCTGGTAAAGCAGGAAACTACTATTATGGCCTTAAGCCAAAAGAAATAAATAAAATATGCCGGGATTTAGGAATGCGCGTACGGAGTGGCCATGTGCATATAAATGAAAACTGGCAGCAAACCATTGATAATGCCGGAGAAGCCGGCCAGCAATATATAATTTGTTCTTCTATGCCTTCCCGCGAGCCATCCATCAGCAACTATCAGCGCACTGCCGAAGGATTTAACAAAGCCGCCGAAGCCTGTAAAAAAGCAAATATTGTTTTTGGCTACCATAACCATGAGTATGAATTTGAAAAAAAAGACGGCAAAATTTTATACGATGTACTGCTCCAGGAAACGGATGCGGATTTAGTAAAAATGGAATTGGATTTAGGTTGGGTAGCTGCGGCTGGTCTGGATCCATTTTATTATTTTGAAAAATACCCCGATCGCTTTCCTTTGTGGCATTTAAAAGACATAAAGAAAACAGAACTTAAAAGCACCGAACTAGGCACCGGCCGCCTTGATATTAAGCGATTGTTTCAGAAGGCTGAAAAATCTGGTATGAAATATTTTTTTGTAGAACAGGAAGATTTTACCACTTCTCCGCTTGCTGCTGCCGAGTATAACTTAAATTATTTAAAAGGGCTGAATTATTAATTCCATTAGTATTAATAATTTATGGTAAATTAAATTTATTCCAAAATCCCCTGTAATCCTGCCCTTTAAACGGGTTATGTATTGTTTGTCATAACAGTGCAGAAGAGGTAATACCTCTAAATTGCACTAACAGTAAAGATAACCCATACTGGCAAATCATAATTTAACCGAAAGATTAAGCCTATCACAAAGGCTACTTAATACTGTTATCAAGTAGAGAATGTGCTTCAATGATTGTGGTTAGGTTGAGCTTGTCGAATCAGCTAAATCTAGTTTTACCGAGGTTTAATGGATTGTTCGGCGGCCAATTGTATATTTTTTAGCCCAGATCCTGTTTTATACCACTTAGTGAATATTGCATTCCGTAGCAGGCTGACAAACGACTTTACCCATCGGTATTCTCCGGAATTCGCAGAATTCCAAAAGAATCTTCTGCATGGGTTAAAATACAGGTTACAAACCTAGATGGGTATTTACCTGTAACGCCTTCTATGCATAAGATTCCTGCGGAATGACGGTGTTGAGGAAATGGTTTTATGGAAGCTCTTTTTTACTATCTGGTATTATAAGGCTATAAATTCCTATCTCTTAAGAAATGTGGCTATAAACTGAGTAACTTACAAATTCTTAAATAAAGCTCATTAAGAATAAATGGAAAGAGGTTTGCAATGATAGTTCTACTAACCAACCTGTCTGTTTTTATACTATAAGTTTTTTAGTTAAAGAATATTTCCGATTTACTTTATTATATTATTATTTTCTTTCTCTTTAATAAATCAAGCTATATAAAATTTACTAAAGTAAGCTTAATGCAGCATGAATTTTATTTTTGAAAGGAATCGGGTTAAATATTAGGTTTCACAATATTAAAAATAATATATTATACCCTTGTTTATTATATTTATTTTTGTTTCCTTACTATATTTATTGACCTACTTTGCTTTGCTGCTAATTATTCTATTATAAAACTATTATTATTTCCCAGCATAGATAATTAATCCTTTTATCAGGTCATTAGCAATCGCGGAGGCAATTTCATTTACTGCCTCTTTTCAGCACCCTTATTTTAACTTAATAAATATATTATTATGAGAAAAAGTTTACCCCTGATTCTAGCCTGGCTGTTTTTAGCAGTCTTTAACACAGTACCGGGTCTGGCTCAGGTGCTGGCAATAGCCCGTCCTGATAACCTGCCGGAAGCGCTCAAAAACCATAGTCTGGTAAAAAGAATAGCAGCAGCAGACCAGAACGTCACCGGAACAATTACCTCAAAAACTACCGGCGAACCTTTGCCCGGGGTTACAATTGTACTTAAAGGCACTACTAATGGTACAACTACCGGTTTAGACGGTAAATTTTCTTTGTCTGTTCCGAGTGCCAATGCTAATGGCACCCTGGTTATTTCTTTTATTGGGTATTTAACGAAAGAAGTGCCAGTGCCGGCTTCCGGAAATATTGCAGTTGCTTTAGAAGATGATAGTAAAACCTTAGGCGAAGTAGTGGTAGTGGGTTATGGTACCCAAAAGAAAAGTGATATTACCGGCGCCGTAGCTTCTATTTCGAAAGACCGGCTGGAGATGTTACCCAACGTAAATGTTGCCCAGGCCATTCAAGGCGCCGTACCGGGGGTTATGATCCAGACTGGCTCTGCCGGTGCGGCTCCCAGTCAGGCCCTCATGATTCGGGGACGTAATTCCATAAAGGCAAGTAATGATCCTTTAATCGTGGTTGATGGCATACCATATAGTGGGCAGATTAGTGATATCAACCCCAATGATATTAAATCAATCGAAATCCTGAAAGATGCTTCTTCGGCGGCTATTTACGGATCCAGGGGTGCCAATGGGGTAATTCTTATTACTTCCAAAGAAGGAGTCGAAGGCAAAGCCACTATCTCTTACGATGGTAAATATTCTATTCAGGAGGTTTCTAATATGCCCGACCTCATGACCGGCCCGGAGTTTTACCAGTTTAAACTACAGCGTGAACCAAATAATATTACCCAAACCGAAAAGGAAGTTTACGAGTCAGGCGAATGGACCGACTGGGCTGACCTGGCTACGCGTACTGGCAGCAGTCAGCAGCATAACCTTTCGGTATCCGGCGGCACGGCCAGTGTAAAATATTATGTGGCCGGCGGCTTGCTAGATGTAAAAGGAGTGCAGGTAAACGATAACTATAAGCGTTTAACCAGCCGGGTAAACCTGGATATTAAAATAAACAAATGGCTTAAATTAGGTACCCGTACCAATTTATCTTATGAAGATAAGAGCGGGCAGGCTCCTTCAACGGGGGTGCACCGGATGAATCCCCTGACCCGGCCCTTCGATGAAAACGGCAATCAGAAAATTTACCCGTGGCCGGAAGATATTTATTTTGAAAATCCTTTGGAAAACCTCCTGTTCGAGGATAAAGATAAATCTTACCAGGTAGTAACCAACAATTATGCTATAGTAGAGGTGCCTTTTGTGCCGGGTTTGAGTTACCGGGCCAATTCCGGTATTCGCATGCGGGCCGAAGACAATGCGTATTATGCCGGACGAAACACCGGAACGGGGTTTGAAGTGGGCGGACAATCTTCTACCAATCGGGCAGAAAGCAAAAATATTATTTTCGAGAATATTTTCTCTTATACCAGAGACTTTGGCAAGCATAATATTTTTGCTACCGGCCTTTATAGCTTCGAAGAAAATGAAAGTGGCTCTAACCGGTTAAATGCAAGGGGCTTTCCGCACGATTTCCTTTCTTGGTATGCCGCGACCCAGGCTAAAATTATTACGCCTTCCTATACTTATGACAAGACTTCCCTCATTTCGCAAATGCTGCGGCTGAATTATTCCTACGACAGCCGGTATCTTATAACGCTTACTGGCCGCCGCGATGGATTTTCGGGGTTTGGCTCTGAGCGGAAATGGGGTGTTTTTCCATCGGTGGCACTGGGCTGGAATATTGCCAATGAAAAGTTCTTCCCCTGGAAAGATAAAATGAACGAGCTTAAATTAAGAACATCCATCGGATTAAACGGAAATCAGGCGGTAGGTGCCTACGAAACCATTTCAAAACTAGGCTCTTATGACATTATTGCTAATAAAGCTACCTTGCCGGGTTATGTTCCCATTGCTTTAGGTCAAAATAATCTGGGTTGGGAATCGTCCAGAACAATGAATATTGGCTTGGATTGGGGCTTTAACCGGGTTTTCGGCGATATAAACCTGTACAAAACCAACACCACCGATTTGTTACTCAACCGGACCATATCGCCGGTACACGGCATAACGGCCATAACTCAGAATATTGGAGAAACGGAAAACAGAGGAGTTGAGGTTTCGGTTACTACTACTAACATCGATGCCAGTCGTTTCAAGTGGACCACCTCCGGAAACTTTTCTTATAACCAGAACCGAATCCTTTCTTTATATGGCACGCTGGATGAAAACGGCAATGAAATAAATGATGTAGCCAATGCCTGGTTTATAGGCCAACCCATCCGGATTAATTATAATTATGTAATGGCCGGCGTTTGGCAATTAAACGAAGCAGAACAAGCTAAGCAATGGAAGTCGCAACCCGGCTTTGTAAAGTTTAAAGATGTAAATGGCGATGGTTTGCTAAGTGCCACCGAAGACCGCGAAATAATTGGTCAGCAAGATCCCAAAGCGCTTTGGGGTCTTACCAACTCTTTTTCCTACGGCAATTTTAAATTAACCGTTTTTGTGCATGGGGTGCATGGGGTAACCAAAGCCAATGAATTAATGGTGGATGATGTGTACGAAACGGTGCGCCGGAACACCATCAAGAAAAATTGGTGGACCTCGGAAAACCCCACCAATGACTTTTACATGAATCATAAAAATGCCAATATTTTGGGAGGCGACGAAAGTTCTAATTTCTATTATGAAAATGCCAGCTTTGTTCGCCTGAAAGATGTTTCGCTTTCTTATGATCTTCCCCCAGGCTTGTTAGGTAAAGCCCACATTGACCGGTTAAGAGTGTATGTTACCGGCCGTAACCTATATACCATTACCGATTGGCGGGGTATGGACCCGGAAATTAACGATCAGCGCGGTACGCCAATGCAAAAAGAATATGTGTTAGGCCTAACCCTGGGATTTTAAGAAATATTTCGAATTGATTTATTAAAAGGAAAAAAATGAATTTAAATATTAAAACCGGTTATAAAATGGCCATGCCGCTGCTCATGCTGATGATGTTCGGTTGTGCCCTGGATACGCTAGACGAAAAGCCGCCGCATTTAATTACGACTAATACCCTTTACACCAGCCTGGCCGGATTTGAAACTGGCTTAAACGGACTGTATGGTTTGGTAAGGCAGGAGCGGGAAGGCAGTGAGGGCGCAACGCTGCCTTATACCTCCAACCCCAATGCCCTGCGGGTAGAATTGGCTATGAATGGCACCGATAACATGTGCACCAATGTGGCCGATAGATTTAGCATTGTGGCTTCTTTATGGGGCGAGCGCAATAGCCCGGGCAATGTACAGATTACTTCTAATTTTATCTGGCTTTATACCACCGTAAATGCGGCCAATACCATTATAAACCAGGCCGAAAGAGGCAAAAACAACGATTGGACGGGTGGCGGGGGCAACTCCGAAACAAATAAAAACCGGGTAATTGCCGAGGCCAAAGCGCTACGGGCTTGGGCTTACCGCCATTTAACCTATGGCTGGGGCGATGTGCCCTTAAACCTGGAGGAATCGCTGGGCTCGACCATAAAAACCGATTGGGAAAGGGCGCCGGTTGCAGTCGTCCGGAAACAAATTATCTCGGATCTGGCATTTGCTGAGAAACATATTCCCGTTGAACCTGCTGTAAGAGGAAAAATAAGTAGAGGTGCCGTACAGCATTATTTATCGGAAATGTACCTGGTTATGAATAAGCCCGACAGTGCGCTGTACTGGGCCAACCAGGTAATTAATAATCCGGCTTACAAGATAAAAACGGCGCGTTACGGAAAAAATGCCAATGCTCCGGGCGTTGCTTTTATGGATATGTTTCAGGATGGCAACTCTAACCGCGAAGAAGGCAACACCGAAGCTTTATGGGTTTGGCAATTTGCCAATGGCATTGGTGGCGGGGTAAATATTATGCGCCGCTGGCACATGAGCCAATACGACCTGATTACTATAGGTGGTGTACGGCCATTAAAACTGACCGTGGAAAGAGGCGGCAGAGGTGTATCCCGGTTTACCCTTACCAAATGGGCCATTGATCTGTACGAGCCCCAGGATGAAAGAGGGTCAAATTTTGCCATCAGAAAATTCTTTACCCTAAATAATGCCGCTGCCAATGCCCCCTGGCCGGCCGACCTGTTGCCGCCCGGTTATGCTTATGGCGATATGATCAAAATGAATTGGAGTCAGCCTATTACCCCTACCTTTAACAGTCGGGCTGATTGGCCCTATTCCCGCAAGTTCGATGGCACCGACCCGGCTAATCCTTCCGGCTCTTCGTCCTTTAATGATCAGGTATATCTCCGGCTGGCCGAAACCTATCTTCTAAAAGCCGAAGCACAATTACTACTCGGCTCTGCGGCCGGCGCCGCCGAAACCATTAATGTTTTAAGAAGGAGGGCCCACGCCAGTGAAGTGGATGCCAGCAAAATAGATATAGATTTTATCCTGGACGAAAGATCGCGCGAACTGGTATTGGAGGAGCACCGCCGTTATACTTTATTAAGAACAGGAAAATGGTTAGAAAGAACCAAGTTGCATAACCTGAACGGTGGCCAGTTTATAACCGAAAGAGATAAACTTTACCCAATACCAAAATCGGTTATTGACGCTAACTTAACCAAAAAAATGACGCAGAACCCCGGATTCTTATAGTTTTCTGATTAATGAAAGGTATTGTGAGAACTTATCTCGTCTGCGGTTAACCGCAGACGAGATAAGATTTATTAATTTATTCAGCAAATAGAAAAAAGACTACTTAACTAACAGTTACATGCAGCTAATCAAAAAAAATGATATTTGGAAAATATGTTTTATTATTCCGTTAACAGGATTTTTATTTTCCGGTTGTCATTCTATAAATTATAAGAAAGAAGATTTTAAGACTGCTTTTGAAAACGGCAAATTAGCCAATGAATCTTACGACCGTAGCCTGCGGCTTACGCATGCCTGGGTACAAAGAAAAGACAGTGCCAGTGGATTAATTCCGTCTAACTTCACTAAAAAAAAAGATGTTTGGGAGCCGCACAATGCCGGGGCCGATAACTACGCTTTTATGGTATTAACCAGTTATCTGCTGGATAAGGAATTATTAAACGGGGAGATGCTGCAAATGCTGAATCAGGAAAGAAAGCTTACTTCCCGCATAAAAAGTTTGCCCGACACCTACTCGTTTTCAAAAAGAAGTTTTGACACGGCCCAACCAGACAAAAACTGGATTGTTTTCGGGACTTCAGAATATATTAAAGATGGTTTAGTACCCTTAACCGAATACATGGGGCCCTCTCCCTGGCGTGATAGAATGATGGAAATGCTGGGAGATTTGCCTGAGGTTTACAGTGTCCTGAAAAATATTGACCAGTTGGGCGATTACAAGGTGGCCTCGGAGGAGGTTAACGGCGAAATGTTGCAAACACTTTGCCGGGTTTACTGGATGACCGGTGATGAAAAATACCTGGATTGGGCCATTAAAATAGGAGACTATTATCTGAAAGGAGAACATGACCTCACGCAAATTGATTATCTGAGGCTCCGCGACCATGGTTGTGAAATAATTGGCGGGCTAAGTGAGTTGTATGTAACCTTGCATTACTCCCGGCCCGAGATTAAAAAACAGTATCAACCGGCCTATTACCGATTGCTGGATAAAGTATTAGCATCCGGAAGAAATGAAGACGGCTTATTTTATAATGCCATAAATCCCAAAACCGGAACCCCGGCCGATTCCAAAACAGCCGATACCTTTGGATATGTCTTCGATGCCTATTACGCGGTGTTTCTGGTAGATAAAAAAGAAGAGTACCGGCAGGCGGTGCTTAAGGGACTTAGGAGTTTAAAAAAGAAGTACCGTAATTTTGAATGGGAAGGAACCAGTCATGACGGTTATGCCGATGCCATTGAAGGTGGCATTAACCTGTATAACCGCGAACCCGAAAGTTCTTTGAAAGAGTGGATAGACAGCGAAATGAAGGTTATGTGGGCCATGCAAAAAGAAGATGGCATTGTTGGCGGCGGTTGGCCGGATGGTAACTTTTCCCGCACCAATATTATGTATAGCCTCTGGAAAACCCAAGGCACACATGTATTACCCTGGCGGAAAGATATTATCCTGGGAGCCGAAGGGAACAGCGACACCCTGAGAATTGCCCTCTCGGCCGTACAGAAATGGCATGGCAAATTAACTTTCGATTATAAGCGACACAAAGAGAACCTGCATTTACCCATCGATTACCCGCGCCTGAATCAATTTCCGGAATGGTTTACCGTTGACAAAGAAGCCAAATACAATTTAGAAATAGTAAATCAGAACAAACAGCAGGTTCTTACGGGAGAACAGTTGATTAATGGCATTCCGCTGGAATTAAACCAAAACGAGGAATATCATATAGTGGTCACCCGCCGGTAATTCTGATATTTATTACATTTGCTATCTGCCAAGCTTTTTTTCGTGCTGGTAAATAAAAATACAATGCAAGGCTGTTGTATAAAGATAATTTATGAAAATAAATATTTATGCAAAATGGGAGGCGCTTTGTTTAAGCCTATTGTACTATTATCAAGTAAATAAAGCGTTTAAAATATTTCAGCCAGGTTTAGCTTGTCGAAAAAGCTGAATCTATTTCTATATAATTTTAATAAATCATTCGGAAAATGCAGGGTAAAAAAATCTTTTTTTAAGCACCGTATTTATTTGATTATAAGTAAGTGGAAAGTTATAAGTAATAAGTTTTAAGTATGTAAACTACTGAAATAGACATCTTTATTGAAATGTGTATATCAAAGTAAATTTGTCACCTTACTTATTACATTAAAATATTGGGTGAATGTACGCAAGAAGTTGGTTAAGAAATACTAGTAAAATATTAATGAATAAACCTTTAAGTTCCCTCTTATTAATTTTTTGCTTCCTGGCTGCAGCGTGTTATAAAAACTCCACTGCTACCCGGAACAGGCCAGGTAAGACCAAATACACAACTATCAATACGCCGGTAGAGCGGCAGTTTACCCTCGACAGCACTACGGTAGGAGTAAGTACTATTATTTCGAACTTAAATGTGGCCTGGGAAATTGCCTGGGGACCAGATAATTGGATTTGGTATACCGAACAGAGCGGAACGGTAAGTAAAGTAAATCCGGCTACGGGTGAGAAGAAACTAATGCTTACTATACCCAATGTTTACCGGCACCGGACCTTGGGTTTGTTAAGTATGGTGCTGCATCCGCAAATGAAAAAAAATCCTTATGTATTTCTGAATTACACTTATCAAAAAGAAACCAGACTGTTTTCCAAATGGGTGCGGTATTCCTATGATGGGGAAATATTGAATAATCCGGTTGTGCTGTTGGAGTTACCGGCGGATGTAGGGCATAATGGCTCCCGGATTGTGATTGATCCGGACGGTAAACTTATGCTGGCTACGGGTGATGCTGACGTAAACAACAATGAAAAGAACGGTGGTAACGCCCAGAATGATGCTGTTTTAAGTGGTAAAATACTTCGCTTAAATATAGATGGGACTATTCCAAAAGATAACCCGGTTCCGGGTAGTGCCGTTTGGGCCAAAGGATTTCGGGTGCCGCAGGGCCTGGTGTTTGCGGCTAATGGCAATTTATACAGCGCCGAACATGGCCATCTTACCGATGACGAGATAAACCTGATTCGTAAAGGCGGTAATTATGGCTATCCGAAGGTGGCCGGGAAGTGCAACTTACCCCACGAAAAAGAATTTTGTGCGACGCATCCGGTTATAGAGCCTTTAATGGCCTGGACACCCACCGTAGCTACGGCCGGCATCGACTATTATAATGCTACGGCTATTCCGGAATGGCAAAATTCTATTTTGGTTACCACCCTCAAAGAAACGGATTTTCGGGTATTAAAGCTTAACAAAGCCGGTGATACGGTGGTAGCAGAGCATATTTACCTGGACCAGGAGTTTGGCCGTTTGCGCGATGTTTGTGTGTCGCCGGACGGTGACATTTACATTTCGACCAGCAACCGCGACTGGAATCCGGCTAGTGGTTTTCCGCAGGCAAATGATGATAGAATAATTCGGTTATTTAAAATAAAGCCGGGAAGTACGTTTGCTGAAAATGTTAAACAGATTAACGCTCCGCAGGTTACAAACACGAAGGCCTCAGCGGTGAGTGCCGGTAATTTAGTTTACAACCAATATTGTGCCTCTTGTCATAAAACAGACGGTAACGGAGTAGCAGAAACTTTTCCGCCGTTAAATGGGGCTGAGCAGGTTACCGGAGATAAAAGCAAGCTTATAAATATAGTACTGCATGGCTTATCCGGACCCGTTCAGGTAAAAAACAAAACCTATGATCAGCAGATGCCAGCTTTTAGTTTTCTCAGCGATCAGGAACTAGCCGATGTGCTGACCTACGTCCGGACGGCATTTGGCGGTAATTCAGGCGCAATTTCAACCGATGATATTGCAAAAGCCCGGCTAAAAGGATCAAAGTAATAGAGCAATCCTTATCTGCTTAGTAACCTGGAAGTGGAGCGGTAAAAGCTGGTAGGAGCCATTGCCATTTTATATGTTACCACGCATAAAGGCTATAGGTTTTTGACTGTTATTATAGATGTGGGTCGCTGCATTAACGTGGGCGGGTGCTTGACTAAAACGCGCGATGCACAGACCAGCCTAGGTGCTCCAAGTAAGCGGGAACTTTGCCTGGTAAGCCCGGAATATTTAACTGCAAACAGGGAAATCAGTTTACCTGGCAGTAGAGAAGTTTTTGAAAGCTATTGCTATTTATATTGGTATGGATAGAAAGGAAGCGCTTTTAAAAACAGCTTTCTAGAAAAGATTAGCCTACGATTAGATGCCGGCCTGTTTTCCTGAATTTGGCGACGATAATGGCATGAATTAATACCGGAGAATTAACTATCGGATAGAAAAGTACAACCATAAACCCCATCAGCGAATCAGCCGAAATTAAGCAGTTGCGCCGTTCAAAATATTGGCTTGATACAATTAAAAAAGTAAAAAAGTGGCCTGATATAATCGCGGTACTATGTTCTGCCTAAATTGTTTATCAAAATAAATTATACTTATTATGATGCTGGAAATTAATAAAATTTTAATATATTAAAGATTCTTACCATAAGTTAAAATCTATATCCACCGCAACTATATGGCCAAGCTTATTATCACGATTTCAGACGCAGAAATATGGGCGGCCTTCAGAGAAGGCGAGGAACAGGCATACGAATACATTTATAAAAAATTTGCGCCGGTCTTGCTCAATTACGGACAACACCTGATTCAGGACAGGCAGTTGGTTGAAGATTGTATGCACGACCTTTTTGTGCAATTATATGAACATAAGGCAACACTTGGAAATACAGATTCTATTAAATTTTATCTTTTCCGGTCGCTGCGCCGGAAAATAGCAGAAGCCGTTGCGCATCAGAAGAAATTTGGCAAAGATCTCGATCTGGAGCAGGGCAAGGGATTTGAAGTAGTGTCATCTCCGGAAAATCAGATGATTGATGAAATATCTGTTCTGCTAAGAGACAATACGTTGCAGGATGCCATAAATCAACTTCCGAAGCGGCAAAGAGAAGCTTTATATTTATTATATTTTAACCAGCTTAGCTACAAAGAAATTTCCGCGATTATGACCTTAGAAGTGAGAACAGTTTACAATCAGGTGCATAATGCTTTAGAAAATTTGAAAAAGCATCATTTACTTGTAAAACCTTTGTTATCTATGATCTTAGCCGTTCATTGCCCTTTCTTAGTTTAAGATACTCCCAAAGTACAACGTCACTGATCTACTATTTACTTTTCGAGGAAGCTATAATCTGATGCAAGTACAGCCGGTGGATAAGGCAAATCAATATTAAGTAAAATACCTTCTGAAAATTCTTTTCTCTGCCGCTTTCTATCCCTTTTGGCGCCGCTATTAACCCAGCTTTAAATCTTATTAGAAGTCATCTTTCCGGCACCAGTTGTTTAGCCTGCCGGATTTAGTTCCGGCTCTTCTGCTGCTTTGTTTACATAGCTCCTCATCAGAAAAGCTGATTATCAACTTTCAACAGAAGCATTTCCTCTGCTTTTGCTTCGAAATCAAAAGTCCACATCAAATTACCTCCCCGATAAAGCACCTGACTGATATACCGCTCGGTTTAAAATTGCTTTGAAAGAGCATTTAAAAATTAAAATAAAAATAATTAGAAAATTTCTGGTAAAAATCTAATCATAATCCCTTTGTTATATTAAAGTGTTCTTCGAAAAAACAAAGCAATGAACTACGAATCATATACCGCTTCTGAATTGGCCGCTGACCCGTACTTTGTGCAATGGGTAAAGCAACCAGATAATGAAAGTGATGTATTTTGGTCGGAGTGGCTTTTGCATCATTTTGATAAAAAGGAAACGGTGGAAGAGGCCCGCCAAATGGTGCTGCTCCTACAGTTTAATTGGGACTCTAATACGGAAGAACGGGTAGACGATCTGTGGCAGCGGATTTCGGCAACTAACCGGGTATCCGGGAAACCGGCAGAACAGGTATTACTTACTCCTACTACCGAGGACCGGCATTCCTGGTATAATTGGTCGGGGGTGGCTGCTTCTATTCTAATTATAGCCTTGCTTTCGGCTTTAATTTTTCTGAGCCAGCGAACTGTTAAAATAAACGAACCGGAACAAAACCAAGAACTTGCTGCAACAGACCGGTTAATCCGCTACCAGACCGGAGCAGGTGAAATAAAGACACTTACACTTCCTGATGGATCGGAGGTAGTATTAAACGCCAATTCTACTCTAACCTTTAAACCGCAATGGGGCTTTGACAGGGAAGTCTGGTTGTCCGGAGAAGCTTATTTCTCGGTAAAGAAAATAGCCGGCGCAAGCAAAAGAAACTCCGGAATGGCAAAATTCACCGTCCAGACTTCCTCCCTACAGGTGCAGGTTATCGGTACCGCGTTTAATGTGTCGGACCGCCGGCAGCAAGCCGTCGTCGTGCTAAACTCAGGAAGCATCAAGCTTCAATTGCCTTCGGACACTACCATCCTGATGGAACCGGGAGAATTGGTTACCTATGAGCGGGAGCAGCAAAAGCTGGTAAAAAAAGAAGTAAAGCCAGAGACCTACAGCGCCTGGAAAAACAGCGAATGGATACTCGATAACCTGACCTTAGAAGAATTAGCGGCCAGGATTGAAGAAACTTATAGCGTGAAGGTAGAGATCAGAAACCAGCAGCACAGCAACGGCGGCATTTCAGGCGTGGTTCCTACCAAAAATCTAAATATTTTATTAGAAGCCCTGGCTACTACCCTAAAGGTTAAGGTAACCCGCACCCAGAACAAAGTTATCATTGAATAAGCATTTACCTATTCCACCATAATAATTTTAGTTACCTACTTAAACATTCTCAAAATATGAAAAGACATAGACTCATTTTCCGGCTTATGCTGGGAATTCTGGTCGGGTATTGGTTGGGCCACGGGCAAGCCACCGCTCAGGCACTAGCTTCTTTATCACAGGCCAAGGATTCTCACCCACCAACAAAAGAGACATCCCGGCCCTTACAGCATGTTCTGGAGAATAACCTGAAAGAAAGCCGGGGTATTTATTTTATGTACAAAGGAGAGGATTTAAAAGACAAGCAAGTGATTCCCAGGTTCACGGCTACGCAATCCGTGGAAAGTATTCTGGAGGACCTGCTCAGGCCAATTGGGCTTACTTTTAAAAAGATAGATAATATCTACGTAATCTTCAACGCGCATGATCAGGCTGAGAGTACCACGCTTCAGCAGTTTGAGAAGGCTGTTGCTGTGGTGAATGTCAGCGGGAAAGTGGTCTCTAGCCGGGGAGATGCCCTGCCGGGAGTAACAGTGGTGGTGAAAGGGACCAATTCCGGCACTACAACCGATACAGACGGAAGATTTAACCTGGTTATTCCGGATAATCAAGCCAATCCCATTCTGGTGTTTTCCTATATTGGCTTTACGAACAAGGAAGTGGCCGTAAATAACCAAACCATTGTAAATATAACTTTAGAAGAAGAAAGCAAAACTTTAAACGAAGTAATGGTAGTAGGGTATGGTACCCAGAAAAAAAGCGACATTACCGGTACCGTAGCTTCTTTGCCTAAAGAAAGATTGGAAATGGTGCCCAACCTGAATGTTGCCCAGGCTATCCAGGGCGCTGTAGCCGGGGTAACGGTCCGGAGTTCGAGTGCGGGCGCACAACCCGATCAGTCTATCATGGTAAGAGGGCGCAACTCGATTACGGCCAACAATGACCCCTTGATTATTGTGGACGGTATTCCTTATGGCGGCCGGCTAAACGATGTCAATCCCAATGATATCGGTTCAATCGAAATTTTAAAAGATGCTTCCGCTGCTGCAATTTATGGGTCCAGGGGATCGAATGGTGTAATTCTGATTACGACCAAAGAGGGTGCCATTGGAAAAACCAGCTTTGCTTACGAAGGTAAATATTCGTTAACCGACGTTACAAAAGTTAACCGGATGCTAACCGGGCCGGAATTTTATGATTTTAAAATGACCCGGAATGCCAAAGCCATGACCCTAAGTGAAGAGCAGGTTTTAAAGGACGGTACCTGGACCGACTGGACCAAACTGGCGATGAGAAAAGGTCATACCCAGGATCATAACCTGACGGTTTCGGGTGGTTTTAATAAAACCAAGTATTATATTGGTTTAGGCTATACCGATATAAAGGGAATTGCCATTAACGATGATTTTAAGCGTTTATCCAGCCGCATAAACGTCGAAACCAAAATATTGGATTGGTTAACCATTGGATCGCGTACCCAGCTAACGGCTGATAACGCCAGTGGCGCCGAAGCTAATTTCCAAAGTGCCCTGCAAACAAATCCACTTAGTTTGCCCTACGACCAATACGGAAAATTAACCATCTGGCCATGGCCGGATAATATTATTGTGGGCAACCCGCTTAGTCCAACGCTTTATGATGATCTGGAAGAATCTTACCAGATTTTGTCTAACAACTACGCTGTCGTCGATTTTCCTTTTATAAAAGGTTTAAGCTACCGGCTCAACACCGGGGTAAGAAAACGATTTACCGACCAAGCCCAATACCGGGGCCGGGAAACGCAATCAGGCCTGGAATCTTTGGGCCGTTCAGCCACCAGCAACTCCGTTAGCAGCAATGTTGTTATTGAAAATATACTTAATTATAACCGGGAAATAGGAAATCATACCATATTCTTCACGGGCTTATATAGTTACCAGGGCGATAGATCCAAAGCAAATTCGCTCAGTGCCAGCCGGTTTCCCAACGATTTCTTTTCCTGGTATGCCTCCAACCAGGCCGCTGTCCGGGAACCATCGCATTCCTTTAGCGAAACAACGCTGCTTTCGCAAATGGCACGTTTAAATTATTCATATGGTAGCCGCTACTTATTAACCTTAACCATGCGCCGGGACGGGTATTCCGGATTTGGTTCCAAAACCAAGTGGGGTACTTTCCCCTCCGTTGCGGTGGGCTGGAACCTGGCTAACGAAGACTTTTTCCCGCTAACTAATGTTTTCAGTGAATTAAAACTCAGAGCTTCCTATGGCCTGAACGGAAACCAGGCTATCGGGGCCTATGAATCTTTATCGCAATATGTGGTTGCCAACTACTCAAGCGGAGCCGAGGCCGTTATTGGCTACAAACCAAGCCGGCTGGGGCTCGACAACCTGGGCTGGGAATCTTCCCGCAGCTTAAACCTGGGCATGGACTTCGGTATTTATAAAGGTAGAATATCGGGTAATCTTAACTGGTATAAAACCAATACTTTCGATTTACTTTTGAACAGGAGCATCTCCGCTATTCATGGCATTACCCCCTCTACCCACCTGCCTAGTGGTTGGATTCATCCTTCCGTAACCGAGAACATCGGCGAAACCCAAAACAAAGGGGTGGAACTGGTTATAAACTCCAGAAACCTGGTTAATAAATTCCAATGGTCTACTACCGGCAATTTAGCTTACAACAAAAACAAAATACTCTCTTTGTACGGGGTTAAAAATGAGGATGGTCGGGAGATAGATGATGTTGTAAACAACTGGTTCATTGGCCAGCCCATAAGCGTAAATTACGATTTTGTATGGGATGGGGTGTGGCAGCTAAACGAAGAAACAGAAGCAGCAAAATATGGCACCAAACCGGGTTATGTTAAATTAAAAGACATAAACGGCGACGGCAAGCTAACCGCTGATGACCGCCAGATAATTGGCCAGAAAGATCCCAAACTCCTGTGGGGAATATCCAACACCTTCTCTTACGGTAATTTTATGCTGAGTGTCTTTATTCATGGCGTGCAGGGCGCCACGGTCAGAAATTACCTGATGCAAGACAATGTGCAAGGGGCTGAAGTGCGTTTTAACACCCTAAAAAAGAATTGGTGGACGCCGGAGAACCCTACCAACGACTGGGTGATGAACAAGGAACTGGCTACAAACATGGCCGGGTTCACCGGCAATATTTATGAAAACCCCGACTTCATCCGGATTAAAGATGTCTCTTTTGCCTACGATCTGCCCAAAAACCTAATTGGGAAAGCCGGCTTAAGCCGGTTAAAAGTATTTGCAACCGGTCGTAACCTGTTTACCATAACCAAATGGACCGGGATGGACCCTGATTTATTTGACCAAAACAGCCAGCAAAGGATACCGATGCAAAAGGAATATGTTTTTGGCTTAAGCCTGGGATTGTAAAACCTAAAAATAGGAGTAAGAATATTTAATATTAATTACCATGAAAATTTCATTAAAATATATAAAAGCTGGTCTTCTAGTACTGTTCCTGTTTGGATGTTCCAAAGATATTCTGGAAGAAAACCCGCCCAATCTTTTGTCCGGCGAAACTTTATATACCAACCTGGCCGGTTTTGAAGCAGGCCTGAACGGCTTGTATAATTTAGCCCGGCATGGCCGGTGGCAATCCGAAAAAATAGAGTATGCCCTGAATGGCGTAGATAACATGACCAGTAACTATAAACGTAGTAATATTTACTATGCCTGGAAAGCCACAAATAGTCCGGCCGATGATGATTTATTAGAGGTGTTTGCCTGGTATTACGAAACCATCAATGCCGCCAACACTATTATAACCCGGGCCGAAAATAAGGAAGTTGACTGGGTAGGCGGCAGTGGTACGCCCGAAGTAAATAAAAACCGGGTAATTGCCGAAGCAAAAGCTATTCGGGGATGGGCCTACCGGGGCCTTACTTATGGTTGGGGCGATGTTCCGCTTAGTCTTACGGAATACACAGGTTCCACCATCCGGTCCGACTGGGAGCGGGCGCCGGTAGCTGACGTCAGAAAGCAAATAATCTCGGATTACAAGTTTGCGCAGCAACACATTCCTACGGAGGGCTCCTTGCCCGGCCGAATTACCAAAGGCGCAGTTCAGACTTTTATGGCCGAGATGTATCTTACCCTAAATAAACCCGATAGTGCCCTTTATTGGGCAGATCAGGTAATTACCAACCCGGCCTATAAACTGGTTACCCAACGGTATGGGGTTCAAAAAAGCAATCCATTAGGCAGCCCTTACGGCGATATGTTTAAAGAAGGAAACCAGAACCGTAATCAGGGAAATACCGAAGCCCTGTGGGTTTTTCAGTTTAACTTAAATAGTATCGATGAGCAGGGAAACGAGATGAGTCGGGCTGTTACCGGCAATTACAATTTATGGGTTATTAATGGTAAAAGACCGCTGCAATATACTTATGAGCGGGGCGGCAGAGGCAAGTCTTATTTTGCGGTTACCAAATGGTTTGTAGATAGCTTTGAACCCCAGGATGATAGAGCGGCAAATTATATTTTAAGAAAATATTTTATTCTGAACAATGCAGCAGCCAATGCGCCTTACGCCGCCGATATTTTACCTTCGGGTTATAGTTATGGCGATACTTTATGGACCAATTGGTCTAAACCAATTTCGGCCACCCACAATAGTTTACCAGACTGGCCTTATTCCAGAAAAGGTGAAGGCAGTGACCCCCAAAATTTAGCGGCAGATTTCAGTTGGCACGATTTAATTTATTTAAGGCTGGCAGACACTTATCTGCTCAAAGCAGAAGCCCAGTTTAAAATGGGTAATGCGGCGGCGGCGGCAACTACCCTAAATATAATACGGCAAAGATCTAAAGCAAAGCCTATAACTGGGGCCGATGTAACAATCGATTTTATTCTGGATGAGCGTTCCCGGGAATTAATAACCGAAGAAGATCGCAGATATACCTTATTGCGAACAAATAAATGGCTGGAGCGAACAAAGAAATACAACTTTTTTGGCGGAGAAATGGTGGCCGAACGTGATGTCCTTTTTCCTATTCCGCAGGATGTTATTGATTCCAACCTGGCCAAAAAAATGACACAAAACCCCGGCTGGAATTAAAAAACTTAGAACCCAAAGATGCGGAGGTTACTTACCCGCTTGGCTGAGGAGGATTTACCAGGTTTATTCAAAACCTAATCTTTTCATTTATCACTTGGTAGCATCTGGCGGCAGATTTGTAATAATCCTTTAGCTCTTTGTAAACCAATAAAACCTGTTAATTCAGAACAAAAATAAAGATGAGTGTACCTTTCCGAACGGGATAATATATCCCGTCCTTTTTAACAAGCAGGTTAAGGTATACGTCTTAAAATCTTACAAATGGCTGAAAAACAAAGCATATAAGGGTTTGATATCTGAATTCAGTATTAAATAATCATGTAAATAATTTTTATACACAATTTTATTAAATTATAATTTTTACCTCCTGATAATTTTATGATGAAGCACTTTTTTACTTTTCTCTTACTCCTTTACGTACCCTTAGTAGTATTCTCACAAGAAACCGAGCTGGTAAAACCCAAGAAGGTTTTATCTACCAAATCCAGAGGAACCTTGCCGGCTTTAATCCGCGGCCCTTATTTGCAGGTGGCCACTACCAATAGTATGGTAATTCGCTGGCGTACCGATGCACTGTCGAGAAGTCGGGTACGCTACGGAGCCACGGCAGAAAACCTGAACCTGACGGCTGACGATACGAAACTCAAAACCGAACACATTATTAAACTTACCGGCCTTATGCCCAACACCAAATATTATTATTCCATCGGCAGTTTACAAGATACCTTACAACGCGGTGCGGACAATTTTTTTGTTACCCTGCCCCCGGCCGGAGAAGAAGGCAAATATAAAATTGGTATTTTCGGCGATTGCGGCCAGAACTCAGTATTGCATAGAAGTGTAAGAGACCAGTTTATTAAATATTTGGGCAACAATACCTTAACCTCCTGGATGTTGTTGGGTGATAATGCTTACCCGGATGGTGAGGATGCCCAGTACCAGACCAACTTTTTTAATATTCATAAAGATAATTTACTCAAAAAATACCCACTGTTTCCGGTACCCGGCAACCACGATTACCACGATATTGAATTTACCAACGCGGTGGCCCAGAGAACCCACGAGATATCCTATTATTCCAATTTCTCGATGCCGACAGAAGGCGAATCTGGTGGCGTGGCTTCTAATAACCAGGCGTATTATTCTTATGATGTCGGAAATATTCACTTTCTGGCTTTAGACTCTTATGGTATGGAAGAAAATAAATACCGGTTATCCGATACCTTGGGTCCGCAGGTGCAATGGATTAAAAAAGATTTGGCTGCGAATAAAAACAAAGGTTGGGTAGTGGCTTACTGGCACCACCCGCCGTACACCATGGGCTCTCATAATTCCGATACAGAAACCGAATTAGTAAAGATCAGGGAAAACTTTATTCAGATTCTGGAGCGCGCCGGGGTAGATTTGATTATTTGCGGGCACAGCCATAATTACGAACGTTCCCGGATGATGATGGGCCATTACGGCATGGAGCCAACTTTTAATGCGGCGAAATACAATCTAAGTCAATCGTCCGGTAAGTACGATGGTAGTAATAATTCCGGTCCTTATCTGAAAGATGATAAAAATGACAAAGGAATTGTTTATGTAATGACGGGTTCGGTGGCGAGTGTGGGCCGGATGAAACCTTCTTTTCCGCACGATGCCATGCCTTTTGCCAATTCAACCATTGGTGGCTCCGCTATTCTGGAGGTAGAAGGTAACCGGCTGGATTTTAAATGGATTTGCGCCGACGGTGTAATCCGGGACCAGTTTACGATGATGAAAAACGTAAATAAAAAGACAAAAATCAAGGCCAAAAGAGGAGAGCCCTTAACCATGCAGGCATCCTTTCCGGGTAAAAATTACAAGTGGAGCGCTGGTACTGAGAAGACCAGAAGCATTCAGATTGTTCCTACTGCCGGTACCAAAACCTACACCGTTACCGATGAATTTAATAATTTGAAAGATACTTTTGAGGTGAAGGCGGTAAGGTAGGTAACTTAATCAATGCTTTAAAAAGTGGTAGATGAAATTATTCATTATTTCGGGGTAAGGGCAGTTTCGGTGTTGAGATATTAATACGCTGGTTTAATTATTAATCTGGAATAAATTACATCTTAAATGCTTTAGCAACCCTCTAGTATTATTTCTATTTATCATTTTGGAAAGATCTATTGCTTCATAAAAGCCTCGGAGGCAAATACGAAAAAGCGTTAGTAGCTTAGGGATTTTATAAGCAATGGAGCCTTCCCGGATGAAAACAATAAGTTTTGATTTAATACCGGTTGGTTCTGTCCTTTTCGTATTTATAAACTGGTATAGCCATTAAGAGCAGGTTTAAAAATATTCATTTTCTTCGTTTAAATATGCTGACCTTTAAGCCCGTGCTTACGAGTTAAAAATATCTGGGCATTTGCCTGTTTTTTCGCTCCATAAACAAAAGAAGCTAGAATGGCTACAAATGCTCTTATGCAGCAGACTCACAGATACTACGAAGGCAGTAATTACTTAAGAAATGGTTCACTATTTTCCGGTGCCCCAATTATCGAATACATTGCTCTAAATTTTTTAGGCTAAAAGCAGTTTATCGGCCAAATTAGCTTATACAAAAATGGTTGATTTTTAAAAATCGCCACTTGAAATTATAGTAAAAGCTAAAGAAAATAGCCTATCTTTCATTTGCTTTGTTAAAATAAAATTTAGTATTTAAATGCTTGCATTTACAAATATATTTTCTTTTCTTTCATTATATTAATCTGCAAAAATTTAAGGGTTTATAAATCAACAATCAAGTGGTGCTTTACTGAGAGTTATAGACCGATTTACCTTATCTGCTATCATCAGCCATTAAGCCAGATAGTTTTTCAGTACCCTTTCAAATTTAACGCTTAAAGCTACTATCATGAGAAAAAATATACTACTGGCGCTCACGTGGCTATCTTTTACTATATTTTACCAGGTTTCCGGCTATACCAAAGGGGTAGGGCATGTTCCAAGTATAGTGCTACAGCCTGCTTTCAAAAGTACACCTCTTATTAATAAATTAAGAATTGCAGCAAAAACGGTGCAGGGGAAAGTAACTTCCGAGGCGGGGGAGACCCTGATAGGAGTAACCGTAGTGGTTAAAGGAACTACAATTGGTACCAGTACAGACGCTTCCGGCAACTACACCATAGAGGTACCGGATAATGGCGGAATCTTGGTTTTCTCCTACATCGGTTTTATAACCAAAGAAGTAATGGTTGGGAATGCTACCATCCTTAATGTAACGATGGTGCCGGATGCGAAAGCGCTGGAAGAAGTGGTAGTAGTGGGATATGGTACCCAAAAGAAAAGTGATATTACGGGCGCCGTGGCTTCCATTCCGAAAGAAAGGTTAGAAATGGTACCCAACCTAAATGTTGCCCAAGCCATACAAGGAGCTATTCCCGGGGTGGTCGTACAAACAACTTCAGCAGGAGCTTCGCCAAATCAGTCCATTATGGTTAGAGGTCGTAATTCCATCACGGCCAATAATGATCCGCTGATTGTAGTGGACGGCGTTCCTTATGGCGGGCAGTTAAATGATATTAATCCCAATGATATACAGGGAATAGAGATTCTAAAAGATGCTTCATCGGCTGCTATTTACGGTTCTCGCGGGGCCAATGGCGTTATTTTGATTACGACCAAAGAAGGAGTTAAAGGTAAACCTACATTTTCTTATAATGGAAAATATTCTATTATGGGCCTTACTAATTTACCCGATGTAATGGATGGCGGAGAGTTTTATAAATTTAAAATGGATCGCCGCCCCCAGCACATGACTGAATATGAAAAAGCAAATTTTGAAGCAGGCAAATGGATTGATTGGTACGATCTGGCCTTACGAAAAGGAGCCAGCCAGGACCACAATATAGCAATGTCTGGCAGCACCGAAAATGTTAAATATTACTTATCAGGCGGGGTAATTGATGTTAGAGGATTGGCGGTAAAAGATGATTTTCTGCGGGCAACCAGCAGAATTAACCTGGACGTTAAATTTACTAATTGGCTTTCAGTGGGTACTCGTACGCAGTTATCTTTAACCGATCAGAGTGGTATCCCGGCCAACTTTGATGATATACTAAAGGGCAATCCGCTCACTACCCCCTTTAATGAAGATGGAACTTTAACCATTTTTCCCTGGCCCGGTAACGAAGACCATGTGAACGCGCTTGAGAACACGGTATGGAACAATACGAGTAAATCTTATCAGGTAATAACCAACAATTTCGCGCTTATAAATTTTCCTTTTATTCCGGGTTTATCATACCGGTTAAATTCTGGTATTAGAATGACGCTTGATGATGACGCTACTTACATAGGCAGAAATTCGACCACCGGTTTTAAGGAACGGGGAAGATCGGAAACCAAAAGAGCTATTTTTAATAATACCATTCTGGAAAATATTTTATCTTATTCAAAAGAATTTGGTAAGCATAACATTTTTGCCACCTCGGTATTCAGTTTCGAAAAAAACACTTTTAACGCTACCCTCATTAATGCCCAGGGATTTCCCCATGATATTCTAACAAATTTTTCGGTTAGGGAAGCTAAACTGATTGAGCCTAATTATTTATATAATTCCACTCATCTTATTTCCCAAATGTTGCGGGTGAACTATTCCTTTGCCAGCCGGTATTTGTTGACTTTAACTGCCCGCCGGGATGGTTATTCCGGCTTTGGTTCCAATTCAAAATGGGGTACATTTCCATCCGTTGCTGTAGGGTGGAATTTAAACGAAGAAGCTTTTTTCCCCTGGAAAGATTTCTTTAGTAATCTAAAATTAAGGGCCTCGTGGGGTTTAAATGGAAACCAGGCCGTAGGAGCATACCAGTCAATTTCGAGGTTAAGTACCTTAAATATGGTTGATGCCAAAGAAACAGTTGCTGGTTACGAACCAAGTGTATTAGGGCAAGAAAACTTAGGCTGGGAATCATCCAGAACCATTAATTTGGGTTTAGATTTCGGGTTGCTGCAAAACCGATTATCAGGCGATGTTAACTTCTTTAAAACCAATACAACAGATCTGCTTTTAAAACGGACAATATCGGGCGTGCACGGAATTACCAGTATTACGCAAAATATTGGGGAAACCCAAAACACCGGTTTAGAACTCTCGCTGAATTCAAAAAATATACAAACCAGCAATTTCAGATGGCACACCAATGGCAATGTATCTTATATAAAAAACAAGATAGTTTCTTTGTATGGGCAATTAAACGAACAAGGACAGGAAATAGATGATGTGGCAAATGCCTGGTTTATAGGTCAGCCAATTGCGGTTAACTATGGTTTCGAATGGTTGGGTACCTGGCAAAAAGAAGAAGAAACGGAAGCAGCAGCCTGGAAATCCCAGCCCGGATTTGTGAAGTTGAAAGATGTAAATGGGGATGGCGTACTCGATGGCCGGGACAGAACTATTCTCGGTCAAAGAGATCCCAAACTATTATGGGGATTAACCAACTCGTTGACGTACAAAAATTTTACGCTGAATGTATTTGTGCATGGGGTTCATGGGGTAACAAAACAAAACACTTTGATGAGTGATAGAGGTACCCAAAATGAAATCAGGCGCAATACCATTGTTAAGGATTGGTGGACCCCAAATAACCCAACCAATAATTGGGTTATGAATAATGCTGATGCAGAAATAATGAGTGGTCAGGTGGGCGTTTATTACCAGAATGCCAGCTTTATCCGAATAAAGGATGTTTCTCTATCTTATGATTTACCTAAAAACTTTATTGGAAAAATCAGACTGAATGGCGTTCGGGTATTTGCGACTGGACGGAATTTGTATACCATTACCAAGTGGACTAATGGTACTGATCCGGAGCTGAATGATCAGAACAATATTCCTTTACAAAAGGAATTGGTGTTTGGGCTAAATTTACAACTTTAAGTAAGTGACTTCAACTGCTTAGAAAAATTAAATTATGAAAATGAAAACTAAAAATATAGCCACATTTTTACTCATTTTGGTTCTGTTTTCCGGTTGCAAAGATTTGTTCCAGAACCTGGACGAAGAAACGCCTCACCTCATTACAGCAGAATCGTTGTATAAAAACCTTGAAGGGTTTGAAGCCGGATTAAATGGCCTTTATGCGTTAGTTAGAGAAGAAAGAAGCGGTTTAAATGACTATCTGGGTGCACATTGGATAGTGGGTACCGATAATATGGTTGTTAATTATGGGTCTTCCGGCACGAGTTCCTGGAGCGTAGCGTATGATTGGGGTTCCTCTAATAATCCGGTGCAGCCAAGTCACTTAAGGCCGTTTTTATGGCTCTACCGGGTAGTTAATGCGGCCAATACCATTATTAACCGGGCCGAGAATGAAGATGTTAACTGGAGCAGCGGGAGTGGTTCTAACCAGATGGAAAATAAAAACCGGGTAGTAGCGGAGGCAAGAGCCATCCGGGCCTGGGCCTACCGCCACCTCTCTTTTGGGTGGGGCGATGTGCCGCTCAATCTGGATGAGTCCAAAGGTTCAACCATTAAAACCGATTGGGTCCGGACCCCCGTTGCTCAGGTCCGGAAACAGATTATATCAGACTTAATATTTTCGGAAAAGTACATTCTGGTGGAACCGGCTATGCGGGGAAGGTTAACCAAAGGGGCCGTGCAAACGCTTATATCCGAAATGTACCTAACCATTAGCAAACCTGATAGTGCTTTATTATGGGCCGACAAGGTGATAAATACCCCTCAGTACAAGCTAATTACAAAGCGTTATGGTGTTAACGCCAACAAGCCGGGTGTTGCGTTTATGGATATGTTTTACGAAGGCAACGCTAACCGGGCCGAGGGGAATACAGAAGCCTTATGGGTTTGGCAATATGCCTTTAATGTAATTGGGGGCGGAGAAAGTAATTTATTTCATGTCCACAACGGCAGGTATTTTTCAATTAGAATCAATGGCGTAACCCCATTACAGCTAACCTACGAGAGAGGAGGCAGAGGTGTAGCCCGAATATCTTTAACAAAATGGGCAATCGATTTATATGAAAAAAGAGATGAAAGGGGATCGGATTACGCCATAAGAAAATTTTTTACGCTTAAGGACGCGCAAGCAAATGCTCCATTCGCGGCTGATTTATTACCGCCGGGTTATAAATACGGAGATACCATTAAGTTGGATTGGAGTAAAGATATAACCCGGGCTACTGCTAACCGACCGGATTGGCCTTATTCCAGAAAAGCGGAGCCAGGGGCAAACCCGGCTGATTTGGCTAGTTTTGTTCATTACAACGATGCCATTTATATGCGGTTAGCCGCAACCTACCTGCTAAAAGCCGAGGCGCAATACCTGCTTGGTTCGCCGGCCGCCGCCGCCGAAACAATCAATATATTAAGGAGAAGGGCCAAGGCCAGTGAGGTTTCTGCAAATCAAATTAATATTGATTTTATTCTAAATGAAAGATCCAGAGAACTTTTCTTGGAAGAAGATCGCAGGTGGACATTGCTGAGGACCAATAAATGGCTGGAGAGAACCAAAGCGCATAATTTTAACGGCGGGCAGTTAGTTTCGGCCAGAGACGTTCTTTTTCCAATTCCCCAGAGTATAATTGATGCTAATCTTACTACACCAATGCCCCAGAATCCAGGTTATTGAGTAATGTATGTAACCAATATTGGCGCATAATCTGCATATAAACTGGGCATTGAAAAGTTATGTTTGTACTTTTTTGGTTGATAGCATCACTCCTTACAAATGGTATAAGTTATAAAAGCAGATGCCCTTCACTATTAATAATTTTACGTCAGGTCAATAGTTCATCAGTTTTTTTTAGCATTCCTTTCTAAAGAATCGAATAATATAGGAATTTAATAAGCTATCATAAATATTAAAGATATTATTGAAAGAAAAAGAAAATTCTGTATTGCTTTTCCTTTCAAATTTGAAATATATGGTTTATATTTCCTTAAAATTAATGATTGTGCTACTTCCTTTGTAATGCCTAAGGTATCTTGCCTATATCTGGTAATTTTTTGCTTGTCTTTTACCTTAGCCGGGTCGGTTAGCCGGCCATATAATGCTGCCGGGGTTGATGGCGCCGTTAGCCATTTTAGGTCTGCTTCGCAGGAATTTGCCCAAAGCACCGCCGAACTGCAATCGGCTATTAAGCTGATAAATAACCAGGACCAGGAAACTATTGAGAAGGCCAAAAATGCCTTAAAGAACAGCCGGTTACATTATAAAAGAATAGAAGCGTTTCTGGAATATTTCTTTAAACATGCGGCCGTAGCTTATAATGCGCCGGCTAAAGTCGAAATTGAAGAACCCACGCTGGAAATTAATGAAGCGGCCGGCCTGCAGCAAATAGAAGCGCTATTATTTACCGACGATGTAGAAGCCCAAAAAAAAGCTTTGCTGCAGCAAGCAGAATTTATTTATACTTCGGCCACTGATTTAAATTCTCTTCTGCACAATTTTAAGGCGGACGATAAGCAATTATTTGAAAGCCAGCAATTAGAATTGGTGCGGGTAATGACCTTGGCTATTACGGGTTTTGATGCGCCTTTCTTAAAAAGCGGAATGGCGGAGGCGCACGAAGCACTGGCTGTTATGGCGCATACTTTAAAACCTATTTTAAATAAACAGAGCAAATCCGCTGAAAAAATAAATTTCTATTTAAACGGTACGTTAAATTATCTTAAAAAAAATCAGGATTTCGATACCTTCGACCGGCTGGCTTTTCTGACCGATTACGCATTGCCGCTGCAGGTGCAATTAAATAAATACCTGAAAGAGCAAGGCCTGGAACTGAATACCGCCCCGGTTTTGAATTACAAGGCCCACCATTTATTTAATCCGGGAGCGCTACAAATAAGTGGATTTCCTAATGCCGAGCGCATTTCTGCGGCCGCACCGGTAATTAAATTAGGGAAAACTCTATTTGCCGAAAATGCCCTTTCGGGCGATAATTCCCGCAGTTGCGTTACCTGCCATAATCCAAATAAATATTTTACCGATGGCTTACCTAAAAGCATCGGCCTTAACGGGCATGCCTTTGTGCCAAGAAATGCTCCTACCTTACTCTACGCCGGTTTCCAGCAGACACAGTTTTGGGATGGCCGGGTTACCAGCCTGGCGGACCAGGTAAAAGAAGTTATCAGCAGCCCGATAGAAATGAATGGTAAACCCCGGGAAATAATAAAATGGCTGCAGCAGCAGGAAAAATATAAGAAAATGTTCGCGGAAGCTTTCCCTAATGAACCCGATAGCCTGGTTACGATGGGTAAAATAAGTAAAGCTTTGGCCTCCTTTATTTTCACGCTCCAACCCTATAATTCACCCTTTGATAAATACATGCAGGGCAATAAAAATGCCCTGACCGCAGACCAGGTAAAAGGTGCTAATTTATTTATGGGTAAAGCGCAGTGCGGCACCTGCCATTTTGCGCCTTTATTTAACGGTTTGCTACCTCCTTTTTACCAGATTTCGGAAGTAGAAGTTTTAGGCGTTACCCGCACCGATAATTTAGAAAAACCCGAAGTAGATCAGGACAAGGGGCGGTATGGTTTGTATCCTATCGAATTTTACGAAGGCTCCTTTAAAACGCCCACGGTCCGGAATGTAGCGCCAACCGGTCCCTATATGCACAATGGGGCTTTTGATTCCTTAGAAAAAGTAATGGATTTTTATAATAAAGGGGGCGGAGCTGGTTTAGGCCTGAACATCGAAAACCAAACTTTAGGAGATCAACCTTTAAACCTGACAGAAACCGAAATCAAAAATATTATCAGCTTTTTGCATGCCCTTACCGATGCCACGGCGCAAGAACAGGCCTCGGCAAATGCCGCAACTAACCTCAAAAATTAACCAACCAAGAACGCTATTGTTATTTAACCTTGTACCTATGCCGCTATTTACAGTATCCGCAACTTATGAATTAATAAATATTAAATGGTTGAGGATAATATTATTTCTATCGGTTTTAATGCCGCTCGATTGTCTTGCCCAGGAAGTACCCACCACCCCGGCCCCACGGGTGATGCGGTACCGGAATAAACTTCCCCATCCCGGTTTACTGCGCGGCCCTTATTTGCAGGCTGCTACCAGTACCAGTATGTTAATACGCTGGCGAACCGATGCCTTATCCAGAAGCCGGGTACGTTATGGTACTACCGCCGGCAATTTAGATAAAATGTCCAGCGATTCTGCCCTCGTGCTCGACCATCAGGTGAAGCTGACCGGACTTTTGCCACGCACCAAATATTATTATAGTATCGGCGCTTTTACGGATACCCTACAGGGCGACGAAAACAATTATTTCATGACGTTACCGGTGCCGGGAGAAGAAGGTAAATACCGGATTGGCATATTCGGGGATTGCGGCACCAACAATGTGCAGCAGCGTACCGTCCGCGACCAATTTGTTAAATACCTGGGCAATAATTATATGGATTCCTGGATTTTGCTGGGCGATAATTCTTACGAAAACGGTACCGATGCCCAATACCAGCCTAATTTCTTTAATGTTTACAAAGACAACCTGCTCAAAAAATACCCATTATTTCCGGCGCCCGGCAACCACGATTATGGAAATATTGATTTCCCGTATGTTAATGTCCCAAACCGCGGGTATGACATTGCCTATTACCAGAATTTTTCGATGCCCATTGCCGGCGAATCGGGCGGCGTTCCGTCAAATAACCCGGCCTTTTATTCTTTTGATATCGGCAATATTCACTTTTTATCGCTGGATTCTTACGGCCGCGAATCCAAAAGTGCTTATAAAATGTACGATACCCTGAGCGAACAGGCGCAATGGGTAAAAAGAGACCTGGAGGCGAATAAAAATAAAGGTTGGGTTGTGGCTTACTGGCATCATCCGCCTTACACCATGGGTACCCACGATTCCGATAAAGAAGCCGATTTAATTAAAATCAGGACCGATTTTATCAGAATTCTGGAACGCTATAAAGTAGACCTCATTATTTGCGGGCACAGCCACGTGTACGAACGGTCTAAATTAATGCAGGGCCACTTCGGGCCTGAAGCCACATTTAACGCGAAAGAGCATAATTTAAATCAATCAACCGCTTTGTACAACGGCACCGATAACGCTTGCCCTTACATTAAAGATGCTAAAAACGACGCCGGAACGGTATATGTCGTAACCGGATCAGCCGGCAAACTAGGTACACCCAAAGCTACTTACCCGCACGATGCCATGTTTTACTCCAATGCCACCATGGGCGGCGCATCTATGCTGGAAGTAGAAGGTAACCGCCTTGATTTTAAATGGATTGCGGCTGATGGCGTTATCAGAGACCAGTTTACCATGATGAAGGAAGTAAACAAGAAGACCAAAATAAAAGTTAAACGCGGCAAACCGGTTACTTTAACGGCTTCTTTTAATGGCAAATATTCCTGGACCAATAGCCCGCAAACCAGCAAAAGCATACAGGTAAGCCCCCCGGTTGGTACAACCACCTATACGGTAAAAGATCAATACAATTGTGTGCGCGATGTATTTGAGGTTAAAGTTACCCGATTTTAATGAGCTGTTATAAACCTGGTAATTGAACCACTTATGAGAACATTTTTGCCCTTCTTCGAATTTCCTGTGTCTGTAATTAAGCTTTATAAATATTTTGTATTAGTCGGTTTATTTTTATTATTCGTGATGGCCTTATTTTCATTCCGGGGCAATCAGCAAAAAATATTAATATTTACCCAGCCCGACGGGAGGGAAGCGGCCAAATCGGCACATTTGGAATTGCTGCAAAAATTAGGGGCAAATAAAAAAATAGCCCTTAAAACCACGGCTTTAGCCGCTGATTTTACCGAAGATTCTTTAAAAAATTATCAGGCTGTTATTTTCCTGAATACTGTACCGGCAGAGGTGTTGGATTACCGGCAACAGGCCGACTTTGAGCGCTTTATACAGGCTGGCGGTGGTTTTATGGCCATTAATGCGGTAAGCGATTCGGTGCGTAACTGGCAGTGGTACAAGAACCTAAATGATGCGCGGTTAAAATCGGCAAAGGCATCTTACCAGGATAAATACGATGGCGGCCGCGTTAATTTTATTCAGACCGGACCGGAAGTGACTTCTAAAAATACCACAAAAATATTGGCTACCTGCTTAAAATATATCCTGGGAGAAGGCAAATTAAACTACCAGAAAGCCACCACCTTACGGGTACCGGAAGAAAACCGGTTTATTACTGAGGTAATTGAAACGTACATGTATGAGCCCATGGAAATGGTTATTTTTAAAGATGGCCGCATCCTGTACATTGAGCGGCGCGGTAAAGTAAAGCTATATAATCCGGTAAAAAAACGATCTCGCGTAATTGCCAATTTCGATGTAAGCATTATTGGTAATTACGAAGACGGTTTGCTTGGCGTAGCTTTAGACCCCAATTTCGAAACCAACAATTGGATTTATTTTAATTATTCTCCAGCCGGCAATATTCCAAAACAGCATGTATCGCGTTTCGAAATGATCGGCGACAGCCTGTTGATGAGCTCCGAAAAAGTTGTGTTGGAAATTCCTACGCAACGCGAAACCTGCTGCCATTCTGCCGGCCACCTGGAATTTGGCCCGAACGGTGATTTATATATTTCAACCGGTGATAATACGAGTTCCAAAGAATCAGACGGACTATCGCCCATTGATGAACGTCCGGGCCGGATGCCGTTTGATGCGCAAAAATCATCCGGTAACACCAATAGCCTGACCGGTAAAATATTGCGCATTCACCCGGAACCGGATGGCTCTTATACCATTCCGAAAGGAAATTTATTTCCGCCGGGCACACCCGGCACCCGCCCCGAAATATACGTAATGGGAACGCGTAATGCTTTTCGGTTTACTGTGGATAAGCAAAACGGGTACGTCTACTGGGGCGATGTAGGGCCCGATAGTGGCGTGTCTTCGGAGCGGGGACCGCAAAGTTACGACGAATGGAACCAGGCCCGGAAAGCCGGCAACTTTGGCTGGCCCTATTTTGTAGGGAATAGCTTTGCTTATGCTGATTTCGATTTTGCCACTAATAAAGTAGGGCCAAAATTTAAACCTGAGGCACCCGAAAATTTATCACCAAATAATACCGGCGCTAAAATATTGCCGCCGGCTCAAAAACCCATGATATGGTACCCCTACAGCGAATCGAAAGAATTTGCCTATCTGGGTAAAGGCTCGCGCAGTGCTATGGCCGGCCCGGTTTATTATGCCGCCGATTATCCGGCAGAAACCCGTTTCCCGGATTATTACAACGGTAAATTATTTATTTACGAATGGGCCCGCAGTTGGGTAAACGTAGTATCGTTCGATAAAGAATTTAATTTAACCAAGATTGAGCCTTTTCTGCCGGAGCAACCCTGGTTTAAACCCATCGATATGAAGTTTGGGCCGGATGGCGCTTTGTATATTCTGCAATACGGCACCAGTTATTTTGCCCACAACGCCGATTCGCGCTTAATAAAAATATCTTACGCTAAAGGAAACCGGCAGCCCATTGCCAAACTGTCGGCGGATAAAGTGCTGGGAGCCGCGCCCCTGACGGTAAATTTCTCGGCGGCGCAATCTTTTGATTACGACAAAAAAGATAAGCTAAGCTTTTCCTGGAAGTTTAACGAAGCCGTAGCTGCTGGGGCAAATACCAGCGAGGCAACTTATACCTTTACCAAACCAGGCATTTACCGGCCTACCGTTATTGTTACGGATTCTGAAGGGAAATCTACCGCCACCGATGTTGAAATAAAAGTAGGGAATGAGCCGCCCCAGGTGGTAATGGATTTAGGTGGTGCCAATCGCTCTTTTTATTATGATAATCAGAAAATTAATTACAAAGTTATTGTAACCGATAAAGAAGACGGCACTTTGCAAAAAGGCATTGATCCTTCGGTGGTATTTATGTCGTTCGATTACCTGAATCAAAGCCGGGATTTAGCTTTATTAGCCTCTAACCCGCAAATGACGGGCGGTTTACAATTTCTGCGGGGTAAAACTTTAATTGCCGGCAGCGATTGCCAATCCTGCCATAACCTGGATAAAACAAATATCGGCCCCAGTTATTCAGAAATAGCAAAACGCTATTACCGCGTACCCGATGCACCGGATATCCTGACCATGAAAGTACTTAAAGGCGGCAATGGCCAATGGGGTAAAAACATGATGGCCGCGCATCCGCAACACACCAAAGAAGAAGCCATGGAAATGGTGAAATATATTTTGTCTTTAAGCAGCAAACAAAATATTGCGTTACCCTTGGCAGGTTCTATTACCACCAACCAGCATGTAGCCGATGGCGGTAAGGGTATTTACGTTATCCGGGCCAGTTATGCCGACAAAGGCCATCCACCCATTGGCTCTCTTTCCGAGAATCTGCTGTTTAAACTACGGAACCCAAAAGTGCAGGCCAAAGATTTTGATATTTTAAAGGGTGTTGATATAAAGCAAATGGATGGCAGCCGCTCTTCTTTTATCTCTGCAAAGCAGGATGGGGCATATATCGGACTTACAAATATTGATCTGACCGCAATTGATAAACTTACTTTTAGCTGTGGCACCGGGCAAGCGGGTAGCCGCATCGAAATTCGCCTGGATGCACCGGACGGAAAACTGGTTGGTACCGCAGAGGTGCCATTGCTTGACAAAAATACACCTTTTAAAAATTTTAGCACCACTATTCTGAACGCCAACGGACAACATCATTTATACCTGGTATTCCGGAACGGGAAAAACCGAAACGACCTGCTGAACCTGGAATGGGTTTACTTTGATAATGGGAATGGCCGGCAGGCTTCTAAGTAAAATATTCATTCTGGTTGTCAACACTCATTTTAGAAGATTTACCGCTCATAAATAATTACATCAATAAATTCTAATGAAAGGATTTTTCATTTTTTATACTTTTTTAAGTTTTCTAACTGTACCGGCTTCCGCTCAGGAAACCATTAAGCATTATCTTTCCGGCACCGATAAAGACCATACCGTAACCTGGGATTTTTATGTAGACAAAGGCCGTAACAGCGGCAAGTGGTCTAAAATTCAGGTGCCTTCTAACTGGGAACTGCAAGGTTTTGGTAATTATAATTACGGGCAGGATTTAAACAAACCCGAAGAACAGGGTAAGTACAAACACACTTTTAAAGCCGACAATACATGGAAAAATAAAAAGATATTTATTGTTTTTGAAGGTGCCATGACCGATACCGAAGTGAAAGTAAATGGTCAGTTGGCCGGACCGGTGCATCAGGGCGGCTTTTACCGCTTTAAATATGATATTACCAACCTGATAAAATTTAATGAAGATAATTTACTGGAGGCTACTGTTAGCAAAGCTTCTGCTAATATATCAGTGAATAATGCCGAGCGAAACGGCGATTTCTGGGCACTGGGCGGCATTTTCCGGCCGGTTTATTTAGAAATAGTGCCCGAAGTAAATATTGATAGGATAGCGATTGATGCTCGGGCAGATGGCAATTTTACAGTAGAAGTATTTGGTAATAAATTAACCGACCAGTATACGGTTCTGGCGCAGGTACAGCAAATAAACGGTAAAAAGTTTGGTCCGGCTTTCGCCGCTAAGGGAGCTGCCAATCAGGAAAAAACTGTTTTAAAAAGTAAATTCAAAAAACCGGCTTTGTGGAACCCGGAGTTTCCTCATTTATATAAAGTAACTATTTCCTTAAAGGGGCCGGAAGGAATTATTCATACCAAAACAGAGCAATTCGGATTCAGAACGGTTGAAACCAGGCCGCGCGATGGACTATACGTAAACGGGCAAAAGGTAATTCTGAAAGGGGTAAACCGCCATAGCGCGTGGCCGGAATCGGGGCGTACACTCAGCAAAAAACTGAACCGGATGGATATTAACCTGATGAAGGACATGAACATGAACGCCGTCCGGATGTCGCATTACCCACCCGACCAGGATTTTCTGGATTTATGCGATTCTTTGGGATTATTTGTACTGAATGAGCTAACCGGCTGGCAAGCCGAGTACGATACGGAAGTCGGCCGTAAACTGGTTAAGGAACTGGTAATCCGGGATGTAAATCATCCGAGTATTATTTTCTGGAACAATGGCAACGAGCGGGGCTGGAATTTTGCTTTAGATAATGATTTTGACCTGTACGACCCACAAAAACGAACCGTACTGCATCCGATTGAGCGTTTAAATGGGTATGATACCAAACATTATATTACGTATGATTATCTGGTAAATTCTTATTTATACGAACAAGAATTATTGCTGCCTACCGAGTTCATGCACGGTTTGTATGACGGTGGCCACGGCGCCGGGCTCGATGATTTCTGAAACCTGATGGTTCGGCACCCGCTCTGTGCCGGCGGTTTTTTGTGGGTATTTGCAGATGAGGGTATTAAACGAACAGATAAAGATGGCAAAATTGATATTAACGGCAACAAAGCGCCCGATGGTATAGTGGGGCCTTATCGCGAAAAAGAAGCCAGCTATTTTACCATAAAAGAAATCTGGTCGCCGGTTTACCTGGATGAGAAATTCCTGACCCCATCTTTTACCGGGAAGCTGAAAGTAGAGAACCGGTATGATTTTACCAATTTAAACCAATGCACCTTTTCCTGGAAACTGGTTTCCTATCCGGGCGCCGGCAGTACCACCACCGATTATAAAGTTAATGCCACCGGAAAGCCCAAACCTTTATCGCTTGCTCCGGGCGAGAACGGATTGTTGAACCTGGATTTACCTGCATCGTGGCGCGAGAGTGATGCCTTGTTTCTGACAGCCTATGACCCTTATAAGCGGGAATTATTTACCTGGAGCTGGCCCCTGAAGTCGGCTGCTGAGATAGCGGCGCGGGAAATTAAAACGATTGATAGGGCATCCAAAGTAGAAGCCACCGAACAAAACGACAGGCTAATTATTAAGGTTGATGGCATTACTTATCATTTCGATAAAGCTACCGGCAATTTAGCCCAGGTGGTAAATGCAAAGTCTGCTATATCGTTATCAGGCGGACCGGTTGTAGCCGGCGTAGACCATAAATTAAAAGAAATAAAACAGGGCCGGGACGGAGAAACATATTGGCTGGAACCCATCTATGAAGGTGATAAAGAAAATAGCTTTCAGGTAAAATGGACTTTTACCCCGGGCAAACCGGTAAAACTGGATTACAATTATGCCCAGAAAGGGGTTGCTGATTTTATGGGTATTACTTTCAACTATCCCGAAGCAAATATTACCGGTATGAAATGGCTGGGCCGTGGGCCAAACCACGTCTGGAAAAACCGGCTGCGCGGCTTGCAATTTAACGTATGGCAGAAAAATTATAACAACGCCATAACCGGCGAAGCCTGGCAATATCCCGAATTTAAAGGATATCATGCAGAATTATATTGGGTAACGGTGCAAACCAAAGAAGCGCCTTTTACGGTTTACGCTGCCAACGAAGGCATATTTCTGCAAATGCTCCAGCCGGCAAAACCTTTGGGCGCCGCCAATAATAATACCAGTCCGCCTTTTCCGGCCGGCAATATTGGTTTTCTGAATGCTATCAGCCCCATTGGCACGAAGTTTCAGTCAGCGTCCTTAATGGGGCCACAGAGCCAGAAAAATGCGATGCTCAATAATTCTCCGGTTAAGGGTGAACTTTGGTTCGATTTCAGATAAATTTAAACCGGATAATTAGCATTTTTCTCCTTATAATACGCCTTTAAAATATTTGCCCAAATGAAATTAGTCCATCAAACCTATTGGCTAACCTTTTTTTTACTGATGGCCGGAATTACCGCTTGTGTACAAAGTAATAAAGCCACTAGTACCGATTCAATTAACCAGGTAGTAGAACAGCCGGTTGCGCCGGCGCAACGCCCCGAAGAAAATCGGTTTGTAAAAACCGTTCTGGCCGAGGGGTTGCGCGAACCAATGGAATTAGCCATAACACCTGCCGGTAATGCTTTCTGGATTGAGCGGAAAGGTTATATTTTTTATTTTGATGCGAGCAGTAATAAACCGGTAAAAGCAGGACAGGTAGAAGCTTTTTATGGGAATAACGATGGTTTGCTAGGCATTGCCTTAGACCCAGATTTTGCCACAAATAAATTTGTTTACCTTTATTATTCACCGGCGGGTACGGTTGCAGAACAAAAATTAACCCGATTTACTTTTGACGAAACAGCTAAAAAGCTCACTTCAGAGAAAGTTATTTTAACTATACCCACGCAGCGCCAGGAGTGTTGCCATTCGGGTGGTGGTTTGGCTTTTGGCCCCGACCGGAATCTATATATTGGCACCGGCGATAATGTTAGTCCTAAAGAACAGGATGGCTATTCGCCGCTGGATGAACGTCCCGGCCGGTCGGCTTTTGATTCGCAGGGAACAGCTGGTAACAGCAACGATTTACGGGGTAAAGTGCTGCGCATCCGGATAGCGTTAGATGGTACCTATACGATACCGGAAGGTAATTTATTCCCGAAAGGGATGCCTAAAACCCGCCCCGAAATATACGTAATGGGTGGCCGTAATCCCATCCGGTTATCTATCGATAAGAAAACCGGATATTTATATTTTGGCGATGTTGGTCCGGATGCTAATGCTCCCAGTGCCCGCGGCCCGGAAGCATTTGATGAAATAAATGTAGCAAAAAAAGCGGGTAACTTTGGCTGGCCTTATTTTGTAGGCGATAACAAAGCTTACCCAAAATATGATTTTGCCACCGGAACTATAGGTGCCTATTTTAATCCGGAAAAGCCGGTAAATAAATCGCCCTACAATACCGGTATCCAGGTATTACCGCCGGCTCAGCCGGCCATGATTTGGTATAGTGGCCCCGTTAATCCCCGATTTCCGTCATTAGGTACCGGCGGGCGTTCGGCTATGGCTGGACCAGTTTTCCGGTTCAACCCCAATAGCAATTCGCCTTATCAGTTTCCGGCTTATTACGACAACACTTTATTTATTCACGACTGGATGCGGGATTGGGTGAAAGCCGTTAAACTTGATGAACAAGGTAATTTAAAATCAATAGAAGATTTTATGCCCAACAATGGGTTTTCTTCGCCAATGGATATGGAATTTGGACCGGATGGCACTTTGTACGTGCTGGAATACGGCGATGGCTGGTACAGCGAGAATGCCGATGCCAAGCTGGTACGAATTACTTATATCAAAGGAAACCGTCCGCCAGTAGTTAAAATGAGTGCCTCGGCCCTTACCGGCAGGGTTCCTTTAGAAGTAGCATTTTCCAGTAAAGGTACGATGGATTTGGAAGGCGATGCGGTAAAATACGAATGGCGGTTTATGAATTCTGACCAGGTTAACGCTACCGAAGCTAACCCCATCTATACTTACGAAAAACCTGGTATTTATAGAGCTAAGTTAACCGTAACAGATACGCAAGGGCAAAAATCTGAAGAGGAAATAGAAATTATTGCCAGAAACACGCAGCCCGAAATTGCGATTGAGTTGTTTGGGAATTCTTCTTTTTACTGGCCCAATCAGAAATTAAAATATAAAGTATTTGTGAAGGATGCCGAAGATGGCAGCACCCAAAATAAAAGCATAAACGCAGCTCAGGTGCCGGTTTTCCTGGAATATTCAACCAGCGGCGATAATTTATCCCCTTTTCTGACAGCGCAGCATAAAGAAACGACTGCCGGGGCGGAATTGGGAAATCATCCGGGAAAAATATTAATGGCGCAGAGCGATTGCAAAGGCTGCCATGCTCCGGATAAAAAATCTATCGGTCCGAGTTATCAGGAAATTGCGCTGCGGTACAAAAGCGATGCGACTGCCCTAGACCGGCTGGCCGCTAAAATTATCAAAGGTGGGGGCGGTGTCTGGAACCGTAATTTTGTCATGGTGAGTCATCCGGGTTTGTCTGTCCAGGCCGCTTCCGAAATGGTAAAGTATATTTTTACCTTTGCTGAACAAAAAGCCGCTCCGCTGCCATTAGCCCCCGAAGGATTTTTATCTTTTAAACTGCCAGCTACGAATAATACAGCTGGTATATTCCGGTTAATGGCTACTTATACCGATAGGAGCGGAGCCGAGGTGAAGCCTTTAAGTGCCACTGCATGGCACGTTTGGCGTTCGCCCCGGGTGCAGGCCGAAGATCATACTTTAATAAAAAAATTAAAGGTTATTGGCCGCCTGGAAGATGGCGATAAGCGGTATTTGGGCGAAACCGCGAGTGGGGCCAATGTGCTGTTTAAAGACCTTGATTTAACCGGTGTTGGAAAAGTAAGCCTTCGTTACGCTGGTGTTTTGCCGGGTTCTACAGCCGAGGTTCGACTGGATTCACCAACCGGCGAAATTATCGGCAGCACCGCACTGCCCGAAACCGGAAATATGGAAAAATGGCAGTTGGCAGTTTGTAACATAAAACCAACTACCGGTAAAAAGAATATTTACCTTGTTTTGCAAAATCCGCAGCACGTTAAAAATATTGTGAACCTGGATTGGCTGGAATTTTCGCTTGCCAGAAACCAGTAATCTGGTAATGTTACAATTGATAATTTAGATTTATTTTGTTAGCAGGCAGGTAAAATGAGTCAGATTATCTTTATTAATCCGTCAATTCTACCCAGACCGGAGCATGATCGCTTGACTTCTCCCAACCCCGCACTTCCTTGTCTACCCCAGCCGAAACAAGCCTGGGTTTCAGGTGTGGGCTAAGTAGTAAATAGTCGATCCGTAAACCGGCATTGCGGGTAAAAGCACCCCGGAAGTAATCCCAGAAGGTATAAATTGCTTCTTTTTCGTGTACCTGGCGTAAAGCATCTGTCCATCCCTGGGCTAGCAGGGATTGGTAAGCCTGGCGCACCTCCGGCAGAAACAAAGCATCTTCTAACCACCTTTCGGGCCTATATGCATCTAGTTCAGTGGGGATAACATTATAATCACCTGCTAATACAACAGGAACATCAGAATCCAGTAAGGTTGCCGCATGAGCTTGAAGTCTGGTAAACCAGCTCATTTTATAATCTAATTTGGGGCCAGGAGCAGGATTACCGTTGGGCAAATAAAGGCAACCAACCAGGATGCCATTTACCTTTGCTTCGATGTACCGGCTTTGGGTATCATCCGGATCGCCCGAAAGCCCGCGTCGGATTTCCGTTGGCTGTTCGTTCCGCGATAAAATAGCTACCCCATTCCAGCTCTTTTGTCCGTGCCAGATTGCCTGATACCCCACTTCTTGTATAGCATTTAACGGAAATTTCTCTGTTGGGGCTTTTAACTCCTGCAGGCAAACCACATCTGGGGTTGTTTCCGTTAACCAGCGCAACAGTACCGGCAGCCGGGCATTAATTCCATTCACATTATAAGTAGCAATTTTCATATAGTTCTTCTTACTGCTTATTGCCGTTTTCTGTTTGGCTGCTAAAGCCTATACAATATTTCTTTTCTCTGCGCAGCATTAGCGCCGCGCTTTAAGTACTTGCATATATGCCAATTATTGGCTGGCGTAACCCGAATATCCAGAACTTACGCCGTTTTTTTTACCTGCTGTTTAGCTTTTATTTAGGTACTGCCAATATTTGGTATCATCAGCAGATTTTATTCGCCTTAAATACTTTCTAAAACAGTTTATTTTTAATAGGCACTTTTATCTTTCTAAACCACTTTCTTAAAAAAGGACCAACCTTCAAAGTATTAGTCCTTCAATACATTATATCCTTTATCAATCTCCCATCCGCTGTCGATATTCTTTGGGCGAAACGCCAAGAACCTTCCGCACATACCTGGTGAAAAAGGAGCGACTTGAAAAATTCATTTCATCGGCAATCTCAGAAATATTCAGTTTTTTATTTTGCAATAAAAGTATAATCCTTTCTCTGGCATAGCGTTGAATCCATTCTGAAGCAGTAATATCTGTATTTTGTTTACATATATAATTCAAATACTTAGCGGTAATATGGAGCCGATTGGCGTAAAATTGTACTTCGCGTTCTTTCATACAATGTTCTTGTAGCAATTGCATAAAGCGCTCATATAGAGATCCGCTTTCTAAGGTTCGTTTCCGGTGTTCATATTCATTCGCAAACGTGTGCCACATTTCCAAAATGAACAACTGCATCTGCAGCTTCAATACCTCAGAATAAAATCGGTGACTTGTTTCTGAAAATTTATCGAACAGGAGTTGAAAATTTGATAACACTTTTTGCTTGTAAGTTTTATCGTTCAAATGCAAAATCGGGTTTTCCTTGGAGTGCAATACCACATCTATACTCCAGCTCTGGTCTGGAATATTAGCGAATAGGAAATCTTTTTCCACCAATAAAACCGTTGCTTTAATATTCTTTGAAAAAGTGAGATTGGCCAACTTGCTGTCGGCAAACCAAAACACAAATTCGCCGGGGCTACAGGTATAGGACCGGTCATTAAAAAGAAAGCTAAGACTTCCTCTATGGCAGTAGATATGGGTATGATACCGTTTCAGGAAATCTTCCGGTAACGCCACCAGCCTATGTGCCTGGAGCAAAATAATGCTTACCTCTTTTACTTTTTCCATTCCTATGAATTTCTATAATAGCAATAATAAGAAAAATTTGACATTATATGCGTAAATAGTGTTACAAATAGCGTCTTTTGAATGAATAAATTTGCAATCCTGAACGTTAAAGCAATATGAAAACGCAAGTCCCCGTAATTTTTCAAAGGCTATTAAATGGCGAAGCTGTTCCATTTAATGATTCGGAATATTTCCTCATCATAGATGCTTGCAACGAGACCAGAAAGTTGCTCATTAGATTAAACAATGAACCTGATGCAAATGAAATCAGAAAGCTTTTGGGCCAAATAATTGCTTCGGAAGTGGATGCGACTACTGCCCTTTTCCCACCCTTTCAAATCAATTATGGTAAGAATACTAAAATCGGGAAAAATGTATTTATCAATTTTGATTGTACTTTTTTAGACCTGGGAGGAATCACTATTGAAGATAATGTTATGCTGGCGCCCAAAGTAAGCCTGTTGTCCGAAGGTCATCCAGTTTCACCAAACGAAAGGCAAACACTTACGGCAGGTAAAATCCATATTAAAAAGAATGCCTGGATAGGTGCCAACGCTACCATTTTACCAGGAGTAACCATCGGCGAAAATTCTGTAGTAGCCGCCGGCGCGGTGGTTTCTAAGGATGTTCCGGATAATACCATTGTAGGCGGAGTACCTGCCAAATTTATTAAAACAATCGATTAATTACATTCCGTTCGACCCTTGCTGGTCGGACAAATTAAACTTTAAATAACATGAAAAAAATAACCCTTTTAGCCTTTACATCCCTGATGATTTTGGGACAGGCTTTTGCCCAAACAAAACCAAAAGTAAAATTAGAAAGAACAAAAGCTGTGCAAGAGACTGGGAAATCAGACTATTATACTTTTAAATTGAGCGATAAAGTTACCCGCCAGGAAGTAACTTTTAAAAACCGTTATGGCATTACTATTGCCGCCGATTTATACCTGCCTAAAAACCGGGGCTCCCAATCGTTAGCGGCGCTGGCGATTAGCGGTCCGTTTGGGGCGGTAAAAGAACAATCATCGGGATTATATGCCCAAACCATGGCCGAACGTGGTTTTGCTACGCTTGCGTTCGACCCATCATATACCGGTGAGAGCGGTGGTGAGCCTCGTAATGTGGCTTCGCCGGACATCAATACCGAAGATTTCAGTGCTGCCGTAGACTTTTTAGGTCTGCATCCTTCTGTTGACCGGAACCGCATCGGTATTATTGGTATTTGTGGCTACGCGGGCATGGCGCTGAACGCGGTGGCCGTGGACAAACGCGTGAAAGCCGTTGCTACCACCAGCATGTATGATATGTCGCGGGTAAATGCAAAAGGCTATTTTGACAAGCTGACTTTAGAAGAACGCACCAAAACACTGGAACAAATGAGCCAGCAACGTTGGGCCGATGCCCAGAAGGGCACACCGGCCCCGTCTACCAATAATTTACCGGAAAAACTGCAAGGCAACGAACCCCAATTTGTAGTGGATTATTTCAATTATTACAAAACGCCGCGCGGTTTTCATCCCAACTCGGTTAATTCAAATGGCGCTTGGACAGCTACTATGCCGCTGTCGTTCATGAATATGCCGCTGCTGACTTATATCAAAGAAATATCTCCCCGTCCGGTTCTATTAATTGCTGGCGAAAAGGCGCATTCCCGTTATTTTTCAGAAGATGCTTACCAAGCAGCCGCCGAACCCAAAGAGTTGGTAATTATTCCAAATGCCAGCCACGTTGATTTATACGACCAAACTGATATGATTCCGTTTGATAAATTATCTGCCTTCTTCAACGAAAACCTGAAACCGGTTAAAGCAACTGAAACGGCGAAAGCAGCAGTGGTTCGGTAAGTAAATTTATTATTCATTTCCTAAAATATAGCCTGATGAAATATTCCTTAATAGCCGTTTTTGCTTTAGTTACCTTGTTCAGCATCAGTTGTGATACCCAGGAAAAACAACAAGTTGCCTCTTCTGATTTAAATGCCATTTTCCCGAAAGGGGAATTAGGCCCAGCGGAAAATTTTACGGGCAAGGCCTGGGCCTATAGCATGGTTCCAAATGACACTACTTATAATACCCTGGTAGGCAACGTTTATTTTGAGCCGGGTGCCCGGAGCAACTGGCATATTCATCCGGCCGGGCAAATACTAGTTATTACCGATGGCGTAGGCTATCACCAGATAAAAGGCCAGCCCCGGCAAACGATTAAAAAAGGTGATGTGGTAAAATGCCCGCCGAATGTGATGCATTGGCACGGCGCCAGCCCCGATACCGGCTTACAACAAATGTACATTATCTCTAATACGGAGAAGGGCATTGTGAAATGGTTGCACCCGGTTTCGGATGAAGAATACAGTAAGGCTAATTAAGGTGCAGGTAATCAATATTTGGTGGTGGTATACAATGTATGATGGGGTATCAATTATTAGAACGAGATATAAAATTTGCGTTTAAGAAGCCTCAAAATCATATAGAACAAAGGTTTTATTCCTGTTGAAGCTACAAATCTCTCTTACCTAATGCCCTCATACATTGTATACCACAGCCCAATATTTAACTATTATGAAACATACCCTGGTAATTATTTTTTCGCTTTTATTCATTTCGGCCAGTTGTGCTTCTTGTAAAAAAGAACCCTCTGCGCCCAACAACTCCGATACGGAGAATATAAATGGAAATGATAACACCAACCCGACCGGAAGTAAAATGAAAATAAAAATCGGCCCCAGCACCTTTTCCGCCACCCTATTAGATAATCCCACCGCCACGGCTTTTAAAGCTTTGTTGCCTTTAACTATAAATATGCGCGACCTGAATAGCAATGAGAAATTTTTTGATTTTGCTAATGGTTTGCCGACCAACGCGGCTAACCCGGGAAACATTCAAACCGGCGATTTAATGCTCTATGGTAATAAAACTTTGGTGCTTTTTTACAAATCATTTTCTACGTCTTACAGCTACACCAAACTGGGCCGGATTACGGATATTACCGGGCTAACGGCAGCGCTGGGGGCGGGAAATGTAACAATCACCTTTGAGCTGGAATAAAAGCTTTGGTAGAAAGGTGGCAGTTGGAAAATGTAAAAACTAATTGCCGTTAAACTGCTTAAGAATGGTGTTTGAACCATTGAAAAAAGAGGTAATTAATTGCCAGTCAAAGCTTAAGTAAAGTTAAAGGATAGGGAAGTAAATATTAGTGATTTGCCTACTTGGAACGTATAACCTAAGGTAATTGGATTATAGTTTGAATATCTTAATTAATCGTTTGATTTCCTTAACTCTTTATAGTTGAGCAAGCCGTAAATTTAAAATCCACTATTGTAAACCTTTAAAATATAAAGCCTTGGCAGCATTTAACTTAAAAATTAACGGAAAAGTTCAGCAGGTAAATGTTGACCCGGCCACTCCTATGTTATGGGTGCTACGGGACCACCTGAACCTGGTCGGAACCAAGTACGGTTGCGGCATTGCCCAATGCGGCGCCTGCACCATTCACATGGGCGAGGTAGCCATGCGCTCTTGCCAATTGCCCGTATCGGCGGTAGGCGAACAGGCCATCACTACTATCGAGGGGCTTTCTGAGAAAGGCTACCACCCGGTTCAACAAGCGTGGCTGGAACACGATGTGGCGCAGTGCGGCTACTGCCAGGCCGGGCAAATCATGAATGCTTCGGCTTTGTTAAAAAGCAATCCCAACCCGACGGATGCAGAAATTGAAACGGCGATGAATGGTAATATTTGCCGCTGTGCTACTTACCTCCGCATCAAGGCTGCCATCAAAACGGCGGCCAAATCAACCGCCAAATCTTAATCCACCTGCTATGACATCTGTAAATAAAGGAATAAACCGGCGCGATTTTTTAAAGGTTACGGCGCTAGCCGGGGGTGGCATGCTGCTCAGCTTTAGCTGGCTGACCGGGTGCAAGTCCACCCCGGAAGTTGTATCGAACCTCCCGAAAGAATGGTTTGAGCTCAACAGCTACATAAAAATTGGAGACAATGGACTAGTTACGCTATTCTCGCCTAACCCGGAATTCGGACAAAATATTAAGACCTCCCTACCAATGTTGCTCGCAGAAGAGTTGGATGTAGACTGGAAAAACGTAGTGGTTGAGCAGGCTGATTTCTCTATAAAACGGTTCGAACGCCAGTTTACTGGGGGCAGCACCTCGATACAAATGGCTTGGGAACCTTTGCGCACCGCCGGCGCAACCGCCCGCCAAATGCTGATTCAGGCCGCTGCCCAAACCTGGCAGGTACCGGCCAGTGAAATTACTACCAAAGACGGCGTTTTACACCACCAGAAGAGCAGCAAAGAAGCCGGTTACGGCGAAATGGCTTCTCAGGCCGCCAAACTGGAGGTACCCAAAGAAGTTTCCCTGAAAAAAGCAGCAGATTTTAAAATTATTGGTAAATCAAAGCGGAACGTAGAAGGCTTCAATATTGTAACCGGTAAACCCTTGTTCAGCCTGGATTACAAACACGAAGGCATGTTAATCGCCATGATTGTCCATCCGCCAGCCTTCGGTCAGAAAATAAAATCGGTAGAGGATAGTGCCGCCAAGTCCATGCCGGGCATTAAAGACGTATTTACCATCAAACTCTTTGATGAGGAGTTTGAACGCCAGGCTTTCGATATAACTTCTTTTAACCAATTGGCCGTAGTGGTGGGAAATACCACTTGGGAGGTAATGCAGACCAAAAAGGCTTTAAAAGTGGAATGGGAAAATACCAAGGAAAGCAATTTTGTAATAAATAATTTTGGCGGAGGTAAAAAAACCGTTACCGTTCCGGCTGGTTTGGAGAGCACTGCGCAGCACAAAAAGTTAATGGCCGAAATGGCGGAAAAGCCCGGAACCATTCTGCGTAAAGACGGTGACCCGGCAGGTGCCTTTAAAAAAGCAGCTAAAGTAATTGAGCGTACGTATTCGGCTCCTTTCCTGGCCCACAATACCATGGAACCCGTGAACTGTTTTGCGCACGTTACGGCAGACAAAGCGGAAATATACGGGCCCATTCAGATACCGGAATTTGTGGTGGCCGGGCTTAGTACCCGCCTGGGATTGCCTAAGGAAAAGATTCACATCCGGTTGGCCCGCATGGGCGGTGGTTTTGGGCAACGGTCTTACGGGCACCATTTGTTAGAGGCCGCCATTATTTCCCAAAAAATGAAGGCCCCGGTAAAGTTGGTGTACACCCGCGAGGATGATATGACTTATGGCATTTATCGCCCAACTTACATGGCCACCTATAAAGCCGGTTTAGATGAAAAAGGCAATCTGATTGCTTACTCCATAAAAGCCGGTGGTATTCCCGAAGGCCCTCTTGGCTGGGCGCAAAATCGTTTTCCGGCCGGTGCCGTGGATAATTACTTAGCCGAGGAGTGGGTGCTGAACTCCAACATCACGATGGGTACATTCCGGGCACCCCGGTCCAATTTCCTGGGCGGGGCCGAGCAGTCCTTCCTGGACGAAGTAGCGGAGCTGGCGGGTAAGGACCCGATAGATTTTCGCCTCGAACTTTTTGACCGGGCCAAGAACAAGCCCGTGGGAAAGGAAAACAATTACGACCCGGACCGGTATGCCGGCGTATTGAAATTGGTGCGGGACAAGTCCGACTGGAAACAAACGAAGAAAAATGTTCATCGGGGCGTTTCCGCTTACTTTTGTCATAATACTTACGTGGCCGAGGTAATTGATTTGTCGATGCAGGAAAACAAACCCGTGGTGGAAAAAGTATATGCCGCTGTTGACTGCGGGGTAGTGGTAAACCCGGATGCTGCTATCAACATGGGGCAAGGAGGAATAATTGATGGTATTGGCAATGCCCTTTATGGCGGAATGACTTTTCAGGATGGAGTGCCTCAGAAAAATAACTTCGACAAATACCGGCTAATCCGGCACAGCGAGGCGCCCAAAGCAATTGAGATTCATTTTGTAAAAAGTGAAGAAAATCCGACCGGTCTGGGCGAACCATTATTTCCACCCATTTTTGCGGCCCTGGCGAATGCATTGTACAAAGCGACAGGCAAGCGGGAATATGACCAACCTTTCCTTCAGGTTAATGAGCAACCTGTTTAAGAAAGACCATTTCTGAAAGTAAATAAATACTAAATGATTAAATTAAAATTCTTTGGCTAAGGGAGGTGAAAACTGTCATTCAGCAGGAAACTTGTTGGTTATCTGCTAGCAAGTTTCCTGCTGAATGACAGTAATGGTCTGGATTATTTTAATCATTTCATATTGACTAACATTAGTAAATAAATACTATATGAAGAAGATTTTATTTGTTCTTACTATAGCTGGGGTTTTCACGGCCTGTGGAACTAGAAATGAAAGTTCAACCGATTCGGACAGCACTACCGATGTTAGCAGCACGACGCCTCCCTCAACCACTGATAGCACCAACCCGGTAGGTGTAATGATGAGTGATACTTCTACCAGTGTAAGTGACAGTTTAAATAGCAAGAAATAACAGCTATACTTTTCCTGAGAATGTGGGCTTAAAAAGTTGGTTTATAGATTAGGTGTAAAATTCAAAATGGAATCTGATGTTCTGGCAAAACAGTTACGAGCAGCCCGTAAAGGATTAGGCTTAATCCAAAAGGATCTTGCCGGAATTATTGGTGTGACCAGGCAGGTGATTACTCGCATAGAATCTGGTACCCAAAATGTGACTATTGAAACGGTGCAAAAAATAGCTGGTGCGCTAAATTATGATTTTACGATTGAGCTGAAGGAGAAGCAAGTTGATGGAAATAAAATCTTGTACGAACGTCGCAAGCAACCTTTGCCACGTTAAACTATGAAATGACCCGGTTAAAAATTAATTATTATGGAGATTAAAAGAGTTGGTACGCAGCCTTCGCAAAAAGGTCCGGAAGATTGGTTTACCGGGACTGTTCGGATTGATTACTTGTTTCAGGCAAATGACCCGGCGCGGGCTGGCGGTACCCAGGTCACTTTCGAACCCGGAGCCCGCACCGCTTGGCACACGCATCCGCTCGGCCAGACCTTGATTGTCACGTCCGGTTGTGGTTGGGCGCAGCGCGAGGGTGGCCCCATTGAAGAAATCCGGCCCGGCGATGTTATTTGGTTTCCGCCCGGAGAGAAACATTGGCACGGCGCCACGGCCACTACCGCCATGACGCACATCGCTATTCAGGAAAGTCTTAATGGTAATCCGGTTGATTGGTTAGAAAAGGTCAGCGACGAGCAGTATAATATTTCTAAATAAAAGGCTTCAAAGCTTACGTTTCCTGTTCTAAGGGTAAGGGAAACAATTTTTTCAGTGGTATCTTTCGTTAAAATTCTAGCAAAATCAAAAATATGAATGGCATCAAAAGACGACAATTTTTGTCTCAATTATCCTTAGCCGCGGTAGGAACGGCAATCTCAAGTAAATTAAATGCTTCATCCTTTTTGATTTCCAAACCCTCCTTGGTAGAAGAATTTGTAGAAACAGAAACCAGTTATGGTAAAATTAAAGGCTATCGCACCGAGGGTGTAAACATATTTAAAGGCATTCCTTATGCCGGAAGAACTTCCGGCGAAAGACGGTTCCGACGACCAGCCAAGCTCCAGCCTTGGACGGGCGTAAGGGAGGCACTTACCCTGGGCGCACCGGCTATCCAAGCCCCCAGAAGAAATGAGCCGGAGCCATCCGAAGACTGCCTATTTCTGAATGTCTGGACCCCGGCCAACGATAATAAAAAACGACCGGTTATGTTTTACAACCATGGGGGCGGTTTTGTAATTGGTTCCGGCGGTTCTGCCGGCCAGGACGGGGCCAACTTAGCCCGCAACTTCGATGTGGTAGTAGTGGAAACGAACCACCGTTTAGGGTTATTAGGATTTTTATACCTGGATGAAATTGCCGGACCAGAGTATGCCGGCTCGGGCAATATGGGATTATTAGATATTATTGATGGTTTAAAATGGGTAAACAAAAACATCGCGCAATTTGGCGGCGATCCGAATAATGTGATGATTTGGGGTGAGTCCGGCGGTGGGGCAAAAACATCTTGTCTTTATGCGATGCCTGCGGCAGCTCCGTATTTCAATAAAGCGTCCATCGAAAGTGGTCCGGGTGTGCGCATGATGGATAAAGACACCGCGCATGAAAATACCTTGCAATTATTTAATGAATTGAATATACCGGTTAACAACTGGCAGAAGATATTAGAAGTGCCCGCTTCGGATTTATTAAATATGCAGGCAAAATTGCCGTTTGTGCCACCTTTTCAGGAAAAAAATAAAAATCAGGGAACGATGCGCCGCAATGCCGGTGGGTTTGGACCCGTGGTGGACGGCAAAGCCCTTCCCAATCACCCTTTCGACCCGGGTGCGCCGGCAATCTCAAGAAACAAGCCTTTGTTAGTGGGCTGGAACGAAGACGAATACACATTTTTTGCCTGGGAAAGAAAAGATGCCGATTCTTTTAAAATGGATTTTGAGGGTTTGCATAAAAAATTAGAACCGCAGTATGGGCCAGATACTAAAAAAATTATAGCCACTTACCGGCAAGCCCGACCCAACGCCACGGCCCCCGATATTTTTGTGGCTATTTCTTCCATCACCATGATGGGCCTGGGTTCTATAGACATTGCCGAAAAGAAAGCCAGGCAAAACGGCGCCCCGGTTTACTTATACAACTTTGGCTATAAATCAGAAAACAAAATACCGGGTACGGATTATGCCATGGGAACACCGCACGCCATGGATATTTCCTTCAAGTTTAATAATGAGGTACCCCCCAAAAATGGCGAGCCGACAAAGCCGAGTTTCTTTGGCGGAAACCGCCCTGAAAGATTTACCGCTTCCCACAACTTTGCCGAATTATGGACGACCTTTGCCCGCACGGGCAAACCCGCCGCCAAGAATGCCCCGACCTGGCCGGCTTATAATTTAAAAGACCGAGCCACCATGCGCATTGATACGGAGTTGGAAGTAATAAATAATAGGTTTAAAGAAGAAGTAGAAATGTGGCGCTCTATTGGGAAAACACTAAATTAAGCCAGTTACGGTTAGATGGTTCTTTGGCCCTGATGGGAGGGCCGGAGTAATTGCTGTTGGTAGCTACCTTCCTTCCGCCTCCTTCGGTAAACGAAGGGGATAACTAAAGCAAAGCAAACACTTAGCAAACTATGGCTACAATGTTTTGCTTTTAAGCGACTAACTGGAATATTATACGTAACTGATTAATGTAAAAGACGCAGTGATTGGCAGGGCTTTGTAATAAAATAAACCTAAAACTTATCTGATGGAAGCGCAACAAATGAATAGCGGACAAGGACAAACTAGCTTTCTTGTTTTTTCGGCATCTCTGAGAAGAGGTTCGCTTAATACAAAGTTAGCAAAATTAGCGGCCCTTGTCATTGAAAAAAATGGCGGCCAAGTAGACTTTGCCGACATGAACGAGTTTGATTGCCCTTCTTTTAACCAGGAATTGGAAGTAGACAATTACCATCCGAAAGGTGCGGAAGCGTTTCGGCAACGCATATTGGCAAACGATGCTTTCATTATTTCATCACCGGAGTATAATGGCTCTATGCCCGGGTTTCTAAAAAATGTGATAGATTGGGTTTCGCGTTTTCGCCCGCAGCCTTTCCACCAACATCATGCCTTATTAATGTCTGCATCTCCTTCTATGGCTGGCGGTAACCGGGGGCTCTGGTCCTTGCGAGTTCCCTTTGAACACCTCGGCACCAGGGTATACCCAGATATGTTTTCTTTAGCCACAGCTCAAAATGCTTTTGATGAAAATGGCAACTTAAATGATGAAACGCTGGCCAAACGCTTTGAAAATAACCTGGTAGGGTTCATGAGTTTGGTGGAAGCATCTAAACACTATCCTTGCATTAAAAAAGCTTGGGTGGAGTTTCTGGGAGAGAAAACAGCACAGGAAACCGAGCGGGTAGAGTAAAGATTCTTAAAATCAGTGTTTTTCTGCGTGTAATCGCAACTAGTATTACTTTTAACCGGGCTAGCAGGCATTTTGAAGAATGTCCGTAAGTTATTGTGCTGCTTAAGATGTATGTCGGGAATGCGCATAGGATAAGAAAGGTTGAGCGTAAGTTTAATAAGCTATAAACGTCAGCATAGCCTGACAACCATAATTCGTGCCCAAGTACCGTAACAACTGCCTGGTTGGGGTATAGATACCACCAGGCGCAAATAGGTGCCGGAGCACGTAGCCGTTAATAATCTACATTGATTCGGCTCTGCCTATAACTGCAGTCTTACCTAGAAAAACACCTGGAGTAACCGTATCTGATATATGCTAAAGCCGGTAAGCGCATTAAAGAATAATATAGCTATATTTATCAATGGCTTACCATGTAAATTTTAAAGGCGAAAAGGTAATACCTGTAGAAGAGAGTCAAACGCTGCTACACGCATCATTGGCTGCCGGTATACCTCACTACCACGCCTGCGGGGGAAAAGGACAATGCACCACTTGTCGTGTACTGGTTTTGCAAGGCCCGGAAAAGCTAACACCGGCCACCATTTATGAGCAAGCTATTAAACGGGTAAAGAAATTTCCGGATAATGTACGTCTGGCCTGCCAATCCTACGTGAGAGGGGAGGGGATAGAAATACATCGGTTGATACGCGACGAAACCGACCGTTATATTTTTATTGATAGCAATGAGGTTGACACGAAAACAGTAATGGGAGAGCAGCGCAAGCTAGCGCTTTTCTTTATTGACATCCGCAACTTTACCCCGTTTATAGAGGCTAGTCTTCCGTTCGATGTCATCCACATCATGCGCAGAATCTTCGCGCTTTTTCAGAATGCCATAACCCAGTATAATGGTGAGATCATAGACACCGCCGGAGACGGACTGTACGCCGTATTTGGGCTTGGTAGTAAAATAAAGCAAGCTGCCGAGGCGGCTGTGCTGGCTGGCCTGAAAATTATGGAAGACATTAAAATATTTAATAATACTTATATGCGCCCCTATTTTAACCATACCTTTGAGGTAGGCATTGGCGTGCATGTAGGCAAAGTAATCGTAGGAAACGTGGGTATTGGGCTAAGTAATAACCTGACTGTGATGGGCTACCCGGTAAATATTGCAGCCCGGTTACAAGCTGCCACCAAAGAACTAAACAATAGCTTTGTTATCTCAGCGCTGGCTTACCGTTTACTAAAGAACCCACCTTATGCAGTTGGTTGCAGCTACCTGAACTTGAAAGGTGTAAGTACTGCCTATGAGGTAAAACTGATAGGGAACCCTTACGAGTTAAAGCAATCAATGCCTGCACCAAGTATAACCTGATTCTCAGTCTGTATCTTCTGCTATTCGCCAATGCTCTTTTTCTGATTATGATGATCAACAATATCAATTAATTGTGGAGAGTTATTGGTACAATACTCGGCTGCGAAATGACTTAGAAGCACCACAAAATGAATCAGATTGTAATTAGCTTTTAGCTATTTCAGGTGTTATCACCTGAAAAATAAATTATTCTCATCTGCTTTCAGGTTTTACTTCCCAATACAAAACTTACTAAAAATATTATCCAGCAAGTCATCCGTAGTTATCTCGCCGGTAATCTGGCCGAGGGCATAGAGTGCTCTCCGGATATCAGCCGCTAAAAAATCGCTGCTGATGCCACTGCTGATGCCGGTAAGTACGTCGTCGAGGGCAGTGTAAGTTTGCTGGAGGTTTTCGTAGTGGCGCAGGTTAGTTACAATGGTTTGATCGCTGGTATCGAGTTGGTTGCCTCTTACTTTTTCCAGTAGGTTTTGCTTCAGGGTTTCGATGCCTTCTTTTTCAGAAGCCGATATGGCAATGGTATCGGCAATTGCGTGGTAAGCTTCTAAGCTAGCACTACCTACCGTGTCTATTTTGTTCGCAACTGCCAGCAGAGCGGTATTTTCATCCAGCGCCAAAGCTTTAATTTCCTGGTCCAACTCCTGCGACGAAGTGGTAGCAATATCAAATAAATAAATAACAAGGGAGGCTTCTTCTACTTTTTTCAGCGTGCGCTCCACGCCAATGGCTTCTACCTTGTCGGTGGTTTCGCGCAAACCGGCGGTATCGATAAACCGGAAACTGATGCCTTCTATCGAAATTTCGTCCTCTATAAAATCGCGCGTGGTACCGGCTACATCCGAAACAATAGCTTTTTCTTCGTTCAGCAACACGTTAAGCAAGGTAGATTTACCGGCATTGGGTTTACCTACAATTACCACCGGCACGCCGTGTTTGATTACATTGCCAAATTCAAACGACTTCAATAAATCCCGGATAAGTTTCTGAATATTATAAATCAAGTTTTGTAAAGCACTGCGGTCGGCAAACTCCACGTCTTCTTCGCTAAAATCCAGTTCCAGTTCTATCATAGAAGCAAAGTGAATAAGCTGCGCCCGGAGGTTTTTTATTTCCTGGGAAAAGCCGCCCCGCATTTGTTTCATGGCTACTTCGTGCGACAACCGGGAATCAGAAGCGATTAAATCCGCTACCGCTTCGGCCTGAGCTAAATCCAGTTGCCCGTTCAGGAAAGCGCGTTTAGTAAATTCGCCGGCTTGAGCCAGCCGGGCGCCGTGCTGCAGCGTAAGCCGGATAATTTGTTCTACAATATAATCGGAGCCGTGGCAGGAAATTTCTACTACGTTTTCTTTGGTGTAGGAGTGGGGTGCCTTAAACAGCGAAACTACTACTTCGTCCAGCACCCGGCCGTTGTCGCGGATGGTGCCAAAGTGCAAGGTGTGTGAGGATTGCTGATCCAGGTTTTTGCCATGGAATATTTTATTTGTAATATTTATTGCTTCGGGGCCCGATAAACGAACAACGGCAATAGCGCCTTTGCCGGAAGCTGTAGCCAAAGCAACAATCGTGTCAGGAGAATTAGTAGAATAATACAAGAACTTAGTTTTATTTTTTAGCCGCTGCGGCCGTGTATTCCTGAAAAGTTTTTTTCTTGTAATGGTTTTCCCCGAAATAAATTAATATTTCTTTAAAAGCCGGCACATCGAGGTAACCGGGAACCGGCGCCAGTATTTTCATTTGCTCGTCGAGGTAAACCGTAGACGGGTAACTCATCTGACCACTCAGCAAAGTAATTGCCACCTCATGCGACCGGTATTGCGCATTGTAATTATAGGTTTTACCATTAATGGTAATGGGCTTTTTACCCTCAGCATCGAGTTTTACCGCGTAAAAATTTTTATTTACATAATCGGCAACCTCCGGATTCGAAAAAGTACTCTGGTCCATTTTCCGGCACCAGCCGCACCAATCGGTGTAAACATCTATTACCATTTTACGGGGCTCTTTTTTATTCAGAGCAGCCGCTTCCTCCAAGGTTAACCAATTTATTTTTCCTTTTTTCGGAGGCTTACTTGTAAAGCTGCCCAGTAGCAGGAGCAGGCAAAATAAACCCGTAAAAGCTCGCAGCGAAAAGTTTTTCATTATTTTAATTATAATTCAATATTTTAAAGCTGAATACCGCAGCCTAAAAAAATAATCCTTCTGTAAAATTAAATTAGTTTATAAATTAATCTAATTCACTTATGTCATTCAGGCGGAAACTTGTTTGCAGGTTACTAACAAGTTTCCGCCTGAATGACAGAGATGGGGTCCAGCGTCTGAAAAATTTAGCAGGCAAATATTGGGCTATATTTGGTTGCATCATTATCCCATCGCTGATATTATTAACGTAAACTGATCCTAGTCACTAACGAATAATATTTCTAAACTAACGTAAAGCTTTTCTCTTTGAACAAGATTTAAGCCACTAATATTTTAATTTCCTCAAATAATTAAAACCGGAATTTTTACGGTATGCCGCACAGCATCAATAGTGGTTCCGAAAATTGCGTCTTTCATCATGCGGTGGCCGTGCGAGCCCATTACTAATAAATCAGCTTTAAAACTTTTTACCAAAGTCGGAATGCGGCGTTTTGGGTTGCCAAAGCCTAATTCCACCGAAACCCGAAAACCTTGCTGCCTTAGTTCGGTGGCATATTGCTGCAAATGGCTGGAGTCGGTTTTTGTTTCTAAATCGTGGGTTTGGTTGCCGAATACGTGCGCACCTACCGTTTCTACCACATGAATTAACAAATATTCTGCTTCTTTGGTGCCAATGGCCAACGCGCTGTTAATTACGTTTTCGTCTACTTTAGAAAAATCGAGGCTAATAGCAATTCGGCGGTAAGCCGGTTTTTCCTGGTGCTGGTAAGGTAACGTGGGTGCAACACCCGCCAAATTCCGGCTCATAACCTTGGAAACAAGCGGCTGAAAAGTTATATACAACAGCAACAGGAAGGCGGCTAAAATGGCAGGAACAACCAACAGCCAAATAAGCATAGGATTGGAACTGGTTGTAACCCATTCCATCACCTGGTCGAATACCAATTTGGCGTTAAGAATAACAATGGTGGTAGCAATTACCCAGGCGGCCAGGCGGGTTTTCAGCCCAATGACAAATTCGCCCATCTTGTATTTATTGCTTACAAAATGAATAAGCGGTATTACGGCAAAGCCCAATTGTAAGCTTAAAACAACCTGACTAAATATTAATAAACGCCCGGTTTCGTCTTCGCCGTAATATAAAATAACAAAGAAGGCCGGAATTACAGCAATTAAACGGGTAATCATGCGGCGTAACCAGGGCTGTATGCGCAGGTTTAAATAACCTTCCATCACAATTTGCCCGGCCAGCGTACCGGTTAGGGTAGAACTTTGGCCGGCCGCAATCAGAGCTACCGCAAATAAAATAGGTGCCCATTCGGTGCCCAGCATGGGGGCCAGAAACTGGTGGGCGTCTTTTATTTCGGAAACGTTCACGTGGCCGTTGCGGTAAAAGGCCGATGCTGCCAGAATAAGAATAGCTGCGTTTACAAAAAATGCCAGGTTTAAGGCTATGGCCGAATCAATAAAATTAAATTTAAGCGCCCGTCGAATACCTAAAGCGCTGCGTTCAAACTTACGACTCTGTACCAGCGACGAATGCAAATACAAATTATGCGGCATTACCGTTGCCCCAATAATACCAATAGCAATATACAAAGCTTCATTATTCGGGATGGTCGGAATAAAGCCCTGCACCAAAGCACCCATATCGGGTTTGGCAAATATCATTTCCATAACAAAGGCAAACCCGATAATACTCACTAATGCTAGAATAAACGCCTCCATTTTGCGCATGCCCTGGTTTATCAGAAACAATAACAAGAAGGTATCGAGTACGGTAATGGTAACGCCCCACAGCAGCGGAATGCCAAATAACAATTGCAAGCCAATGGCCATGCCCAGCACCTCGGCTAAATCGCAAGCCGCAATGGCAATCTCGGCCAGGAAATAAAGCGGTATATTAATAAATTTAGGGTACGTTTCGCGGGAAGCCTGGGCCAAATCTAAACCCCTGACTACGCCTAATCGGGCACTTAAACTTTGCAGTAGCAATGCCATAATGTTCGACATCAGCAAAACCCAGATTAATTTGTAGCCGAACTGGCTGCCACCGGCAATATCGGTAGCCCAGTTGCCGGGGTCCATGTAACCCACACTAACCAGGTAGGCTGGCCCCATAAACGAAAGCAGCTTTCTGAAAAAACCTTTCTGAACTGTAGTATCTACCGAAGCATTAACTTCCTCGAGCGATTTACTACCAACATTTGTCCGGTTAAGCATGGTGTTTAACTTGTGTAATATTTTGGTACAATGCAGTCCTTGCTCAGGCCGATATAAAAATATTTTTGGAAACTTCGGCGGATATCAAAACGCTTTTATTATCTTCTATACTTACTTCCATCGACTTATCGTATTCTACCTTGTCCAGCACCTGTAAGCGGGCTCCCAGGTAAATACCTATTTTATTCAGGTGCTGCAAAAAGGCTGGTTGGGTATCTTTTACGCCTACTACTACGCCGCTTTCGTTTATTTCCAGGTCGGCAGCCAGCCTTTGCTGATTTTGGTTTATTTCTCCTTTTTCGTTCGGAATTGGGTCGCCGTGCGGATCTTGCTTCGGAAATCCTAAATATTCGTCGAGACGCTGAATGAGTAACGGACTTTGAATGTGTTCCATTTGTTCGGCCACCTCGTGTACTTCGTCCCAGCTAAAGTTTAATTTTTTTACTAAGAAAACTTCCCAAAGCCGGTGCTTCCGAATAATCTGCAAAGCTTTTTTGTTGCCTTCGGGGGTGAGGAAAACACCCCGGTACTTCACATAATGAATTATATTTTTACTGCTTAGTTTTTTGAGCATATCGCTCACCGAAGCCGGCTTGGTTTGCAGCACTTCCGCAATAGCATTTGTATTTACCGCATCTTTCCCGTCGGTAGAAAGTTTATAAATGGTTTTAATGTAATTTTCTTCGGTATAGCTATGCACTTCGCAATTATCAGTTAACAGTTATCAATGAAAAGTTAAAGCTTAATCTAAAGTGGATATCATTTGCCATTGTACTTTCAGCTATTTTCAATTTTAAAGAAGAACTTAAGGTCAAATTATTAACAATCAGTCAACATCGAAGCCAGGTGGAAGCCTGTTACTTCTAACGGCTCACTGGTTACTGCTAACTGTAAATTTACCACCTGATAAGGGCGGAAGCCCAGGTAAAGCCACTGCCAAAGGCAGCCAGGCATACCAGATCGCCTGGTTTTATTTTGCCCTGCTCCACAGCTTCGCTTAAAGCAATGGGCACCGAAGCGGCTGTGGTATTGCCGTACCGTTGAATATTGCTAAAGACCTTTTCGGCGGGCAAACCCATTTTCTGCTGAATAAAGCTGGTAATCCGCAAATTGGCTTGGTGCGGAATCAGCATATCAATGTCGGTTGCCTGTAAATTATTGTGCGCCAAAGCCTCGTTTATTACCTCCGGAAAATGAACTACCGCATTTTTGAAAACAGTTTGCCCGTTCATATAAGGATAAATAGAACCGTTATCAATCATGTCGTGCGTGAGTCTTTCCTTGGCATTGCTGGTGGGGAAGGTGCAGGCTAGTTCTTCAGCCAGTTCGCCGTCGGCGTGCAGGTGCGTCGATAGTATACCGCGGTCTTCCGACTCGGATGGCGACAAAACTACTGCTCCGGCACCATCGCCGAATATTACCGATACGGCCCGACCACGATCGGTAAAATCCAGACCCGAAGAATGAATTTCGGAACCAATGACCAGTACATGGTTGTACATACCGGTTTTAATAAACTGGTCGCCGACCGAAAGCGCATAAACAAAGCCCGAACATTGGTTACGTACGTCTAAAGCCGGAATATTTTTCAGACCTAATTCCCGCTGCACCAAAACACCGGAACCCGGAAAAACATAATCGGGACTCAACGTAGCAAAAATAATCAGGTCTAAATTGCTAGGTTCCAACCCGGCCATTTCCAGCGCTTTTCGCGCGGCTTTAGTACCCATGTTGGCCGTGGTGTCGGTGCCTTCCTGAAAATACCGTCGTTCCTGAATGCCAGTCCTTTCGATGATCCATTCGTTAGAGGTAGCCATGATTTTTTCCAAATCATAGTTAGTAACCACCCGTTCGGGTACATAGTGGCCTACGCCAGAAATTTTAGCACGTCTCATATTATTTTGGTTTATGAGAACAAATATAGAAAATTTAAATCTAAATTTAGGCTAACCTAAAAATTATTTTAAGAAGTGTTGAAACAAATACGTTAAACATGTAATATAGTTTTAACCCAATTAAAGAGTTTTTCCTCTTCGGATTGCCAGAAGACTTCGGTTAAAGTGGTGTTTCGATAAAAGATTTGGCTGCGTAAAGTTTCGTAAATAGCTGGTGCATCCATATTCCCGAAATCAATGGCTAAGCCGGCGCTGTATTTTTGAATAAATGTTTCCCAAAGCGGGTTTTGCTGAATAATTACGGGCAGGGCATTGCCTAAATATTCGAATAATTTGGTAGGCACACAGTTAAAGGTGCTGGGATGCGGCTGGTACGGTAAAAGGCCCACGTGACTCTTCTTGATGGCAGCTAATATTTCCGGGTGCGGCACCAGGTAATCTCCTCCAATTAAGGTAATGGCAGCTTTGCCGGCAATGCAGGCTTTTAGTTTGGCTAAAACTGCGGGCTGCGGACAATAACCTATAATCGTGAGTTTAAAGATTGGGGCTATCCGGTTCAGGGCTTCTACTAAATGAATAGACCGGAAAACTCCGTACAATTCCGAAATAGTGCCGCTGTAAAGTAATTGAATATTATCAGGTGGTAATTGCCGGCCCGGAAATGGCACTTTTTGGTTTGATTCTTCTGAATCTGGCCAATATTTATTCTGCAGTATAAGAAATTTATTCTTTAGGAAAGGAAGTTCGGCGGCATAGCTGCTTTCAGCCAGAAAATAATAATCTATAAACGGTGCCGTAAAGCGCTCGGTCAGGCGAATGGTATTGGCCAGGAAACGGCTGAGTACAGGAGAATAGGTGCCCTGCGTGGTTAGGTTAAGGTAATAATTTTCCTGGACATCGTAAATGAGCCGGCATGGCCGGAAAAGCTTGTAAACCAAAGCTGCCAGCAGCAGTTCGTGGGTACCTACAATTAAAACCTGAGGCGCTATTTGCCACCATAATTTAAAAGAAAGCCAGGAAACTTTTAAACGGTCTATTCCCAGACGCTTAAACCGGAAAAGCGGGTGAAAATGAATATTAGCAGGAGCGGGTGGGATAAAGGCCGTGTAACCCGAAATAAGTATTTGGGTGTGGGGCAGTTTGGCTAAGGAAAGACCCAGTTTCCGGAACATGCGGGAGTCGTTGATAGGTTTTAAGACCGATGCCAGCAGAATTCTAGTTTCTTTCATTAAGGTAAAACTACTACTTTTACGGCTTAAACCTATGTAACCGGTATTAAACCAAACCTAAATATGACGCTGCAACAAACGATAGAACAAGCCTGGGAAGATCGTTCCTTATTACAACAAGTTCAAACCACCGAAGCCATCCGGAGTGTTATTGCCGATTTGGATAAAGGCCTGATTCGGGTAGCCGAGCCTTATGGTGAAAACTGGAAAGTTAACGAATGGGTAAAAAAAGCAGTTTTAATGTATTTCCCGATTCAGAAAATGGAAACCATTAAAACCGGTCCTTTCGAGTTTCACGATAAAATTGCTTTAAAAGAAAATTACGCCGAATTAGGGGTACGGGTAGTACCGCACGCGATTGCCCGTTACGGTGCCTTTTTAGCGCCAGGCGTAATTATGATGCCTTCTTACGTAAATATTGGCGCTTACGTAGATTCCGGAACCATGGTAGATACCTGGGCCACGGTAGGCAGTTGCGCCCAAGTTGGTAAAAACGTACACCTGAGCGGCGGCGTAGGTTTAGGTGGCGTGCTGGAACCCGTACAAGCCGCGCCGGTTATTGTGGAAGATGGCGCTTTTATTGGCTCCAGAAGTATTCTGGTGGAAGGCTGCCGCATTGGTAAAGAAGCCGTAATTGGGGCCGGCGTAACCATAACCGGCAGCTCTAAAATTATTGACATCACCGGTTCAGCGCCCAAAGAATACAAAGGGTATGTACCACCCCGTTCGGTAGTTATTCCGGGTTCATACACCAAAAAATTTCCGGCCGGCGATTTCCAGGTGCCTTGCGCCCTCATTATTGGCCAACGGAAAGAAAGCACCGACCTGAAAACTTCCCTCAACGATGCCTTACGCGAGAATGCCGTAGCCGTTTAATTTCGTGATTCGATTATTGGATGTTCGATATTCGAGTTTCGTTATTTGAATGTTTGATTTTTGAATGTTCGATTTCTGATTTTGTAAATGAATAATTGTTTGAAACTGGTGGCAAATTTATTAAGATAAGTCGCTGAAAAACTAAAAGCCAAGAAGAAAGCCGCTGATAAGGACACATTACCTTACCAGCGGCTTTTGGGTTTTAAGAATTACTGTAATATTTCTAAATCACTAAACGAGACAATCGAATATCGAACCTCGAATATCTAAAAATCGAATAACGAACAACGATTAACGAATTTACGGAAGGGCAAAGGCTATAATAGTATCACCGGCTTTGGTACCCATTTTAGCCCCGCCAGCGGAAATAACGACGTATTGTTTGCCATTGACCTGGTAGGTAGCCGGGGTAGCATAGCCACCGGCCGGCAACGTGGTCTCCCAAAGAATTTTACCGGTTTTTTTATCAAAAGCTCTAAACTTCTCATCCTTAGTAGCGCCAATAAATACCAGACCACCGGCGGTAACGATGGGACCGCCGTAATTTTCGGTGCCCGTAGGCGGAATACCTTTCCGGGTGAGTTCGGCAAATTCGCCCAGCGGTACCTGCCATAAATATTCCCCGGTATTCAAATCAAGAGCGTTTAAAGTACCCCAGGGCGGCTTAACAGCCGGGTAACCTTGCTGGTCGAGGAAGCGATGATAACCGGTGTGGGCGTAAGGCAATTGCGGAGTTTTTTCGGATACTGCCATATTTTGTTTCGGTTCGGCTCCTGCTTTTTTATCCGGATTAACGATGAAATCTACAATTTCCTGCCGTTCTTTTTCGGGTAAATGCCCAAACGCCGGCATCCGGCCCCGTCCATTTTTTACAGTTAATTCAATGTCGCGGCGGCTTAACCGATCCTGTATTTGCACCAACGATGGATAACTGTGCTGGTCGCCCAACCGGTCAGGGCCATGGCAGGAAGCGCAATGCTGGCGATATAACTGCGCCCCGGCCGATAGTTTTTCTGCACTTTTAGATTTAGCATCTACCATGGTCAGTATCCAGGGCATCTCGTTCGAATTGATGTATAAAATATTACCCTGCGGATCAAAAGCATTACCTCCCCATTCGGCGCCGCCGTCGAATCCCGGAAAAATTACCGTTCCTTCTTTACTGGGCGGGATAAAAGGCCGGCCGGATTTTACCTTTTTAAACCGTTCGGCTACATGGGCGTGCGCCTCCGGCGAAATATTTGTAATATCAGCCTCGGTAAAGGTTTGGCGGGCGAAAGGCGCTGGTTTTAACGGAAAAGGCTGCGTAGGCCAGGCCGCCTCGCCCGGTAAATCCGAAGCGGGTACCGGCCGCTCTTCCACCGGGAACAAGGGCTTACCGGTTTCCCTGTCCAGCAGAAAAATGAAACCGGATTTAGTAGCCTGCGCGACGGCATCAATTTTTTTACCACGGTGGTTTACGGTTACCAGATTAGGCTGGCAGGGCAAATCCCGGTCCCAGAGATCGTGGTGTACCGTTTGGTAGTGCCATACGCGCTCACCGGTAGCGGCTTTTAAAGCAATTATACAATTTGCAAATAAATTCTGACCCGGCCGGTTGCCCCCGTAAAAATCGAAAGAGGCCGAACCGGTTGGTAAAAACACCAAACCCCTTTTTTCGTCGAGGCTCATGCCGCTCCACACATTGGCGCCACCTATCTTCTCCCACACATCTGCGGGCCAGGTATCATAACCCAATTCGCCGGGTTGCGGTATGGTCCGGAAAACCCAGGCAATAGCGCCCGTCCGGATGTCGTAAGCCCGTATAAAACCCGGTGCAGCATCGGCATTCTCCGAAACCCGTGAACCCAGAATGAGAAGATTTTGAAAAACAATGCCCGGCGTAGTACTGATAATATAAAAACCTTTCAGGTCCCGGCCTAAACCTTCGTAAAGACTTACCTGCCCATTATTTCCAAAGGACGTAATGGGTTGACCTGTTTGGGCATTAAGGGCATATAGTACCGGACCGGCCGTAAACAATATTCTTTTGTCGGAGCCATTTTCCCAGTAAGTTACGCCCCGGTTGGCATGTAAGGTTGGGTCTTTGTGCTGGAACGGATCAAATTGCCAGCGCAAGGTGCCGGTAGCTGCATCCAAGGCCAGAACTTTTAATTTTGGCGAGGTTGTATATAAAACCCCGTTTTTAATAATGGGGTGGCTCTGCATTTCGGTGCCTTTGCCGGTGTTGTCGCCGGTATGGTAAGTCCAGGCTACTTGCAGGCGGCTTACATTTTGGGTGTTTATCTGGTTTAAGCCCGAGTAGCGGTTACCCTGGGCGTTGCCGCCGTAAACTGGCCATTCTTTTTCCTGTCCCACGCGCCCCGGTACCTGATTCGCCTTCTGATTTATTTGGGTACAGCCACCCAAGGCAGCTAAGCAAATAAACAGCGATTTAAAGTAAGTTGATTTCTTCATGCTAAAATTCATCGCAGCCATAAATATCTATCTTCTGAATTGTTCGGCTACTAGTAAATCTTTGCTGCCGGCGGTGTAGGTATAAAAGCCCTTGCCCGATTTAACCCCCAGGTGCCCGGCCTGAACCATATTTACCAGCAAAGGGCACGGAGCGTATTTAGGATGACCAAATCCATCCTGCATCACTTTCAAAATAAATAAACAAACATCCAATCCAATAAAATCAGCTAGTTGCAGCGGCCCCATTGGGTGCGCCATGCCTAATTTCATAACGGTGTCAATTTCTTCCACGCCGGCTACGCCTTCGTACAGGGCATAAATGGCTTCATTCAGCATGGGCATTAAAATGCGGTTGGCAATAAAGCCCGGATAATCGTTTACTTCGGTCGGCATTTTACCTAATTTTTTTGCCAAATCCATTACGGTAGCCGTTACTTCCGGTGAGGTGGCGTAGCCGCGGATTACCTCTACCAGTTTCATAATAGGAACCGGGTTCATAAAATGCATACCAATTACCTGACCGGGGCGATTGGTGGCCGCAGCAATCCGGGTGATGGATATAGAAGAAGTATTAGAGGCCAGAATAGCCTCGGGCGGGGTAAAAGCCTCTAAGTCCTTAAATATTTTCAGTTTTAAATCCGCATTTTCGGTGGCGGCTTCCACTACCACATCTGCCGTAGCAACGCCGGTTTTCAGGTCGGTAAAAGTTTGGATATTGGCAAGGGTAGATTTTTTTTCGACTTCGGTCAGGGTGCCTTTCGTCATCAGCCGGTCCAGATTTTTAGCAATGGTAGCCAAAGCACTTTCCAGGGCTGGGGCCGAAACATCAATTAAAGCTACGTTAAAATCATGCTGCGCAAACACGTGGGCGATGCCATTGCCCATGGTGCCGGCACCAATTACGGAAATATTTTTCACCATATTTTTTTCTTACGTACCAGTTTAAGTACGCCGCTCTAAATTTATAGATTTTAAGGTATCCGGCAGCAAAACCTGTTCTGAAATATTGAGTATATAGGGGTGGATAACTCGTATATTTATGCCAGTTTTTTCAAGCTTTTTGTAAAAAGAAATAAAAAAAATATACCTATATAAATCTTTTGGAATATAACTGCGTAAATAGGAAAAATTAAAAATTGAAGTCTCTGGAAAAACAAGGGTAGCTGATTAAAAGCTTGTTTTTAAAGGGGTTTTAAAAAAAATTAACAATTTAGATATTCGTCCTTATATTAAAAAAAACAAACTATGGGAAACATGCTTTATATTATTGCAGTAGTATTAATTATACTATGGCTAATCGGATTTCTTGGATTTCCAAACCAGGTAGGTGGCATTATTCACATCTTGCTGGTAATAGCCGTTATTGCCATTATTCTCCGGCTAATCCGCAGCGCTTAACTTTCGATTTTAGACTTAAACCTTGAACTTAAACTTTGATCTTTAAACAATTAAAACTATGGGAAATTTATTGTATATTATTGCAGTTGTGTTAATTATTCTTTGGTTAATTGGTTTCTTAGGATTTGGTGACACTGTTGGTGGCATCATCCATATTTTACTGGTTATTGCCGTTATTGCCATTATTTTAAGATTAATTCGCGGAGCTGCTTAAATAGCCAGTTATAAAATAATTAATAAACAGAAAGAGCGCCCGCAAGGCGCTCTTTCTGTTTATTAATTATCTAGCTTCAACCGGAATATTTATTTACTGTGAAAGGTAAGTACAGTAAGCTATTTTAAATTATAGATAAAACCAGCCCGTAAAATAGGCCGCGAATTTCGCACGCCGTTAGAGTTGGCAATATTAAACAGCAAATACAAGTCAAAACCGAAACGGTCCGAAGCCATTTGCCGGTAGCCGGCTCCGGCCAGCGTAGATTGAATATTTTGGCGGCTATCCGGTGTAATCCGGCCCGACGAATCATAGCCTTGGGTATTTAATATTTGGTGTTCGGCGTGCAGGAAAAATGCTTTGTAAAGAATAACCTGCGTAAAAGCTTTAGCACCGTAATCGCTGAAAGACCTGCCCCCTAAATTATAATAATTATAAACTATACCGGGGCCCAGCGCAAAACGCTTGGTGATGCGGTAACCCAGAATAGGAGAGGCGCCAATATTAAAAAAGTTGCCGTAGTAAGAATTGCTGCTGAATCCTAAATCGCCGCTGCCGCCGATAAATAGTTTTTCGCGGATGCTGGGTCTTTCTGTTACCGGTTCTTCTTTTTCTTCGGGTTCAGGTTCGGGTTGCGGTTGAGGCGGTGGCACTGGCCGGTTGGGTTGGGTAACCGGGGCTTGCGGCTGCGCCGGAACGGCCGGCGGACTGGTATCTAGCTGCGGTTTTTGCTGGGTACTATCTCTTTCCTGGGCCACTGCCGTAGCCCAGGTACCCCAAAAAAAGAAAACCAGAAGAACAGCCCAACGGCTGAATTTGTTAGTATGGGTCGGCAGCATTTCTGCGGAATTTAAGTTTAATACCAAAACGATTTACCTGACCTAAAAGTATAAAGTGGCTTAATTATACATTTTCTGCCGTAAAGCTTTTATCTGCTCATCTTCCAGGTATTCTTCGTAACTCATGCGCTTGTCTATAATTCCTTTAGGTGTAAGCTCTATAATGCGGTTAGCAATGGTATCAACAAACTGTAAATCGTGCGAAGAAAATAAAATAGTGCCGGTAAAGTCTTTTAAACCGTTGTTTAAGGCTGTAATAGACTCTAAGTCCAGGTGGTTCGTAGGTTCATCCAGTAACAGGAAGTTACCCGATTGCAGCATCATTTTAGACAGCATACAACGCACTTTCTCACCGCCGGATAAAACATTGGCTTTCTTAAGCGATTCTTCGCCGGTAAACAACATCCGGCCCAAAAAGCCGCGGATAAAACTCTCGTCCTTTTCATCGGAGAATTGTCGCAGCCAATCCACCAGGTTCAAATCGGTATCGAAATAATGAGCATTGTCTTTCGGGAAGAAAGCCGTAGTAATCGTAGTGCCCCAGGTAAATGAACCGCTGTCCGCCTGTTTCTCACCCATTAAAATTTCGAAGAAGGTAGATGCCGACAAGTCGTTGCGGCCCAAAACGGCAATTTTATCTTTTTTATCAACGGTAAAGCTGATGTTTTTAAATAAAGTTGTGCCGTCTTCCAGTGTTTTGCCCAGGTTTTCTACGGTTAGCAGTTGGTTTCCGGCTTCCCGCTCGGGTTTAAACTGAATGTAAGGGTACTTCCGGGAAGAAGGCTTAATATCTTCTAAGGTTAATTTATTCAGTAATTTCTGGCGCGAAGTAGCCTGTTTAGATTTAGAAGCATTGGCGCTGAACCGCCGGATGAATTCTTCCAGTTCTTTGCGTTTATCTTCGGTTTTCTTGTTGGCTTCGGATCTCTGTTTAGAAGCTAACTGGCTCGATTCGTACCAGAAAGAATAATTTCCTGCGTATAACTGAATTTTACCGTAATCAATATCGGCCACGTGCGTACACACCGCATCCAGGAAGTGGCGGTCGTGCGAAACTACAATTACCGTATTAGTAAAGTTATCCAGAAAATGCTCCAGCCACAGAATAGATTCGGCATCCAGGTGGTTGGTAGGCTCATCGAGCAATAAAATATCGGGGTTGCCAAACAGCGCCTGGGCTAATAATACCCGCACTTTTTCGCTGCCGCTCAATTCTTTAACCAGCGAATAATGCAGTTCTTCTGTTATGCCCAATCCGTTCAAAAGGGTAGCCGCGTCATTTTCGGCGTTCCAGCCTTCCAAATCAGCAAACTCGGCTTCCAGATCAGAGGCCCGCAAGCCATCTTCTTCGGTAAAATCCTCTTTCGCGTAAATGGCGTCTTTTTCCTGCATGATATCGTACAGGCGTTTGTGACCCATTATTACGGTTTGCAATACCGGGAACTCGTCAAACTCAAAGTGGTTTTGCTTTAAAACAGCCAGGCGCATTCCACCCGGAATTTCTACCCGTCCCGTCCGCGGATCGATATCACCGGATAATATTTTAAGGAAAGTTGATTTACCGGCACCATTGGCACCTATCAGGCCGTAACAGTTACCGGGGATAAATTTTATGGTTACGTCTTCGAATAATGTGCGCTTACCGTACGACAAGCTAACATTGGAGGTACTAATCATATCAGGAATTTTTTCGGCCGCAAAGGTACGGAAATTATTTTGGTTAAACTTTTAATTGAACTAATTTAAACTAACCAAACAGGTTAAGCGGAGGTTCGAAAGAATCTGAACTTTGTTTTGGCGCCGGTTTACAGGCATCAGACATAATGAATAAGAAATAATAATAAGCTGGTAAAACAGAAAAAATGGCTAAAATATAAAACACAGAGTGGGATAACCTAGTATATAATTTCAAACATATAAGAAGAAACAGTATCAGGCTTTTTATTTTTTATAAAAAGTTAACCATTAAACGAAAGAATATGGCAACAGAAAAAGTCTCTATACCAAGTATCGGCGTACGATATGGTATAATTGCGTGTGTATTAATGATAATTTATTTTATAGTAATGGTTTTATTGGGCCTGTCGGATATAGAGGTGGTCCGTTTTTCCAGTCATATCTTTATTATAATTGCAGTAGTGCTGGCTATTGGTACTTTTAAACGGTCCAGAGGCGGTCATATGCCGTATCTGCCTGGTTTAGGAATTGGGTTTGTGGTTGGTCTGGTAGGTTCCGCGCTGTACGCGGCTTTTATATTTTTATACGCCCATTTCATCGACCAGGATTACCAGCAATCTTTAAGAACCCAGGATTATTTTGGTACCTTTTTATCACCTCTGGCTTTGGCCGGCTCCATTACGTTGTTGGGCCTGATGATTGGGGCTTTTACCGGCTATACCCTGATGATGTTATACGATAACTCCGGTGGCAGCTTCGAGAACAAGAAGGCCTGATTTATTAAGAATCGGGAATAGAAATCTTATTGGGACGCGGCCATGCAGCTTTAAGCGTTAGAATACAGAAAGCCGGTATATTGCCGGCTTTCTGTATTTTAGTCCTGCGGAATATTTATTTAAGCGATTTGGCTCGATAGACCAAAGGTATTTTGTCCTGAATTTTAAAATTTTTATATCTACACCAGCGGGCCTTTAAATTATCTGCTAAAGAAATGCATGAGGCCACCATCATTGCCTGAAGGATAAAACAACAGCATTGGATTTTCTGCCGCTTTTAACACCGCAAACTTATCTGTTTTGTATTCAGGTTAAAAGTACATAGTTCTCTAAATTTGTATAAAGCCTTGGTAAAATCTGGCCTTTTTTAGGGCAGATTGTATTATTTCTTTTTCCTTAAAAAATGATAGGAATGGGATCATCAACGGATGGTTCTTTGAAGTTGATTTATACTGTTGGCTACAACCTCGGTTGTGCTTACCAGAGCTGAAAAGTGCTTAATTTTAATTTTTTGGCCATTTTTTTCCACCAAATTGGCTCATATACGTATAAAACAACAGCAAATAATAGCTAATGAGCTAAAAATTTACTAACTTAAAGTAAACAATTTCAGCAGCTCAGAAACATAATTGACAAGGTTAACTAAAGTTATAAGAATATGAAGAAGTTAATTTTAAGTACTTTTTTTACGCTGAGTGTTTTGGCTGTTTCTGCCCAAACCGAAGGCAGCGCTGGTATGGCTCACCATACCGGAAAACCAAATAAAGATTACCTTTCTACGGTAAGTACCAGCGATGCTATCCGGCAACTATCAAACCAGATGCAACTAAACGAAGGCCAGTATATTCGTTTGCGCGATTTAAGCCGGGCTAAAAACGAGCAGGTAAGAGAAATAAATAATATGTATGCCAATGATGCAGCCACCCGGCAGCAAAAATTACAGGCGGCAAACCAGGAGTTTGAGCGGCAATTGGCTCAGACTGTTTCACAGGAACAATTTACGGCTTACTTAGCAACCCAGGGCCGGGCGCCTGCCAACACCGCTGGAAACAATTATCAGGCTACCGGATACGGGGGACAGTCTTTGGAGGGTGCCGCCGCAACCGGTACTTCGGTTAATGGTGGTGCCGTTAACCCCAACGAGGCTGGTACCACAAATAACCAGGGTGCTATAAACGCCAATACCGGCAGCAATAAAGAGAAGAAGGCCAAGCATATTAAAAAAGAGAATCGCCGGAACAAGATGAAAAAAGATAACCATCAGTAAGAGCGTAACAGCCGAATCCTTGCAAGAAAAAAGCCGCTAAAATATTTAGCGGCTTTTTTCTTTAAATATTATACCAATGTTTGATTGCGCTATCCTTCATTATCAACCCGGACTTTATAAACCCGATCCAGGGCATCGAACCGGATAAAAAGTTTACTGGCGGCGGATTGCATCGTCTTGTTTTTACATTGGTCGCCGGACTGGAGGTAATAGAAATAAACCCGCTCACCGCTTTTTTCGAGCGAATTTCCTTCGGGCTTTCCTAACGTTGACAATATTTGGTTGTGATTTAAACCAACCAATTGCGATTTGTTTTTAAGTAAGGCCGGCACTAAAGTGGGTCTGATATTCTGGCAACTCCGGACATCTTTTTGCCAGGCTTTTTCGTCAAAATCCGGTAAATCAACCGGCGATGAACAACTGGTAATAAAGCAGGTAAAAGCTAAAAGAATTACATTTAAAAAAGCTAAATGCTTGCGCAAAAATATTTTGTAATTATCAGAATTGACTAATAATAAAAGCATGGGAAAGGATTAATAATTAAATTATAGTGCAAAGATGCTGCGCGGCGGGGATAAATTGGAGAAAAAACGCTTAAATTTTAAAGTTGGGAACAATTATCTTTGTAAATCGCGTTCATAGAGTACCCTAATAAAAAAGCATATATGAAAAGATACACTGTACTAAGTGCCGCTTTTATCTTATTTGCCTTTACCAAGCCTGCCGTTAGTCAAAGTCCGGGTATTACTCCGGCGCAACCCATAATAGCCTCGGCTAATGTTACTGCCGAACGTGCGATGGCGATGGAAGCCGAAAACCCGGCGATAGCCGAACTTTCGGTAGAAAAAGCCTTTGAAGATTATATTGATGATAGCTTCGACCGGATGGATTTAAGAGGAAAAGGCTTAAAACTGGATATTTACCGGAAAGCAGTAATCGGTTTCCAAAATCTGAAGCGCAACAAAAAAATACCCGCTACCAAATCTGTTTTGTCGATTGTTGATTTTAGTAAATCGAGCCGGCAGAAGCGCCTGTGGATTATTGACCTGAAAAGCGAAAAATTAGTTTATCATACGTTGGTAGCGCACGGGCAGGGCAGTGGCAACGATTTGGCTACAGTTTTTTCGAATAAAATAAATTCGCACCAGAGCAGCCTTGGTTTTTATGTAACCGGCAATACCTACTTTGGCAAACACGGCTTGTCTTTAAAGTTACACGGCATGGATGCCGGCTTTAATTCCAACGCTTATCAGCGAGCCATTGTGGTACACGGGGCCGATTATGTCAGCAACGATTTTGTTAAACGCCAGGGCCGGTTAGGCCGCAGCCATGGTTGCCCGGCGGTTCCTGCCGAATTAAACGAAAAGATAATAAATTTAATTAAAGACAAATCTGTGCTATATATTGATGCGGATGTAGATTCTTACTCCTCGGTGTATTTAGATAAAACCGGTGCCCTGACCCAGTTTGCCGCCGAAAATAAAACTTTCCCATCGAGTATTCAGGCAAGTATTTAAGGTTAAATCCGTATAAACTACGAGGTAATTAAAACAAAGAAGCCCACCGACCATAATAGTCGGCGGGCTTCTTTGTTTTAAAGCGTTTAAGCTTCGTCTTTGGTGCCTTTTACCAGGCCTATACCGGAACCGAAAAATATTAATCCTACTACAAACGGAATCAGAGCATTAAAACGGCCACCGGGCAAACCACCGCCGCCACCGGTCATAAAACTATATGCACCCCAAATTATGCCAATTATGCCCAGTATGGTTAAAAGGGCACCAAAAGATCTTTTCATGTTCATGGTTACAGTATTTAAGTTTTTCTTTCTATTCTAAACTGTTCACCTTTTACGTTATAATTAACTGCGGGTATATAGTTTTTTTTTAATTTCTACCCAGCCCTGTTTTGTAGCGAATGTCTGCCTGTAGCCGGTAATTTTAGAGTTGAAAATATTCCTTGTTTCCGGAATATAACCATGAAACTATACCCCCGCTTTAGCGTTCATACATCCGTATAAATACTAGAAATCATGCGCGGATCCCTTAGATATATTATCGCCTTACTCATTGCCGGTTTTTCCTTTATTACCTATTGGTGTAAACGGGAAGAAAATGAAATTACCGGCGAAACCCAACACATAGACATGACGGTAGACCAGGAAATTGCCCTGGGTTTACAGGCCGCGCCGGAAATGGCGGCGCAGTACGGCGGCTTGCATTCCGACCAGCAGGCCACCGCCAAGGTAAAAGAAATAGGGCAGCGGTTGGTAGAACAAACCAAAGCCGGTACCAGCCCTTATAAATTCGATTTTCACTTGCTGGCCGACGAAAAAACATTAAATGCTTTTGCGTTGCCCGGCGGTCAAATATTTATAACGGCGGGCTTACTGAGTAAGCTCCAGACCGAAGGGCAACTGGCCGGAGTTTTAGGGCATGAAATAGGTCATGTAATTGCCCGCCATTCGGCCGAGCAGCTGGCAAAAGCTAAACTTACCCAGGGCTTATCCAGTGCAGCCGGCATTGCTACTTACGATCCGGATCGGCCGGCCAGTGCCACCGGCGCAGTTGCTGCGGCCGCTATAGCCAAACTCATGACTTTAAAATACGGCCGCGATGATGAACTGGAGTCGGATAACTGGGCCGTCCGGTTTACTGCCCAGGCCGGCTACGATCCTCGCGCTATGATAGGGGTAATGGAAATATTGGGCGCTGGCCGGGAAGGCGGGGGCGGTGTAGAATTCTTTCAAACCCATCCCAATCCCGAAAACCGGATAGCCCGTCTGCAAACCGCTATAGAGCAGGAGTTTCCAGAGGGTGTACCTAGTGGCTTAATTAAATAATCATTATCCTATTTATGTTACAAAAGCCTTCTTTTCAGAAAGCATTATTTGTGCTGAACCCTATTTCGGGCGATATAAGCAAAGAAGAGGTTCAGGCCATGGTGGAAGAATATTGCTACGAACACCACTTGCAACTTACCTTTTACCACACTACCGGAGATAACGATTGCAACGAAATAAAAGAGTTAATAGCAACCCAAAAGCCGGATGTAGTAATGGCTATTGGCGGCGACGGAACCGTGAGCCTGGTAGCCGAAATTCTAAATTTTAGTTCTATTCCGCTGGGTATTATTCCATTGGGTTCCGGCAATGGTTTATCTAAAGATATTGGCATACCCCAGGAAATAGATCAGGCACTGGCGCTCCTCAAAAACGGCGTTATCCGGAAGATAGATTCTTTGGACATTAACGGCAAAACCGTTTTTCATTTAAGCGACTTAGGTTTTAATGCGTTTATCGTAAAAAAATTTAATGAGGGCGAAACCCGTGGACCTGGTGCCTACGCCTGGATTGCTTTGCAGGAATATATCAATTACGCACCTTTTTCTTATAAAATCCAGACAGATAAAGAATATTGGGAAGGAGAAGCCTTTATGGTAACCATCGCCAATGCCAATGCTTTTGGCAGTAACGCTACCATAAACCCCAGCGGCATTCTAGACGATGGCTTTTTTGAAATTTGCCTGATAGAACCTTTCCCGAAAGGAGCAGCTATTGGTTTGCTCTTTAGTTTATACACCGATAAAATTCATAATTCGGTTTACTCCCGCATATTAAAATGCAAATCGGCTACTATCCGGAAAAGCGCCGATGATATATTACAGATTGACGGCGAACTGGTAGAAACGAGTGATACCTTAATCGTTAAAATGAATACCAAAAGTTTATCGGTGCTGATGCCGCCAGTTGTAGAAGAGGAAACGCAATAAAATATTAAGAACCCAAAACTTTGCGCTGAAAAATAATTTCCTGGGCGTGGCTTAGCAGGGTGGGTGGTTCGAGGGCCCGCAGCCAGACCTCATTAGGCGCGTAATAATCAACTACAAAAAAGCCTTTGTGTTCGTGGGTAAAGGCTGCTTTGCCGCCTTTCTTTACAAAAGCGGTTTTCGAACCCGAGCCACTTACTAAATAATGGTTGCCTCTAATTGGGAAATATTGCAGGTTATGGTCGTGGCCGGCTGCGTAAATAATATTTTTATGCTGGTGCAGTAAACGCAGTAATTTTTTGCGGAGCCGGCGGTACCGGGGATGCGCCATATCTTCGTAAGCTCCAAAAAATTTGCGGTAAACCGGGTATACCGAGCCAGCTACCGGTAAGGGTACGTATAATTTTTTGTGCGCCGCCGTTAACGGGAAAAAGTGCTGTTTTACCGTTGAGTGTCCTCCGTGCTGGGCATTGCTGAACAAAGGATGATGGGCCGCCAGCACTACGCAGTCGTTGCGGTGCTGCTCCAGCAAAAGACTTAACTCCTGAAAAAACTGTTCTTCGGTTTCTACCGTGCAGTTGTAGTTTTTGCCAATAGGGCGCAAGCCCCTTTGTACCCACCATTGCGTATTAATAATAATTAACTGCAGCCCCGGCACTAACGGCCTGGAAACCGGACCCGGACAGCCATCTAAAGGCAAGTAACTGTGCGTATTATTTAGCTCTTTCCGGATGAATTCCTGCTGCTCCAGCACGTACTGGTATCCATTGGAGCGGCCTTTATTCCAGTCGTGGTTACCGCTCAGGTATATTACCTGGCCCTGGTGTTTTTTAAACGTGTTGAGTTGTGCCATTATCCGGCGCTCGGCCTGTTCTCTTTTAAATCCGGAAAATGGTGGTAAGCCAGTGGGGTAGATATTATCGCCCAAAATAATCAGCGTGCCGTCCGGGCCATTCTTTTCCATCCATTTGCGCATTAGCACCAGAATAGGATCGTTTTCGGAATCGGTTATGCTGCCCGGATCGCCGAGTAAGGCCACCGAATGCACTGGTTTTTCCAGGTCGGACAGGGAGGCCGGACAGTGATCAGCTTGAAGTTTAAAATAGGGCCTGCGCCGGTAGCGGCGTTCGAGTAAATAGGCAGCCAGAAAACAGAGACAAAGCGATATGAAAAAATAAAGAAAATAATGATAAACCATGCACCAGCCTGAGAACTATTTAGTATACATACCTTTTTTGAGGCTTAAAAGTTAGGCGGTACCACATTTTTAAAATGCCCGTTCATTTTTACCCGTTCTTTTAGTTTCTCGGTTTCCAGCACCACTGGCAATAATTTCTGCAGGTGCAGCCACACAAACTCCTGCCGGGTTAGTTCATCGGGCAATTGTAACAACTCGTACTCCTGCTCGGTAGTCAGCCCTAGGTGATGGGCAATATCAAATATCCGGTAGTTGGCCGGTAATTGCAAAAATATTTTATTAATACCCAAAATGCTGTACAACTGCCGGATGCATTCTGTAATTTTTATTTTAAGCTGCGGATCTTCGTTCAGAACATCGGGTATTTCTTCAATAGTGCCGGCCGGGTAAAATTTATTCGGTGCCTGCTTAAAAAAGTCGAGAACCCGGATAAGTCGCAGGCCTTCGGTTTTAATATCCATTTCGCCTTTGGAGTGAATCTTTTGAATACTTAAAAGTTTCACCTCAGTGCCAATGGCGGAAACCTGGTTTTGCAAATAAGCCGGAATGCCAAACGTGACGCCGCTGGTTTCACACTCCTGAATTAGTTGTTTGTAGCGGGGCTCAAAAATATGCAGGTTCAGCTTCTCGCCGGGAAAAACCACCAGGTTCAACGGAAACAAAGGCAAAAATCGCGTCATTTAAAAGAAGTAAGATAACGAAAGTAACCTTTTATACGGAAAAATACGGAGCCGGACGGCTTTACTTTATTTGAAGCGCCCGGATTGCGATACTGTTCGTAAATATACTGAACTGTCATCGCTGCTTAAAACATTTACAAGTATTAAAGGAGTCTTTTAAATTAATGAAAAGCCTATAAAGTGGCTCCGGTATGTTGGGCAGATTGGTTTACAGAAATTTTAATTTTGTATTTTTGCGCAATAAGGAAGCATGAAGAAGGTAAATCTGAATATCAAGGCACTGGTAGTAAAGCTTATTTTGATTTTATTTCTGGGGAGCATTCTTTGGGTTTTGATATACCGTTGGTTACCACCGCCGGCCACCTTGCACATGTTTAAACGCCGTGCCGCCGCCGGTAAACAGGAATTGCCTAATAAAAAAATCAAATACACGTACGTTGCCATCGAGGAGGTATCGGAACAAGTGCCATTGGCCTTAATTGCCGCCGAAGATCAATTGTTTCTGAAACACGATGGGTTTGACTTTAAAGCCATGAAGGGTGCTTTTGAGCATAACCAGAAAAGCAAACGTGTTGCGGGCGGGAGTACTATTAGCCAGCAGGTAGCCAAAAACGTGTTTCTCTGGCACGGCCGAAGTTACCTCCGCAAAGGCGTAGAAGCTTATTTTACCTTTTTAGTAGAACTGCTATGGGGTAAAAAACGCATCATGGAAGTTTACCTGAACATAGCCGAAATGGGAGACCGCATTTTTGGCATAGAAGAAGCCGCCCGGATATATTTTAAAAAATCGCCAAAAGATTTAACACCAAACCAAGCCGCTTTAATTGCTTCGGTATTGCCCAACCCCATAAAATATTCGGTTAAAAACCCAAGTGGCGCTATTTTGCGCAAAAGGCGGCGCGTGGTACAGAATATGCGCCGGCTAGGCGGCGTAGCCCACGTAAAGCCAATTACCGACGGAAAAGAAAAATGAGTTAAGTTTATTTATCGGTCTTAGGTGTTGGGTTTTCAGGTGCTGCATTTTCTTCCGGTTCGGGACTTTCGTCTTTTATTTTTTCTTCTACAATAGCCGGAATTTCTTCCTGAAAAATCAGGCCTATTTTGGCTGCGTGCTCGGCGGCTTTTACGGTATTTTCTACTAGCAGCATTTCTACTTTACCTTTTTTAAGTTCTTCCGATACTTCCACCACCATTTTGGCCCGGTCGGGAAGTTCCACATCGCGGATGTAAATGGCCAGGATGCGGGTCGGGAAATTTTTAACTACTTCGCGGTAAATATTGGCGTCTTCCTGGCCGCTATCACCAATCAGCACAAAGTTTAGTTCCGGGTAAGTAAGCAATATATTCTGGATTTCTTTGTACTTGTGGCCCATGTGGTCGGAGCGGAAGAGTTTTTCTTTTTCCAATCCGAAATCGCGGAGCAAGATGGGCCCTGGCGGAATCCCGTTGATATCCATGAAATCGTGGAGCAAATCGTACATATTCCAGGGGCTGCTCGATACGTAAAAGAAAGGATTATTGCGCTTACCGTTGCGACCTAATTGCAGCGATTTGTAAAAAGCCGAAACGCCGGCAAATGGTAGCCGCGAGTGGGCATTATGAAAAACCACGTTGCCCCACATGGCCACCATGTTGGTAGATTGGGTTTTAATAATAGTATCGTCTATGTCGCTGATAATGCCGTATTCGGCGTCCAGTGGCGGTACTAATATCTCGGCTTTCGCCTGCAGCCCATCCGGAATTTTTACAGGAGCATCTACCAATTCAACTACCATGTGGTGCCAGATATCGGCTAATTCCAACGGTGTTTTGGGTTCCAGGTTTATGACAAAGTAGCCTTCTTTATCGGTAGTGGTAAAATATTCCTGGTCCTGAAACATTATTTTTAAACGGGCATTCGGTATTTCATCGCTTTCAAAACGCCGGTAGATGTTCAGAATATTATCCAGAATAGTATCCGTATCAGCGGGCGGAGTAACGCCTTTATCGGCCAGCACCCGGCCTTTGAGGTAAAGCCGGTTTCGGGTGCCGTAGCTCCGATAGGTAATAATTTGCAAGGGATTAAATAAACCCAAGCGCTGGCGGATGCTCAGAATAATATCATCGGCTTGGTCTTCCAGGTTAGATGCCAGGCGCGTAAATTGTTTTTGCCAATCTGCCATAACGTTCAAAATTTACCTCCGGAACGGTTGCCGGAGTAGTTCTGTTATTTCTTTTTCTTTATGCTTCGTAAGGCCGGTTAATAGAAAACACTGGCAATAAAGCTTCATAGCCGGAAATAAAAAATCCCGGTTTTTACCGGGATTTACTCTTTTTTTACCGGTTGGGTTACTGATTAAGGTTATTCTTTAGTTGGGCAAAGCTGCCGGAACCCGAAGGTGTGGTTTTACAGCCTTGCTGCTGGGCTTTATCGTTAATGGCCTGGATGCGGTTACCCGGATTGGGGTGCGTACTAAAAAATTCCGGCACAGCGCCGCCCTGATTTTCGGCTTCCATTTTCTGGAAGAAACCGGCTGCCCCGTTACAAGCATAATCGGTACCGGACAAGTAAATTACCGAAAAATCATCGGCTTCCCGCTCGGCATCCCGGCCAAACTTTAATCCGGTCAGACTGGTGGCTATTTGGGTAAGGGCACCCTGGTTTTCGCCGAGTACAACGGCCAGCAAAATATTAATACCGTACTGGGTTTGCAGTTGCTTGGTGGTGTGGCGCTTATCGGCGTGGGCAATTTCGTGGCCCAAAACCCCGGCAAACTGGTCTTCATTATCCAGGTATTTTATCAGGCCGGAAAACACGTAAATATGCCCGCCCGGGGTGGCAAAAGCATTTAGGGTTTTATCGTCTTTTATTATTTTGGTATCCCATTTAAATTCATCTTTATAAGCTACCTGACCCGAGTTTAAAATACGCTTCACAATCAGGTCGAGATTTTGGTAGGCAGGAGCGTAACGGGCATTATTCCGCTCAATTAACTGGCCTTTAGCCCGGTAAGTAGAATCTACGGTGTGGGCAACCTGCTCGCCCAGGGCAATATCCTGATCAATTGAAAACAACAGCCGGTCGCCGTTTTTATCTTTAGCGCACGATTGGGTAAAGAACGCCAGCAGCAAACCAAATAATGCCAGACGGTAAGAATAAATAATTTGTTTCATAGTTTAAAGCGTGAAAATTTAGCGCAATTTAAGCAAAGCCTTTGGGTTGCCGAATTCTTTTCAGACTGACAGCGGCTTTTTACAACGGTATTCATTCGTTTTACGAAAAACTAAATCGGGCAGCTTATTAATATTTCAGGAGAAAGATGAACCTAATAGGGGCAGGGAATTTTAAATAGCTACAACTATTTGGCTAAGCCACTTAACCAAAAACCTTTTAGGCTAATATCGGTTAATAATTACATTCCGAACCGGAAGTAAATATTCTGAAAATGACAAAAAGTTTAGCCGTAATAGATGTTCAGGCACTCCATGCCGATTTAGCCGGCGCCGCCTCCCTGGCTGGTTTACGGTATCTGCCCGACACCCGCAAAGGCATTACCCGCGAGAAACAAGGCGAAGATTTTAAATTTATTGACCCGAAAGGTGAAGAAATAACCGATGAAAAAACGCTGGAACGAATTAAAAAATTAATAATTCCGCCGGCCTGGACCGATGTTTGGATCAGTCCTTCGCCCAATGGGCATATACAAGTTACCGGCCGCGACCAGAAAGGACGGAAGCAATATATTTACCACGCCAAGTGGCGCGATGTACGGAGTTTAACCAAGTTTGGCCGGATGATAGCTTTTGGCGAAAGCCTGCCCCAAATGCGGGAACAAATTGAGAAAGACCTGTCCCAAAAAGAGTTAAATAAACGCAAAATTGCGGCGGTAGTGGTAAACTTACTCGATAATTCACTTATCCGGATTGGTAACAAGTACTACGCGGAATCAAATAAATCTTACGGCCTTACCACCCTGCGCGACAGGCATGTGAAAATTGAAGGCGATAATATTAAATTTAGCTTTGTTGGTAAAAAAGGTGTAGAGCACGAAATAGATGTTCGGGACCGCCGCCTGGCTAAATTGGTAAAAAAATGCAAAGATATTCCGGGCTACGATTTATTTCAATATTTCGATGAAAACGGCGAGCGGCAAACCTTAGAATCGGGTGATGTAAACGAATATATTCAGGAAATTAGCCAGCAGGATTTTACGGCCAAAGATTTCCGGACCTGGGGCGGCACTGTTTTAATGGTGCAATGCCTGGAACAAATGCTGGAAGAGCAGCCCGAACTGGAGAAAGAAAAAACAGTAAAGGAAGCTTTTAAACACGTAGCTAAAGGCCTGGGCAATACCCCCGCTGTTTGCAGCAAATATTATGTACATCCCCAAGTACTGGATATTTTTAAAGAAGATAAGCTCTACGATTACCTCAAAAAACACGATGCCCCCAGCAATGGTACTTCCTATTTGTCACCGATCGAGCGAATGGTGCTGGAGATGTTGAAGTCGGTAAAACCAAATTAAATAAAAGATTCAGTCGGTATTTATTTCGATTTATGCCCTTCAGCCATTAATTCGGTTTTACTTTTTCTTTCTTTAATTTTTATTACCGGAGTTCTTTTGCCCGGCTTATCTACTACAAATTCATCTTTATTACCCACGCCATCTAACGTTATCTTCTTAGTATCCTGGTAAGTAAAAATTCGATGATAAAGAAGGCGAGGCGATTCCCCGGGGGTTTCGGGTAAGGTAAAAACTTCTACCAGGGTAGTTTTGTCTGGCAACTGCTTTACAATAAATTTCTCCCTTTTTTCAGAACCCAAAACCTTTACATTGCTGGCTAACAACTGGTAATATTCGTCGGCTAATTGGGGTAAATTATTTACGCGTTGGGTTAACTTTTTACTTATTTGGGCACTAGCCCCTTGATTAACCGGATGCGGAAACCTAGACATGGCCTCTTGAATAACCGGCTGAGAAAGAGCTGACTGAAGTTCCTTCGCCACCTGTGCCCATTCTTCTGCCGAAATTTGGCTTAAAAACTTTTTGTCTAACTCTCTGCCTTTGTAAGCCAATCCGGCTACATCCGGAATATTATGAATAAAGGCTTTCATCTTTCCAACTAAAACCCGACGGGTCAGCAGCCAGGGAATCAGGCCATCGGCAAATTGGTAATAAGCATAATCTCGGTCTTTGGGAATGGGTTTATAAATGACGGTACCAGCGTCCATGCGGTATTCGGCCCAATTCCACTGCCCTTCGTGGCGATCTAAATCCATTATCAGAATATCGAACAAGCGGGCGCGGGCAAAAGCCAATTGATCTACCTGGTTATGGTGAGATGATTTTACCTCCCGGAACAGTTTTTTGGAGTTTATAACTTGCGTGGCCTTGCCAAAGTTAGGCGTTAAAGATTCTTTATTTTCGAATTTCTCTTCCAGCATTACTAATTTCCCCGCAAATAATTCCTGGAATTTACCTAAACCGGAACCGGCGGCCGGAACATAAAACAAATCCGGATTGGTGTGGAATATTTCCCCAGCTTTGGCCAGCGGCGGTACCGTAAAGGCCCCGTACGGGTTTATAGCCGATGTTTGATCCCGCATGATGTTACTGATAAAGGTTTTTTGCCAGAACGGCGACAAAGATTTAACCGGGTCTTTATCGAGGGTACGTAAGGTAAAAGAGCGGCCTTCGGAGTTTACCAGGGTCAGGCTGGTGGTTTGTAAGCCGCCACCTATTTCGGACGGCACTAAGCCGCCGCTTATTTGAGTTAAATTTAATATTGGTACTGCCACCGGCGTGGCCCACACATCCCGGTAATGCTTACCCCAAATGAAGGTGTGTACCTTAGATCGTTGGTAATGCTTACCGGCAGTTGCCCAAACAAACCCTGGTTCTGGCTGCGCAAGTTTTTCTGCCTCCGAGGCAGTGTATAGCGCATTTTTCTGAAAATAATTTTCCCTGGCACAACTCCCCAGGAATAATAAACTGAAAAGAAAAACAAAGCGGGTTAACGGCTGCAACATGCTTTTAATTTATTTATATAATCTGACCGCTTATTTTCTGCCGAAGGATTTAGCCAATTTAATCTGTTTATGGCAGTAAATACGTAGAGAAAATTGCGTGTACGGTAATAAATACTTAAACGTAGAAATATAGATTAAGTATAATAAATATTATATATAAATAAGGGATTAATAGCAATAGGAGAGAACGAGGTTAAGCTTTTAATTAGGTGGGAATATTTTTGGAAGGCAAAAGGAGCTTTCTAATCAGTAATACTTAAATTATTGGGATTGCCGGGAAAGATATTACCGCTGGAGAGGTTAACTGTAATAAAGCCTTTTTCTTGCAGAAGATAGGTGGTTTATAAAATTGTTTACGCCTGAATTTATTTAATCAGTAATTATGCTTATTGCCAGAAATAATAAATTAAAAAACAAGTAATTTATCGCGCATACCAGAACGCATATAGCCCCTAATTATTTGCTGCACGTCTTTATTGTCGTTGTAGCGCTTGATAACTTCTTTAAAATCATTAAAATTAGCTGCACTAAAAGTTTCATCAATAAAGCCAAAACCCAAGTAGTGACCGTTTTCGATGCAAACTATCGATTTTTCTTCGGGCGTCCGGCCTTTACCAATCAGTACAAAATTTTCGTGCTCAAAGCTAAAGGAATCAATAGCCGCATCTACCCGGGCGTTGTATTCTTCCGGCGATTCCTGACCCACGCAAGCGCCTTTGCATTGGTGCACCTGATAATCGAAGCAAGCTCCGTTAGATTTGTACAGGCTGCACATTTTCTGGCAAAGATTAAACTTCTCTACCTTATGAAAAAGAAAACTTTTAGACTTATGATGATTCGAAAGCGCAATAAGTGGTATGCGGTCGCTGCTCACTTTATCGTAAGTCAAGCGTTTGTAACCATTCTGGTCGTAATAAGCATAAATGCCGGAGCTAAACACGCTGCGGCGTTGTTGCCGGTTATAATAAGGTTTCAGCCTTTTTATTTCGTCCGACTCGTACAACAAAGCCACCAGTTCGCTCCCGGTTAACTCGTAAGTTATATCAGCAATCCGGTTCTTAAACTCCAGCGATTTTTTGCTTTTATAATCAATATTAAAATGCTGGATAATACGTTTGCGAATATTTATGCTTTTACCTACGTAAATAATTTCACCATCGCTGTCGTAGAAATAATACACGCCGGCCTGATCTGGTAACGCATCTATCTGCTCGCGGGAGATCTGCGGGGGCAGCAACGACGTTTTTACCGCCGAGGAAATTATCTTTTTATTATTTTCCAATGCATCTGGCGTGGCATCTATAGCGGGTTGGTTCAATTTCAGCAAGCGGTCGAAAAGAACGGCGGTGGCTTCGGCATCGCCAATGGCCCGGTGCCGCATTTTAAGTTCTATGTTAACGCTCTGGCAAAGTTTACCTAAACTGTAAGAAGGTAATCCCGGTATTAAAGAGCGGCTAAGCCTTACGGTACACAAGGTTTTACGCTGGTAATTGTAACCCAAATCACCAAATTCTTTTTTTACAAAAGAATAATCGAACCTAACGTTGTGGGCTACAAATATTTTGCCCTCGGTAAACTGGACAATTTCTTTGGCTACTTCGTGAAATTTAGGCGCATCCCGCACCATATCGTCGGTAATGCCGGTGAGTTGGGTGATAAAGTAGGGGATGGGCCGCTGCGGATTAATGAGAGTATGATATTTATCTACAATGGCTTTACCATCGTGGATAAAAATGGCAATCTCAGTTATTCTGTCCTGGGCCGGCTGACCACCCGTGGTTTCAATATCTATAATGGCGTACAAAACAAAGAAGAGTTTTTAAGAACGATTATTTCGGGGCTTATAGCAGCTCTGTTTTACAAACCCGAAAAAAGGCAAATACGTTTCCTTTTATTAGTAATACTAAATTAGTTAGTAAAAAGTTAAAAATTCAATTTAAGTTCTATTTTATTTAAAAATCTTTACTGCAGGTAAATTATTTTAGCTTCCCACCATATTAATTCCTGTCATTATTAATTTATACTTTCAAATTCAGGTAAGCATATAGTTGCGTCCCACTAAAAAGGCTATAAAAAAAAGCAGCCTTATTGGCTGCTTTTTTCCTAACAAACACTAAACTTACTAATTTTTTACATTCCTGTTTTTAGGGTTGTTAAGCGGTTTTTAGCTTCCAGAATGTCATGGTGCTGTCGTTCAATCACACTCCGTACATCCATAGGTAAGTCCTGAACTTTGAGGGCTTCTTCATAGGTTTTCAGCGCCGCAGCATCGCCGTTTTCGCATTCGTTTAAAATAGCAGAGGTGCTATTACCCGAAATGGCCGATTTTAAATTAATCCAACCCCGGTGTACGGCATTAGCAGCATCCATTACCACACCTTCTACGGTATTGTCGTTCCGGGTTTCGATGCCGTATTGGCGGGCATTGGTTTCTAATTCGCTTACAAATGAAGCCCGTTGTTGGGCTAAACGGCTTAGTTCCGCTTTAATCTGCGGATTTTCTACATTTTCGGCGGCGGTTTCGTAGCCTTTCATGCCGGCTTTGGCAGTTTCTACGAGGTCGTTTACGGCCCTAAAAGTTTTTTCTTCAAAATTGCTATTCATAGTTTTTTCAGTTAACAAGGTCCAATTCCCGGCGCAATTTTCTTTTTCTTAAGTAATTCCGGCCGGAGTAAAACTTTATACCCCTTTCAGACACTTTAAGTTACATGGGTTATTTGGTCTCCTGTTCGGAAGGCTGAGATTTGAGCTTCTTTTTAATTCGGGTAATCAGGTTACTGAAAAAGCCCGGCTCGGTGTTTTTCTGACTGGTATCGCCCAGCAGAAAACCAATTGGCCGTAGCGGTTCGTAAGCATCAAATACAACTTTTAACATGGCAATTACCGGAATAGACAAAATCATGCCGGCGGCTCCCCATATTTCGCCCCCAATAATTAAAGCCAGAATAGCAGCAAACGGGTTAATACTTACTTTAGAACCGGTAATATTGGGCGTAATAAAATTTCCTTCTAAAAACTGAACGAAAGTAAATATACCAACTACGATGAGGGCATTGAACAAGGAACCCGTTTGGATGAGTGTAAATAAAGCCGGTAGCAAAGCTCCGATTAAAATACCAATATACGGAATAACGGTCAGCACCGAGGCAAAAGCGCCAAAGAAAATAGCATAAGGCACGCCCATAATCATTAAACCAATGGTATTCAGGATGGCCACAATTACTATTACAATCATTAACCCGGAAATATAGCTTTCTACCACTTTCTGAATATTATCCATCGTGGTCATAAAAGCATCGCGTTTATCCCGCGAAATACACTGGAAGATAAACCGCCGGAAATGGTCGCGGTAATAGAGCATACAAAAAATATAGATGGGTATTAAAGTAATTACACTTAAAGCGCCGGTAGTAACCGAAATAGTGCTACCCAGAAATCGGGTGCCGGTTTCCTGCAAAGCAGTTAAGTTTTTGCTTAACAGTTCATTTTTGCTGGTAGGCTGAATGCCAAACTTCTGAAAAAGAAATTGTTGAATCTTGTTTACAAACACCAGCAGCTTATCCGAAATATTCTTCATCTCTTCCGAAAAGCTGGCTATCTGCATCGAAAGCAAATAAATAAGCAAGCCTAAAATCAGAATAATAAATACAATGCTGGTAATAATAGCTAAAGAACGAGGCATTCTTTTTTCGAGCCGTTCCGAGATGGGCAATAGCAACAAAGCAAATAAAACAGAAAAAAGAATAGGCACCAGAAAAGACTGAAACATTTGGAGCAGGTAGAGCAATAAAATCAACCCCAGTAAAATAATGGTGTATTTTAAGTAATTTGGTAATTTAAGTTCCATAAAAAGTTAACGTTTAAACCTTTAAGCGTAATGAGTTTTATTTTGTTTGGGAATATAGGGTAATATTTTTCGCAGGACTTGGCGGTAATAAAATTAAATATTATTATTAATCTATTTTGCTCTTTATATTAGCAAAAAAGCCAATTAAAATAGCTTTTTATTGAACCTGTTCCGTCTGAATTTGGTTACTTATAAACCAGAATAAAGATGCTTATTTTATAACATTTTATGTGATTTTTTACGCCCTTTGGCCTTTAGCGGCTCATTCGCCGGTTTTCCGTATCGGATTAAATCCTTACCTTTAGTCTAATTTTATTCTAAAATTTATTGCTTTTTAAGAATGGCAGAAACAAATAATGCTTATACCGAAGACAGTATCCGCTCCCTGGACTGGCGCGAACACATTCGTTTGCGGCCGGGAATGTACATTGGGAAACTGGGCGATGGCTCTTCCCAAGACGACGGTATTTACATTTTAGTAAAAGAAATTATCGACAACTCCATCGACGAATACGTGATGGGCAATGGCAAAACCATTGAAATTAAAATTTCTGAACACAAAGTACAGGTACGCGATTATGGCCGCGGCATTCCGCTGGGTAAAGTAATCGACTGCGTATCTAAAATAAATACCGGTGGTAAGTACGACAGCAAGGCTTTCCAGAAATCGGTAGGTCTGAACGGGGTAGGTACTAAAGCCACCAACGCTTTGGCCAGCTATTTCCGCGTGCAGTCGGTGCGCGAAGGCCAGATGAAAGTAGCCGAATTTGAACGCGGCGAACTGGTGCAGGACCATCCGGTAACCGAAACCAACCAGCGTAACGGTACTTTAATCACGTTTGTACCCGACGATACCATTTTCAAGAATTACCGGTTTATTCCGGAATACCTCGAAAACCAAATGTGGAATTACGTGTACCTGAACGCCGGGCTCACGGTTAATTTCAACGGTCAGAAATTTTATTCCGAAAATGGTTTAAAAGATTTGCTCAGTCGTAAAGGCGATCCCGAAAGTTTGCGTTACCCAATTATTCACCTGAAGGGCCAAGATATTGAAATTGCTTTAACGCACGGCGATGAGTACGGCGAGGAATATTATTCTTTTGTAAACGGCCAGTATACTACCCAAGGCGGTACCCACTTAGCGGCTTTCCGCGAAGCCATTGCCCGGACGGTAAAAGAATTTTTCAAGAAAGATTACGAAGCCTCCGACGTGCGCGCCTCTATAATTGGTGCCATCAGTTTGCGGGTGCAGGAGCCGGTTTTCGAATCACAAACCAAGACTAAATTAGGTTCTATCCTGATGGGGCCCGACAGCCCAACGGTGCGCGGCTACATCAACGATTTTGTGAAGGAGCATTTAGATAACTACCTGCACAAAAATCCGGCCGTGGCCGACGCCATGAAAAGGCGGATTGAGCAAAGTGAGCGCGAACGCAAAGATATGGCCGGCATTAAAAAGCTGGCGAACCAACGGGCTAAGAAAGCCAATTTGCACAACCGCAAACTCCGCGATTGCCGCATCCACTTTACCGACGAGCAAAACGAAAAACACTTGCTTTCTACTTTATTTATTACAGAGGGCGATTCGGCGAGTGGTTCTATTACCAAATCGCGGAACGTGGAGTCGGAAGCCGTATTTAGTTTACGGGGTAAACCGCTGAACTGCTATGGCCTGAAAAAGAAAGTAGTATACGAAAACGAAGAGTTTAACTTGTTGCAGCACGCTTTAAATATCGAAGAAGGTCTGGAAGATTTGCGTTACAACCGCGTGGTAATTGCCACCGATGCTGACGTGGATGGCATGCACATCCGGTTACTACTGCTTACGTTCTTTCTGCAATTTTTCCCCGACTTGGTAAAAAATGGCCACTTGTTTATTCTGGAAACCCCTTTGTTCCGGGTGCGCAACAAGAAAGAAACCATTTACTGCTACAACGAAGAGGAAAAACAGGCAGCCATGAAAAAGCTGGGCAAAAACCCGGAGATTACCCGCTTTAAAGGTTTAGGCGAAATTTCGCCGGATGAGTTTGGTAAATTTATTGGCGATAATATTCGCCTGGAGCCGGTAATTCTGCACGCCGATACTTCTATCCCGAAAACGCTGAGCTACTACATGGGCAAAAATACGCCCGAGCGCCAGCAATTTATTATTCAGAACCTGAAGGTGGAGAAAGACATTGTTGCCGACGTAGAAGAAGAAATTTATGCTTAACGATACTGAAAACGAAGGCCTTTTAAACGAACCGTTTGAAGGCGAAGAGAAAATACACGACATTACCCCGGTTGATGGTTTATACCAGAACTGGTTTTTAGATTACGCTTCCTACGTTATTCTGGAACGGGCAGTGCCGGCCATTGAAGACGGGTTGAAACCCGTGCAGCGCCGCATCCTGCACGCCATGAAGGAAATGGACGATGGTCGCTTTAACAAAGTGGCTAACGTAATCGGCCAAACCATGCAGTATCACCCGCACGGCGATGCTTCTATTGGCGATGCCATTGTAAACCTGGGGCAGAAAGATTTATTAATTGAAACGCAAGGTAACTGGGGCGATGTACGCACCGGCGACAGTGCGGCTGCACCCCGTTATATTGAAGCACGCTTATCAAAGTTTGCGCTGGATGTAGTTTTTAACCCCGATACCACCGTTTGGCAGGCTTCTTACGACGGCCGGAAAAACGAGCCGGTTACCTTGCCAGTAAAATTCCCATTGCTGTTGGTGCAGGGCGTAGAGGGGATTGCCGTTGGATTGTCTACGAAGATTATGCCGCACAACTTTAAGGAGCTAATCAAAGCTTCTATTGATGTGCTCAAAGGCAAGAAAACGCAAGTATTGCCGGATTTTCAGACCGGTGGTATGATTGATGTGACCGATTACAAAGGTGGGGCGCGCGGCAGCCGGATTAGAGTACGGGCAACCATTGAAAAGGTAGATAAATCTTTGCTGATTATCCGGGATGTGCCTTATGGTTCTACCACTACGGCTTTGATGGAATCTATCGTAAAAGCCAGCGAAGCGAATAAAATCAAGATTAAAAAGGTAGTAGATAATACGGCGGCCAACGTGGAAATTCACGTGCAATTACCGCCCGGTGTATCGCCCGATTTAACCATTGATGCACTTTACGCCTTTACCGATTGCGAAATTTCTATTTCGCCGAATATTTGCGTAATTATCGAAGATAAGCCGCATTTTATGACGGCCGACGACGTATTGCAGATTTCGACGCAGAAAACGTTGGCCTTGCTGAAGCGGGAACTCGAAATTCGAGCGGCTGAACTGGATCTGAAATGGCACATGTCGTCGCTGGAAAAAATATTCATCGAGAACCGCATCTATCGCAAAATTGAAGAATGTACTACCTGGGAAGCCGTACTGGAAGCTATTGATAAAGGATTAAAACCTTTTAAAAAGCTACTGCGCCGGGAAGTTACCCAGGAGGATATTATTCGATTGACCGAAATAAAAATTAAGCGGATTTCGAAATACGATTCTTTTAAAGCCGACGAATATATTAACAAGCTGGAAGAGGAAATGGCCGAGGTAGCCGATAACCTGGCGAACCTGGTGCGCTTTGCGATTGCTTACTTCGAAAACCTGTTAAAGAAATATGGCCAGGGACGTGACCGCAAAACTCAAATAAGAACTTTTGATGTAATTACGGCTCAAAAAGTTGCAATCGCGAATCAAAAGTTATATATTAACCGGGCCGACGGCTTTGTGGGGTACGGATTGAAGAAAGACGAGTTCGTGTGCGATTGCTCCGACATGGATGATATTATTGCCATTACCAAAGACGGGAAATTTAGGGTAACTCGTATTGCCGAGAAAACTTTTGTGGGCAAGGATATTATTTATGCCGGTATTTACAGTAAAAACGACGAGCATATGGTGTACAACATGATTTACGTGGATGGTAAATCTGGTATTTCCATGGCCAAGCGCTTCTCGGTAAATGGCATAACCCGTGACAAAGAATACGACTTAACCAAAGGCAACAAAGGTTCGAAGGTACATTATTTAACCGCCAACCCGAATAGTGAGTCGGAGATTGTAACCATTACGCTGGCGCCAGCGTCTACAGCCAGGGTAAAAACCTTCGACTACGACTTTGCCGAGCTGATGATTAAAGGCAAAGGTTCGCAGGGCAACATGGTTACGAAGTACCCGGTGAAGAAAGTAGTACAGAAAAGCCTGGGCGAATCGACTTTAGGTGGCCGCGAAATATACTACGACGAAGTAATTGGCCGTTTAAATACCGAATCCAGAGGACGTTACCTGGGTAGCTTTAATACTGAGGATACGATTCTGGTGCTGTTTAAAGATGGCAGTTATGAACTTACTTCGTTCGACCTGACGAACCATTACGATGTTCAGAATATTGAAATAATTGAAAAGTTTGATCCGGAGCGGGTAATTACGGCTATCCATTACGACGGGGAGAACAAGCAATACTACGTGAAGCGGTTCCGGATTGAAACCCGCACCACGGGTAAGCGTTTCTCTTACCTGAACGAAAGCAAAGGTTCAAAACTGGTTTCGGTAAGTACGCAGGAAGAACCCATTGCAGAAGTGAAGTACCAGAAAGATAAGAAGAGTGAAAAGGAAACCGAAACTATCAGCCTGAACCTCTTTATTGATGTGAAAGGTTGGAAGGCAACCGGCAATAAACTGAATTATTTTAAAATACATAATATTCAAATACTTAAAAAAGCAGAAGAGGAAGTGCCTGAACCAGCGCCGAAACAAGTTAAAAAAGTGCCAAAGTCTATACCTATTACGCTGCCGAAAGAAGTAGAAATATCCGTAGATGGGGCAACTATTCCGCTGGAAATGAGTAGTATAGATGGTACAGAAGATAAACCACCAAAAGCAAAAAAGCAATTAAATTTATTTTAATTCTTGCTTTTGTACTATATTCTTTTATGAAATGACATAGGTAGTATATGATTAAGACCTTTAAAGTTTTTATTTTGGTATTAGGTGCATGGCTGGCAGTGGCGGGCCATGCACTTGCCTCTTTACCTTCGGATGAATTGCTGAAAGAAGCTAACCGTTTGTACCTGGAGTATAAAGACGGGGAGGCCCTCCAAAAATTTGAACTGGTTTTAACCTTTGATTCCAACAACTACGAAGCCCTTTACAAACTAAGCCTGCTCGACCTCCGGATTGGCTCCCGCTTTTCCGATGAAACCCAAAGGCTACAATTTCTTACTTCGGCCCGAGATTATGCTCAGAAAGCACTCTCCGTAAATGCCAATGGGGCTGATGCCCATTATGCGATGGCAGCCGCTTTAAACAATTTATCGTTAATGTCCGGGGTAAAAGAACGCCTGGTTAATATGAAGCTGGTAAAGGCACATCTGGATAAAGCATTAGCCTTAAATCCGGCTCATGCCGATTCTTGGCAGCTATTAGGCCGCTGGTATTATAAAGCAGCTAATCTCAATTTTTTTGAATGTACGGCCTCTAAATTCATAAGCGGCGGCCTGCCGGTTGGCGCCAGCAATTACAAAGCCATTCAATCGCTTAACCGGTCTATCGAGTACAATCCCAGCAATATTAGCAGTTACTACGACCTGGCTATTATTTACCGCGACATGAAAAATCCGGTTAAAAGCGTTGAAGTACTTGAAAAAGCAATTATGCTGCAATTGGTTACCTCCGATGATTTGGAGCTGAGCCGTCGCTGCAAAGCTTTGTTGCATAACCTTGGTAAAACTGCTGCCTAATGTTTTTAGTACAATAATTTGGCTTAAACCATTTCACAAAGTTTTAGGGTTAGCAAAAAAGGAAAATATTCCTTCTTTCAGTATAAAAAATATTCCTTTTTTCAGTAATAATTTAAGCAAATTTATCCCAGATCTATTTATTAGAAGTAATGGATTGGTGCGGTTGAAACATTGTGCGGACTTAAATTATGTATTAACCAGAAAGACCCAAACTACCTTCCCGAAAAGCAAAACCACCTGGATTAAAGGTAATTCCTGTTCCTTATTATTCTCTGTTTTAGAAAAAAATGAATCCTTCCTGTTTCTACTAAAATTCTAGGACTTGGCTTAGGAAATAACGTGGCCGGTGCGCCAGATAGGTAAATCCTTCCATTGTGAGCATAATGGGTATTTCTGTGAAAAATTAAGCAGTTCAAGAGGCTACTTTACTATAATTTATGATTATAGCGGAATAAGTAATAATTTAGCACCGGATTATAGTTTATGAAAGGTTTAGGTGGCATATCGGGCTTTCTGCTGACAGCATATTTATTTAGCGTAAGCGCATGCACCACCGAAGTCATAAACCAGGACCCAATGGTAAATACCAAGGCGCTTACCGGGGTTAGCGAAATCAAAATAGCTGATTTAAACGAGGCTTTAAACCTGGACCAGAATAATGCCGGTTTATATGCCAAGCGGGCTAAACTTTTCTGGCAGGCTAAAAAGCTCGATAAAGCTTTAGCCGATATAGAGCAGGCTATAAAATTTAACAGCAACCAACCCGATTATTATTTCTGGGAGGCCGTTATTTTGCGCGATATGGGCAGAATAACCCAAGCCTTAAACAGGGTGGAGGAAGCTGAAAAAATTGGTTTAAAAGAAGCTAACGGGTATTTACTCGGAGCTGAACTGTTAATAAAGAAAAAGAACTACCAGGGAGCGCTAGAAAAAGTAAATCTGGCGCTGGACGAGGAACCCGATAATGAGTACGGCCTATTTTATAAAGGCATAGCCCGGGCGGCTTTAGGCGATACTGCTTCGGCCATGGTTTTATACCGGCGGGCCATCCGGAATGCACCTGAGTTTGTGCATCCTTATTTGCATTTGGGGAGTATCTACAACGCGCAGCAGAATTATCCGGAGGCCGCTGTTTTCCTGGCAAAAGGAAAAATTTTAGAACCGGCGAATGCCTTTTTATGGTATCAGAAAGGTCTTTGGTACAAAGGCCTGAAAAAACCGGATAGCGCTTATGTGAGTTTTGCCCAGGCCCAAAAGTTAGACCCGGATTTATATCTGGCTAACTACCAGTTAGCTTTAATGGAGTACAAGAAAAGGAATTATGCCGGCGTGGCGGCTAACCTGGAAAAGGTAAAAACCGGACTGCGGAACCTGGAGCAAGGTCAGGAAATGTTAGCCGAAAGCTATGAAAAAACTGGCCGGTATCAGGAAGCCTTAGCGGTTTATAGTCAGGTTTTACAGCGGAAACCCAACGATATTAAATCGATGTGGGGGGTACGTCGTTCAACTTGGGGCATAAAAAAGACGGAGCGGGACAGCCTGCGCAGAACCCGTAATTATAATAATATTATGCCGGCAGATATTTATATTCCGGATGATATCATACAAGACACTATTTATTAAATTTATATAATAAAAATGATCAATATTACTTTGCCAGATAACTCGGTGAGGCAGTACCAACCGGGTGTTACCGGTATGGAAATAGCCGCCAGCATTAGCGAAGGGTTGGCCCGCAATGTATTAGCCGTAAAAGTAAATAATGAAGTCTGGGATTTAAGCCGGCCCATCGAGGCAGATGCCAGGGTGCAATTACTCACCTGGAACGATACTGAAGGCAAAGCTACTTACTGGCATTCATCGGCGCACCTCCTGGCCGAGGCCCTGGAAGCGCTGTACCCCGGCGTGAAATTCGGTATTGGTCCGGCCATCGAAAATGGCTTTTACTACGACATAGATTTGGGCGGGAAGCAGTTGTCGCAGGATGATTTTCCGGCTATCGAACAAAAAATGCTGGAGCTGGCCCGCAACAAAAGCGAATATATTCGCCGGCCCGTACCTAAAGCCGAAGCCATCGAATATTTCAAAACCAAAGGCGACCAGTATAAGCTGGATTTGCTCGAAGGGCTGGAAGATGGTTCTATCACTTTTTATTCGCAGGGCAATTTTGTTGATCTGTGCCGCGGACCGCATATTCCGAATACCGGGTTTATAAAAGCGGCCAAACTCATGAACGTAGCCGGCGCTTACTGGCGCGGAGATGAAAAACGCGAACAGCTTACCCGCGTTTACGCCATTACTTTCCCGAAGCAGAAAGAATTAACCGAATATCTGGAGCGCCTGGAAGAAGCCAAACGCCGCGACCACCGCAAATTAGGTAAAGAGCTGGAGTTATTTGCTTTCTCCGAAAAAGTTGGAATGGGCTTGCCCTTGTGGTTACCCAAAGGCACCATGCTGCGCGAACGCCTGGAGAGTTTTATGCGCAAAGCCCAAACCCGGGCTGGTTATCAGCAGGTAGTTACGCCGCACATTGGCAGCAAAGAACTATACGTAACCTCCGGGCATTACGAAAAATACGGCGCCGATTCTTTCCAGCCCATCCGCACCCCGAACGAAGGCGAGGAGTTTCTGCTGAAACCGATGAACTGCCCGCACCACTGCGAGATTTACAAAACCAAGCCCCGGTCTTACCGCGATTTACCTTTACGGCTGGCCGAGTTTGGGACTGTTTACCGCTACGAGCAAAGCGGTGAGCTGCACGGTTTAACCCGGGTGCGCGGCTTTACCCAGGACGATGCACATATTTTCTGCCGACCCGACCAGGTGAAAGAAGAATTTATTAAGGTTATTGACTTGGTGCTGTATGTATTTAAAGTGTTAGGCTTTGAAGATTATACCGCCCAGATATCTTTGCGCGACCCGGAAAATCAGCAGAAATATATTGGTACCGATGAAGCTTGGGAAAAAGCCGAAAGCGCTATTATAGAAGCAGCCCACGAAAAAGGATTGCGTACCGTAACCGAATTAGGCGAGGCGGCTTTTTACGGACCAAAGCTCGACTTTATGGTAAAGGATGCCTTGGGCCGGAAGTGGCAATTAGGTACCATACAGGTAGATTATAATTTACCGGAACGCTTCCAACTGGAATACACCGCCCCGGATAACACCAAACAACGGCCGGTGATGATTCACCGGGCGCCGTTTGGATCGTTGGAGCGCTTTGTGGCCGTGTTAATTGAGCATTGTGCCGGCAATTTCCCTCTTTGGCTGAGCCCGGAACAGTTTGCCATTCTGCCTATTTCGGAAAAATACCATGAGTACGCTGAAAAAGTTTACCAGCGTTTATTGCAGGAAGACATTCGGGGCTTTATTGACAACCGCGACGAAAAAATCGGCCGGAAAATCCGGGATGCTGAAGTTCAGAAAGTGCCTTATATGATAATTGTAGGCGAGAAAGAACAGGAAAACGATATTATTTCGGTGCGGAAACACGGCGAAGGAGATATGGGCAACTTAACCGTTGATGCATTTATTCAGAATTTTAAAGAAATGTTATCAGATATTTTAAGCAAAAATTAGAATTATTTTTTCATAATACCTGAATTAGTGCGATATTCGCACCTTAGTTGTAAAAACCGTTATTTAAGGAGGCAAAATTATCAATACGAATACTAACAGACGGATGCCGCAGCGTGGGGTGGTAGAGGAACCCTACAAGATCAATAATAAGATTCTGGCCCGGCAGGTAAGATTAGTTGGTGAGAATATAGAGACCGGCGTGTATTCCACGGAAGATGCTTTACGCATTGCCCGGGAACAAAACCTCGATCTGGTAGAAATATCGCCTAAAGCTGAACCGCCGGTTTGTCGTATTGTTGATTACTCCAAGTTTAAGTACGACTTGAAGAAGAAGCAGCGGGAAATGAAGGCCAAAACGCAGAAAGTGGTAACAAAAGAAATCCGCTTTGGCCCCAATACCGATGATCATGACTTCGAGTTTAAAGTAAAACATGCCCGGGCTTTCTTAGAAGATGGCGCCAAAGTAAAGGCTTATGTGCACTTTGTTGGCCGGACCATTGTGTTTAAAGAAAGAGGAGAGGTGTTGTTACTTAAATTTGCCCAGGCCCTGGAGGATGTAGCAAAAGTAGAGCAATTGCCGAAGCTGGAAGGTAAACGGATGTTCTTGTTCCTGACACCGAAGCCAAAGAAATAAAATATTACGGTTTGAATTATTTCGGCCGGAAAAAAGTTTAAATCAATTACCTAAATTTCTATAAAATGCCTAAAGTTAAAACTAAATCTGGTGCAAAGAAGCGGTTTTCTTTAACAGGTACAGGCAAAATTAAGCGGAAACACGCTTTTAAGAGCCACATCCTGACCAAGAAAACCACCAAACAGAAGAGAGCATTAACGCACGTGGGCCTGGTTAGCTCCGCTGACGAGAACCGCGTAAGAGCCATGCTCAACATCTAAAATTATTTTTCACCCGGGGCCTGGTAAAAAGAATTCCGCTGGAATCACCAATCTCCAAAAATTAAGTTAAAATGCCAAGATCAGTCAATGTCGTAGCTGCCCGACAAAAAAGAAAGCGCATCATGAAACTGGCAAAGGGTTATTTCGGACGTCGCAAGAATGTTTGGACCGTTGCCAAGAATGCCGTTGAAAAAGGTTTAGTTTATGCTTACCGCGATCGCAAAGCCAAGAAAAGAGATTTCCGTGGCTTGTGGATCCAGCGTATTAACGCCGGTGCGCGCGAATATGGTTTATCTTACTCTCAGTTTATGGGCGGCTTAAAGAAAGCCAATATTAACCTGAACCGGAAAGTATTAGCCGATTTGGCAATGAACAATCCGGCTGCCTTTAAAGGTATCATCGAAAAAGTTAAATAGCCTTAATTGCATAAATAAAAAAAGCTTAGCCCCCCGCTAAGCTTTTTTTATTTAGGTTAAATATTCTTTATGATATTTTATTATATCTATATTGTAAAAAACAAAAAAAGCCTTAGGCAGTTAACCTAAGGCTGTGTAGCGGGGAGGGGATTTGAACCCCTGACCTCAGGGTTATGAATCCTGTGCTCTAACCAACTGAGCTACCCCGCCGTGTAATTGGAGTGCAAATGTATAAATAGGTACATACAAACACAACTTTTTTTAAAATAAAAAATATTGATTTTATTTGAGCATCTTTTCTACTCTACCCTCTAACCTCTGTGCTATGAAAAAGCATAAATTTGTATGCGAACGCATCATCAATGCCTCCCCCCGCATGATTTACCCTTATTTAAGTTCTGCTTCCGGTTTGGAACAATGGTTTTGCGACAAAGTAATTGTGAACGAAGACAAAACCTTCAACTTTATCTGGGATAACCAGAACCATTTCGCCGAAATGACCAACCACCGCTTAAATAAATCGGTGCGGTTTGTTTTTCTGACCGATGATAAAAAACACGAGCCTGATGCGAGTTATATGGATTTTACCATAGAAACCAGTGACCTAACCCAGGAACAGTACCTGCGGGTAATAGATTATTCAGACGAAGAAGATATGGAAGAGATGAAAGAGTTGTGGGATGGCCTGATTGTGAGTTTGCGTGAAATTATTGGGGGCTAAATTTCGTTATTAAATAGCTTAAAATATCCGGCACGGATTTATGAAAGCAATAGGAATATTTATTGCTTCGACCCTACATGAAAAAATTAGATAAGTTAATATTAAAATCTTTTTTAGGTCCTTTTGTTTTAACGTTTGCGGTAGTAGAATTTATTCTGCTCACGCAGTACATGCTTAAATACCTCGACGATTTAGTAGGCAAAGATTTAGGCATACAGGTAATTATTCAGTTATTAGGTTACTTTAGTTTAAACATGGTGCCCGTAGCTTTGCCGCTGGCTGTTTTGCTTTCGTCGCTGATGACTTTCGGGAACCTGGGCGAGCACCATGAACTAACGGCTATTAAAACTTCCGGTATTTCGCTGCTCCGTATTTTGCGGCCGGTTTTTTTTGTCGCGTTATTATTATCTGTCGGCGCCTTCTTTTTTAACGAAAAAATAGTGCCGAAAGCCAATTTAAAAGCTTACAGCTTGCTCTGGGATATCCGGCAAAAAAAACCTTCGCTCGATATCCGGGAGAAAATATTCTACAACGGTATTCCGGGGTATAGCATTAAAGTAGATAAAAAGTATGATGATGGTTCTACGCTGAAAGGTGTAATGATATACGATCACTCTGATGCCAATGGCAATACCAACGTTATCTTGGCCGACTCCGGCCGGATGTACACTAAATTTAACGAGCAATATTTAGCGCTCGATTTATTTAATGGACAGTTGTTTGCCGAAGGGGCGCAGCAAGGTTCTATGTCGGCGACGAACAACAATGGGGCTGGTTTTTTCCGGCAGCGCTTCGAAACAAATAAACTGCTTTTTAACTTATCTTCTTTTAACCTCGACCGGACCCGCGAAGAATTATTTAAAGGCAGCAAAATGATGCTGAACATTAAAGAATTGCAGCACGTCACCGATTCGCTCCGCACCCAGTTAAGTAAAGATAAGGAAACCAGTGGGATACAAATTAGTCCTTATTATACGTATTTACCCGTAGATTCTGCCCGGCGGGCTACTAAACCCAAGGTGGCAAAAGTAACTAAACGCAAACTGGAGCCTGTTACCCGCGATATTTATTCGGCGGCGGCCAATAAGGCCCGTAATATTCGCAGCTTTACTACTACGGCAGCCGATAAACGCAAGGTTGCTTATCGCGAGGCCAACAACTACGAAATTGAAATTTACAAAAAGTACACCCAATCGGCAGCCTGTTTAATTATGTTTTTAATAGGTGCCCCGCTGGGCGCCATTATAAAAAAAGGTGGCTTGGGAATGCCCGTTATTATTTCTATTATATTTTTTATTATTTATTACGTGCTCACCATTTTGGGCGAAAAATGGGGGCGCGAAGGCCTGGTGATTGTACCGGCCGGGATGTGGGCGGCTAATTTTATATTATTGCCGGTTGGCTTATTTTTCCTGTACCAGGCTCGCAACGACTCTAATTTGCTCGAACTTGATTTCTGGCGGAAGCTAAGCCTGCGGCTAAAGAAAAATAAAATGTAGCATTAGGAAAGTTTAGGAAAAAATTTCCGATAAAGGAAACAATTTTGTAACTTTGCGCCTTATATAAAAAAATATACTCGGAAATAGATTGATAAGTATAAATACCCCGATGAAATTAACAACTGAAGCGAAACAAGAAATTTTTGAAAAAAACAGTTTAAGTAAGTCTAAAACCGATACTGGTTCTCCTGAATCGCAAATCGGTCTGTTTACCCATCGTATAATCCACCTGACAGAGCACTTAAAATCTAATCAGAAGGATTTTTCTACCCGGTTAGGTTTGCTGAAACTGGTAGGTAAAAGAAGAAGACTTTTAAACTACTTATCAAAAACTGATATCGCAAGATACCGCGCCATTATCAGTGAGTTAGGTATAAGAAAATAATAAACTATTAGGGAATTCATAAAAGGGTTCCCTAATATTTTTATACCTATTTCTTTTTCTTATTACAGATCTTATGCAGGCTTATGCCTGCTTTTTAATGTTTTAAAATAGATGTCTTATAAAGTTATAAATAAAACTATACGCCTGGCCGACGGAAGGGAAATTACCCTCGAAACCGGAAAACTGGCGAAACAGGCCGATGGTGCCGTAGTGGTAAGAATGGGTAATACCATGTTGCTGGCTACCGTTGTTTCGGCTAAAGAGGCCCGCGCCGGCGTCGACTTTCTGCCTCTGTCGGTAGATTATCAGGAGAAATTTGCTTCCTCCGGTAAAATTCCGGGTGGCTTTCTAAAAAGAGAGGCGCGTTTATCAGATTACGAAATCCTGATCAGCCGCTTGGTTGACCGGGTGTTGCGTCCTACTTTCCCGGATGATTACCATGCCGAAACGCAAGTATTAATCAGTCTTATCTCGGCCGATACGGAAGTATTGCCGGATGCCCTGGCCGGTTTAGCCGCTTCGGCTGCTATCTCGGTTTCCGATATTCCATTTAATGGTCCCATTTCGGAAGTACGGGTTGCCCGCATCGATGGTCAGTTTATAATTAACCCGACCTTAACCGATTTAGGCCGGGCTGATATCGACATGATTGTAGGTGGCTCCATGGAAGGGGTAGCTATGGTAGAAGGTGAAATGAACGAGGTGTCGGAAGAAGAAATGCTGTCCGCCATTCAGTTTGCCCACGAAGCTATCAAAGACCAGTGTCAGGCTCAGATTGAGTTTGCCCAGGAAGCTGGCGCTACCGAGAAGCGGGAATATTCGCACGAAACCCACGATGACTCCTTGAAAGACCAAATATTTAAGGCCGTATACGATAAAGCTTACCAGGTAGCTTCCAGTGCCAACCCGGTGAAAGCCGAACGTAAAAAAGCTTTTGGTGCCATTAAAAAAGAGTTTGTTGATTCTTTGCCGGCCGAACAGGAAGTAGACGAAGAATTAATATCTAAATATTACCACGACGCCGAAAAAGCAGCTGTACGGAACGTTGTTTTAAATGAACGGCTACGGTTAGACGGACGTCAGTTAGACGAAATCCGCCCGATTTGGTCAGAAGTGAATTATTTGCCATCTACCCACGGATCGGCGGTATTTACCCGCGGCGAAACCCAGTCGTTAACCACGGTTACGTTGGGTACCAAACTCGATGAGCAAATGATCGACGGAGCCATGTTCTCGGGTTATAATAAATTTATCTTACACTATAATTTCCCGGCTTTCTCTACCGGCGAAGTAAAACCAAACCGCGGCCCCGGCCGGCGGGAGGTAGGCCACGGTAACCTGGCCATGCGCGCCTTGCGGAAAGTATTACCTGGTGAAGAAGAAAATCCTTATACCATCCGGATTGTATCGGATATCCTGGAATCAAACGGTTCTTCCTCGATGGCTACAGTTTGTGCCGGTAGTTTGGCGCTGATGGATGCCGGGGTGCAGGTTAAAGGTGCAGTAGCGGGTATTGCCATGGGTTTAATTACCGATACCGAAACCGGTAAGTTTGCTGTGTTGTCTGATATTTTAGGTGATGAAGACCACTTAGGTGATATGGATTTTAAAGTGGCTGGTACCAAACAAGGTATAACAGCTTGCCAGATGGATATTAAAGTGCTGAGCTTAAGCAATGATGTTTTGTCACAGGCTTTAAGCCAGGCCAAACAAGGCCGCTTGCACATCCTCGGCGAAATGGAAAAAACCATTACGCAGCCTAATGCGGATTACAAACCGCATACGCCACGTTCGCAGAATATTATTATTGAAAAAGAATTTATCGGCGCTATTATTGGGCCAGGCGGTAAAGTAATTCAGCAGATTCAGAAAGATACTGGTGCAACTATCCAGATTGAAGAGAAGAACGAAAAAGGCTACGTTAATATCTTCGCGGTGAACCAGGAAGCCATGCAAGAAGCCGTACGTAAAATTAAAGCCATTGTAGCCGTGCCCGAAATAGGAGAGGTTTACGTAGGAAAGGTTAAATCTATTCAGCCTTACGGAGCCTTTGTGGAGTTTATGGCCGGTAAAGATGGTTTGCTGCACATTTCGGAAGTGAAATGGGAGCGTTTAGAAAGCCTGGAAGGCGTATTGGAGATTGGCGAAGAGATTAAAGTGAAGCTGATGGATGTAGATAAGAAAACCGGCAAATTCAAACTGTCTCGGAAAGCTCTGTTACCAAAACCCGAAAATGTGAGCGATAAAAAATAAGCTGCGCTTCGGCGAACTAATTTTAGTATAAATTCAGTTACAAATAAGATATCTGCACACTACCAAATAGAAGCAGAACCTAACAATCAGAAAAGCTTTAAATCATTAATCAGGGAGGTGCATTGAACCTCCCTGGTAAATATTAAAGGGCCAATAATTGTAACTGAAAGATCTTAACTAATTAAAAAATTAAATTATTTAGACAATACTCTAATGAGACAGCTTAAAATAAGTAAACAAATAACCAACCGCGAAAGCCAGTCGCTTGATAAATATTTACAGGAGATTGGAAAGGTTGATTTGCTTACTCCGGACGAAGAAGTAACGTTAGCCCAGCGCATTAAAGAAGGTGATCAGTTTGCGTTAGAAAAGTTAACGAAAGCCAACCTTCGCTTTGTGGTTTCGGTAGCCAAACAATATCAGAACCAGGGTCTGTCTTTAGGGGATTTAATTAACGAAGGTAATTTGGGTTTGATTAAAGCCGCCAAACGCTTTGACGAAACCCGTGGTTTTAAATTTATTTCCTACGCTGTTTGGTGGATTCGTCAGTCTATTCTGCAGGCTTTGGCCGAGCAGTCGCGGATTGTGCGTTTGCCTTTAAACCGGGTAGGTTCTTTAAATAAAATCTCCAAATCATTCTCAGAACTGGAGCAGAAGTTCGAACGCGAGCCCTCTCCGGAAGAAATTGCAGAAGTACTGGAATTAACCACTTCTGAAGTAGTTGATACCCTAAAAATTTCCGGCCGCCACGTATCGGTAGATGCGCCGTTTGTGCAGGGAGAAGAAAACAGGTTGTTAGATGTGCTGGAGAACGAAGATGAAGAATCGCCGGATACCGGTCTGATGAACGACTCTTTGCGCAAAGAAGTGCAACGGGCCTTATCTACTTTAACCAAGCGCGAAGCCGATGTGATTACCCTTTACTTTGGTTTGAATGGGGAACACTCTTTAACCCTGGAAGAAATTGGCGAAAAGTTTAACCTGACCCGCGAGCGGGTTCGGCAGATTAAAGAAAAAGCTATCCGGCGCTTACGTCATACTTCGCGTAGCAAAGCCCTGAAACCATATTTAGGTTAATATTTAAAACAAAAAGCCTTAACCAACCAAGTTAAGGCTTTTTGTTTTTAAGTTCTTATCAAACCCCCACTTTACCGCAAAAGCACCTGTTCTAATCCGGCTCATTTTAAGGTTCTGCTTTGGTAGTAGTGAAATTAGCTGCAGAATATTTTGTAATATTGCAGCCACAAAATTTGCTTAGAGAAAGTAATGGATTCTGAAATAATTAAATGTTTAATTATTGGTTCCGGACCGGCAGGTTATACCGCCGCTATTTATGCGGCCCGCGCCGGTTTACAACCAGTAATGTACCAGGGTTTACAACCCGGTGGGCAGCTTACCATCACCAACGATGTTGAAAATTATCCGGGTTATCCGCAAGGCATAAACGGCCCGCAAATGATGGAAGACTTTAAAGCCCAGGCGGCCCGGTTTGGCACGGATATCCGGTACGGCATTGCCACTGGAGTTGATTTTTCGAGTAAGCCCCTGAAAGTAACCATCGACGACAACCTGACTCTGGCTGCTCACACCGTTGTTATTGCAACCGGCGCTTCGGCCAAATGGCTGGGCCTGGACTCGGAAGCACGTTTAAATGGCAACGGGGTTTCGGCTTGTGCGGTTTGCGATGGCTTTTTTTACCGCGGACAGGAAGTTGCCATTGTAGGAGCGGGCGATACTGCCTGCGAAGAAGCTACCTACCTCGCTAATTTATGCTCGAAAGTATACATGATTATCCGCCGCGACGAAATGCGGGCTTCCCAAATTATGCAGCGCCGGGTAAAAAATAATCCCAAAATTGAAATAATCTGGAACTCAGTTACCGATGAAATTCTGGGAGAGCAGGCCGTGGAAGGGGTACGTTTAAAAAATACGATTACCGGGGAATTAACCGAAATACCGGTTTCGGGTTTCTTTGTAGCCATTGGGCACGAGCCTAACTCCAATATATTCCTGGATTATATTAACCACGATGAACAAGGTTACCTGCGTACTATTCCGGGCTCAACCAAAACCAATATAGACGGTGTTTTTGCCTGCGGCGATGTGCAGGACAATGAATATCGCCAGGCGGTTACAGCCGCCGGAACCGGTTGTATGGCCGCACTTGATGCTGAACGCTACCTGGTGGCAAATGAAATCCACTAGATATACCTAAAGCTGTTTTAAGTAGATTCAGAATTAATATAATAAAATAAAAATAGCTGCCTGTGGTTAATAAAACTATGCCTGATTTGTTAAAATGCAAGCCACAGGCAGCTAAATTTAAAGGCTAATGTTATTGAATAAACTTAAAATACATTTTTTTCTTCTACTTATATTTATGTTGGTAAGTATCCTGCCCGGCTACGCCCAACGAAAAAATAATAATAAATCCAAATCAAAAGATTTCTTTAAACCAAAGTCGCCGCAGATTAAATATGTGCGTCCGGACACAACGGTTTTAATTAAGTACGAGGATTATCCGGATGATAAATCTGATGCCGGTAAATCTGTTCCTTTTAACCCCGCTAAAAAACTTTCGATTGTTAACGAAGATACATCCTCGCTGGACCTGGGCCAGCAGAGCATTGTGGAAATGTCGGAAGAAGTGCTGGTAGATAGCACCTGGATTAAAGTGGCAGGTTATTATTACATTTGGGATACCAAAAACATTAACCCCTATCAAATGGACGGTCGCCAGATAAAAGAAGAAATTCCGTTAAAGCTAGTAGATGCAGCTAACAAGCGGTACAGCAAAATGCCCCTAATCCAAACGCCCGTTACATCGGATTTCGGATTTCGGGGTTACCGATGGCATTATGGTACCGACCTGGATTTGGATACTGGCGATTCGGTACGGGCAGTTTTCGATGGGGTGGTGCGAATTTCGAAATGGGATGGCAGCGGCTACGGAAATTACCTGGTGGTACGGCATTATAACGGCTTGGAAACCTTGTACGGACATCTGAAACAAGCTATTGTAAAAACAGGCCAATACGTAAAAGCCGGCGAACTGATAGGATGGGGAGGAAGTACGGGTCGTAGCACCGGGCCTCATTTGCATTTTGAAGTACGTTATCAGGGAAACCCCTTAGACCCGGAACGCGTTTATGATTTTCCGGATTACGCTCTGATGTCCGAAGAATTTAAAATTTCGGCCGCTTTGTTTAATTATTATAACCAAACCAAGCGCTCGTCCAGTCGCAGCCGGGCCAGTTCGGCCAGGAGGGTAGTCAGTCACAAAATCCGGAGCGGCGATACCCTGAGTGGCATTGCCAAACGGTATGGCGTTTCTGTGTCGCAGCTTACCCGTTTAAACGGCATTTCCAGTCGTACCACGCTTCGCCCCGGGCGCAGTATTCGTATAAAATAATATTATGAAATTAGATATTCTGGCTTTTGCCTCGCACCCCGACGATGTGGAATTAGGTTGTGCCGGCACTATTATTTCGCATATTCGCCAAGGCAAAAAAGTAGGTGTGGCCGATATTACCCAAGGTGAGTTAGGTACCCGCGGAACGCCCGAAATCAGGGCACAGGAATCTGAAGCGGCCTCTAAATTACTGGGTTTACACGTTCGGGTAAATTTAGGTTTGGCTGACGGTTTTTTCCGGAGCGAGAAAGACCAGTTACTGGCGGCGGTAAAAGTAGTGCGGCAGTTTAAACCCGAAATTGTTATTGCCAATGCCGTTCACGACCGGCACCCCGACCATGGCCGCGGTTCCGCATTTGCTTCAGAAGCCTGTTTTCTGGCTGGTTTAAAACAAGTTAAAACTACTGATGAAACTGAGCAGGAGCAGGAAGCCTGGCGTCCTAAAGCTGTTTACCATTATATCCAGGACCGTTATATTCAGCCGGATTTTGTGGTAGATATTACCGACTACTGGGAAGAAAAACTGGAAACCATTAAGGCCTTTAAATCCCAGTTTTACGATCCGCAAAACACGACTCCCAACACCTATATTTCGGATCCCAACTTCTTAAAATTTGTAGAAGCCAGGGCCCGCGAAATGGGGCATGCCATTGGTGTTGTTTTCGGCGAAGGTTTTACCAAAGAACGCCAATTAGGTGTCCGGAATTTATTTGATTTAATTTAAGAAGATCGGTTCTTTTTCCAGTTAGATTCAGTTGGATGATTGGAGATTGTGCCGGATGCGGCTGTTTGCGGCCGGGCTTGCTCGTAAATAAAAGCAGCTAATACAGCAGCAACCTGTTCAGCTTCGGGTGCTGGGGTAGGAATTAAACTTTCTGGCCCAAAATAATTCTGAATAAATTTGGTATCGAAGTTTCCGGAGCGGAAAGCTTCGTGCTCCATTACAAACTTCCCGAAAGTCAAGGTGGTTTGCACCCCGGTAATCTGGTATTCTGCTATCGCCCGAATCATGCGGTCGATGGCTTCTGCCCGGGTTTGCCCGTAGGTAATTAATTTGGCAATCATCGGGTCGTAATAAATAGGTACTTCCATTCCTTCTTCAAAGCCGTCATCTACCCGCACGCCTAAACCCTGCGGCCTTTTGTAAGTGGTTAACCGGCCAATATCCGGTAAAAAATTATTCAGCGGGTCTTCGGCGTACACCCGTAGCTCCAATGCATGACCCGATATTTCTAAATCTTCCTGTTTAAAAGACAAAGGCTCGCCCTGCGCAATTTTAATTTGCTCCTTTACCAAATCCAATCCGGTTATCAGTTCGGTTACGGGATGCTCTACCTGCAGCCGGGTGTTCATTTCCAGGAAGTAGAATTGAAGATTTTCATCTAATAAAAATTCTACGGTACCGGCCCCCACGTAATTACAGGCCCGGGCTACCGCTACGGCACATTGTCCCATTTGCGCCCGCAAGGCCGGGGTTAGTACCGCCGATGGCGCTTCTTCAATTACTTTCTGGTGGCGGCGCTGGATAGAACATTCGCGTTCAAACAGATGCACAATATTACCGTGGGTATCGCCCAGCACTTGTATTTCGATGTGCCGCGGCGAACCAATATATTTTTCAATAAAAACAGCGCCATCGCCAAAAGCCGAAACAGCTTCGTTAACGGCCAACTGCATTTGTTCTTCGAAGGCACCTGCTTCTTCCACCACGCGCATACCTTTACCCCCCCCGCCGGCACTGGCCTTAATTAAAATAGGGAACCCAACTCTTTCGGCAATATTTTTAGCTTCGGCAATATCCGTGATGGCTTGGTCGGTACCCGGTACCATCGGAATATTATAGTTGGCCACCGCAGCTTTAGCTGCCAGCTTACTACCCATTAAACTTATAGATTCAGGCTCGGGACCAATAAATATAATACCAGCGGCGGCGGCAGCTTGGGCAAAGGCAGCATTTTCCGATAAAAAGCCATAACCCGGATGAACAGCATCTACTGCTAGCTTTTTACAAACCTCCAGAATAGTATCAATTTTCAGGTAAGAATCAGCGGACTTCGGCCCTCCAACACAAACGGCTTCATCGGCATAACGCACATGCAGCGCGTTCCGGTCGGCCTCGCTGTAAATGGCCACTGTTTTAATGCCCATTTCTTTGGCCGAGCGCATAACGCGTAAGGCAATTTCGCCCCGGTTGGCCACTAATATTTTTCTGATTTTATTCATAATCGAATTACCTTACCGCAACTCAAAGAAACAGTATTACCCGCTAATATAAAAATAGGAGCCTCTTAAAATAACGTTAAAAGGCCGGGCGGCAACATTGGATATGAAAAGATAAAACTATAAATTTGTGCCCACCAAAAGGGTTCAGTTTAAGGTTAATAGACTGAACTTTATTTAATTGATTTTTTATAAAAAAATTGAGATAGTGGATTTATTCGAAAAATTACTTGCTAACCGTGGCCCTCTAGGAAGCCATTCGCATTACGCTCATGGTTACTTTACTTTCCCGAAGTTGGAAGGAGAAATTAATCCCCGCATGACTTTCCGGGGAAAAGAAGTGCTAACCTGGAGTTTAAATAATTATTTAGGTTTGGCAAACCATCCGGAAGTGCGAAAAGTAGATGCCGAAGCCGCTGCTGAGTGGGGTATGGCTACGCCGATGGGAGCCCGGATTATGTCGGGTAATAGTACACAGCACGAATTACTGGAGTCTGAATTGGCTGATTTTGTGCAGAAAGAAGACGCGTTACTTTTAAATTTTGGTTACCAGGGGGTTGTTTCGATTATTGATGCCCTGGTAGACCGGCACGATGTTATCGTTTACGATGCAGAATCACACGCCTGTATCATCGATGGTGTGCGGCTGCACCAGGGTAAGCGTTTTGTATACGCCCATAACAACATGGATAACCTGGAAAAGCAGCTGCAGCGGGCAACCCGCATGGTAAACGAAACCGGTGGTGCCATTCTCGTAATTACCGAAGGGGTATTCGGTATGTCGGGAAACCTGGGGAACTTGCCGGCAATTGTGGCTTTAAAAGAAAAATATAAATTCCGGCTATTTATTGATGATGCCCACGGATTTGGTACCCAGGGTAAAACCGGTGCCGGAACCGGCGAGCATTTTGAGGTGCAGGACGGCATTGATGTTTATTTCTCTACCTTTGCCAAATCCATGGCCAGTATCGGCGCGTTCGTGGCCGGTCCGGAGCAGGTTATCGAATATTTGCGCTACAACATGCGCTCGCAGATATTTGCCAAATCGTTGCCTATGCCACTGGTAATTGGCGCTTTAAAGCGGTTGGAGTTATTGCGTACCCAGCCACAGTTAAAAGATAAGCTATGGGAAATTACTTACGCGCTGCAAAATGGCTTGCGGAGCCGTGGTTTTAATATTGGTACCACGCAATCGTGCGTAACACCGGTTGTTTTAAAAGGACAGATACCGGATGCTACTGCCCTTACTTTGGATTTACGCGAAAACTTTAGTATTTTCTGTTCTATTGTGGTGTACCCGGTAGTGCCAAAAGATGTTATCATGCTCCGGTTAATTCCTACTGCCGCGCATACTTTAGCCGACGTGGAAGAAACAATCAGCGCTTTCGAGAAGATTGCGCAGAAGCTGGAACAGGGACAATATTCTAAACAAACTGCAATACCGGCTGTTTCGTAAAAGAAATATTACCCAGATCGACTTTAAATAGTAAAAAAAGCTGTTTTTTTTGCTTCTAATTCAATTTTTACTATATTAGAGCGATCAAATACATGTTCCACACACATAACAAAAAACAATGAACAAGTTCAGTAAAGTAAGAGATTTAGTAATGTCGCTGGAAGCGGATTTCGAAAAGTTCTATGAGAAGGGCAATTCCGCAGCAGGTACGCGTGTTCGTAAAGGTATGCAAGACCTGAAGAATTTAGCGCAAGACCTTCGGAAAGAGGTGCAGGATATGAAAAATAACACTGCCAACGAAGACGCAGCTAAAGCAAGCAAAGCCAAAAAGTAAGCCAACCTTAATTAACGCTGAACACAAACAAAAAAGGTGACCAGGAAGGTCACTTTTTTTATTTATAGCCAGTAGGGGGCTTGCCCTAATAAACTGTTCTGGTAATTCTTAAATTAACCTCCTTATTAATATTAATATGGCAGATTGTAAACCTGACATATTTAAATTATGAAGCTGTTTTGAGCAAGAACGAGTGCTATTGGTAGTGTTATCACCACTAATTTTAAGCTACGCAGCACCCTTGCTGGATTATAAACTAGCAAGGGCAGCGGTTTACTTTACTTAAACAACTAAACAAGTTCTCTGCTACTATTCAGTTACCGCCAGTAGGTAATAATTTTTCTTGCCTTTCTGTACCACCAAATATTTATTGTGCAGTAACTCAAAGCCATTGCCGGCATCGAATAAACTTACTTTTTGCCGGTTAATGTTTACCCCACCATTCTGGATCATGCGCTTGGCTTCGCCTTTCGATTCAAAAACCTGCTGCTGGGTAGCGTCCGCTAATAAATCCGGTACAGTAGCCGCCGATTCAAAATCTGACCGGGAAACCGAAACCAGAGGTACGCCTTCAAAAACCGTTAGCAATAAGTCTTCCGATAATTTCTTCAAGGCATTAATATCGCCTTTACCAAACAATATTTCGGATGCCTCTACAGCGGCCATGTAATCTTCGGCGGAATGCACGCGGGTAGTTACTTCTTTGGCCAAGGCTTTTTGCAAAGTGCGCAAATGCGGCGCTTCGTCGTGCTGGCTTATTAAGCCTTCAATTTCTTCTTGGGGTAAAAGGGTGTAAACTTTAATCAGCTTTTTTGCTTCGTCATCGGCCAGGTTCAGCCAGAACTGGTAAAACTGGTACGGCGAAGTTAAGTTCGGGTCGAGCCACACATTGCCGCCTTCAGATTTACCAAACTTAGTACCATCAGACTTGGTAACCAGCTTCCCTACTAAGGCAAAGGCTTTACCACCGTCTATTCGCCGGATTAACTCAGTACCGGTAGTTATATTGCCCCATTGGTCGGAGGCTCCCATTTGCAGCAGCACGTTTTTATGCTTGTACAAATGGTAAAAATCATAGCCTTGCAGCAACTGATACGAGAACTCGGTGAACGAAATACCTTCGGCGCGGCCTTCTCCTTCTTCGCTTACATTCAGGCGTTTTTGCACGGCATCTTTTTTAATCATGTAATTCACCGTCAGGTGTTTGCCTACTTCCCGCAAAAAGCCTAAAAAGGAGAAATCCTTCATCCAATCGTAGTTATTTACCACTTCGGCCGAGTTGGCGCCGCAGTCAAAATCCAGAAATTTTTCTAACTGTTTTTGAATGCCCGCCTGGTTAAATTGCAACGTTTCTTCCGAAAGCATGCTGCGTTCCGAAGCTTTAAAAGAAGGGTCGCCAATCATGCCGGTAGCGCCGCCTACTAAGGCAATAGGTTTATGACCGGCCCGTTGCAAATGCACCAAAAGCATAATGGTGGCCAGGTTGCCAATATGTAAAGAGTGGGCTGTAGGGTCAAAGCCAATATAACCGGTCGTCATGCCGGAAGCTAGTTGTTCTTCGGTGCCGGGCATGAAATCGTGCAGCATGCCCCGCCATCTTAATTCTTCAATCAGGTTCATGGTATGTAATTAGCGGTAGTGGTTTAATAACCAGCTATTTTTAGCGGTGCAAAGATATGGGAAAAATCAAGCTGTATTATATAATTGCAAGCGTAAAAGCCCGGTAGTAGCGCTCGGGAGCAAAATTTTAACCTTTCCGGCAAGCTATTTTTGGTCTGAATTTTGAATGGGCTCAACCAACAAAAGGAAAAACTGCTGTTTAGGACGATTGACCGGTTATCCTATTTAATATCCAGGTAGGTCAAATCGAATACCTGCTTTCCTTGTTCCTTCGGGTTTACTACCGTATTTTTGTTTTATGACTGCCGACGAAATTTTAGTAAAATTAAGGAATAAACAATACGCACCGATTTACTTCTTGCAGGGCGAAGAACCTTATTATATTGATTTAATCGCGAATTTTATCGAAGAAAAGGTTTTATCGGAAAGCGAAAAAGGTTTTAACCAGGTGGTTTTGTACGGCAAAGACGTAGATATTGCTACTATTCTGCTGCAGGCTAAGCGCTACCCCATGATGGCCGAACGGCAGGTAGTGATTGTAAAAGAGGCCCAGGCTACAGCCGATATCGACAAAGAATCGGGTATAAAGCAACTGGAAGCTTATTTTCAGAACCCATTGCCCAGCACCGTACTGGTATTTTGTTATAAACATAAAGTACTGGACGGCCGCAAAGCATTTGCCAAAACCGTAAACAAACACGCCGTACTCCTCACCACCAAAAAACTGTACGATAACCAGGTACCCGCCTGGATTAACAGTTATATCAAAAACAAAGGCCTGCAGATTAATCCCAAGGCTACGATGCTTTTGAGCGAGTACATTGGGGCCGATATTTCGCGGCTTGCCAACGAAATAGACAAACTCGCCATTAACCTGAAAGAAGGGCAAACCATTTCGGAAAACCTGGTGCAGGAAAATGTAGGCATCAGCAAAGATTACAATATTTTTGAGCTCCAAACGGCCCTGATTAACCAGGATGTGCTAAAGGCTAACCGGATTGTTAATTATTTCGAAGCCAACCCGAAGAATAATCCCCTGATTCCCAATATTACCTTGCTGTTCTCTTTTTTTACGAAACTCCTTTGCCTGCACGCATCGCCCGATAAATCTGAAAGTGCCATTAGCAAGAGTTTGGGTAACCGCAGTTTTTTGGTAAAAGAATATGTGCAGGCCATGCGCCTGTTTAATTATGGCCGCACGGTGCAAATTATTCATTTTATCCGGCAGGCCGATCTGCAATCGAAAGGCATCGAGGGCGGCAACATGGGCGACGGCGAAATTTTGCGGGAATTGGTTTTTAAAATTCTGCACCCGATTCCGGAAGAAGTTTTAGCGGTTTAAACCAATATTTAACCTGGCGGGGGCGTTATGTAGCAACACCCGGTTTAGACCTTAACCAGAGGAAAGAACTCCTATTAAAATTTCTTCCGGTTCCAAACTTCCGGTTAAAAACTGCTTTCCCGCAACCTATTTTTTATTATTTTTGACGACTCAGAAGTTCCGGAAGCACACCGGTCAAGACAATTGGTATGAATAAATTCCACAAGATAATCATTACATCGGCTTTGGTAAGCGGCGCTCATTGGGCAGAAGCCCAACACCAGCAAGCATTTACTTCGAAAGAACGTTTTTATCAGGAAGGGTTGGAATTATTCGATCGGCAGTTGTACGGGGCAGCGCAGCAGGCTTTTGCCAAATACGTAAGCTTGCAGCAAGACGATGCCCAGGCTGCCGATGCCCAATATTATTATGCGGTAAGTGGCCTGTATTTATTGCATAACAATGCCGAAAATCTAATCCTGGATTTTGCCAGTGCTTACCCGGCCCACCCTAAAGCGTCGCTGGCTTACTACGAACTTGGTCTTTTTTACTTTAATAAAAAGAATTACAACAAGGCCGTAGAATATTTAGAAAAAGTACCCACGAATAAACTGGATAACAAGCAAGCCAAAGAAGCGGAGTTTAAGCTGGGCTATGCATATTTTGCCCAGAAAGATTTTAAAAAGGCCAAACCGCTTTTCGATCGGAGTAAAACTGGCGACCACGGTTTTGTTTATGCCGCTAATTATTATGCCGGTTATATAGCCTACCGCGACGGTGATTACGCCAGTGCCAAAAAAGATTTACGCGAGGCGGAAAAAAATGAAGCATACAAGCAGATTGTGCCGTACATGCTCACCGAAATTTCTTACAAGGAAGGTGATCTGAAAGAAGTAGTTTCGTACGGGGAACGCGTGTTAAAAAGTAATCCGCTGCCACAAAATGCCGACGAAATCCGGGCTTTGGTAGGAGATGCTTATTTTCAGCAGGGCGATTACAAGAATGCCAACCGGTATTTTAACGAGTATGTGAAAGGCAAACGCACTATTGAAGATAACCTGGAGTATAAAATTGGTTTTTCTTATTACAAAGTAGACGATTATAAAAACGCTATTACTTACCTGAAGAATGTGGCCTTGCAAAAAAATGCTTTAGGGCAGAATGCCGCCTACCATTTGGGTTTAAGTTACCTGAAAGAGAAAAATCCGCAGTTTGCCCTAACGGCTTTTGACCAGGCCCGCCGCCAGGAGTTTGACAAACAAATTACCGAAGCTTCTTATATTAAATACGCCCAGCTTAATTACGAAACCGGCAATTTCAGTGAAGTGATTAATGCCATGGCGGAGTTTAACAAAAAATTCCCCAAGTCAAAATTTGCTTCCGAAGCCGACGATATTTTAAGCGAATCGTACCTGAACTCGAATAACTACGCCGAAGCCATCCGGCACATCGAAAGCCTAAGTAACCGCAGCGAACGTATTAACCAGACCTACCAGCGGGTTACCTATTACCAGGGTGTAAAATTGTTTAACGACAGCCGTTTTCAGGAAGCGGTACAAATGCTTGATAAATCGCTGCAATTTCCTTACGACAATGAATTAAAAGCAGCCAGTCATTTCCTGAAAGGCGAAGCTTACTCGATTGCGCAACGGTATAACGATGCCATTAACAGTTACGGCGCCGTTTTCCGGACCGCTAAGGCGAATAAAACCGAATATTACCCAAAGACCCGTTACGGCATTGGCTACGCTTATTACAATACCAAACAATACGATAAAGCCCAGACGCATTTTAACGCCTACATTTCCGACAGCGAGGCCAAAAGCAACCCGGCTTACCTGAATGATGCGCTCATCCGGCTGGCCGACTGTTATTACATTGCCAAAAATTACCCGCAGGCCCTGAAACTGTACGATCAGGCCATTGCTCAGAACGCTCAAGACCGCGACTACGCTTACTTTCAGCGGGGTGTAATATTTGGCCTTACCGGCCGGCGCGAAGAAGCCGACCAGAGCTTACGTACTTTGCTAGCACAATATCCTAAATCGCAATACGCCGACGAAGGAATTTACCAGAAAGCCATCCTTGATTTTGAAGCCGGCAGTTATGCTACCGCTATATCGGGCTTTTCTGATTTAATTGTGAACCGTTCTGCCAGCCGTTTGGTACCTTTTGCCCTGCAAAAAAGAGGCCTGGCTTATAATAACTTAAAGAAGCCAAACGAAGCTATTGCGGATTTTAAACGGGTTTTGGATGAATATCCTTCCTCTAAAATTGCATCCAATGCTTTACTGAGTTTGCAGGAAACCATGGCGGCCAATAACCAGAGCGAAGGCGTAGAGCCGTATATTGCCCGTTTCCGGGCGGCTAACCCACAAAGCAATGCCCTGGAAAGTATTGAGTTTGAGGCAGCTAAAACCTTGTACTTCAACGAAAAATATGCCCAAGCTATTACCAAGCTCGAAGCTTATATAAAAGCTTACCCCAACACCACTTTTGCCGGCGATGCCAAATATTTCCTGGCGGACGCTTACCTGAAATCAAACAAAAAGGATCAGGCCCTGGTGCAGTTTAGACAAGTAGTGGCCGATAACCAAACCGAGTACATGAACCGGGCGTTGCAAAGGACCGCAGAACTGGAGTTTGAGGGTAAAAACTACGCCGAAGCGATTAAATATTATAGCCGCCTCAGCGAAACGCCGGCCAACAAGCGGGAGCAAGCGAATGCTTTAATGGGTATGATGCGAAGCTACTTTTTGCTGAACGATTATGCTAATACCACCAAGGTTGCCGATCAGTTAATTGCCGAAGGAAATGCAGCCCTGAATGCTTATAACTCGGCGCTCCTGTTTAAGGCCAAGGCAACTTATGCGCAGGGCAATCTAGATGAGGCCCTGAAACAATTTACGGCTACGGCTACTTCGGCTACCGATGTAAACGGCGCTGAAGCCCAGTACGCTATCGCCGAAATATATTATAAGCAAAACAAATACAAAGAGTCGCTGGAGGCAGCTCAGAAAGTAAGCGCCAACTTTGCTAATTACGACTACTGGCTGGTAAAATCGTTTTTGCTGATCGCCGACAATTATGTGGCTCAGAAAGAAACCTTCCAGGCCAAAGCCACCCTTAATTCTATTATCGAAAATGCCACCATTAAAGAACTGGTAGACGAAGCTAAAGCTAAATTGACCGCCCTGGACCAACCAGCCGCCGCTCCGGCCCCTGCGCCCGATACTACCAGTACCAGTGAGGCAAATCCAAATAAGTAATTAAAGCAAAGCGCTAATAGTCCCGATATGAGTAGTAATCTGAAAAAAATAAGTTTAATTACGTTTTGCAGCCTGGGTGTTTTCTGGTCATTGCCATTGGCGGCCCAGCAAACCGGCTGGGGCGAAAAAAATAAACTCGAAGACGCGGAAATTGTAGTGGAAAAAAACCGCGTGAACGAATTGCCGGAAGCAACCCGTAATTTCGAGAAACTGAGAATTCCGCCGCCCGAAAAAAAGCCGCGTCAGGTAAATTACCGCTTTGCCGATTACCGGTTGGCAACTAATAATTTAAACCTGCCCATGCGGGTTTTAACCATTAAGCAAGAGGATTTGACCCAGGTAAACGGCAATTATATAAAATTGGGATTGGGCAATTACAGCACCGCTTACGTTAAAGGTTATTTTCATAACAAGCGCGACAATCAATTCTCTTACGGGGCTGATGTGAGCCACGTTGCTTCTGCCAAAGGCCCCGTGGACGGTAGCAATTCCGGCGTTTCCAATTCAGAAATTAAATTCAATGCGGAGTCGTATACCCGCGATTTGACCGTAGGCGGTAACTTGTATTACAATCATGATCGCTATAATTTTTACGGATACAGCCCTGTTATCGAAAAGATTGACCGCGATACCATCAAGCAGGTGTTTAACCGGATTGGAGCCGATATATTTTTTAACAACAAGGTATCTAAAAGTGAATTGCAGTTTCAGGGCGGCGTAGGCTTTAAATATTTTACCAACCGGTTTGGGGCCCGCGAGTCTAATATTTTAACCAATATTGGGGTAGGCTACGCCTTAGACGAAAATGCCAAAATTAACGTAGATGCCAAAGCTTCTTTTGTAGGATATAAAGATTCAACGTCTATAAACCGCGGGTATTTTAGGTTGCGGCCTTCTTACGAAAGTGTTTCGGATTTGGTAAGTTTATCGTTGGGGGCGGTTATTGCTTATACCGGCGACGAAGTAAACAATGCCCGTAAATTAAATATTTATCCGTCGGTGCGGGTGGGTTACGAAGTGGTGGATGATCAATTCCAATTATTTGCCGGCGTCGAAGGCGACCTGAAACGGGTAACGTTGCATGATCTAACCCAGGAAAATCCTTACCTGAACCAGGATGTACAAGTAGCCGACGAAAACAAAGTGCTGGATTTTTACGGCGGCTTAACAGGTAACCTGGGCAGCAGCCTGAAATTCACGGCCCGGGCCGGTTACCAGAGCTTCCGTAATTTGTATTTCTTTAACGCCAGCCAAACCGATTCTACCAAATTCGATTTAGTTTACGACAATGGTACCACCAAGGTAATCAACTTTTTAGGCGAGTTATCTTATAATTATTCCGAGCGGTTCCGGTTAGGCCTTAAAACCGAAATTAACAAATATACAACCGATTTATTAGCCAAACCATTCCACCGGCCGGCTTTCCAGACCAATATTTCGGGTAGCTATAACTACAACGATAAAATATATTTCCATACTGAGTTATATTACCTCAGCCGCACGTATGGCCAGGTTTTCCGCCGCGATAATGAAGGTATTTACCGACCTGCCCTGAAAGAGACCGACAATATAACTGACTTAAATTTAAAAGTAGATTATAGATTCTCGAATAAATTTTCAACATTTGTAATGGGAAATAACCTGCTGGGCAACCAGTACCAGCGCTTTGTTAATTACCCCAACAAAGGTTTGCAGTTGATTATTGGTGCGTCATATATATTTTAAATATGGTAGAGGAGCATATTAACAAACTTTTATTTGAGCACGATTGTGTAATTATTCCGGACTTTGGCGGTTTAATTACCCATTATGCGCCAGCCCGAATTCATCCGGTAAAAAATACGCTGACCCCGCCTTCGAAGCGCATTGCTTTTAACGAGAAGCTGAAGCTGAACGATGGTCTGCTCATCAGCACCCTGGCTTACGAACGGAAGCTAACCACCGAAGCAGCTCAAACGGAAGTAAACGCATTTGTGCGGCAACTGCAGGATTCTTTGTTGCAGCATCAGCGGCACGAGCTAAAAGGAATTGGGATATTCCGGTATAATGCCGCCCAAAAGTTAGAGTTTGATTATGTGCCGGCCGATAATTTCCTGAACGATAGCTTCGGCTTGCCCGAATTATTAGCGCGGCCCCTCGAAACGCCGGATGCGGCTAATAGTCTGCGCACTTTACTTCAGGAGAAGAGAACCGAGCAACCAGCCCCTCTTACTACATTAACCTGGCGCCGACGGCTAAGAAAAATATACGATACGGCTGCGGTGGTCGTAATTGCGGGTTTAAGCGTTACCGCCCTCTACGTTTTATCTTTACAAAACGAATACAGCCAAAGCTCTTTAAACCCATTTGCGGTGTTAAATATTGCGGCCAATACCGTTGCGCCTAAACCGGCCACGCTGGAAGAGCAAATCACCGCTATTTACCCCGAGGAGACTCCGGCCGAATTTACGGCCACCGATAATATTAGCCCGATTAATTCAGCAGCAACTGAAGAAATAAAATCAACAGAAGTAGAAAGTACCCCGGAAACTTTACCTACAGCAGAAAGTCCTGCTTCTGCCGGATTGGTTGAAACAAATAAAAATGTTGCCGCCTCTAAAACGGAGAAGTTAAAAACTGAAAACGCTAATTCTGCTGCAGTAGCTATTGTAGCTGTACCCGCCGTAGCACCCGCTAAAAAGTTGGGTATTAACATTAAGGAAGCTACCGACCGGTATTATGTAATTGCCGGCGGTTATTCAACTTTGCCAAAAGCCGATTACAGCCGGAAAGTAGCCAATCGTTTTGGCGCTCAGGGGCGGATCATCTTCCCTTTCGGAGATGGTAAGCTTTACCGGGTCTCAATCGCTGACTTTGATAGCAAAGAAGAAGCGCTGGTTTATTTACCTAAGCTTAAAATAAATTACGGAAAAAACATCTGGATACTTAAATATTAACATGCACCTTAATCTTCTCTTACAAATTACCACTACCACCACTGTTGCCGATAGCACGGCTGCCGCCACCGGAGCCACCGGGGCTCCCGAATCTGTTTCGTTACTCGATTTAGCCATGGCTGGCGGGTGGGCCATGATCCCACTTTTATTGTTATCCATTGTTGGTATTTACATTTTTGTGGAACGGTTGTTGTCTTTGAAAAAGGCGCAGGCAGCTAGTTCAATGCGGTTTGTAGATCGGATTAAAAATATGGTACTGGCCGGCGATATTAACGGAGCCAAATTATTATGTGCCCAAACCAACACGCCGGTTTCGCGCATGTTGCAGAAAGGTATCTCGCGCTTAGGCAATCCCTTAAAAGATATTGAAGCGGCTATTGAGAACGTAGGCAAAATTGAAGTAAGTAACCTGGAGAAGAATTTATCAACTTTGGCAACTGTAGCGGGGGCTGCACCAATGCTGGGCTTCCTGGGAACAGTAACCGGTATGATTCAGGCCTTTATTGCCATCGCCCAGGCCGAAGGTTCGGTAAGCCCTAAGTTACTATCGAGCGGGATTTACGAAGCGATGGTAACCACGGCGGCCGGCCTGATTATTGGTTTACCAGCGTATGTGGGTTACAATTACCTGGTTTCCAAAATTGACAAAATTGTGCATGCCATGGAGTACAGCGCCATTGAGTTTATGGATTTACTACAGGAACCACAGTTATAAACATGAATTTTCGCTCTAAAAATAAAGTTAATCCGGAGTTCAGCATGTCGTCAATGACAGATATTATATTTCTGTTATTGATATTTTTTATGCTGACTTCCAATTTTGTTACGCCTTCGGGTTTGCCGGTGAATTTACCGTCAAGTAAATCTTCTACTATTGTAATGCAGAAGATAAGCGTAACCATTACCCCAGACCTGCAATATTTCGTAAATGATAAACCAATGGCCTTCGAAAATATTGAGCCGGAACTGAAAAGTTTATTAGCCGGAACGGCTGCCGGGGGAGAAGGTGTTGTGGTATTACACGTGGACAAATCGGTACCGGTAGAATATTTGGTAAAAGTAGCCGGCATTGCCACTGAATTAAAAGCAAAAGTAACTTTGGCAACTTTGCCAACCGAATAAAATGTTAGAAACGAGCCAGGAACAAAAAGATAGGAGAATAGCCTTAACGGTAAGCATTGTTTTTCATGCCTTGCTGTTATTGCTGTTGTTTTACATTATGGCCTGGCGGGCTCCGGATCCGCCGTTGCCGGAGTTTGGCATTGAATTAAACTTTGGCATGGATGCTACGGGTAGTGGCGATGTGCAAAGTGCGGCTGTGGCCAACGAAACCCCTAACCGGGAAGACAGCCGGCCTCCCACCAAGGCCCCAACCCCCACCAAACCGGAAGTAGTAGAACCTGTGCGGACAGCCGTAAAAGCAGAGCCTCAGCAGGCGTTGGCTACGAACAACGATAATCCGGTAGCATTTAAGAAAGAAGAAGTAAAGCCTACTCCCGAGCCGCCTAAAGAAGAAGTGAAGGTTGTGGAAAAACCAAAATCTTTGTATCCGGGCAAAACTGTTACGAATAGTTCAGGTAATGGCACAGCTGGCACCAGCAATCGGCCCACCGGCAATAATAACGGCGACGACAAGGACGCCGTGGGCGACAAAGGTGACCCCAACGGCAAAATGGAAGCCAAAAGTTTGTACGGTAAACCAGGCGGCGGGGGCGGAGGCCCCAGTTTGAATATGCCGGGCTGGCGCTACGATCTTAAGCCCAAAGATGACCCGTATGAAAATGAAACCGGCAAGGTAGTTTTTCGCATCACCATTGATCCGGATGGTAACATAGAGTCAGTTCAGGTGGTAGAAACGAACGTATCGCCGCAGGTAGTAAAATGGTACCGCGACGAAGTTTTTAAAACATCTTTCAGCCGGACGAATGCGAGTGCTCCCACTGATAAAGGTGCTACTGGTACCATTACTTTCATTATCCGGTCGCGCTAGTAATTTACGCTGCGGTTTTCGCTTATGACTTACCAGGAATGCCTTGCTTATTTGTATGAGCAGTTGCCCATGTTTCAGCGGGTAGGCAGCAGCGCCCTAACCAAAGATTTAAATAATACCATTGCGCTTTGTGCAGTTGTGGGTAATCCGCAAGCTAATTTTTCCTGTATACATATTGCGGGTACCAACGGGAAGGGTAGTAGCTCTAACATGCTGGCTGCTGTGCTGCAAAGTGCCGGGTATCGTACCGGACTCTACACTTCGCCGCATTTAAAGGAATTCACCGAAAGAATTAAAGTAAACGGTGCCGATATTCCGGCCGATTATTTAATCAGCTTTGTTCAAGCGCATAAATCTTTATTCGAAGAAATAAAGCCGTCCTTTTTTGAAATGACGGTGGCACTGGCTTTTAAATATTTTGCCGATAACCAAATTGATATTGCGGTGGTGGAGGTTGGTCTAGGTGGTCGCCTCGATTCTACCAATATTATTACCCCTTTGGTTTCTTTAATTACCAATATAAGCCTCGACCACCAGAATATTCTGGGCGATGATTTAGCAACTATTGCGGCGGAAAAGGCCGGTATTATTAAAAAAGGAGTACCGGCTGTCATCAGCAAAACCCAACCCGACATTGCAGCGGTATTTACCCAAAAAGCCGAAGCTGAAGCCGCACCCCTTTACTTCGCCGACCAGGATCTAAAAGTTACTTCCCTAAAAAACGAATTAACCCGGCAATATTTTAGGGTTGAAAAGGAAAATCAGATCTTGTATCCAAATCTAGAATTAGGCTTAGCCGGCAATTATCAGCAATTTAACTTACCGGGTGTTTTAAAGACTATAGAGCTGTTAAACCAAAAAGAATTTCCGGTCCCGGCAGATGCACTGCAAAATGGTTTAGCCCGGGTAAACGAAATAACTGGTTTTAAAGGTCGGTGGCAGGTAATCAGACAGAGTCCTTTAACTATCTGCGATACAGGTCACAACGAAGATGGGATTAAACAAATACTCCAGCAATTAGAAAGCCTCCAACGTCCGGCTGTGCACCTGGTTTTGGGCTTAGTTAAGGATAAGGATGTAACTAAAATACTAAGCTTATTGCCTACCGGTTATAAATATTATTTTTGCCAGGCTCATTTGCCGCGCGCCTTACCTGCGCAAGAACTGGCGCTGATGGCAAGTGATTTTAATTTAAAAGGAAAAGCCTACCCGGATGTGAACGAAGCTTATGCGGCTGCCCGCAAAGTGGCCAATCCGGATGATGTTATTTTTATTGGCGGTAGTACCTTTGTGGTAGCCGAGTTAGCAGAATTGTAAAGAATTAATGGGAAGATCGAAATTAGAGCGCTTTGCAGTAATTGCCGAGCGGCAAAATGTAATTGAAAACGGGAAAGAACTATTTACCAATTTAAAAGGAAAGTGGTCGGAAGAATATTTTGGTAATAACCACGATTTAATACTGGAAATTGGCTGCGGTAAAGGCGACTATACAGTGGGCATGGCCAATTTATTCCCAAATAAAAACTTTATTGGCGTCGATATTAAAGGTTCGCGGTTGTGGAAGGGCAGCACCGTTGCCGAAGAAAACGAATTAACGAATGCAGCCTTCTTGCGGAATTTTATTGAACACCTCGGCGAGAATTTTACTCCGGGCGAAATAAGCGAAATCTGGATTACTTTCCCGGATCCTCGTCCCAAGAAAGGCGATATCAAGAAAAGACTTACTTCGCCGCGTTACTTAGATTTATACGAATCGTTGGTGAAACCCGGCGGGATTATTCATTTCAAGACCGATAACCTGGAGTTGTTCCAGTACACCCTGGATTTACTGCAGGAGCGAAAGGTTACTAACTTAATTTACTCCTTCGACCTGTATGCCTCCGATTTGCAGCACCACACCCTAAATATTCAGACTACCTACGAAAAGCGTTTTCTGGCTGAAGGTTTGCCTATTAAATATTTGCAGTATACAAACAATCCGGCAACTGCCTAGTAGATTTTACTTTGTTCTATTAAGATATAGTTTCTAATCAACCTAAAAGCAAAGCGCTGTTTCCCTGCAGAAATAGTGCTTTGCTTTTAAGGTGATTCCGGTGAACCGTTGCGGCTAATCTTCTAATTCTTCTAAGATGTGGCTTAATTCGTCAAAGGTTTTCAGCCCCGGTTTTATTTCGTGACCACCTTTCAGGGCAATACCGGCCGGATTTACTTCTTCTAACAGATTCAGTATATTTTCTTTACTGATGCCAAAACCAATTAGAATTGGAAAGCTCCGGGCTAAATCGGCCAGGAACGGAATATTTGTTTCGTCGATGCCGTTGAAATCGTCCGTGGCTATTAAAAAGTACCGTATTTTGTTTTGGTAAACCCGGAAATAATCGACCAGTTCGCTTTCGTCGGTATCTTTGTTAATTAGTACGCGCTGAATAACCGGCACTTTTATGGCTGAAATATCGTCCAGCAAATAAGGTTGGTTTAATTGTACCAGATGCAAGCCGCAGGTATCTACCAGCTCATTAATTAAGTCGGGTGCTTCATCTAAGAATTCGCCGGCCAATTTAATCCCCGAAACCCAACCTGCAATTTCTTTGACGGCCGTAGGAGAAGTATAACCCGGTTGCCCTTCGCTTAAACAAAAGCCTAAAATGTCTACACCCATGCCCGCACAATACCGGGCATCACTTAAATTATTAATATTGTTAACAGCTACTAAGGTTTTTAAATTCATGCTTTTATGCTGGTTGGTTTAAACTTAAACTAGAAGCTATGTGTCTCTTCTAAATCCTGCGTAAAAGTAACATTCTATTCTTTTCTGATAAATATTAATGCTGTTTACGGTGTAATTATCTTTTTTACTGCTTTTGACGCAGAAAAGATTAACCTTAAAAAATTAAAAATAAAGAGATAAACCTATATTGCTCAATCGTTGTTGGTATATTTGCAGAAGTTTTTATTTGAGTAAATTTAATATAATATAGATGAGTAAGTTAGGGAGGGTATTGGTAGCCATGAGCGGCGGTATAGATTCGTCGGTGGCGGCTGTTATGCTGCACGAGCAAGGCTACGAGGTTGTAGGCATGACGATGAAAACCTGGGATTATGCTTCATCGGGTGGTAACCGCAAAGAAACCGGTTGCTGCAGCCTCGATTCCATCAACGATGCCCGGAATATTGCCGTTAACCTGGGTTTTCCGCATTATATAATTGACATCCGGGAAGAGTTTGGTGATTTTGTTATTAACCATTTTACCGATGAATATATTGCCGGTCGCACGCCTAATCCGTGCGTTTTGTGTAATACCCACATTAAATGGGACGCCCTGTTGCGCCGGGCCGACCAGTTAGACTGTGATTTTATTGCCACGGGACATTACGCCAATTTAAGAGAAGAAGACGGCCGCTTTGTTATTTCCAAAGGTCTGGATGAGCATAAAGATCAATCGTATGCCTTGTGGGGCATTTCGCAGCAAAGCCTGAGCCGCACACTATTCCCGTTGGGTAACTTAAGAAAAACCCAAATCCGGGAAATGGCGCTGGAACGTGGTTTCAACGAATTGGTGCAAAAGCCTGAGTCTTACGAAATTTGTTTCATTCCGGATAACGACTACCGCGGTTTTCTGAAGCGCCGGGTAAATGGCCTCGAAGCCGAAGTAGCCGGTGGGGAGTTTGTAATGGAAGACGGCACCGTAGTAGGAAAACACGAAGGTTATCCGTTTTATACCATTGGCCAGCGGAAAGGATTAGGGGTGGCGCTGGGCTTCCCCGCTTACGTAACCCGCATCGAGAAAGATAAAAACCGGGTAATTTTAGGAAATTACAACGATTTAGCTAAAAATGGCATGACCGTAGGCAAACTGAATATGAGCAAATACGCTGATTTGTGGGGTCGGCCTACCCAAACTGTTACAAAAGTACGTTATAATGATGCCGGTACGCCTGCTATAATTGAGCAGGTAGAAGGCAAAATGGTAGTGCGTTTCCAGGAAGGAGTACATGCTATTGCGCCCGGCCAGGCGGCTGTTTTTTACGAAGGCAACGACGTAATAGGTGGCGGCTGGATAGAAGCCAGCTACAACGAATAGAATATATGCTTAGAAATCTGCTTTTGGGGTTGTCTGTAATATTTTGCTTCGCCCGGTGCTCGGAAGAAGTAACCACTACCGATGCCGAAATAGGTCGGGAGTATTACCCAATTAAAATTGGCAACTACTGGATTTATGATGTAGTGGAAACCCGAGTGTCTAACAACAAATACGACTCCACTAAATACCAGGTGCGGGAACGTGTAGATACAGTTTTCCGGAATGCCGCGGATGAATTAACCTATCAGCTGGTCCTTTCCCGGAAAAACAGGGCAGATGCTAACTGGGGTAATGATTCATTGGTTCTGGTAAATAAATCCTTATCGGATGTCCTGAGAACCCATAATAATTTTAAAACTATAAAATTGTTGTTTCCGGTACAGGAGGGTAAACAATGGGATACCAACGCCTTTAATATTCTGGATGCGGATGATTTCAGCTACGCCCGGGTTAACCAGCCGTTTGTGTTGCATAATATTACGTATGACTCAACCGTAACTGTGGTTCAGGGTGAACCCAATGAAGTAATGTTGGATGACCGGACCGAAGTTTATGCTTATAATATTGGGTTGATTTATAAAAACTTTACAGTTTATGAGTATGTGCAGACTCAGGGTGTGTCCGACAAAAACAAAGTAGCAAGAGGGCTTCGGCGGGTTTTTAAATTAAATACTTTTCACGCAGCGGAATAATAATGACGGCTCATAAAGGTGAAACAGCTACAATAATATTCTTTTTAATATACTGTTTAGGCTTATGCTTACCAGTAGCTGCGCAATCAGGCGGCCAGGCCCGTAAACACCTCATTTATTTTCGGGATAAAGCTAATTCGCCTTTTTCGGTAGATAACCCACAGCAATATTTATCTGATAGAGCCATCAGCCGACGGCACAAGCAGCAAATTAATATTACCGCGCGCGACCTGCCGGTCAATCCTTTGTACACTGCCGGCCTAAAAAGCAAAGGTGCAGAGGTATTGTATGCTTCCCGGTGGTTTAATGCGGCCGTAGTTTATTGCGACTCTTCGGTTTATACCGAGTTGGTAAAGCTGCCTTTTGTGAAGAACGGACAAACGTTGAGCCGGCGCAATACCAGCACCGTTACTATCCGGAATGGCAGTGCCTCGCCTAAACCGGCCCCGGCCAATAATCGCCGGCTTAAAACCGACCGGCAGACATACGGGGCGGCTTACAACCAGGCCAATATGCTGGGGGTGTTGCAAATGCACGAAGCAGGCTTTCGGGGCGAGGGCATGCACGTGGCAGTTTTCGACGGGGGCTTTAGCGGGGTTCACCGGGTACCGGCATTTGCCCATTTGTTCGAGGAAAGCCGGGTAAAAGCTACTTTTGATTTTGTAGATAAAAACGAAGATGTGTTTGAAAAGGACACGCATGGCACCAATGTATTATCTACGTTAGCCGCCTATCAGCCCGGAACCTACGTGGGCAATGCGTACAAGGCCAATTATTATTTGTTTATAACCGAAGATTCACGCGGCGAGCACAACATTGAAGAAGTAAACTGGTTATTGGCCGCGGAATTTGCCGATAGTGCCGGTGTAGATGTAATTAACTCTTCGTTGGGTTATACCACTTTTGATGCACCTTCGCGCAGCTATTCTTACAACGATTTAAACGGCAGCCTGGCTATTGTAACCCGGGCGGCAGATTATGCCGCCGCAACCGGTATGCTGGTGGTAAACAGTGCCGGCAACGAAGGCAACAAGCCCTGGCGGTACATTAGTGCCCCGGCCGATGCCGATTCGGCGCTGAGTGTAGGGGCGGTTGATTCCCTAGGGCGGCGGGCTGCTTTTAGTTCGGTTGGTCCTACGGCTGATGGCCGGATTAAACCTAATTTGGTAGCGCAAGGTTTATTGGCTGCGGTAGTTACACCGGGCGGCCAGGTTGTGCGGGCTAACGGTACTTCATTTTCGGGTCCAATATTATGTGGACTAGCCGTAGGTTTCTGGCAGGCCAATCCTACGCTTACCAATATGCAGGTGATAAAATACCTCGAAAGAACCGCTTCACAGGCTAGTATTCCTGATTTCCTTATAGGTTACGGTATACCTAATTTTTCCCAGGCCCATAAACTAGCGCAGGAAGAAGAAAATAAGTCTGTAATTTTCCCGAACCCGGTGCAGAATAACCAACTGCAGATTCGGATGAGTAAGGAGTTTATAAACCAGCGGATAAACGTAACCATTTACAATACCGTTGCCCAAAAAGTTGTAAAAGAAATTATTGCCACGACACCGGTTAGTCGGAATGTAGTGGTTGATATTTCCTCGCTAAGTCCGGGCATATACAATTGTGTGATCAATGGCAATGATGGTCCGAAGATTTTTAAATTCTTAAAAATTTAAAAATAAAGGGTTAAGCAAGGGTTTGCCAGTCAAAGGCTAAACTTTTAATAAACCTTAATTAAGTCTACTATTAATATTTATAAATTATTAAAGCAACGTACCGGAATCAGCAAACAAAGCTGGTAAATAGCCTAACCAACAACAAGCCCGTGAACACGATTATTGCGCCATCTCTTTTAGCCGCCAATTTTGCTAACCTCCAATCCGAAGTAAACATGCTTAACCAAAGCGAAGCCGAATGGATTCACTTTGATGTAATGGATGGGGTGTTTGTGCCCAATATTTCTTTCGGATTTCCGGTACTGGAGGCAGTTAAAAAATACGCGACCAAGGTGCTGGACGTGCATTTAATGATTCAGGAACCTGGCCGTTATGTAGAGCAGTTCCGGGCTGCCGGAGCCGGAAATATTACCGTGCACTACGAGGCTTGTCCGCACCTGCACCGCACGGTTCAGCAAATAAAAGATTCCGGCGCCAAAGCCGGCGTTGCATTAAACCCCCACACACCAGTGCAGGTTTTATCTGAAATTATTCAGGATTTAGATCTGGTGCTCATCATGTCGGTAAACCCCGGGTTTGGTGGCCAGAAATTTATTCAGCGTACTTTCCAAAAAGTACAAGAGGCAAAAGAATTAATCCGGGAGAGTGGCTCTAAAGCTTTAATTGAAATAGATGGGGGCGTAAACCAACAAAATTCGGTGGCGTTAATAGAACAAGGGGCCAATGTATTGGTAGCCGGTAATTTCGTGTTTTCATCGCCGGAACCTTTAAAAACCATTGCGGCTTTAAAAAATTCAGTTAACGTTTAATTGAATGCACCCGAAACTATTTACCTGTTGTTTGCTTTTTTTATTTTCTTTAAGGGTATTTGCCCAGCAAGCTACAGTAACCGGTAAGGTCGTATCGCAATCCCAAACGCCCCTGTTTTCGGCTTCGGTAGGCCTAAAAGGTACCAACACCGGAACCCTCACTAATGCCCAGGGCGTATTTAAATTATCTGTTCCGGCAGAAGAGGATATTCAGCTCATTATAAAGTATATAAACTATCGGGAGCAGCAGGTGGCTTTACGCCTGAAAACAGGAGAACAACGCGAAATAACAGTGGTGCTGACAAATGATACCACTGCCCTACAAACCGTTACAATTACCGGGCTTAAACGCAATAACACGCGCGAGGAGGTAAGCATTACCCGCCTGGAGCCCCGGCTTACCAAACAACTACCCACGCCTTTCGGCGAGTTTAATAAAATATTGGTAACGCTGCCCGGCGTAATCAGCAACAACGAATTATCTTCTACTTATTCGGTGCGGGGCGGTAATTACGACGAAAACCTCGTGTATGTAAATGGCATTGAGATCTACCGGCCGTTTTTGGTTTCGAACGCCCAACAGGAAGGCTTAAGCTTTATTAACCCCGACCTGGTTGGTAATATTGAATTTTCGGCCGGCGGTTGGCAACCGAAATATGGTGACAAACTTTCCTCCGTTTTAAATATTGATTACAAAATACCCACACACTTTGCCGGTTCGGTTACGGGTGGTTTGCTGGGTGGAGCTGCGCACTTGGAAGGTATTACCCGTAATAAACGATTTACTTACCTGATAGGTACCCGTTATAAAAACGCCCAGTTACTCTTTAATAAAAGTTTGCAAACCAGTGGTAATTATCAGCCTAAATTCGGTGACATACAGGGTTACTTTAACCTGAGTTTAGGTAAAAAGGAAAATCCGGAACGTACGACATTAGGTTTCGTGGGCAGTTTAGCCCGGAATAAATACCTCGTAATTCCCAGCTTACGCGAAACTACTTTTGGTACCGTAAACCAGTACGTGCGACTGCGGGTAGCTTACGAAGGGCGGGAGCGGATGGAGTATGATGCTTACCAGGGCGGCCTGAATTTACAGCACCGGTTTAACGATGCCTACACAGCTCATTTTATTATTTCTTCTTTGCTATCGCGGGAGCGGGAGTTGCGAAACATTGAAGCCGGTTATAACTTTTGCGATATCGATCTGGACCCCAACTCCAAAGACTTTAACAAATGCGTACAGGAGCGCGATGCAGGTACCGAATACAACTACGCGCGTAATAATTTAACGGCCCGTATTTTTGCCCTGGAAACCCGCCACGTTTGGGAATTAGGTAACCGCAACCAGGTACAATGGGGCATTAAATGGAGCCAGGAACGGATACAGGATATATTGGATGAATACCGGTTTGTCGATTCAGCTGACTTTGTTTTTCTTAAAAATTCACTGAAGACAGATATTTTACTCAATTCCAATCGCTTCAGCGGATATGCCCAGCAAACGTTGCGCTGGGACGGTGGCGAAACCCTGACGTATGGCGTAAGGGCTAACTACTGGAGTTTTAACAAAGAATTAACCTTTAGCCCGCGCATCCAGTATGCTTTTGTGGCGCCTACAAACGATCGGCTTTCGTTTAAAGTGGCGGCCGGCGTTTACTACCAACCACCATTTTACCGCGAACTCCGCGACCAGGCCGGTAACCTGAACCAGAACCTGAAAGCGCAACGTTCCGTCCATTTTATTGCGGGCAACGAGTACCGGTTTAAAGCCTGGAACCGCGACTTTAAGCTAGTTACCGAAGCTTATTATAAATATCTGACCAACGTAGTCCCTTACGAGGTAGATAATGTCCGGCTGCGGTATTATGCGAAAAACAATGCCAAGGCTTATGCTGTTGGATTCGATACCCGTATTAATGGCGAATTTATTAAGGGTGCTGAGTCGTGGTTTAGTTTGGGTATATTGTCGGCGCGCGAAGATATTACCGGCGATTCCACGAATATTTACGACGCAAAAACCCGGAAAATAATCGGACGGGCGCCACTAGGCTATATCCGGCGACCAACTGATCAGCGGATTACGTTAGGCATATTTTTCCAGGACCAGTTACCCAACGATCCCACCGTTAAAATGAACCTGAACCTGGTGTATGGTACCGGTCTGCCGTTTAGTCCGCCCGGTATTGAAGGCATTCGCAACCAGTATAATATGCCGGGCTACAAACGGGTAGATATTGGTTTTTCTAAATTAATTACCCTGCGGCACGAGAACGAAGATAAATTTGGCTTGGAGAGTTTGTGGCTCGCCCTGGAGGTTTTAAATTTACTCGCTACTAATAATGTGGTTTCGTACAATTACGTGCAGGACGTAAATGAAATTACTTACGCCGTTCCTAATTATTTATCGTCAAGGTTGCTCAACGTGCGCTTTATCGCCCGTTTTTAATCCCGGCTGTGCATTTTAACTTTCCACACGTCTAAAGAGCGCTCCATTTCGTGAGTTAATGGCGTAAAGGTTTTATCGTCTTTGCTGCCTAATTTTAAAGCCTTTTTCGTCAGGTTAATGGCTTCTTCGTATTCGTCTTTTTGGGCCAGGAGCTGGGCTTTCAGCCAGTTGTTATAAAAGTTCTCTTTTATCTTAATCGATTTATTAATCCACTGCAAGGCCAGTTCGTGTTGCTTGTTGTTCTGAATCAGAAAATGGGCAGCTTGGGCATAGCTGTTCCAGTCATCGGCTTTTACACTAGCTAAATCTTCTTTTAAAGTGGCTACCGTTTTGTTAAAAACTTCAACTGTAATGGTAAACGGAATTTTAAGCTTTTCCCACACCAGGTTCAAGCGCCCCTCCGTGGCTTTCATATCCGAAAAATAATAAAGCAGCGATTCGTGGAAAGGGGCCGCTTCTGGTTTTACCGGCACCCGCAGCACATCTTCTTCCGGCTTGTAGCCCTCGGTGCCCCATAATTCGGTATTGCGGTTAAATATTACGAACCAGTTGGTTTCGGATTCGGGTAAGGTAAAAAAGGAATAAGTACCCGCCGGCAAGTCCTGTCCGTTTATTTTAACATCATCAGAAAAGGAAATTACCGTTGCTTCGTTCGCCCCGCTCCGCCAAACTTGGCCGTATGGTACCAACTTGCCCCATACCGGTCGGCCTTTTACACCCGGCGTATGGTAAGTAACGGTTATATCGGTTAAGCCAATGGTTTGCGAAACCACCGCTTCCGGGCTGGGTTGCGGCAAACGGATTTGGGCAAATGTATAGCTACAACATATAAAGAGGAGCAAAGTGGTTAAAAAATGCTTATTCATATCTTAATTTTAGCCAACAAATTAGTACAACAGCCAGGCTCTGTTTTGTAACAAAGGAAAAATGATGCCAGATAGGTTCTACTTATTAAATCTTTTTACAAAAATATACCTTTATAAGTAAATTTTCCTAAAAAATCAAACTTAAGGCTAACGCATTTTTGTAATTCGCCAAAACCGTTTACCTTTGGACTCATAATGAGCACCAGCAAAAAAAATATTTCTTCTCCTGTTTCTACCGAAGTATTTTCCGGCAGCCCAGCCACTTTTTTGCATTGCTTTCATCATCACCATTCTTCGCACGAGGAATAATTAATTTCTTACAAAATCTCTATACGGGATTATTCCTCATTTTTAAGCACATTATTCGTGTTTGGGTTATATCTTTGAAAATATTTTTTAATTCATGATCCGTTTAGCTATTCAAAAGTCCGGTCGGTTAAGTGAAGATTCTCTAAACCTGATTCGGGAGTGCGGTATTTCTTTTATCAACAGTTCGCTTAAACTAAAAACCGAAGCCACTAATTTTCCGCTCGAAATCTTATTTCTGCGCGACGACGATATTCCGGGCTATGTAGCCGACGGAGTTGCCGATATTGGTATTGTTGGTGAAAACGTACTCGTGGAAGAAGGCAAGCAGGAACTGGCCATTCAGAAGTTAGGCTTTTCCAAGTGCCGGCTTTCCATCGCCGTTCCAAAATCCGCTGAGTACCGCAACATACAGGATTTACAGGATAAAAACCTGGCTACTTCCTATCCTAATTTATTACAGGCTTATTTAACCCAGCAGGGCGTAACTGCCAATATTCACACCATTAGCGGCTCCGTAGAAATTGCGCCCAGTATTGGCTTGGCCGATGCTATCTGCGATATTGTGAGTTCCGGCAGTACTTTAATCAGTAATGGGCTGCGCGAAGTTGAAAGCGTGTTCCGTTCCGAAGCCGTCCTGATTTCGAATACAGAGTTAACCGCCGAGAAGACCCGGATTCTAAACCAATTGGTATTCCGAATTCAATCGGTCCGGAAGGCTCAAAAGGCGAAATATATCTTGTTAAATGCGCCCAACGAGGCCATCCCGACTATTAAATCTTTATTACCCGGCATGAAAGCGCCTTCTATTCTGCCCTTGGCTGAAGAAGGTTGGAGCTCGGTACATTCGGTTGTGAACGAAGACGATTTCTGGGAAATTATTGAAAAGCTACGGGAGGCCGGCGCGCAGGGTATATTGGTAGTGCCTATCGAAAAAATGATTTTATGATCCGGCAAGTCCTTTATCCTACCCCCGACGAATGGCCGGCGCTTACACAACGGCCGGTTCAGCAACTAGCCGCCATTGAGCCCGCTATTCAGGCCATTTTTGAGCGGGTAAAAGCCGAAGGAGACGCCGGCTTACGGGCATTAACCGAAAAGTTTGACGGCGTTTTGCTGAATAATTTTTGGGTAACCGAAAATGAAATTACGGCTGCCACTGGTTTTGTAGCACCGGAATTGCAAATAGCCATCCAAAAGGCAGCCCAAAATATTAAAGCTTTTCATGAACAACAACGCGAACCCAGCCGGCGGATAGAAACGGTTAACGGCGTGACCTGCTGGCGGAAAAGTGTACCCATTGATAAGGTAGGTTTATATATTCCGGGCGGTTCGGCACCGTTGTTTTCGACGTTACTAATGCTGGGCATACCAGCCCAATTAGCTGGTTGCCGCAATATTATTTTATGTACTCCGCCTGCCAAAGACGGTTCTGTTCACCCGGCTATTTTGTACACCGCCGGTTTACTAGGCATTACTAAAATTGTGAAAGTAGGAGGTGCCCAGGCCGTTGCGGCTTTGGCATTTGGCACTGAAAGTATTCCGGCCGTTCATAAAATATTTGGTCCAGGTAACCAGTACGTTACAGTTGCCAAACAACTGGTTGGAAAATTAGGCGTGGCGATTGATATGCCGGCCGGGCCTTCCGAAGTATTGGTAATGGCAGATGCTACAGCTAACCCGGCTTTCGTGGCGGCCGATCTGCTTTCCCAAGCCGAGCATGGCCCGGATTCACAGGTTGTATTACTTTCGGAATCAGTAGATTTTGTTACTCAGGTTGAAGCAGAACTGGAAGTGCAATTAAAGGTTTTGCCGCGTCGCGAAGTGGCCCAAAAAGCCTTAAATAATAGCCTAGGTGTGGTGCTGCCAAGTGTTGACCAGATGCTGGCTTTTTCGGATTTATATGCGCCCGAGCATTTAATATTGGCTGTGGAAAATTATGAGCAGGTAGCCGAAAAAGTAACAAATGCCGGCTCCGTGTTTTTAGGAAATTATAGTTCCGAATCGTTCGGCGATTACGCCTCCGGTACCAACCATACCTTACCTACCAACGGATTTGCCCGGGCTTACAGCGGCGTTTCCCTGGATAGTTTTGTGAAAAAAATTACCTTTCAGGAAATATCGGCTGCGGGTTTGCAGCAATTAGGTAAAACCGTGGAAACGATGGCGGCCGCCGAAGGTTTAGATGCCCATAAAAATGCGGTTTCTATCCGGTTAAAGCAATTAGAAAGTTTATAATATTATGTTTGATATAAAAACGCTGGTCCGGGCCAATATTCTGGCTATGAAACCTTACTCCTCGGCCCGCGATGAGTTTAAAGGAGAAGCCAGCATTTACATTGATGCCAACGAAAATAATTTGGGTAGTCTGGCGCAGAACCAGTCTTTTAACCGCTACCCGGACCCCTACCAGCGGAAGCTAAAAGCAAAAATTGGCTTTATTAAAGGGGTAGACCCCAGCCAGCTGTTTTTGGGCAATGGCAGCGACGAAGCCATTGATTTATTAATCCGGCTGGTTTGCAAACCGGGTCACGACGAAATATTAACGTTTGGCCCTACTTACGGCATGTACGATGTGGCGGCCAACCTGAACGATGTTTTTCTCCGGCACATCAGCCTCGACGAGAATTTTCAGGTGCAAATCAGTAAACTGCAGGGGCAGATTCACGCCAACACCAAAATCATATTTCTATGCTCGCCGAATAACCCCACAGGTAATTTGATAAACCCCAAAAGCATCGAATATATTCTGCGGAATTTTGCCGGCTTGGTGGTGGTAGACGAAGCTTATATTGATTTTGCGGATGCCGAAAGCTGGTCCAAACGCTTGGCCGAGTTTCCGAACTTAGTGGTGCTGCAAACTTTTTCCAAGGCCTGGGGTATGGCGGCGGTGCGGTTAGGAATGGCTTTTGCCTCACCCGAAATTATCAATTTCCTGAACAAAATTAAGCCGCCTTACAATATCAGCGAAGCCACCCAACTCATTGCGCTGGATGCTTTGCAGCGCGCTGACCAACTGCCCGAAATGATTGCCGAAATAAACCAGGGCCGGGAATATTTGCAGCAAGCTCTAAAACAAGTGCCGGTGGTGCAGAAAGTTTATCCGTCGGATGCCAACTTCCTCCTCATTCAGGTAACCGATGCAAATAAAATCTATGATTATTTGTTGCAGCAGGGCATTGTGGTGCGTAACCGTACCAATCAGCTTAATTGTTATAATTGTTTGCGGGTGTCTGTCGGCACCGACTCCGAGAACAAAGCGTTGGTAGAAGCTTTAAAAGCGTTGGCCGAAAAAAGATTTAGTTAAATAAAGCATGATTAGCAAAAAGAAGGTTTTGTTTATCGACCGGGATGGCACCATCCTGCTAGAGCCACCTACCGATTTTCAGGTAGATTCTTTCGAGAAATTTAGTTTTTACCCCGGTGTTATCCGGAACTTATATAAAATACAAACCGAACTGGATTACGATTTTGTAATGGTTACGAACCAGGACGGGTTAGGCACTACTTCCTACCCCGAAGAAACATTCTGGCCTTACCAAAACAAAATGTTGGAAATCCTGGAAGGGGAGGGCATTACATTCAGCAATATTCACATCGACCGGAGTTTCGAGCACGAGAACTTGCCTTCGCGCAAACCGGGTATTGGCATGTTAAATGAATATTTTGCCGAGACTTACGATTTAGCCAACTCTTATGTCATCGGCGATCGCCTGACCGATATTCAATTAGCCGAAAACCTGGGCGCTAAAAGTATTTTATTGGCAACTGCGCCGAATGAACGTGCAACCATAACCACTACCAACTGGGACGAAATTTATAAATTCCTAAGGCTGCCCGATCGAACCGCTTCGGTTGTCCGGAACACGAATGAAACCAAAATACAAGTAAGCCTGAACCTGGATGGCAAAGGCCACATGCAAATTCATACGGGTTTGGGTTTCTTCGACCATATGCTGGAGCAGCTCAGTAAACATTCTGGCGCCGATATGGCCATTCAGGTACAAGGTGATTTACACATCGACGAGCACCATACCATTGAAGACACCGCTATAGCTTTAGGCGAAGCCTTCAGCCAAGCTTTAGGAAATAAAATGGGCATCAGCCGTTACGGTTATTTATTGCCAATGGATGATGTACTGGCGCAAGTAGCAATCGATTTTTCCGGCCGCCCTTGGCTGGTTTGGGAAGCCGAGTTTAAACGCGAAAAAGTAGGCGATATGCCCACCGAAATGTTTTACCATTTCTTCAAATCGTTTAGTGATGCGGCCAAGTGCAACCTGAACGTAAAAGCCGAAGGCGCCAACGAACACCATAAAATTGAAGCCATCTTTAAAGCCGTTGCCAAATCTATTAAAATGGCCGTTGCTCGCGATGTTACCAATATGGCTTTGCCCAGTACCAAAGGAGTTTTATAATTTAGTAATTAGGTATTGCACAGGGAAATATTAAAACTAACTACTAATAACTAACTACTAACCACTTAAATATGAACGTAGTTATTATTGATTATAAAGGCGGGAATGTGCAGTCGGTGCGGTTTGCGCTGGAGCGCTTAGGCGTGCAGGCTACCTTAACCGAGGACCGCGAAACTATTCAGCAAGCTGATAAGGTTATCTTTCCGGGGGAAGGCGAAGCAAATTCGGCTATGCGCCAACTAACAGCCGATGGGCTGGATAAAATTATTCCAGCACTGACACAACCCTTTCTGGGTATTTGCCTGGGAATGCAACTCATGTGCCGCCACAGTGAAGAAAATGATACGCCCATGCTGAATATTATTCCTTTAGACGTAAAACGGTTTGTAACCGATCTGAAGGTGCCGCACATGGGCTGGAACAATATTTATAACTTAAAAAGCCCCTTAATGAAAGGGCTGAACGAGCAGGATTACGTTTATTTCGTACACAGCTACCACGTGCCCCAGAGCGAACACACCATAGCAGCCGCCGATTACCCCCAACCTTTTAGTGCGGCCGTACAGTACCAGAATTTTTACGCCGTGCAGTTTCATGCCGAAAAGAGCGGCCCTACCGGCACTAAAATCCTGCAGAATTTTTTAGATTTATGATGCGAATTATTCCGGCTATTGATATTATTAACGGCCAATGTGTGCGCCTCACCGAAGGCGATTTCAGTCAGCAAAAAACCTACGACAGCAACCCGGTAGAAGTAGCCAAGCGTTTTGAAGGCGAAGGTATTACGCACCTGCACTTAGTAGATTTGGATGGTGCCCGCGCCCGCAAACCAGTAAACTTAGCCGTGCTCGAAGCTATTGCTAAAGCAACCAACCTGGATATTGATTTTGGCGGTGGCATTCAATCACAAGAAGCGATAGAACAGGCCTTTTCGGCGGGAGCCGGGCACATTACTGCTGGCAGTATTGCCGTACGCGAACCCGAAACGGTTACCCAGTGGCTGGCAAAATACGGTGAGGAAAGAATATTTATTGGGGCCGATTTCCGGGACAACACCATCTCCATCAATGCCTGGGCTGATCAATCAGATATTACGGTAGCTAATTTTGTTTCGGATTACTTAGCAAAAGGCGCCAGTACTTTTATTTGTACCGATGTTAGTAAAGACGGCAAACTGCAAGGCCCCGCTACCGAAACTTACACCAACCTGGTAAAAACCTACCCGGAAGCCCAGATTATTGCTAGTGGCGGTGTAACCACCATCCAGGACTTAGAAGAATTAGAAGCAGCCGGTCTGTTCGGGGCCATTATTGGCAAAGCTATTTACGAGGGCACCATTACCCTGCTCGAATTAAAACGATTTGTATGTTAACCAAACGCATTATTCCGTGCCTCGATATTAAAAACGGGCGTACGGTTAAAGGCATTATGTTCGAGAACATCCGGGATGCTGGCGACCCGGTTGAACTCGGCGCCGAATACGCCCGCCAGGGAGCTGATGAACTGGTTTTCCTGGACATAACCGCTACGAACGAAGAGCGTAAAACCTTTGCCGCGCTGGTTAGGGATATTGCCCGCCATTTAGATATTCCGTTTACCGTAGGCGGTGGCATTAGTTGTGTGGCCGATGTGGAATTATTGTTGCTGGAAGGAGCCGATAAGGTTTCCGTTAATTCAGCGGCCATTAAAACTCCGGAACTGGTAAATGAGCTGGCCAAGCGCTTCGGCAGCCAATGTATAACCGTAGCCATCGATACCAAATTCACTCCTCAGGGCTGGAAAGTATTTAGCCGGGCCGGTACCCTCGAAACCCCTTACGAAACCGTAGAGTGGGCCAAAATGGTTACAGATTTAGGGGCCGGCGAAATATTATTAACCTCGATGAGCAACGATGGTACAAAAAATGGTTTTGCCTTAGATATCACCGGCGCAGTTTCCAAAGAAGTCAGTATTCCGGTTATTGCCTCTGGTGGCGCTGGCTCCGTCGAACATTTCTCCGAAGTATTTCAGGAAGCCCAGGCTGACGCGGCTTTAGCGGCCAGTATCTTTCACTTCGGCGAAATAGAAATACCTTATTTAAAAAACTACCTGGCTGCCCAGAATTTACCCATACGCTTATGAATTTAGACTTTCAAAAAACGGGCGGATTAATCCCGGCCATTATTCAGGACCACGCCACCGGGCAGGTATTAATGCTGGGCTACATGAACGAGGAAGCTTTAGCGCAGACCCAGCAGGAAAAAAAAGTTACTTTCTTTTCCCGGACTAAAAATCGACTCTGGACCAAAGGCGAGACCTCCGGTAACTTTTTAAATGTGGTTAGCATCCAGCAGGATTGCGATGCCGATACCTTGTTGATTAAAGTTAACCCGGTTGGTCCGGTTTGCCATACCGGCTCGGCTACCTGTTTCACCGATCAAAAAGAAGTTTATCCCACGCATAATGGCAGCGCTTTGTTCCTGGAATACCTCGAAAATTTAATCCAGGATCGCAAAAATAATCCTTCCGAAAACTCTTATACTAATTCGCTTTTCCAGCGCGGCATCCAGAAAATGGCCCAGAAAGTAGGAGAGGAAGCCGTAGAAGTAGTGATAGATGCCGTGGCTGGTAACCGGGAACCCATGAAAGGCGAAGCCGCCGATTTGCTTTATCACCTGTTAGTGCTGTTAGCGGGTTCCGACATGAAACTCAGCGACGTGATTCAGGTGCTGGAAGAAAGACACAAAAGATAGAAGTATATAGGTTTCCTATATTTTTAGCTTTGCCTCAGACCATTTCAGTTGTAAATTCTTATATACCTGTTACAGAAAACAAAAGGACTTAAAGTATTTTAAGTCTTTTGTTTTCTGTAAGTGTAATCATTATGTTAAATAATTTGAATTAACATTACTTTCGTATTGCTGCTGTCTTAATATTTCTAATTAACTGTCTTAATATTTCTAATTAATAATAACTAAAGGGTAGATTCCGGCAGGAGACCATCACCGGCATTACACCAGCAGAAACCTTGGCCAAAGCACACATTAAATTGTTTTTTAGTATCATTACTTTCGGATTTGTTCCCGATATTTCAGTATAAGCAAATTGGCTATATCATCAACGGGGTAGTTCTCGTAGAGCAGGTAGTGGTTGGTAATACCATCCAGGGTGGCAAATAAAAGCTTCGCTTCCAAACCCGGAAAAGGAATGCCGCCATTTATTAAATTTTCTTCTATTCTTTTCTGCATGAATTCTGTTTCAGCTTTCATCTCTGCTTCCAGTTTCTGAATAACCGGCGATTGCATCCGGATACCGTGCAGCAGCTTCCAATAAGAACGGTTCTGCTTTAGTATTTTAAAGGTTAACCGGATATGATTTTCAATATCATTATACCGGTTTTTATCGCCGTCAGGGGTAAGGGCAACCTGAGCATCCTGCCTGCCTCGCCGGAATATTTCTTTCAGTAATTCATCTTTACCAGCATAATAATTATAAAGTAAGCCCAAAGAAATATTAACTCTTTGGGCAATCATTCGGATAGAAGTCTTCTCAAATCCGTGCTCCGCAAACAGGATTAAGGCTGCTTCTTCTATTTGCTGTTTACTCTGTTCTCGTTGTTGCTCAAATTTATTCATACTTATGAATGAACGTTTGTTCAGTGAAATTAAACAAAATTTCTGAGATTATTTATCTTCATCTTAAAATATATGTAGTTTATTTAAACTGATATAATAAATTGATTTTCAGTTCGATAATTAAGAATTACTAAGAAGGTAATAAAAAAGGTACAGTGGGAAATGAATTAACTTACTCAATTTAAGATTCATTTTTTTCAGGCTATCTTACTAATATCAAACAAGTAAAGTATTTCGGCATTTTACCTGCGCATTTTTGAAAAGCCGCTTGTAATGGTTATTAGGTAACCTTATTTTTGGTTCCTACTAAAGAAATTGCAGTGGCGCTTTCTTCTGCGAGAGGCGTGCCTAATAGGTTTGCTACCAGCTAATGTGGCCTGGTGAAAATCCGGTGCTCCTCAGTGATTAACAATATGTGATCCACCAGCAATAAGAAAGCAGCGCAGTAAGCGCAAATATATGGATGTTCCATAAGCTTAATAACTCGCCTCTTTTGACGAATGGACGGGTTCGCTTTTTAACTCTCTTAAAGAGGTAAACCTGATCCGACTTCTAAATTATCCCCGGCAAAAAATCCAAAATAAGAAAGTCTCGTAGAACAAATCATTTTACATCGACTTTTAAAATCTATAAAACTATGGACTTTATCATTAATCTTCTGGTAAGCGCTGGTGTGCTTTTAGTATTAGCCTATTTGATGCCCCAGGTTCACGTTAAAAGTTTTTTAACAGCCTTATGGGTGGCGCTGCTAATTGGTCTTTTAAATGCAACAGTGGGCTTAGTTTTACGCTTTATTGGTAATTTATTTACTTTATTTCTGCTTAGTTTTATTATTAAGCTAATAGTTACGGCTGTTGTTATAAAAATTGCGGATAAACTTACCCGCAACTTCGAGGTGAAAGGTTTCTGGCCAGCCTTGATAATCGCAATCGCGCTGGCCATTGCGAGTACTTTAGTAGATCGGGCCCGGGCCGATGATGAATATGCCGGGGAGGCTTTACAGCCGGCTAAAACCGAAGAACTGTATGAATGGGCTTAATAAAAGCCTTTTGAAAAAGTTACAAAGCCTGTTCTGCTAAGCAGGGCAGGCTTCTTTTTAATTATTGCTATAATTAAATATTAAATAGCGAGCAGGGTAATTTATCAGACTTAAGAGTCTAATGAAATTATGTGAATAATCCTATTTAAATTAATGTAAAAACATCTGTATGGTTCTGTTTACCTCTTAAATAATGTTAAATTCTGTTCTAAGTAAAACTAAAAATCATATTTTCAGTATAGACAGTTAAGAGAGTGTAAAGTTAAACTTTTAAAAGATTAACGATGATATAAAAATACTACTCACCCAAAAATGTTACGGACAAAAGAACATATTTATAGCTATCTTATTCAGCCTTCTCACTTGTTTTTAAAACAGGTGGTTAAGATTGTTGAGACAAACCGCTACATATTGGTTCTTGACCTTCGTAATACCAAGAAACTTTTTATTCCAGATCAGGTTATTGAAAACTACGAAAACCGCCTGGAAACAATCAAAAAGGAAGCTTTTAAAAGCAGCGAGTACGACGGGGTAAAGTTTATTTTAGTACCCAAGAGTTAATTTGGGTTCAGATACCTATTTGCTTGCTTTCCAGTTATTCCAAAAACTCCTTTTAAACTTTTAGTTTACCAAAGGAAATCCAAACAGTATATTCTTATAACCGGGCCGCTCCATTTTGCCAATTCTCAAACAATAGTCAGAAGCTTTTGTTTTGATCTAATTAGATTATCAGTTTAGCCAGTTGAAGTTATCTTTGCCGGAAAAGAACCTATCCTTAGCATGGTTAAGGCTGAAGGCCAGAATTTATTTAATTTTTATTCCGGAATAGCTTTAAAATTGTAAGAAAACGATAGATTTGTTCGGAATTAATTAAAACACCATGAGCGCTTATGCCAACAACCCTACCCAGATTTTTCGAACGTTGGTTGGGTTTAAATATGAGATGTACAACAGCCTTTTTTCTTCTCTTCCATTTTACCGGATGGAAAAAACAGGCGTTTACTTATCTTTATTCCTGTTGCATTGTGAAGAAGGTTTAAAAAAAGAAGCCAGTCCCGACGAAATTATAGATTCATTCTTCCGCCAGTATACCACCTATGGTACTGAAAAAGAACAGTTGGATTTGCTTTTCCGGTTCGTGCAATTTGCTGAGCGACAAGTCGTTTTGTTTGATGCATTAGAAGACGCGGCTTTTAGCCAAATTAACGATATGCAGGGCTTGGGCACCCTCAAGAATTTAGAGGCCAATGTGGTGCAAAACCGGGCGCAGGCTAAGCTGAAAGAAAAATTAAAAGATTTTTCGGTTCGCCTGGTATTAACAGCGCATCCTACTCAGTTTTATCCCAGCGAGGTGCTAGGTATTATCAACGATTTGTCGAAGGCCCTGAATAACGATAACACGGCGCTTACGAATTCTTATTTGCAGCAGCTGGGCAAAACGCCATTTTTCAAAAAGGAAAAACCAACACCCTACGACGAAGCCGTTAACCTCATCTGGTTCTTAGAAAACGTATTTTATAACGCCGCCGGGCAATTATTATCTTACCTGAAAAACCAGTTCCCGGAAGCGGTTAACACTAAAAATCCGTTAATTAGAATGGGTTTCTGGCCCGGAGGCGACCGTGACGGCAACCCGTTTGTTACCGCCGAAACCACTTTAAAGGTGTCGGAAGCCCTGCGGGGCGGAATTGTAAAATCTTATTACCTGGAGGTACGCCGCCTGAAAAAACGGCTAACTTTTAAAGGAGTAGCTAATCTTCTGGCCGATTTAGAGCAGCGGCTTTATAACAACTTATTTGTACCGGGTTACAAAGCCGACCTGACCAAAGAAGAAATTCAGAATACTTTAATTCAGATAAAAGAAACTATAACTAAGTTTCATAACGGCTTATTTATTAACCAGGTAGAAAGCCTGTTAAATAAGCTCGACTTGTTTGGTCTCTATTTTGCCTCGCTCGATATTCGTCAGGATAGTTCGGTGCACAGCCAGTTGTTGCAGAAAGTTGCTGAATTAACTACGGCTTTGCCCGCCGATTACCAAAAATTACCCGAGTCTGACAAAATAGATGCGTTGCTCCGGGTAAATGAAAAGGTTGACCCGGCTATTTTCAGTAACGAATTATACCGCGATACCCTGGAAACTATTGGGGTAATTAAAACTATTCAGAAATGCAATGGCCCCGAAGGCTGCCACCGGTATATTATCAGCCACAGCACCAGTGCCTTAAATATTATGGAGGTTTACGGTTTGTTTTTACTGAGTGGCTGGCAGCATGATCGTTTGAATATAGATATCGTGCCATTATTCGAAACCATAGATGATTTGAAGAATGCGGCTCCGGTAATGCAAACCCTTTACGAAAACCCAACTTACCGCCGGCATTTAGCTAAACGCAACCATACCCAAACCATAATGTTGGGCTTTTCGGATGGCACCAAAGATGGGGGCTACCTGATGGCCAACTGGAGTATTTATAAAGCCAAAGAGGAGCTGACCAGTATCTCGACACAATACGATATTGAAGTGGTATTCTTCGACGGCCGGGGTGGGCCACCGGCCCGGGGCGGGGGTAAAACGCACCAGTTTTATGCTTCCATGGGGCGCAATATTGCGAATAAAGAAATTCAGCTTACCATCCAGGGGCAAACCATTAGCTCTAACTTTGGTACAGCCGATGCGGCCCGTTATAATATAGAGCAGCTAATGCACGCAGGCATCAGCAATGGCTTATTTGCGGACCGGGAAATTACACTTAGTACACAGGAAGAAGACTTGCTGCTTACTTTAGCTCAGGAGGCATATGAATCTTATAAAGAGCTAAAAAATCATCCCGACTTTCTGGAATACCTGAACTATGTAAGTCCCCTGCGCTATTACGCTGAAGCAAATATTGGCAGCCGCCCTTCGAAGCGTAAATCGGGCCAGTTGAACCTCGACGATTTGCGGGCTGTGCCTTATGTGGGCGCTTGGAGCCAGTTAAAGCAAAACGTGCCGGGTTATTTTGGGGTAGGTACCGCCCTGCAACGCTTAGAAGAAACCGGTCAGTGGCAGGAAGTAAAACAATTATACGAGGGGTCGCTGTTTTTCAAGACCCTGTTAGATAACTGTGAAATGGCTATGAATAAATGCTTTTTTCCGGCAACGGCTTATCTGGCCAAACATTCCAAATACGGGGTGCTTTGGAAAATTATGTACGAAGAATTTGAGCGCACTAAAAAATACCTTTTACGTTTATCGGGTGCTAACGAGTTAATGGCCGATAAGCCGATCGACCAATTATCTATTCAACTGCGCCAGCGCATAGAATTGCCTCTCATAACCATACAGCAATACGCTTTAACCAAAATCAGGGAAATAGAAGAAGCCGAACAAAGTGCCGCTGATAAAAAAATATACGAAAAACTGGTGATGCGTTGCTCTTTCGGGATTATTAATGCTGAAAGAAATTCAGCTTAAAGCAATTTTTCAGACATAAATAAGCGCTGTTCCAATTAGGGTAGCGCTTTTTTTATGGTCGTAGTTTTTATTAATACTAAATGGAATAAAGGAGGCCGGTGAGCTACGTTTCGAAGCTGGCGAGCCTTGAAATCCTGGCACTAAGCGGGTAATAATATTTAATGCGGCACTCATCTGGCAAACCCATGGAAAGGTTATAGCGGTTTTGGCTTTAAGTGAATAAGGTAATTACCAGAGTAGGGTTTGGCATAGCAGGGTAGGGGAGGGGTTGCATTTGCTTAACGCAGTAAGCTAATAGCGGGCAAATATTTATCAAATATTCCTAATCAAACTATACTATATACCAACCTAATTTAGGCCTGCGCTTTTGACCATCTAACTTAAGTTTTACTTAATGTTAATCTCCCGACTTATCCAACCTTCCCCTGGATTATGGAAGCTATATTCAAATTAAACTAACACATATTCCTTAAGGGTAGGCCAAGTTTATGCTATAATCAAATTAAAAACCCATAAAAATTCTTTTAGTAGAAATAAGATACAGACGAAAAGTTGTTTTCGAGGTAAAGATTATTTAAGAAAAATCTTATAAATGAAATTATATTTGCAGCTGATGGATTTAGTTTGTAAGAAAGGTTTTTATAAGGATAAAAATTGATTCTATTAAAATTCTTTTTATTTAAAAGATGTTAATAATTGATAGTTATCCATAACTGTAGACAAGTGTGGATAAGTGTTAATTATCCATAACAGAAAAATATCCGTATATTATCTTATATTTAGTTAAGTAGTTCTTATATTTGTTAAGCTACCTGCAAATAGGTATGGTTTTATTCTAGGCATTATGGAAGAGATTATCTGCAATTCTTGCGGTGCAACGGCCTTAGAAAAGGCCATTTTCTGTTACCAATGCGGTAATCAGGTAAGATGTAAAGACTGCCTGGAAGTATTGGTGCCCGGTGCCAAGCACTGCATAGCCTGTGGTACTCCCGTGGGAGAAAATCAGGGTCAGCAAGCACAGAAGCCTTTTAATAAAATAAAAATTAAGGAAAACGGCGATGAGCGGCTCTACGAAATAGAGTTTACCGATGATGTAGGCAAAGAAATAAAAGACGTAATGGCCGATTTGCTTAAAAATAAATTCGGCCGGCTACCTGGGCAGCCAGTTACTATCCGGGAAAATATAATGGAGGAGAATATTTCTGGTACCCTGGCCGTAAACCCGGTTGCTTTAGCCGGAAAGACGGAGCTAAATACCGAAACAGTTGCAGAAGAATACACGGCATCAACGCCAGGATCACCCACCTACCCGCACCTGAACGACCTGGAAGTAAAACTGGATTGTCGTGAAAATGAATGGTTACTGCTTTATGCCTTCTATAGCTCGGGTTATGGCAACAGTACTTTTACCAAAGAGGTAGTATGGCAACAATATAAAGATAAGCGTTTAACCGAAACTCGTTTCAAGAATTTAGGAACCAATTGGAAAAGCTTATTTAAAAAATATATATGCACCGTACGAGAAAATGAATTTAAATTTACCGCCCAGGGATTGGATAAAGCGAACGAGTTGCTATTGGCAGCCACCAACGACAGTAAATTTTCACCTCGTTCTCTCCGGAAAACCATAGCCTTTGCGCAGCAGTCTGCAAATTCACACCGAGCGTTGCCGGCTTCCCGGAAAACGGCAGCCCATTCTATAGTAGCCGATGAATTTGACGTTTATAAAAATGAACTGAAACCATCGCTGGAAGAATTTTTTGCGCGTAAAATGCCGGGCGCTGGTAATCCTAACCGGATCGTTGCAATTGCTTACTACATTACCAAAATAAACCACCAGGAATATTTTACCGAAGGAAATATTGATTTTGCATACCGAATTTTAAATTTACATGGCAAACCGGTGCATCTGAAACAAGTTATTGTAAACCTGAAGAATAGCCGGATTTGGTTTCAGAAAGTAATAGACCGGGGTACCAGCGGTTGGCGGTTAACGCGTCAGGCAGAAATTTACGTGGAAGAAAAGTTGCCCACCTACAAGACTTAACTTCGGCTTAAACTGCATTGTATTTAACATAAGTTAAGCAATTTCGGAATAGAAGGCTAAAAAAAGTACTTTCTGCTTTCTATAATATTCCACGAGCTACCCTTCTTTTATGTGCGGCGGATTAATTAATAGGTGGGAAACTGTTTTTGCTTTCATAGGTCTGCTCAGTAACATGGAACCCATGGTAGAGGAGAACCCGATATGTTTAATTTCTTTCTCGAAGTCTGAAACGCCAATTGGCCTTCTATAATAACAGTGCATCGGCCGGGGAGAGTAACCTATCCGGTAAAGCAATTTATTAGATGCTTAAAGGTATGTAGTGATATTTTCTTTTTTAATTATCAACCACAAGGCACCTAATTTATCTCCTTTGATCTGCAAATTGAGAATAAATGATTATTTTAAGCCCAAATACGGTCCATCAATTTAAAGTTACCAATGGAAAAAAATTACAAGGAAAATAAAGGTATTTCGCGGCGCCAGTTTATGGGCAAAGCTGCGGCCATTACGGCTTTCATGATTGTGCCGCGCTACGTGTTGGGTGGTAAAGGCTATGTGGCCCCAAGCGACATGATCAACCTGGGTTTTATTGGAACCGGCCGGCAAAGCGGTGGCCTGCGTAATAACTTCCTTAAAACCGGCGAAGCCCAGATTGTAGCTGCCTGCGATGTGTACCAAAGCAAATTAAATGATTTCACCCAAAAGGTAAACCAGTTTTATGCCGAAAAAGCCGGCCAGGAAAGTTACGAGAGTTGTAAACTATACGGCGATTTCCGGGAAGTACTGGCACGTCCTGATATAGATGCCGTGGTAATTGCAACCCCGGATCATTGGCACGCGGTGCACGCAGTGCGGGCTGCCGAAGCCGGAAAAGATATTTACTGCGAAAAGCCGTTATCGCTCACCATTAAAGAAGGCCGGGCCATGGTAGCGGCTACGCGCAAGCACAAACGGGTTTTCCAGACCGGTAATATGCAACGTTCCTGGCCCGAGTTCCGGCAGGCGGCAGAATTGGTTCGTAATGGCTATATCGGCGATATTCAGACGGTGAAAGTTAATGTGGGCGGCCCGCCGCTACCTTATACCCTGGGCGCCGAGCCGGTACCGGCCGGCGTGAACTGGGATTTATGGCTGGGGCCTAACGAATTTAAACCCTTTCATAATTACCTGGCTCCGGACCCAACGGCTACTTTCTGGGCCAGGTGGCGCGATTACAAAGGTTTTGGCGGCGGCGGTATGACCGATTGGGGTGCGCATATGTTTGATATTGGGCAGTGGGCGCTGGATATGGATAATAGTGGACCGGTAGCCATTATTCCACCCGACGGCAAAGAGTATAAATATTTAACTTATAAATACGCCAACGGCATTACCATGACCCACGAAAATTTTGGTAAAAATAATGCCATCCGGTTTGTTGGTACCAAAGGCCAGATAGATGTGCAGCGCGGCAAACTCGAAACTACCCCCAGCACCCTGCAAACCCAGGTAATTGGCTCCAACGAAAAGCACGTATATTTAAGCGAAAACCATTATAAAAACTGGCTTAGCGCCATTCGCACCCGCGAAAAACCTATTTGCGACGTAGAAGTAGGCCACCGCACCGCTACCGTTTGTACCCTGGGCAATATTGCTTACGAACTGAAGCGGCCTTTAACCTGGAATCCTAAGAAAGAAAAATTTAAAGGCGATAAAGAGGCCAATGCTATGCGCTCCCGCAATATGCGGCCGGAATGGGCGATTAAAGTTTAAAAAGAAAAGAGCAGGCTATTTAATTAGCCTGCTCTTTTCTTTTAAGGATAAATGCACAAATGGAGCAATATCCCTTTGATACTTTAAAATCCAACCATAAGCTTAAACGACTTTACTAATGATTAATTAGTAGCCAGGCTTTTGGCTTTGGGCAGGCTCAACAAAAATTTCCTTACGGCTTTTAGTTCGGTTTCGGAGAACTCCCGGGTTCTGGGCCAGGGCATCTTGGTGCTGTCCAGTTGCTGACCTTCGGGGGTTAAACCGGTGCGCAGGGTGCGCATAAACTCTGTCTCTGTCCATTTACCCACCCGGCCGTTTGCCGTAATATTAGGTACGGGCGGGTAGCCGGGGGCCAGGGGAGGACCACCCTGAAAATCGGACTGGTGACAGGCCGTGCAGTTGGTAGCTAAGTATTCTCCGTAGGCAACGGTAGCATCGGGTTGTATTTTGCGAATAGGCTGGAGATTATGGTTTATTTTTTCGGCTGGGAAAAATTTAGGGTCCATCAGGCCGGCAACCATCCGGAGCAAAGGGCCCATTTGTTGCGGAGGCAACTGTTTATTTACGGGCGCACTACTCTGGCAAAAAGAGATAATATCGGCTAAGTCCTGGTCTGATATTTTTGTGGTTTCGTGGGCGGGCATGATCAAGAGTGGTTTGCCTTCCCGGTTTACTCCGTGCTTCAGGGTCCGGAGCCAATCCTGTTCTTTAAAATCTGCCGGCAAACCACCTTTGCCACGGGTCAGGTTACGGGCTACCAAACGGCCCATTACAGGATTATCTAAAACTATTCTTCCGCTTAAATCCGGACCGTGGCAATCGCGGCAGGCGTGTACCACGTAAAGGTGAGCTCCCCGGGTTACAGATGCGGAACCTTTGGAAATGGTAATCGCCGGCGTTTGGGTCGGGTATACTTTGTTCAGGCGGTGCTCGGTATTCAGGTAAGCGTAGCCATAAGCCACTGTGGCCAACAACAGGCAAGCCAATACCAGATAGCCCAGCCACTTACCTAATTTTTTAATGATTTTTTTCATAGTAATGTAAATAGAATATTATGTTAGAATTAGATCGGGTGAAAATTTAAGCTTCAAACCAGGCATACTTTTTCCATGGCAGCTTTTTCGGTGCTTCAGGTCAATTTTTTAAAAATATTTATAGAAATTTATTTTAGCTCCATACCAGGTTGGATCGCCTTTACCAGCATTTCTTTAAGTAAAAGCATGCACCTGAATTATATAACCGGTTTTAAAGGATTAACTGGAATTATTAAAAATTTAATAATCGGAAGTAAATTATCCGAAATGGAATTTATGTTTTAGACGGGTAAGATGCAGAACAGACCGCAGGCCAGCCAGTGCAATCAATAGAATAAAAACAAAAGCTTCGGCCCAGTCCCAAAAACTGCCATGCCGGTAACGGAAAATAGCTGGGAAGTAGTAAAAGACTCCAATGCTTATTTGGGTTACACACAAAACCAGGGTAGAGATTACCGCCCATCGTTTATCTACCACGCTCAAGGCTGACCAAATCAGGAAGAAGGCATAACCTGCTATTTCAATGGTGCCGAAAGTATCAGCGGGATGCTGATTTAAGGTGAAGCGGTAATATTGGTATGTCATGGAAATCAGGTAAGCGGCCACCAGGTAGCATAAGGTAATTCGGTCTTTATAGATTGCTGGTTCCATTTCAATCGCAATAAGTATTTAGCAATTCTTTCTCAATGCCACGTTTCCGGGCCTGACGGGCTTTCCATTTAAAAACCGGCATCAGCAGCGAAAGAAAACCGGGGAGGTAAGTATCGCTTAGGGTTAATACCAGTGCCAGGTGCGAAAACTTTTTAGGTACACTTTTATTGTTCGTGAGCCCGTCGCAAGCCAATCCGTAAGCTATTTTTATGCTTTGTTCAAACCCTTCGTGCCCCGGCCGTAATTCAACCAGAAATTTAACAGGTTTATCCGAAGGGTTATGGAAAGCATGATGCGTAAGCGGTTGCACTGTATAGGATTCGCCTTGCTTTAATAAAGTACGTTTTTTGCCTACCTGTACTTCCAGATCGCCGGCTAAGGGCCGGAAGGTTTCAGAAAATGTGCGGTGAATGTGCAGTTCATTGCCGCCTCCCGGGGCCACTTCTACTTCAATCAAAGTATATTCACCATTGGTCTCACGCGAAGTTTTCAGGAAAATTGCTTTGTCTTTGATAATGGGGTTCTCATAAATTCTTTGGCTGAAAGGCGGTTCGGGGAAAGTTAAAGCATTCATAGTTTTTGGTGTTTTAAGGGTCCGTAAATTTTTATATTTGGTTATTAACCAATTCTTAACAAAGATACGGTTGGAAAAAGCGTTTGTCAAGTGTTTTATTGGTTATTAACCAAAATAATTTTTAGTTTTGTCTGGCATGAAAACAAAAGACCGCATCCTAGGTAAAGCTTTAGAAATGATGAATGAAAAAGGACTGGAGAAGGTGTCTACCTATGACATTGCCCGGGCGCTGAATATCAGGCAAAGTAACATTACTTATTACTTCCCAACTAAATTGGCTATTATAAATGCTTTGGGAAAACAGATGATACAGGAGGTAGACCAACCTTTTGAGATGGTAGATCCACACGCCTTTTCTTTTTCTTACTTCTACCAATTAATAGATCGGGTAATGCAGATACATCTCCGTTACCGTTTTTTATTACTCAATTATGCGCCTATTATTACCGCCGATCAGGAGTTGAACGACTATTTTAAAAAGGTGCTGGAGGGCCGCTATGCTCAATTAGATGGAATTATTACCCTACTAGATGCGAACGGTTACTTGCGGGGAGCGGAAATGCTGCCGCACAGCCGGAATATTATGCTTGTGCAAAACATGCTGGCTGTTTACTGGGTGCAGGAATCGGCCATTTACAACGCCGACAAAACCGACGAGGAAAAACGCCGCCACCATTTAAAGCTATTGTTTCAATCCTTTGTGCCTTACTTAACTCCTAAAGGCGAAGAAAATTTACTGCCCCTTTTATGATCAATATTTTTTTATGCCAATTAACAGAATCGCGTCACTGCTTTCTTTTTATTTCTTGATGGTTTGCTGCTGTAAGGCTGGACCCAGGAAAGCCATTGTCGTAAAAATAAATAGGCCTCTTGGTTTAGCGCATAAGTTGAATTAAAATAAGCTTTATGGAAGAAGATAAAGCAAAAGAACAGAACCAAACGCAAGGCAAAAAGGCAACTGCCGAAGACAATATGACTTACAACTGTTATGACTTACAACTGTGATACCGAAGCACTAAAAAACGGCACTACAACTGCAATGGTTATTTTTATTCGGCAGGATCGATAGCCGTAGAGGGAGCCAGGGTAGAAGACAGCCGGGAAAGCAGCACAAGCGATTCAGAAAAAGCAAGGCCATAACCTTAAAAGAAACCATCCGGAAAAAAAAGCCATAACAGGTCTGCTATGGCTTTTCTTTTTAGGGCCGAGAAACCTGAAGAAAATATTAACCTGAATATTTCTGCCGCTACCAGTGTACTGCCAACAGGACTGTTCTAGATTCATCACATTAGAATTCAATAGCTCCCTGTCCTTCTCTTCCTTAAACAAACCTGCTTTTTACGCATAAAACGGTAAAATTGAGTTGCTAAATTGTATAATGCCTTTCTAAAATTACAAATCCAAAAGGGGGAATTATATAAATTCTTTATCCGTAAAATAAGGATTTTGCAGAATATTACAACAACAAGCTTAACCTTAACCTAAATTAAGTCGTAACCTAAATCTAATTTAAATATGATTAAATTAATTTTTAAAACATTAGAAATGGTATCTCCGTTTTGATAATTAGGTATTAACCATTCATTAATAAATTAATATAAAACTATGGAATCATCAAACTTAAAAGCAAAAGCCGACAATTTTAATCCGGAGCACAAAGAAGGACCTGTTGCTGCCGCCATCGAAAAATATACCGCTAAGTTACCATCAGACTTGTTTTTATGGGCCGCCTTGGGTTCAATGGCCATTTCGGCTACGCTAAAAGTAATGAAAAAGGATGACGAAGCTCTTTTTGTAGGACAATGGCCAGCCCCATTTTTACTATTAGGTTTATATAACAAATTGGTAAAAATGGAAGGTTACGAAAAAGATAAATAGTAGCTTTTTAAACTATTTTAAAAAAGAGGAGGCAATTGCTTCCTCTTTTTTTATGTACCAGTTTTACAATTTAGCTTTAATGTTATCGCGAAATTCGGTCCAAATAAATTTATTTTTTGCCAGAGCCAAGTTTTGAAGGAAAATAAAAAGAAGTAACCCCAACACTGCTAATATTAGAAGTTTAGCACCCAATTTAAAGTCGCAAGCCAGACTTTAACATGACAAAGCAGATTAGATTTTTAAATTTATCCTTTCCTATACTTAAGTTAAACCTGCTTCAGGTTTACTGCCAAAATGAATAGTGGCATCTGTATCAAAAAGCCTATTAAATGAAATCCTTAATAAAATTTGAATAAGCACTTCATATTTAAACTCATGTTTGTTTTTTTTATAGGTTTTATCCAAAAAGAAGTAAAATTAAAATATGCTTTAGAGTTTTAGGATTAGTTAAAAATTTTTCAAAAGTACTCATATTTAGAACTTATAAAGTTTTTGAAAATTGATAGGATGCTATCTTTAATGGATTTTAATTTTATTTTAATCTATATTTAATACGTCTTTAATCTGGTAAATCTATATTTGCGGTATCAAAAAAAGATAAATTTCAAAAGTTATTAGTTATGAATAAATTTAAGAAGATAAAGTTTTTAACGGCGGTTTTTGCATTATTAAGCGTTAGTTTTTTCGTGTTTGGGCAGCATTTTTCGGACCGGGAACTGAAGAAAAATGTAATGCCGGTAAAAAATGCCTTGGTTACAGTGCAGCAATTGGAACCAAAAAAGTTTGAGTATAACACCGATAAGTATGGCCAGTTAAAATTGCCGGCCGGCAAGCAATACGGCTTCATTGCCGAAGATGTACAAAAAGTTTTACCTGAACTGGTACGTTCCGAAAGCCGCTCAACTCGGGTAGGTAAGAATAATTACCAGCAGGCTACCCTCAAAAGCACCGATTTGGATAGCATGGTGCCGTTATTGGTCGCTGCTATTCAGGAGCAACAAAAACAGATTGAAGATTTAAGGCGCCAGCTAGAAGCTCAGCGAAACTAGAAGCTGTTTCGTATTATGGTTTTGAGCAGCATTAGGTGACATTGGTGAGGTTAGCCTCACCAATTTTAAAGCTTCTGCCTGACTACTCGCTGATGAATATACGCTTTAAGAGCAGTGGTTATTACCAACTAACTAAATGCTAAACAGTTTTATAGTCCAAAGCCTAAAATAAGAATAATTTACGTTAGCCCACCCGTCCTGTGCATGAAAAATCAGGAGAAATAATTTCTTTTCTTAGAAGAAAAAATAGTCTATTTATCTTCGTTTTCACGGCAGCGCCAGGTGGGCTACTACTTTAAGTTAATTAATTATTCAAAAATATAGTAACCAGGAGCAACCATCTCCATTTACCAGGATACTTTTAAGGCAGAATTGGCTCGTTTACGCAGGGATTAACTGAATAATCTACATTTCCCAACAGTAAAGCTCCAGCTACTTCTGTGTTCCTGAATACTTTGGCCGTTTACAACTTCGTATTTTCTGTTTTATCGGATATTTAATCTGTTTAGAAGAATTAGTTGCAAGGATTTTCAATCCGCGTAAACCCCTTTTCCTAACCTGCCGTTGTAGTATTAACGTTTTTTTGTTAATTCCAGCTTCGCAGAGATATGTCCTTACATTTTGAAGACTACGTTACCAAGGCAAATACCTGGCTGAACCGGGTAGCTGAGCATATAGATATTCAGGACCGAAATAAAGCCGGCCGTATATTCCGGGCTGTATTACATGCCTTGCGCGACCGTTTACCTTCCGGCGAAGCCACCCATTTAGGCGCGCAGTTACCCATTATTTGGAAGGGCATTTATTACGACGGCTACCGGCCCGACCACGAACCTATGCGGATTAGGCACGAAGACCAATGGCTGGAATTTATTCGCTCAAAAGACGCGCTGGCTGAAATTAAAGATTTACCAACCTTGCATGATGCCCGGCGAGCTTACGAAGGGGTGATGGCGGCTTTGCACGATTTGCTGTCGCCGGGGCAATTCGAAAAGTTGCAGAACGCTTTACACAAAGACATCAAGCCGGATCCTATTAAGCATTAGTTAAACCTTAGTCAGGTTTTTCTCAAAATCCATTTATTTCCTTCAACTTTCTGACCGCTTTTGGGTATAAGGTTAGTTTGTATTTTACTAAGTACCAGACAGATTTATTTACCTAAAAACATTTAATTGGTATAATCCAGAGCGCCTTTTAATCTGAATAAAGGCCATTTAGATATGTCATTAATATAGAAGCTGTATGGTTTTTAAACTAAAACCAAATAATAGTCGCCATTGATGATGTTATTACCACCAATTTTGGGGCTTTCGCCCAACTACTTGCCCGTGAAAACACTCGCAAGGGGTACAGACTAACGAATTATTAAATTGCTATACAGCTTTAGAAGTAAAAGTGTAAGAGCGTAATATTTTAATTTGAAGAAAATATTTTATGGCCATATTAGGGTATCACAATTCACACGAGCAATTTAAACCCAGTGTTTTATTAGACTACGTGCGGCTGGCGGAACAAGCTGGCTTCCAGGGAGCTTTGTCTTCGGATCATTTTCACCCGTGGAGCAACAGTCAGGGCGAAAGCGGCTTTGCCTGGTCGTGGTTAGGGGCGGCTTTGCAAGCTACTAATCTTACCTTTGGCGTGGTAAATGCGCCCGGTCAGCGTTACCATCCGGCAATTATTGCACAGGCAGCGGCCACCCTCGCCGAAATGTTTCCGGAGCGGTTCTTTATTTGCCTGGGATCGGGCCAAGCCTTGAACGAAATGATAACCGGCGATAAATGGCCTGCCAAAGCTGAACGCAATGCCCGGTTAAAAGAATCAGTAGAAATCATACGGGCCCTCTGGAACGGCGAGCGTGTAACGCATAAAGGCCTGGTTAACGTTGAAGAAGCCCAGCTTTATACCTTACCCGAAGTACAGCCCTTAATAGTAGGCGCTGCCGTTTCCGATAAAACTGCCGAGTGGGTTGGGAGTTGGGCCGATGCTTTGATTACAGTTTCCAAGCCACCACAAGAACTGAAGAAAACGGTAGAGGCTTTCCGGCGGGGCGGAGGTGAAGGTAAACCGATGTACCTGAAAGTGCAATTATCTTATGCCCGCAGCGAGCAGGAAGCCCGGCAAGGTGCCCACGACCAATGGCGGGGCAATATTTTTAATAATAGTTTACTAACCGACTTGCGCATACCGGAGCAATTTGAAGCTGCGGCCGAATTTGTGAATCTGAACGAGCTGGATAATTTTGTGCGAATATCTTCAAGTGTTCAGCAACACATTGACTGGCTGGGTGAATATATTCAACTGGGTTTCAATAACCTGTACTTACACAATGTAAACCTGAACCATTTACCATTTATTGAGGATTTTGGGGCAAAAGTGATTCCGGCTTTAAAAGACGTTTCAGCTTAATTTTACTTTAATAGCGACCAAATATCAAAAAAAGCCTGAACTCATACTTGGCAAACAATATGCATGCCTGGGTTCAGGCTTCATGGTTTTTAGTAAAAGTCTTTCGCTTTGGTTTTTTCAATTATTTTTGCTTCCCAATAATAAGTTTAATGAATCAATTGCAGAAAAGTGGCGGAGTGGCTTTACTGCCGTTTTTGGTTTTTGTGCTGACGTTTTTAGGCGCCGGAATAGGTCTAGCTGACTTTTATGCGTTTCCTTCGCCGGTGGCCGTTGTGCTGGGTATTATAGTAGCTTTTTTAATTTTAAAAGGTTCGATAACGGCCAAGGTAGACGCCCTTATCCGGGGTTGCGGCGATTCCCGGATTATGACCATGTGCCTGATTTATTTGTTAGCCGGGGCTTTTGCCACCGTTAGTAAAGCGATGGGTGGGGTGGATGCTACCGTAAATCTGGGACTTGCGCTGGTGCCGGTAAAATTTTTGGCTTTAGGTATATTTTTACTGGCCGGCTTTCTTTCAACCGCCTCCGGAACTTCGGTAGGTTCTATTGTGGCGCTGGGGCCCATTGCCGTAGGGTTAGCCGAACAAAGCCAGACTTCTATGCCCCTGATGCTGGGCGCTTTATTAGGCGGTGCCATGTTTGGCGATAATTTATCTTTTATATCGGATACTACTATTGCGGCTACGCAGTCGCAGGAGTGCAGCATGAAAGATAAGTTTAAAGTAAATATTCTCATTGCTGGACCTGCCGCTTTGCTTAATATTTTTTTATTATTTCTGGCCGGGCAATATGCGGTGGCGCCCGAAGGTCTTTTGCCCGAAGCCGCTGCCTTTTCTTTCTGGCCCATTGTGCCGTATCTACTGGTAATTGTGCTGGCTGTAACCGGCGTTAATGTATTTGTGGTGCTATCCATCGGAACTTTATTAGCAGGTTTAATCGGTTTTATAGATGGTAGTTTGCAACCGCTGCTGTTTGCGCAGAAAGTTTACGAAGGCTTTACAGGTATGACGGAAATATTCCTGCTATCGATGTTAACGGGCGGTCTAGCCGAAATGGTCAGAGCCGCCGGCGGCATAGATTACCTGGTATCCGGAATAAGCAAAGCCATTGGCAGCCACAAAACAGCGCAAGTTGGAATAGGAGCGCTGGTGAGCGGTACCAATGCGGCCATTGCCAACAATACCGTTTCGATTGTGGTAACCGGACCGGTGGTGAAAGAAATAAGCCGCAATTACGCCGTTGATAAACGGAAAACGGCGGCCTTGATGGATATTTTCTCGTGTGTAATCCAGGGTTTATTGCCTTACGGGGCTCAAGTTCTAATCATCATCGGGTTTACAAAAAATTCGGTATCATTTACCCAATTATTGGCCCATGCCTGGTATTTGTACTTGTTATTCGGCTTTACCTTACTGGCCATATTTACCCCTATTGTAGATAAGTACCTGGCCCGGCTACCGGCAGCAGAAACTCCGGCCGGTTAATATTTTACCGTCAGTTAAATCAAATAGGCAACAAATTCCTTCCCATTACTTGCCGTAAAAAAACCTGTAGTGACGGAAGCTGATAATGTATTTAAGCCAAAATATTTCCGAATACCATCAGTTCTGAACCAGTTAAAGTATGGTGTAGCAGGGTGGAGGTAGATTAACCACACTTGGAAGCCTGCTGAAAATTGTTTTATATTGCCGCTCTTAAAATACCGGCCTTTTATAAATGCAAGCTCAACAGCCGAAAGTAACTCTAATAGGCGCTGGCCCGGGAGCCACCGATTTAATTACCCTCCGGGGCGTCAAGGCCCTGTCGCAAGCCAATGCTGTTCTTTATGATGCTTTAATAAATACCGAACTGCTGGATTTGGCGCCGGCCAATGCGCCCCGCATTTTTGTAGGCAAGCGTTCGGGTAACCACGAGTACACCCAAACCGAGATAAACGAACTCATTGTGTCGTACGCCCAAAATTACGGCCACATTGTGCGCCTGAAAGGCGGCGATCCTTTTGTTTTTGGCCGGGGCTACGAAGAAATAGCTTATGCCAGTTCTTTTGGTATTGAAACTTCGGTTATACCAGGTATTAGTAGTGCAGTGGCGGTGCCCGAGGCTTTTAATATTCCGCTTACCAGCCGCGGCGTTTCCGAGAGTTTCTGGGTGATTACCGGCGCTACTACCCAGGGCCATATTTCTTCCGATTTACAACTCGCGGCGCAGTCAACGGCTACGGTAGTAATATTAATGGGCATGAATAACCTGGGCCATATTACCGCAGTATTTAAAGCGGTAGGTAAAAGCCAGACCCCGGTGGCGGTTATCCAGAATGGTACCCGGCCCAACCAACGGATAGTAGTGGGTACCGTCGAAACAATTGAAACCTTAGTAAAAGAGCAGCATTTTGGTTCGCCGGCCATTATTGTAATCGGCAACGTGGTAGATTTACAGTTTTGAAATTTTTCTTTTATCCTTTTCCGGCACCATATTCGTTTACCGGACGTACATTAACTTTTGCCGGAAAAACTGTTATTGGCAAAAAAATATGCCGGTACAAAACAAAATTTTAAAACCCAATTGTTTTTGAAGATAGCCGTAAATACCCGTTTTTTAATACCAGACAGATTAACGGATGTCGGGAAATTTACCCACGAAGTATTGCGCCGGCTAGCGGTTAAATATCCGGAACACGAGTTTTACTTTCTTTTCGACCGGGCTTTTGATCCACAATATATTTACAGCGTCAATGTAAAACCGGTGGTGGTTTATCCTTCGGTGCGGCACCCGGTTTTATATTATTGGTGGTACCAGGTAAGTTTGGCCCGCGCCCTGCAAAAAATCAAGCCCGATGTATTTTTGTCTACCGATGGCATGACTACCCTGAATGCTAGGGTGCCGCGTGTAACGGTAATGTCCGATTTGGTAGTGGAGCATTTCCCCCAGGAAGTAGACTACCTCAGCCGGAAATATCTAAAAAATTACAATCCACGTTTTGCCCAGATATCCGCTAAAATAATTACTTTTTCCGCTTTTACCCGCCAGGAAATTAGCAGGCTGTACAAAATAAATTCAGGCAAAATAGAAGTGGTGGCGCCGGCCGCCGGCGAAGAATTCCGGAAAATAGACTTTGGAAGGCAGGTAGCCGTACGGCAAAAATATACCAATGGCGAGGCTTATTTTATATCCGTTGGGGCGTTGCAGCCGCGCCAGAATATCGCTAATCTTTTCCGGGCGTTTGATTTATTTAAAGAGAAAACCGGCAGTGAAGTAAAATTGTTGATAGCAGGTAATAATAAATTAAAATCCAGGGGAATAAAGCAGGTTTATAAGCAGATGCGGTTTAAATCTGAGGTGGTTTTTACGGACAGGGTAAAGGATGCCGAACTTATTGAACTATACGGCGCTGCTGTGGCTGCGGTATATGTGCCGCTCCGGGCAGATGCCGGTATTTCGGTTATCGAAGCGCAAAAGTGTGGTTGTCCGGTTGTTGCCGCCGCTACCGGTGCCCTGCCCGAAGTCGCCGGCGCGGGCGCCCTGCTGGTAAATCCGGTAGCAATAGAAGAAATCTCCGAGGCGCTGATTCAGGTATACCACGATTTAGAAGTGCGCTCCCGGTTGGTACAAGCAGGGTTTAGAAATACGGAAAAATTTTCATGGGATAAAAGCGCGGAGAAAGTAATGCGGCTCCTCGAAGAAACAGTTAAAACCCAGGCAACATCCCGTGCGCATCTTTAAAACGCCTTCGTTGGTAAAGAAATTATTACCGGGCCTGATCTGGGACCAATCCACCCGTTCGGATATTATTTACCTCACCTTCGACGATGGCCCGGTGCCCGAATATACCCCATTTGTTTTAAACCAACTGGCCCTTTACGGCGCTTTGGGTACTTTCTTCTGCGTGGGCGATAACCTGCGCAAATACCCCGACATTGCCCGGCAGGTCGCCGCCGCCGGCCATACGCTGGCCAACCACACGTATCATCATTTAAAAGGCTGGCAAACACCAACGGCAGCTTATTTAACTAATATTCGCCAATGCCAGGAAGAACTGGGAATAATAGTTCCGGTAAAAAAAAATAAATTATTCCGGCCGCCCTACGGTAAGTTAACCAGGTCGCAATACAATTTATTAAAATCAGATTATCAGATAATTATGTGGGATGTTTTAACCTATGACTTTGATAATAAATTAACACCAGCGGCTTGTTTGCACCATGCTATTAAAAACACCAGGCCCGGTTCTATCGTTGTGTTTCACGATAGCCAAAAGGCCGGCCGCAATATGCAGTTTGTTTTGCCGCAGTATCTGGCTCATTTTACCGCTTTGGGTTACCGGTTCGGCGCTTTATGATTGTATCGCTCATTTACTTCAGTATCTTTTTCGGTATATTTTTATTGGTGGTGGTATTGCAGGTGGTTAATAAACCGAAGCTGCCTGCGCCTTTAACCTTAGAACCCTACGTTAGTATTTTAATTGCTGTCCGCAACGAAGAACACACCATTATAAAATGCTTAGAGGCCATCGGCCGCTTGGATTATCCCCAAAACAAAATAGAAATATTGCTCGGCGACGATGCCTCTACCGATAGCACCTACGACGTAATCCGGCAATATATCCGCCAAAAGCCTTTTTACCGCTGTGTCCGCATTAAAGAGTATTTAGGTCAGGCGCGGGGAAAAGCCAATGTGCTGGCCCATTTAACCCGTTTAGCTACCTCCGATATTTATTTTATTACCGATGCCGATATACAAGTGCCCCGCACCTGGATAAGAGATATGCTGGCCGGCACCCGCGGGCAAAATATTGGCATTGTTACCGGAGTTACCACCGTAAAGGGCGGGGGCCTGTTTCCGGAACTACAGGCCATAGACTGGATAAATGCCCTGGGCCTGATGCAGGTTGTTTCGGATTTGAAATTACCGGTCAGTACCATGGGCAATAATATGCTGGTAACGCGGGTGGCTTACGAAACAACGGGCGGTTACGAAAATATGCCTTTTTCAGTAACCGAAGATGTGCAGTTGTTTAAAGCCGTTATCCGCCACAAATTCTGGACTACTAATTTATTTCATCCGGGGGTACTGGCTTTTTCGTCGCCGTCGCCTAGTTGGCGGCAACTGTTGCACCAGCGAAAACGCTGGATGCAGGGCATCTGGCACTTGCCCTGGTACATGAGTATGGTTTTGGTGGTGTATGCTTCTTTTTACGCCTTTTGTCTGCCCTTTGGGGCGTATACCTCCGGGTGGGTGGTGTTAGGTATTTTCCTGGCTAAATTATTTCTGCAAACATGGTTCATAAACAGGTGCTTAGCCCGGCTGGGGTTAAGGTATCGCATTAGTACCGTTATTTTGTTTGAGTTTTATGCCATATTTGTATCCCTGATCACCATTCTGTTCTTTCTGCTACCTGTAAAGGTATCCTGGAAAGAACGGAAATATTAACCAGGGCTAAATATTAAGCTGCCGTATGTCCGTTTTAAACTACATAGATTCACACGCTCATATTTATTCGGAACAATTTAAACCCGACCGGAATGAGGCTATCCGGAAAGCAACTGAAGCTGGGGTAATCCAAATTCTCATGCCCAATGTGGATCATACTTCCATCGACGTGATGCTGCAAACGGAAGCGGATCATTCGGAAAGCTGCCTGGCCATGATGGGTTTACACCCTTGCTCGGTTCAGAAGCATTTTGAAAAAGAATTGTATACTGTAGAAAGCTGGCTTAATAAAAGGAAGTTCATTGCAATTGGTGAAACCGGGGTTGATTTGTATTGGGATAAAACTTTTTTGCCGCAACAACAGGAAGCTTTACAAATTCAGGTAGATTGGGCTAAGAAATTTAATATTCCGATTGTGCTGCATACCCGCGAGGCTTTTAAAGAAGTTTTTGAAATAATAGAACAGAATCAGGACGGTAGCCTGCAAGGTGTTTTTCACTGTTTTTCAGGTACTGCCGAAGAAGCGCAGCAAGTGATAAAACTCGGTTTTTATTTGGGCATAGGAGGGGTAGCTACTTTTAAGAATGGCGGCCTGGATAAAGTTTTGCCCGAAGTACCCTTGGCATCTATTTTACTCGAAACCGATTGTCCGTATCTGGCGCCGGTGCCCTTCCGGGGAAAACGCAACGAACCGGCTTATCTGCCTTTAATTGCGAAGCGGGTAGCCGAGTTAAAGAAAATACCAACGGAGGAATTGGTGGTGGCCTGCACGGCAAATACTAAAAAACTATTTAATTTGTAGCATGGCCTTACGCAAAATAAATCTCAATACGGCTTTAACCCTCGAACCGGAAGGCTCGGTGCTGCTAATTTATACCGGTGGTACTATTGGTATGATTTACGACCGGACCGGGAGTCATTTGGTGCCTTTTAATTTTGAGGAAATATTGGTGCGGGTGCCGGAATTAAGACAATTAAATATTGCTTTATCGCTCATCAGTTACGACGAGCCCATTGATTCCTCTGATATTACCGAAGAAGACTGGATTAAACTAGCTGCTATCATCCAGGAAAATTATGAAGATTATGATGGTTTTGTAATCCTGCACGGTACTGATACCATGGCTTACAGCGCCTCCGCTTTAAGTTATCTGCTAGAAAATTTGCAAAAACCCGTGGTATTTACCGGCGCCCAGGTACCCATTGGTAAAATGCGTACCGATGCTCGCGAAAACCTAATTACGGCTTTAGAGGTGGCGGTATCTACCCGGAAAGGAAGGTGCATTGTGCCGGAAGTTTGCATTATGTTTGGGCGTTTGTTGTTGCGGGGTAACCGGTCTAAAAAAGTGGAAAGCCGGCAATTCAATGCTTTTCGTTCGTCAAATTATCCGCCCCTGGCCCATGCCGGCGTAAATATTGAGTATCATTCTATGGTTTTGCTGCCATTCCCAACGGGAACCTTTAAAGCGCACCAAAAACTCGAAAAAAATATTGTCCGGTTAAGGCTATTTCCGGGCTTAGCCGAGCGGGTTATCCGAAACTTATTGGCTACAAAAGGCCTGAAAGGCGTAGTACTGGAAAGTTACGGCTCGGGTAATGCCCCAACGGCTCCCTGGTTCTTAAACGCCATACGCGAAGCAGTAGACCGGGGTACTTTTATTTTAAACGTAAGCCAGTGCGATGGTGGCCGGGTAGAGCAGGGCATGTACCAGACAAGTAAATTTTTAAGCGATTTGGGGGTAATTGGTGGCTATGATATTACCAGTGAGGCGGCCGTAACCAAGCTTATGTTTGTACTGGGGCAGGGATGGTCGCCGGAGCAAAGCCGGAAAATGCTGGAGAGCAATTTGCGCGGAGAAATATCTTTAGAACCATTGTAAACCCGGCGTAATAAATTTGAAATATTTGCATAGTGCCGTTTTAATCCTTTAATTTGCAAACCCAATTACAGAGAGGTGTCCGAGTGGTTGAAGGAGCACGCCTGGAAAGTGTGTATACCTCAAAAGGGTATCGTGGGTTCGAATCCCATCCTCTCTGCTGATTAACTTTAAATAACCAACTAAAATCCTGCGAATGAAATGTTTGCAGGATTTTTTCTTTTCCGAATACTACCAGATTATTCACGATTTATCATAAAGGGGTGAGTGATTCGATGAGTAAGTGATTCCGATAAGCAATTAGAACAGGTAAGGGGTTTTAATAGCGGTGCTGGTAAACGGACAGAAATAGCTGCTAAAATCTTTACGCTAGCTGCTAGTATTTCAGCATTTTTCACTATCTATTGGTTAGGCTATATTAGGCAACTATTGGTATTTAACAGATGTCTTAGCTTATGGAATGGCTACTCTTGAAACGGTAAATGGTAAGTTTGGTAAAGCAGGGTTAGGATTGGTACTACTGGGCCGAAGATTAAGTTGGCTGTTAAGAACCAATAAATAATCTTCCACCTTGGCTATAGTTGTATTAAATTTAAGATTTTGGCCAAACCCCGTACCAACTGTACCTTGGGTAAAATTTTCATTTAGAACAACCGAAAAAATCTGCCCATTTGCATTTCTGGATACATACAACGTTTTATCATCTAACCACAAACCATCCCCGGAGGTTAGGGCAGCATTCAATTGAATTTCGGTAATGGCTTTGCTGGCGGTGTCGATGCGGTATAATTTTCCAGTATTGGAAATTACAATTAAAAGGTATTTACCGTCGGAGCTGAGGGCAGCCCCATTGGCATTAAATCCGGCACCATACGGAATTTGCTGGTCTGTAAAAGAGAGCCATTCTTCCATTTGACCTGGTGCATCTGTATTTACCTGGGTGCGGTAAATTTTTTGCACCCGGGAATCCGTAAAATATATAAAAGAACCATCTGTTACACAATCATTGATAAAGCCGGATTTAAAAAGGGCAAAAGTGTCCCATGTTCTAATGAGGTGACCATTGGGGTCTAATACATGAATCTTATTTTCCTGCCCGCCACAGAGCCATAATCGGTTTTGGGCATCTGTTTTTATTCCTCTTACATCGGTTCGGCTTTGCCCGGCACCGCTCGAAAACAAACTGCTTTCGCCGTTTTCTACGTTTACCTGTACCACATCTCCATTCATGGTACTGCCCACGTAAAACATTCCTTTATTGGGGTTGTAAGCAATTCCTTCCGGAAACAGCTGATCTCCTGGCAAGGAATACGTTTCCTGTTTAGCCTCAAAGGTCTTTGTAGTATCGTTACTATCTTCACAAGAAATGCAGCAAAGCAATACCATTGCAAATAGGAGCTTCGTAAATTTATTCATGGCGGTTTGTATGGCTAAGTTGTACATTAAAGAGGTGGCAAAGTCTTAAGTTGGTAAATACTTTGCTTTATTCCCATCTACGAGCGCTCCTCGTTATTGGCTAGCTATTACCTGATTTTTAATAATTATTTCCTGCCTTAAGATACCTGGTGAAAGATTTTTCCCGGACTAAAACCATTTTTAGCCTTATTGGTATATTTATATACAAAGGTTCCGGCTACACAAACCAAACTATGAAGAAAATTTACTTACTTTTTAAACCGCACTTGCTGGTTTTGTTATGCTGCCTAGGCTTAAACAGCTGCTGGAAACTACGGGGACACTATGGTGGTCCTAAGTCATTCGAGCCAGTGGAGCGCCTGGTGCGGCCTACCGATGTGGCTCTACCAACCGGTTATAAAATAGAAGCTATAGCCCAGGGTTTAACCTATCCTACAGCGCTCACCTTCGATGACAATGGCGATATATATGTAACAGAAGCCGGATATTCATACGGTGAAGTCTGGACGCAACCCCGCTTGCTACGCCTGGAGACCGGGGGGAAAACGACCATTGTAGCTACCGGCGAAGAAAATGGCCCCTGGTCCGGATTAACCTTTTTCCGCGATGCTTTTTATGTTTCGGAAGGAGGCACCAAGCAGAGCGGCCGCATTCTGAAAATCACCCGTGATGGCGAAGTTACCCCATTGGTGCAAAATCTGCCCAGTAGTGGCGACCATTTTACTACCGGACCGGTAATCAGCCCCGATGGCTATTTGTATTTTGGCCAAGGTACGGCCACTAATTCGGGCGTGGTTGGACCGGACAATTACCAGTTTGGGTGGCTGAAGCGTAACCCGGATTTTCATGATATTCCCTGCCAGGACATAACGCTTACCGGCCAAAACTTTGAGTCTGACAATCCCTTAACGCCGGATACCAAAGATAAAACGGTTACAGGACCTTTTTCTAAGTTTGGTACTCCTGCTACGGCCGGTCAGGTTATAAAAGGCCAATTACCTTGTTCCGGCGCAATTATGCGCCTGCCGGTAGCCGGCGGCAACCTGGAGTTAGTGGCCTGGGGCTTCCGTAATCCTTTCGGTATGGCGTTTGGCCCTGGTAATACCTTGTTTGTTACCGATAATGGCTACGATACCCGGGGCAGCCGTCCTATCTACGGTTCCGGGGATTACCTCTGGGCTATAAAACCGGGTACTTGGTATGGCTGGCCAGATTATTCTGATGGCAATCCATTAAATACTTCCGATTACGAAACCGGTAAACAAGACCCTAAATTTATTCTGGCCAAGCACCCTAATAAGCCGCCTAAACCTGCTGCCACCCTAGGTGTTCATTCTTCCGCCAATGGATTAGATTTTTCTACTAATACCAGTTTTGGGCATGTAGGTGAGGCATTTATTGCGGAGTTTGGCGACCAAGCTCCCAATGTGGGCCGCATCTACGGACCGGTAGGTTATAAGGTAGTGCGGGTAAATCCCACCAATGGTGTAATCCAGGATTTTGCGGTAAATAAAGGACGGGTGAATGGCCCTGCCTCTATGCAGAAACACGGTGGCCTGGAGCGTCCCATTGCCGTACAGTTCGACCCAAATGGAGAAGCTTTGTACGTGGTGGATTTTGGTATTATGCCGATTACCGAGGAAGGAGAATCGCCTAGAAAAGGGACAGGCGTGGTTTGGAAAATAACCAGGGAAGTGAACAGATGAAAAATACTTATTCTTTAACTGGATTCAGCCTGTTTTTTGGGGTAGCTGTAATATTGCTGGCTGCTGGTTGTGGCTCAGCCAGGCGCAGTGAACCGCTTCGGGGCCCACTTACGCTAAACGAACAGTTGCAACGCGGCCAAATAGTATTTATGAATAATTGCCACAAGTGCCATCCGGGCGGTGAAGCCGGTGTTGGGCCCTCCATTAATAATGTTCCCCTGACCAAAGGAATACTTAAGTTTCGGGTACGAAGTAAAGCATTTTTATTGGGTTTGGGCCGTATGCCTTCCTTTAAAAAGCACGAGATTTCCAGACAGGAGCTAAACGACCTGGTACGTTATATTAAAGTGCTCAAAAAGCACAAAGAGGATTTACCTACTGCGACACTTTAAAAATTAATTTTAAACTCAAGTGCCAATTCCCCCTAATACAGATTTATCAGCTTTTCTGACCCAAGCTGATAACCAGGTTTATGCAGAAAAGGGTATATTTAACAGAGGTGCACTAATATTTCATCAGATACGATGAGACAAGTATCTTCAATTTACAAAAATAAAAGGGTTAGGAGTTGAGTTTAAGCAGAAACTTAAGGACTTTATACCTGGCCGCAGCAGGATTGATATTACATAGGACTTGTTGTAAGCTTTAGCAGAAGAGCGATTTGACGTAACTCTACTTAATTTGGCGCATAACCGGGTTGATTTCCTTAGGATTGAATCTGTTTGCCACGTAATTTATGTTTAAATGTCAAAAATGATTTATAGACCACTTGATTGATTCCCTATCTTGGAGAGAGGCTAAAAGCAGGCAGGAAAAACTGACCACGAAAACGGAATAATTAAACTGGGCCCGATAGTGGATGAAGAACAGCATACTTAGTGCAAATACCAGTGTAAGCACGAAACTACCGAAGGCGGCGAGCTTGATTTTATAACCGACAATAAGCATTATGCCGCATAATGCTTCTCCAATAGTAGCTACAAGACCAAAGTAGGCAGCCATTTGTGCAGATACATAAGGCATCAAACTGTGTATATAGTTTACAAAATTGGTCCAATTCCCCCATGTTACATGAACACTGCCCGGAGCGCCTAAAAAACCTAAGCGGTCAAATACCGGTAATATGAAGCCAGCCCCTAACGAGAATCGTAATAGTGCCTGTGCCTTTGGAAAAATCTTTTTCATTATGGATTTATATGAATAGGTACAAAAGTCTTTGGATGCCTGTAATGCTAAAGGTACCGGATAGATATAATAAAATAATGCAGTCGCTTTTGAGATTGCACACGCAGTTCATTGGGCTGGCTCGGAGATTGTCGATGCGACCGGATTGAGGTTAGATCGAGCCAGCCGGCGTAACGGCGGGAAAGTCCTTCCTGGGATCGAACACGTTATTGAGAAAGTTCGTCAGGGAGTACATCGCCACCAGCGCGATAATCTCCATGATGTTCGCATCCGTGTAGCCAGCATTGCGGACGGCAGTTACATCGGCGTCACTGACATTACCGCGTGTTTCTATGACTTTGCGCGCAAACTGGACGGCGGCGTCCCGCTTCGGGTCGCTGGCATGGCCTTTCCGAGCGAGAATAATTTCATCGGCCGGCAGCTTGGCCATATGCTCGGCCGTAAAGCTGTGAATCGTCAGGCAGTAGTTGCAGCCATTCACTTCGGAGACGGCTAGGCCGATGCTGTCACGCGTCTTTACGTCTAGCGTCTTGCTCAAGGAGCCGAGCAGTGTAGCCCATGCGTTGAACGCGATCGGGCTCTGCGCGAAAGTCGCCATCATATTTGGGGTGAACCCGATGTTCTTGGTGAACCTATCGAGAGTCGGTTTCGAATCGGCCGGCACATGTTCCGGCTTTAGAGCTTCAGTTCTTGGCATCGTAGTTTCCTTAAGTTACTGATTTAACTAATAATTATACCAAATCCAGCACGTCGGCGATCGGTCGGCGCGGCTTCTGCTGCCAGTTTCCAGGACGCTCAGCGCCTATGGACAACAACATGACCGGCACTTCGTCCTCGGCCAGTCCGAACTCGCGGGCCACCGCTTCGGCATCAAAACCGATCATCGGCGTCGAACCCAGGCCGAGCGAGCGAGCTGCATAGATCATCGCCGCCGCGCCAAAGGTGCCGCTGCGTACTGCTTCGTCGCGTTGGCGTTGCGGGTAGTGCATGTACAGATCGCGTGCGGGGATTTCCCATTCCGGTACCATCTTTGCCGGCATGATGCCCGCTTCCACCAGCGGTGACAGGCGCTCTGGAATTACGCTGGAATCGGCCAACTGGCCGCAGACGATGAAGGTAACAGCTGCTTCGGAGATCGCGGGCTGGCTCCAGGCGATCGGACGCAACCGAGCCTTGGCTTCAGGCGTGCGTACGGCGATGAAGCGCCAGTTCTGCAAGTGGAAGGATGTCGGTGCGGTGGTGCCAATTCGCACCAGCTCGCGGATTTGGTCGTCGCTTAAGGTGGCAGCAGGGTCGTAGTACTTGGCGGCGCTGCGGCTCAAGATCGTTTCGATGACAGCGTTGGTCATGATTTTACTATTTAAAGTTGTACAAGATTTTTAATGTTAGGATAAAATTATATCTTAAGTTGGATACCTTAGTGGTCCAATTTTAAAATATATAGGGGTCCAGTTATGATAAATAAACTTCTTGAGATTTCATTTAGAAAAGACGGCGGGCATAGTCCTTTATACCTGCAATTAGAGTCGGAAATTATTCAGCTGATTTGTCGTGGCATCTTGAAACCAGGGCAGGCACTTCCCTCTTCACGTGAACTGGCGCAGAGCCTAGGGCTCAATCGTAAAACAGTGGTGGCGACCTACGAGGAATTGGATGCGCAGGGCTGGGTAGAAACCAGGGAAAGAAGTGGCGTTTATGTTTCCAGCCACCTCCCTGATACTTCGGCTCGGGCCATTAACCAAAATGGCAAAAAATTGATACGAAACTGGCAACCCGCTTATCCGATGGTAAAACGACCTTCTGATGGAGCAACCAGAACAAATTCAGATATGGAACTCAATGCCGCAGGCGCGCCACCGCCATTGTATAAAATCGATGACGGTTTTCCTGATCCCAGAATCGCACCTATTGAGCAGCTGGTGCGAGAATACAGAAGATTTGGGAAGAACCACTTTGCAAACCGGTTCCTCACGTATGGCCCGGAGCAAGGCTCCTACCGGCTCAGGGTCGAACTTGCTAAATTTTTAAACCGGACCAGGGGGATGCAGGTCACTGAAAAAGAAATCCTGATAACCAAAGGAACGCAGATGGCCATCTATTTAACTACGCAGCTACTCATCCGTCCCGGGGACACTGTATTTGTGCCGGAACCAGGCTATCTGGATGCGAATCAAACCTTTAAGCTGGCTGGAGCTAATCTGGAATATGTTCCAGTAGATAAAGAGGGCATGGATGTAGACAGCATTGAGCAGTTGTGTAAAACGAAGGTGCCCCAGATGATCTATATTATCCCGCATCACCACCGGCCTACCACTGTTACGCTGAGTGCAGAGCGACGTATGCGACTTATGGACCTGGCACACAAGTACGGATTTGCTTTGCTTGAAGATGATTATGATTTTGATTATCATTTTACAAGCAACCCTCTTTTACCTTTGGCAAGTCTGGATACGGGTGGACACATTATTTATGTAGGTTCCTTCTGCAAAAGCATTGCACCCGGTATCCGAATCGGGTTTATGGTGGCTCCGGAAGTGGTAATAAACGAAGCCGCTGCAATTCGTAAATTAATAGACCGGCAAGGTGAACAGTTGCTGGAAGAAGCGACCGCCGAACTTTTGAGCGCTGGTGATATTTCCCGGCACATCAAAAAGTCGCACAAGGTTTATCAGGAGCGGTTGGAAAATACTTGCCGATTGCTCCGGGAGCAGTTGGGAGAATATTTAACTTTTGAGAAGCCGAACGGTGGGTTGGCCATCTGGGCAGCCTACAGAAAAAATATAAGTGCTAGCGCAGTTGCCCTGAATGCAGGAAAGTTGGGATTAAAAATCAGTGATGGACGTAATTATTTTTTTCAACCCAATGTTTCTATGCCACACGACTTCATACGCATAGGTTACTGTTCTTTAGATGAAACAGAAATGGCCAGTGCAATTGATATATGGAAACAGGCCCTTACTACATTTGCTGTAAAATAATAGGTGAAAATTACAAAATACACTATACGCCAATTAGATATTTAAGTAGATATAAGCTACCTGAGGACAATAAAAACATAATTATCCCCAACTGACGAATTTGTATCGGTTCGAGCTAATCCTTCGGTAGTTTTGGTTGGTCTTGAATCTGTTCCGTTTTTCTGACAATGTCTCTTATAACACTATCCAATTCATAAGCCGAGGCCAAGATAAAACTTAATATATCAGCTTGGTAAGCCATTTCCGGGGGATGATTTTGAAGCAGGGTAATCAATCCCATCAACTTGGCCAAGGGCGCCCTGACCACATGGGATTGAATCCAGGCGATCTCCCGCAGCCTATTGTTTTGCTCTTTGATTGCTTGGAGATACTTCATCCGTTCGCTGATATAAGTAGCAATAATTAATCTTGTTTTCCTGCCGCCCAGATCTACAAAGCTATTATTAATATCGGCATCCATCACTTCTCCGCTTTTCTTAACCAACTTGATAATATAGTGGTAGTGCACCGGGTCTCCTTGCAGGGTATTGGCAATTTGCTCCAGCTTGCCAGGTTCTTCTGCTTTAGGGCGGATATCCGCCAAGGTCATACCTAGGAACTCCTCTTTGCTGTAACCTAACTGGTTAACAGCCGCCTCATTTACATCCAGAAAACGGCCCGTTGCCACGTCATACACCCACATGGGGGTAGGACTCAATTTAAATAAGTTGCGGTATTTCCCTTCACTTTTTTCCAGCGCTTTTTTGGTTAGCTTACGCTCTGAAATATCCTGTTGAATTCCGAAAATGCGGAAAGGCTTGCCCTGATGATCAAATTCAAAGCACCAGGCTAAAAATACATGTCTTACCTGGCCCTGCTGGCGCAGGATACGAAATTGGATGGAATCGTTTTCCAATCCGGCACAAGCCTGTTCTAACCTGGATAAAACGGCCTGCCGATCTCCCGGATGAATAAAAGATGCTAAACTATCAAAGGAAGGTATGATTAGGTTTCTGTCGGCGCCAAACATGCGGTACATTTCATCTGACCAAAGGCAGCTTCCATCGGTTAAATTCAATTCCCAATTGCCCATCCGGCCAATGGCCTGAGCCTGCTTTAACCTGGCTTCGCTCGTTTGAAGTGCTATTTCAGCCGTTTTGCGGATGGTGATATCCCGGAAAAACAAAACAATAGCCTCAACCGCTGGTTCCTGGAGGTGGTTGTGGAAGGTTGCCTCCAGCCATTTGTAAGAACCATTGGCCTTCCGGAAACGAATTTCTAAGGTGTGGGTATGACCAAGGCGGTCCTTTACCTTTTCCCATGCTTGCCGGAAGTCAGCCAAATCTTCCGGATGAACCAGGTCGAATCTTAACTTCCCGCTCCTCTCTTCTTCACCTAGTTCAAGCACTTTCAGGGAGGAGGGCCATCTTTCCAGAACGTAACCATCTGCGGCAATCAAACAAATTCCTTCGGTGCTATGCTGCAAAAGGATACAGAGTCGCTTTTCGATGTGTTCGACCTTTTGTGCGGTTTGCCTGATGGCGGCAGCATCCCTGGCCACACCATATCCTCGCTTGGTAAGTGGATCCCAGTGCCAGGACCAGTATACCGTAATCGTCTGGCCATCTTTCCGGATAATATGGTTTTCTAAATTCACTATTTTCGCCCCATCCTTTAAATCAGCAAAGGCCTTAAGGGTGCTTGCCCGATCTTCTTCATCCACCAGCTCGAACGCACTTCTGCCTGCAAGCTCTTCCGGCAAATAACCCCATGCGGCTAAAGCAGCATTACTAACCGCAACAAATCTTCCTTCCTCATCCAAGATGCAGATCACGCCCAAAGAAAGGCTCATAATTTTTTGGAGCAGCCTCCATCGTTGGTTCAGCTGGAAGGCCTTAACTTTCTTTTGAATCCGCTTCTTTGATTCTTGTAAAGCCAGAAGGATTTTAGGTGTTAGCTGATCTATTTTTTCTTTCAAAACCAGATCCGTAGCCCCCATCTTAATTAAGTTTACCGCATTATCCACGCTAATATTGCCCGACAAAACAATTAAAGGCGTTTGCGGGGCAGCCTGTTGTCTGATATGAAAGGCAGCAAGTACGTCAGAAAAGGGATGTGCGTAGTCAGTTAAAATAATATCGGGATTGCTGCTGGTAATGGCCTTTTCATATTCCTCCTGGTTGTGAACTATTTCCATAACAGGTTGGAGGCCACCCGCATGCAAGGACAGCTCCAGCCTACCAATATCATAAGGGGCGTGCACCAGCAATAAAATTTTGATCCTATTATCCATGTGAAAGTAAAAGCAGTCCTGTATTCCGAATCTGTCTGAAATCCCGTTGGTGTTTTGGTTAATTCTTCACCTAAATGCTAAGCCTGTGCACAACCTGCAGGTTAAACTAGCTGACTAGCTACACTGGACCATATAATTTCCGGCGGGCGTGACAAGGCTATGATTAAAATTCACCTGCTGGAGGTGGGAGAGCCACTTGTTTTTCCTCCCAGTGGCCCCACGGAGCATTTTTACATTTTCTGCAACCTGTGTTTATCGCTATATTCATCCACGAGGAGGCCATGACTAATCGTCCTCCCTGAGTCCTTATGGGCGAACGCGGATGATCGTCTTCCCCTTGACCCGCTTGGCCGGATTGAAGGCGAGGACGGCGTCATCGAGAGTGGAGACGACGCCGATGTTTGTCCGCAGCCGACCCTCCCTTAACCGCTGGACGATCTCACTCAATTGGGCGCGATCAGGTACGACGACGAAGTCAATAGTCAGACCGCCAACGGGCCGCGCCTCAGTTGGGCCGGTGATGGTTACCAGCGTTCCTCCGGTGCGAATCATGCCCGCAGACCGCTTCACGATGTCGCCGCCGAGGACATCAAAAACCAGATCGACCCCACCAACATCTTCTAAGATGTCGTTATCGAGGTCGACGAACTCCTGCGCGCCGAAGTCGAGAGCCGTCTGACGGCTTGCAGTGCGCCCGGTGCCGATGACGTACGCGCCGGCCTCACGTGCGAGCTGGGCTGCCATCGAACCGACTATGCCGGCCGCACCATGCACGAGTACGCTCTGCCCCGCCCGAAGGCGGCCGTGCTCGAACAGCCCCTGCCACGCGGTTAGCCCCGGCATCACGAGGGCCGCGCCCACCGTGAAATCAACGTCGCCCGGAAGCGGCGCGAGATTGCGTGCCTCTACGGCCACATACTCCGCCAGGGTACCGTCGCGATGCCAGTCCGTAAGGCCGAAAACCCGCTGTCCCACCGACAGCCCCGTTGTGCCATAGCCGAGAGCGGTGACCACTCCGGCCAGTTCATGGCCAGGGATCGACGGGTTCCGGTCTCGGCCGAGGCGATCGGTCCAAGTGGAGGGCCATGAGATCTCATCCCCGGTTATACTCGACGCGTGCACCTGAACGACAACGTCGTTAATCGCTGCCTGCGGCTCGGGCCGATCTACCAGTTTCATCCCGGCTGCTCCCGCAGCCTGGTCTGTTACAACTATCGCCTTCATAACAAACCTCCTTTTTTGCTCATCAGCAAACACCCACTTGATGAAGTGATGTTGCCGTACACTATTGCTTTCAGCATGATTTTACTATTTAAAGTTGTACAAGATTTTTAATGTTAGGATAAAATTATATCTTAAGTTGGATACCTTAGTGGTCCAATTTTAAAATATATAGGGGTCCAGTTATGATAAATAAACTTCTTGAGATTTCATTTAGAAAAGACGGCGGGCATAGTCCTTTATACCTGCAATTAGAGTCGGAAATTATTCAGCTGATTTGTCGTGGCATCTTGAAACCAGGGCAGGCACTTATAAAGATGCATCTGGGAAGATTACTGCTGATCTAACAAAACCAGGCATTGGCTTAGCTTCGTCTGATCAACGAGTTTCTAGGCGTATTTATACTTTTAAAGGAGGTAATGCAGAACGGGGGATTGTACAACATGCTGTTCCAACTGAAAACGAAAACTTAATTGCAAAAGAATTGTAAATTATTACACTGTTGTATTGAACTTGCTACCTTTGACTGGAGGGATTTTAATAGGCAGATTTAGATAAAGTATTAAATTTGACTAGATGAGCAAACGGGTATTTGATGCCTCCTTTAAAAGGATGGCTATCAACCTTTCCTATGCGAGGGGCCCGGTAAAAGAAGTGGCCGAGGAACTGGGAATAGCTCCAGGCCGCATCAGTAAATGGCGCCAACAGTGCAGTACCGTTGAGAAAGCTTTTACTGGGCTTACAGACGAGCAAAAAGAGATTAGAAGGCTGCAAAAAGAGCTGAAAGAAATACAACTGGGAAGATACATCCTAAAAAAGACGGTGGCATCTTTTCCAAGAGAGACGGGCGATATTCGGAATTATAAAAGAGCACCGGAACCAATTTCCTGTTGAAAAGATGGCCGGATTTTTAAGGTAAGCGCCAGTGGGTACTATTACTGGATCCAACACCCGGTAGGAACAAGAGCGGATAAGGAGCAGGAGCTTTTGAGTCGAATACAGCAGCTCTATCAGAAAAGTAATGGCCGCTACGGCAGCCCCAGAATTACGGTAGAATTGAAAGCACAAGGTGTTATGACTTCCAGGCCACGTATAGCCCGGCTGATGCAAAAAGCGGGCATCAGAAGTATCAACCGGCAGAAATACCGGGTACCACAGATTCTAACCACAACTATCCGGTAGCGGAGAATCTTCTTAACAGGGATTTTTCAGCGGAAAGACCAGCCAAAATGGGTGTCCGACCTTACTTATATCAAAACAGAAGAAGGCTGGCTCTACCTGAGGGCTATCTTGGAACTGGCGGACCGGAAGGAGGTGGGCTGGGCTTTAAGCAATACGATGGCCCTACAAAGTAACCAGTGTGGCGGCCTGGCAGATGGCCATCTGCAACAGGCCGGTAAACTAAACTAACCACTTTTGTTTCATTCTGACCAAGGCGTGCAGATTGCCTGTTAGGATTTCCGAGAGCAATTGACAGGGATGCCGGTGTGGCAGAATATGAGTAGAAAAGGTAATTGTTGTAACAATGCGGTAGCCGAAAGTTTCTTTGAAACGATGAAAACTGAGCTGGTTTATCATGTTTCTTTCAGACCAGAGCGCACGCAAAGCTGGCGGTATTTGAATATTTGCAAGTTTGGTATAACCGACAAAGAAGACACTCGGCGCTGGGATATTTAACTTCTTGCCAATACGAAAAACTTTTGAAGCAACAGCCTATGGCTGCCTAAAAAATTCTCCAGTAAAACCTTGCAATTCCAGTTACCAATAATTTAGCATTGTCATTCGTAGCGTCTTTTCTAATCTAAAATATTGAGAATAATTAAGGTCTAAGATGCCGCAGCACTACTTTGTGCCGGTATTCCTAAGCACAATTGTCTCAATGCTCAAATTAAATTCTAAGCTGAAATCCAGAAGGGTATATTCATGCGGCTTTATAACTTATCGAAGATATCCAAAATCATATAGTAGCCTGATATCGCTCATCTTTTCTCTGGTTTTCCTACCCTAGCTTTGTATCAACAATTAAAGCAAAGGATATGAAACTGAAATATTCCAATATGCCTCACCTGACAGCAACGCTGGGTCTGATGCTGGGGCTGAGCCTCTCCTTAAGTGCTCAAAACATTTACCACCTTACCGGCAAACCTGAATTAAAAGTAATGGGCGGCTCTACGCTCCACGATTGGGAGATGGTAGCCACCGCAGCTACGGGTAAGGCCGAAATAACGCTCGACAACCAAAGTATACAAGGTATTCGCCTGGCTGAAGTAACCATGAAAACCACTGCTCTGAAAAGCGGCAAAGGCCAGATGGACGATATTGCCTACAAAGCTTTAAAAGCGGAAAAGAATCCGAACATCAACTTTCGGCTAACCTCTTTCAAAAGCCTGGGCGGCAACAAGGCCAACGTAGCTGGCTACCTTACTATTGCCGGTACAACCCGACCTGTCAACTTCGAGGTACTTTCTCTGGTTAAGGGCCAAACGGTAGAACTGAAAGGTGAATCAACCTTTAAAATGACCGATTTTCAGGTAACCCCACCAACGGCTATGTTTGGCACCATTAAAACAGAAGACGAAGTAACCATTTCATTTAAAGCTAATTTCAATACTATTAATTTATAATACAGTCATGAAAAAGATACTACTTTCCCTAGGCCTGTTGGCCGGGCTTCAGCTTAGCGCTTCTGCCCAAATGACCCTTGGCGATATTCCTTATTGGAGACCTTACGACCAGCGAGGGGTCAATGTATTCGAAACAAAAAAAGAAGATACCCTCGGGTTCGACGGCATTAAGGTACGGCTGGGCGGCAGCTTTGCCCAGCAGTTTCAGGGTCTTGAACATTCCAACACCGTTACCAAAAACCTGGGAGCCGGTGAAACAAGTCCCAACAAACTCATTAAGATTGGCAAAGGCTTTAACCTGGCTACCGCTAACCTGAACCTGGATGTGCAGTTGGCCGATGGTATCCGCCTTAACCTGATTAGCTACCTGTCTTCTCGTCACCATAATGAAACCTGGGTAAAAGGAGGATATCTGCAGATTGACAAGCTCGGTTTCCTGCACAATGCCCTGGCAGATAAAGTAATGGAAAACGTGACCTTGCGGGTGGGCCACATGGAAATTAACTACGGCGATGCCCACTTCCGAAGAACAGACAATGCGCAGGCGCTGCAAAATCCCTTTGTAGGCAATTACATTATGGATGCCTTTACCACTGAAATTGGAGCGGAGGCAGTTTTCCAGAAGAATGGCTTCCTGGCGCTGGGCGGTATAACCGGCGGCGAGTTACAGGGTGGATTAACCAGCCCGGACGACAGAGCTCCTTCCTTTTACGGCAAGGCAGGTTACGACGGCTATCTGAATGAGCTCCTGCGGGTACGCCTGACCGGCTCAGTCTACACCACCAACAGTTCTGTAAGAAATACCCTCTATGGTGGCGACCGGGCCGGTTCCAGGTATTATCTGATAATGGAGAACGAGGCAGCTACTCCTAATGCGCAGTTTACTTCCGGCCGGTTTAACCCGGGCCTAACCGATAATATTACTGCCTTGGTGGTCAACCCTTTCATCAAGTTTGGTGGCCTGGAGTTCTTCGGAAATTTTGAAAGAGCCACTGGTAAAGCCGCCGCTGAAACCCGCGACCGGACCTGGAACCAGATAGGTACCGACCTGATTTACCGCTTTGGTCCTAAAGAAAACATCTACATAGGCGGCCGTTACAACAAAGTAAGTGGCAAGCTGGCAACCGTAAACACCAGTGCGAATATCAAACGTACCGCTTTCAGTGCCGGTTGGTTTGTAACCCGGAACATTCTGGCCAAAGCAGAATATGTTAACCAGGAATACAATAACTTCCCAACCAGCAGCATTTATAACGGTGGCAAGTTTAATGGTGTTATGCTGGAAGGAGCAATTTCCTTCTAAAAGAAGCACAAGTACTTTAATAATTAACTACCAAACATAATGTTACCGCTGTATTTTTTGATGCCATTGTTTATACTCTTCCCGGGAAGAGTAGCCAAAGAGGCTTACTTAGTGGTGCGAGGAGAGCGCATCACGGTGCAAGCCTCCACCTCTCTGGGAGACATCAATTGCAGCTATTCTGAAAACCGGCCGGGCGATACCCTGTATCTGAATAGGCCAATAGGGCCGCGGGAGCGGTTGGTGTTAAACCTGCCGGTTAAAGAATTTGCTTGTGGCAATATGCTTCTTAACCGAGACTTCCAGCGGACGCTTAAATCAGGAGACCATCCGCTGGTGCAGGTAGAAGTGTTGGAACTGGTGCAGAATGGTCCACATTTTCTGGGAAAACTTCGGTTGCAAGTGGCCGGAAAAAACCAGGTATTGCGGGGAGTTGACTTCCGCCGGCAAGCCGGTCAAAAGCTAAGCACCAAACTTTGCCTGAGCTTTCCGGATTACGAGCTATCTACCCCGCAGAAGCTAGGTGGGTTGGTAAAAGTGGAAGAAGAACTACAGGTAACCGTAGAACTGCTCCTGGCTCCGCAAACATTCCTGTAAAAAATCTTTATATAAGTAATAACCATAAAAGCAGCAAAGCCGATAAGTTTTTATCGGCTTTGCTGTTTGTGTTTCCCCAAAAACTTCGCGTAGTCTATTATTCGCGTAGTCTATTAAATGATCAGATTCGATAAACGCATCCAATAGGGGTTTGATTAATAGCTTGTCGCAACTTTAGTTGGTTAAGGCTTTAACAGCTATTTACTTAAGTTAAATTTATAAGGTTGTTAAAGTCAGATGTTGTAAATCATTTATTTAGATCTAAAGAGTGGTACAGCATTTATGCTCATGATTTTTTAGTATGGTTTATTTACACTAATAGCCTTTCAAAGTACCTGAGTTATCTTATAATGAGCACTGCCAGTTAGGTTTGCTAACGTCCTTCCGTCCGATGCTGCCAAATTGGATAAACCTTCAAGCGATTTCTTAAATGAAGCCGGTAAAAGAAGGTGTCTTGCCCGAGTAAAAAGGCTCTTTGCATGATTACAGATGTGCCGAAGCCCTTCCACATGGCCGGGTAGGAAAGCTTTGGGGTATGTCCTAGCCGCTGTAGTGCAAAGCCACTGGCTATAAATGCCAAATCCAAACCAATACTGAACAGCACCATTTTTTCAATATGCCGTTGATGGTCCATTTGTTGCAGGAGCGTTTGCGGCTGCTCAAATACCTCATTATGATGTGCATAGAGGAACCACGCGACTCCCAAATTCACCAAACCCCAACTACTGTTCATCGCATGGAAGGAAGAAAGCTGTTCATCCGTAGTGATAACCATTGATATTCCCCCGAAAATCAAAATAAAAACTGCCCAAATGGCGAGCACAACGGCATGCCTCGTTTTCAGTTCTTTCATCTGCTTTTCAAAATATAATAAAGCATCTGTTTGCAATTGATGGGAAAAGGATAAACCTAATAAGAATAAAGATAATAGAGGCAGCTAATTTTGTGGTTGCTATAAAGCAATGTTAGCAACAAAAAGAAGGTCTAATCTCATGTATTAAAAAATAAATCAAAAGACCTATATTCCTTATTTAAATTATATACAAGCATTATAAAAGCTGTACTAGAAGAGGGGGAAATATAAATATTACTAATCTGTAAAAAGCTATTTTAACCTTTGATTTAACCTGTAGTTTTATCACGTTTCTGT
>NZ_BJYS01000006.1 GCF_007991635.1 Adhaeribacter aerolatus | reverse complement strand
GGCCCGAAGAAAAGGAGCGTCGCCAGTAAGTGGTATCGGTTTGGGCATAAACGTTCGCCTGCCAGAGAAAAGAGAACAACAGTAGCGCAAATATTTTCATAGCTTATACTTTAATGCTCACCGCCGAAGAACCGGGCCGTAAGCGGTTGTTGAAACTAAACAGTATTCTACTCTATCCACCGGCCTTAGCCCTAATACCAACTCATTTAAACATAAAGCAAAAACTAAAAACAGAAGAAATAAGGGCTAAACCTGCAAAAGCAAATTATTTTACTTTCTTTGGGCTTGCAAAACTTCCTTTATCTTACCTAAACTATCCAGTATGGCTGCATTTTGGGATTTCAGGCTGTCTAGTTGCCGCTGCAAGTCCTCCACCTTCATGGTCATTCTGCCTTCCGGCGAAGAATTCTGACCGCAGCTCCAGCAGAGCAAAACAGCAGCAGCCAAAAGAAGTCGTTTTTTCATCGGAGTTGTTTTAAGGTAAATAAGCTTTCATATTAAATATAGTAAAAATATATTCTGTTGGTTAATCCTTTGAAAAATAACCCATTATAATTTTTTTTGGTTAAAATATAATCCGGAAAATGATTTCAGCTAACCTTACAACAGCCTGAAAAAATAAACCTGACCGCCTTGTGCCGGCAATCAGGTTTATAGAAAGGATTAAAACCAAAAAACTTTAAGTAGTGCCTTGCTTAAATTTATTTTTTGGCCATATTTTCCAACAGCAGGTAGCGCTCGCGGGTTTTGTCGGTTTCCAGGCGGGTATTTACATCGATGTTCATAACCGAAGCTGGGCTGCCGGGTTTCAGGGCCGGCCAGGTAGGTAAACCTTTACCATTTGGGTTACCGGTTTTTATAAAGTTGGCGAAATAATTTTGCATCAGGGCCGATACTTTGTGATCGTCGGGTGTCCAGGCGTAAACCTTATTGGTGGCCAGGTTGCCCATGGCGTATTCTATTTCGGCCGAGTGAACAGCGCCCCGGGCAGGAGGTGTTTTTTTCGCGTTGGGATCAGCGTTCCGGATAACCCCGCCGGCTAAACCAGCCGTCGCATTGCCCATTTCGGGCGTCATTTCGGGGCGCGGACGGGAATACATATAGCGGTAAACGGGTTTGCCGCTGGTCTGGCTGTGTACGTCAATCCATTTCCAGGTACTGTAGCCAATAAAGCGGTCGCCGGCAAGGGCGGTTGCGGCCTGTATAACTTCGTCTTCGGTAGTAGCCGGATATAATTTAAGCACCTCGCCGGCCCGTTCGCCAAACTGTTTTTCCAAAGCTTTCTTGTAATTCTCCGCGGTGGGCGCTTCCTGCCCCAGAATGGCCCGGTAACCCGATTCTTCGGAGTTCCAGCCGGCCAGTAAAGGTACCTTGGCTTGCTGGCCGCTCGTAAATATTTCGGATGGGGCTTTGGGGAAGAAATAACCATCTACCACTACCGAAAAGCGCGGCGTACCGGGTTTGCTGGTAGCTTGTAATATCTGGTCGGCGGGTAAAGCCCGCAGAGCCGCCAGCGAGGTAGCTCCTAAACCGGTAGCAAAGGTTACCCCGTTTTGCTCGGCCTGGGCCAGGGCGGTGGTTGGCTGCAGCGATAACAAGGACCCACTCTCGCCAATAGCGCCCGCAATCAGGTTTTTAGAAAGCGGCGAAGCCATTTGGGCGCTCACCGAAAAAGAACCGGCCGATTCTCCGGCAATGGTAACTTTGTTCGGGTCGCCGCCAAAAGCCGCAATATTTTGTTTAACCCACTTTAAAGCGGCGCTTTGGTCCAGCAAACCGTAATTACCCGACGCTTTGTTCGGCGATTCTTTCGTTAACTCGGGGTGCGTCATAAAACCAAATACCCCTAAGCGGTAATTAACCGTTACGGCTACTATTCCTTTTTGCGCCATACTCTCCCCGTCGTAGCGCGGCTCTGAGCCATCGCCGGCCACAAAGCCGCCGCCGTAAAAGTAAACCAGCACCGGCAAACGCTCTTGCCCGGTTTTAGCGGGTGTCCAAACGTTCAGGTACAAACAATCTTCGTTCATACCGTTCGATCTGAAATTCATATCGCCGAACAAGGCCAGTTGCATAGCTCTCGGGCCAAACTGAGTAGCTTTGCGCACGCCCTGCCAGTTTTTAGCGGGCTGGGGTTCGCGCCAGCGTAAATCGCCGACTGGCGCCGCCGCAAACGGTACGCCTTTAAAGCTGCGGATGCCACTTTTTTCGGTGGTACCTGCCAGTAAGCCGTTGGCGGTTTTAACCTGGTTAGCAGCCGGACTGCCGCTGGTTTTGGTTTGGGCCAGGCTAACCGGCAGCCAAGCTACCGCCAGCAGGCAGGCCAACGATAGAATTTTAATAGATTTCATGTAGTTTGTTGTTTGGGTGAATATTTAAAGAGTTATTTACAAAGCATATTACCATTATAATAACAGAAATTATAATAATAAATATATTTTTTATCTGAGTAGGCAGCCACCAAAAGAATATTTACGTGTGGTGGTGCGTAAATATTCTTTCTGCACCCGGAATAAGTGGCCGTTTTCTTACCTTTAAAACAATAGTTTATCACTTCCCCAGACCGGCAATAATTAAGTTAGCCCAGTTTATGCCTGTTATTCCAAGTGTTTTTCGTAATATACAGCTTGCCTGTTTTAACCCGAAATACCAAATATTAAACCAGATGAAGCATTTGCTTATTGGCGCCTGGCCGGCCTTGTTGCTGGGCTTGGCGCTTTCCTGCACCACGCCGCAGAAGAATGTTGTAAATCAACCATCCCGGGAGAAAGATTCTGCTTCAGCCAAGGCTCCCACTATCAGCACAGTACAATACGAGCATATTTTTAAAGACGACCGGCCATTTCCGCAGTGCCATGCTTCTACCATGATTGGTTTAAAAAACCAAAACTACCTGGTGGCCTGGTTTGCCGGTTCGCACGAAAAAAATGATGATGTGGGCATCTGGATGGCGCAGGGCCAGCCCGGCAACTGGTCGAAACCTTACCTGGCGGTAAAAATCCGGAAAGACCCGCACTGGAACCCAGTGTTATTTAATGGCCCCAATGGCCGGATTTATTTGTACTTTAAAGTAGGTAAAGAAATAGACTACTGGGAAACCTGGGTGCAGCATTCCGACGACCAGGGCAAAACCTGGAGCCAGCCGGTGGAGCTGGTACCGGGCGATAAAGGCGGTAGGGGGCCCGTACGGAATCAGCCGCTGGTATTGTCGGATGGTACCTGGCTGGCGCCGGCTTCGGTGGAGCGGAACAAGGTCTGGGATGTGTTTATCGACCGGAGTACCGACGGCGGCAAAACCTGGACATCTACCGGCAAACTGCCCCTGGACCGCAGCGTAATAAAAGGCGAAGGCGTGATTCAGCCGGCACTATGGGAATCCAAGCCCGGGCGGGTGCACATGCTCATGCGCAGCTCAGGCGGTAAAATCTGCCGCAGCGATTCCAACGATTACGGCAAAACCTGGAGCCCTATTTACCCCATCGATCTGCCTAATAATAACAGCGGCATTGATGTAACCCAAATAGCCGGCGATACCATAGCCGTCATCTATAATCCGGTTGGCGAAAACTGGGGCAAACGCTACCCCATTACCGTGGCCGTATCTACCGATAATGGTAAAACCTGGCCCACTACTTTTGATATTGAAAAAAAAGGGGAAGAGAAAACTGAACTGTCATACCCCGATATTTTTTACCAGGATGGCCATTTAGTTGCCTGTTACACCTGGAACCGCCAGCGGATTGCCTTCTGGAAAGGAAAAGTTTCATTTTGATTTTCGGTCCAGATTATGCCTCGTTACGGGCTGGGTAATTATTACATTTAAAGCAGAGAACCCAAACCCTATTAATAGGGTTTGGGTTCTCTGCTTTAACTTCAGCGGTTACTAAGTTAGTTCCCCCATAAACTGTTTACGGTTTTACACTTTGCACCGAGGCTATTATTTTGCCGTTCTGTGCCTGGGCGGCCAACTGGTGCGCTAAAACCAGGGGCTGACTTTTTACTTGTTGTACCAGCCGCGCAAAGGCCAGAGCTATTTCGGTTTCGGTAAACGTGCAGTGGCCGTAGCGCGCAATTGGAATACCGGTGTAAAGGGCATTGGCATCCTGGGCCGTAATTTTAGCCTGGTACAAAGGGAAGTGCCAGAACGGAATAGTCGGGTCGCCGGTTGTATGCATTTTAACAAGCGGAATGCTGATGTCGCCGGAGGTCTGGTAATATTTCTCTACGTTTTTAAGGGCCTGTTTATCGGCGCTAAACCGGTCGACCTGGGCATTGAGTAACAGTGTTTCGGCGGGGTTACCCGGAACTACATATTGCGTGGCAGTATTATCGTAAGGTTGACCTTTTAAAACTTCTATGGCATTGCGGGTAGCAAACACATCGTACCACAGTGCCCGCAAGAAGGTCTGGCCAATGGTGGTGGGGTTATTGGGGTCGTAAGGGGCGCCGGTTATGCTTAAAATTTTAAGAGCGATTGCCGGATTTAAAGTAATGGCTTGTATGATGGCCGGAACATAAACCGTTTCCCAATTCCGGATAAGTTCGTCCGGAATATGAATGGCATCGCCTGGCAATATATTTGGAAAGTAATAATCAAATACTACCCGGAAATCGGCGTAATAATTTATTTGCTTTTGAAAATCGCCGCAAGGACCGCACAACGATAGACCCCCACTGAAAAGTTTTGGATACCGTTCAATGGCCAATGTGGTAACAATACCACCTTCCGAGCCACCTGTTAAATAAATGTACTTGGGTTCCCCGTATTCTTTGATAAACCGTTTGCGTAAATCCAGAATGTTATCAATGCCGGTCTGAATGGCTAAACCATTTTCGGTGTAACTGGTCGTGGCAAAAGCATAACCTAAACTGGTAAACAGGGGAACGTAGGCAGCAGCTTCGGTAGGTAAAGCCAGGGACTCAAATTCTGAAACGTACCCGTGGGCATAAATTATCAATTCCCCGTTCCAGTTTTCGGGTACGCATATCTGAACGATTTCACCGGTTTTTAAAGTTTCGACGGTACACCCCACCAAGGTGGTGGTGCCAGCTACCGTTTTTACCTGCTGGTGACTGGTAATTTTGTTCGCATCGGTAGAAGATGGAATAATTTCGGGTTCTTCTTTACAACCACCCAGCAAAAAAAGAAATATCAGGATTAACCAAGTGTAATTTTTCATAACAATAGCATTTAAGGTTTAAAGGTTAGTAATAGGAATATGGAAAGATTTGATCTGTTCAGCCGGCTTTACCAAATAAACTGGAAGCATTTAAAATGGGGCCAAAAAAAGCGTAAGTCGAAAAGTTTTAATACTAGCCAAATAGAACCAGGAACATGCTTTTTCGCTGATCGGCGGAGACAAAAGATTTTCGTTCGAGGTAAACAGTTCTGACTGGCCGGGGCTTAATAATCGCTTAAATAAAATTTAACTTTTTTAAGCAACCTGATGCGACCACTGGTCAGTCATTAGGAGAAAATGTGCGTGAGCTACTGTAAGAAACCTTAAAAAGGAGAACAGAAAAGGTGAAATTTTAAACTAAAATAAGTATTAACCTTTACCAACACAATTGAATAGTGGAAAAATATTAATTGTTTTTCGGCTGCCGTAAAAGAAAAGCGATTTAGTAATCAGCTTTTTGTCTTTAAACGCCGCCGATGGCTTGCTTTAGTTATAAGCTGCTGGTGGAATTTTTCAGGTAAGCCGGGCAATGCTGCATAAGCGCCAACGCCAGATAAATTTAAAAACGCGGCACTCAGCAACCGCCCCGACTGACTCCGCAAGTAAACGCATCAACCCTGGTAAGTAGAAATACCGAACCAATTTATTCCATTTTAAGCCTTGCTAACAGGTTTTCGCTAATTAAGCAGCCTGATTTTCGGAACCTACCAGAATTTTCGGACCCCAAAAAGACGGCTTTCAAGCCTTAATTTTAGCCACTCAACGTCTCACTTCAGCCATTCGTTTTGAATTATTTTCAAAGCGGGTAGGCGGGATATTATGTTTGAATCAGCTGAAACGAAGTTGTTACGCGGTGTAACAACGGGATAAGAGGCCAAAATAAAACTATGAAAAAAAATGTAGATGTAATCCGCGCTTGGAAAGATGCTGAATACAGAGCCACTTTAACCGAAGAGCAATTAAAGTCTCTTCCTGAAAACCCAGTGAATGATTCTAACGCATTACTGGACAACATTGCCCTCCGCAACATTTCCGGCGGCCGTCCTTCTTCTGGCTGGTTCTGCTCAGTTAGCGGCGAGTGTAATGGTGGTTATTCCTGCAACCCATACTACTGGTAATTACACCGCCTAAGTTTAAGGCGCGTTTTACCGCCAACTTAAATTAACACCAACCCTATAAATAATAGAAGTAAGAAGATATCCCAACTAAGTAACCTATTACTTGCCGGCGCTTGTCTTTCTTACTTCTATTATTTTTTTTCTTCCCTTTCTGAGTCCCTTTTTCTGCCGAACTATTTACCAACCGCAACCATGAAACTAAATACAAACTGCCTGTTAAAAGCCTTAACCCTGAAAGAAAGAGCATCTTTCGTTAGAAATATAAACTTGGCCCCCCAACCGGAAGGTGAGGCAACTTCCAAACTGGCGGAAAAATGGAAAATGCGCTACCCGTTTTCAGAGGGGGAATATTTCGGAAAGAAACTGCAACAATATAACTTAACAGAGGCCCAGTTTAATACGCTCACCAGCGCACCCCTAAATATTCTGAAAGATTTTATTCCTTATAACCAGATTGGGCTACAACGAAAACTCTCCTTGCTAAATACTGGCATCAGTGAAAATTATACCTTCTTTTCCGAAAAATATTTGAGCCGGGTCCCGGTAGCTGGTTTCCTTGATTTTGTAGAACCCCTGATTCGCGAAGCCGTGCAGCGGTTAACCGCTGACATAGCAGCTAAGGTGGCCTCTGGTACTTGGGGCCAAGCTTTTGCAATAGAAAATATTAAAAACCACCTGGTAGATAATATTCCGGCCAAACTGTACGAAATGGTAAACCGGACCCTGGTGCTGGAAATGAATATTGCTCGTTTGAACAACGAGTTAACCGGTGAAACCCCCGCAGAAAGATTTAATAGTTTTATTCAGCTCATCCGGACACCGGAACGCCGACAGGCACTGGCCGAAGAATATCCGGTATTAATCCGGCAAATCAGCGATTACCTGGATAGCTGGTACCAAAACAGTACCTTGTTTTTAGAAAGATTGCACACCGACTGGCCTCAACTACAGTCGGTTTTTGGCATTGCGGAAAATGATATCGTAAATAAAATAATTACGAGCGCCGGCGACCGGCACCGGGGCGGCCAAACCGTAACCATTGTAACTTTTGCTTCGGGTAAAAAAGTGGTATACAAACCCCGGCCCCTGGCGGTAGAGTCTCATTTCCAGGAATTATTGCAATGGTACAACCAAAAAGGCGTAACCAATCCTTTTAAAATATTAATCATCCTGAACCGGGAAATCTACGGCTGGGTAGAATTTATAGAACATACCACCTGCCAGACCAAAGAAGAATTGCAGCAATATTACCACCGCTACGGCAGTTTACTGGCCATTCTCTACAGCATCAACGCCACCGATTTTCACTTAGAAAATATAATTGCGGCCGGCGAACATCCGGTTCTTATTGACATAGAATCTTTGTTTCACCCCAACATGGTCCATAAAAACCACGGGGTATATTCCGATATATTTAACCAACTAGAGTTATCAGTGTTGAAAGTACAGTTGCTGCCCATGCGCCTGTATTTAAACGACCAAAACGAAGGCATTGACGTGGGCGGCTTAAACGATTCGGCGGGCAAACTAAGCCCCATGGCCGCCCCCGTCTGGATTGCCGACGCTACCGACGAAATGAAGCTGGTGCAGCAGCAGATTGTGTACCAGGGTTCTAAAAACGTAGCTTTGCTGCATGGCGAAAAATCTGACTTTTTCCAATATGCCGACCAGATTGAAGCCGGCTTTCGGCATACCTACCAAATAATACGGCAAAGCAAAACCGAATTGTTAGCCGCAGGCAGCATTTTAGATATGTTTGCCAACGACCACATCCGGGTAATGTACCGCCAAACCGCAACTTACACCCAAATATTATACGCCAGCTTTCACCCCGATTTTTTAAGGGATGCCTACGAACGCGATATTTTATTTGACAAACTCTGGGAAGAAGCCCCCGGTCGGCCCGACGTTGAAAAAGTGATTGATGCCGAGCAAGTAGCCCTGCATAAAATGGACATACCGGTTTTCGTAACCAAACCCAACGCCAAAAATTTGTGGCTCGATGATAACCAGTGTGTACCTGATTTTTACGAAGCCACCGGCCTGGAGCAAGTGTGCTACAAAATAGAAAATTTAAGCGCCGCCGATTGCGAAAAGCAATGCTGGTTTATCCGGGCTTCGCTTTCGTCGTCGGCTCCGGTAGAGCAGCACCATACCGCCGCGGTAAATTATTTAGCCCAAGAATTAACCTCCGAAGCTACCGCAGCAGAATTAATAGCTGCCGCCAAAAAAATAGGCGACCGGTTGCAGTCGCTGGCCTTTATTACCGAAGATAACGCCAACTGGATTGGATTGGTTTTAAGAGGTAAAAACTACGACATTAACCCGCTGGCTATGGATTTATACAGCGGCTTGCCGGGCGTAACCTTGTTTTTGGCTTACCTGGGCTACGTTACCGGCGAACCCAAATATACCTGCTTGGCCCAGCAATCACTAAACACAATTATTTCGACTGCCGATGACTACATGGCCGATAATTTTGTAAAGCGGCTGGGTATGTTTGATGGCTGGATAGGCATTATTTACCTGTATACCCATTTGGGAATATTGTGGCAACGCGCAGATTTACTTGACCAGGCCGAAGTGGTAACCCGGTTTTTAGATCCGTATTTGCCGGCTGGTAAAGATGTCGATATTGTTACGGGTTCGGCCGGCATGATTTTAAGTTTGCTGGCTTTGTACCGGGTGCGCCCTTCGGAAGCTACCTTAAACCTGGCAATTAAGTTAGGCCGGCACCTAGCCGATAATGCTATTGCCATGCCAACCGGTAAAGCCTGGAAAATAGAAGGTCAGCAACCTTTGGCTGGTTTTGCTCACGGCAACGCTGGCATTGCCTACGCCTTATCTAAATTATACCTGCTTACCCGGCAAGAGCAATTTAAAATATTGGCCCTGGATGGTATCCAATACGAAAGAACCTTGTTTGTACCCGAGCGCAATAACTGGCTCGATCTGCGGAAAGCCAGCACCAGCACCCCCGAGTCGCACAACGATATGGTAGCCTGGTGTACCGGTGCCGCCGGTATTGGCCTGGCCCGTTTAAAAATGCTCGATTTCCTGCACGACAACCAGGTTGTTGAGGAAATAGAAGCCGCTATTCAAACCACTACCCACCAAGGCTTTGGCCGCAACCACTCGCTTTGCCACGGCGATTTCGGCAACCTGGAATTATTGGCCGATGCCGCTGCTATTTTTGAGGACGAAGCCCTGCAAGCCAAAACCGGAAAAATAACCCAGGTGTTGTTGCAAAGCATCCAGGAGCACGGTTTACTTTGCGGTACCGCCCAGAACATCGAAATACCCGGTTTTATGACGGGTATTGCGGGCATTGGTTACCAAATGCTGCGCTTAAGCGGTGCAGCCTCCTTGCCTTCTATTTTACTATTGGATCCTCCGGTTACTAATTAATTTTTGCTCTTGCTGGCGCGAGCGTCCCGCTCGTGCCTTTATTCCTAAGGCCGCTGGCCTGTGTAAATAAAAATAACTACCTGATTTTAACGGCCAGAGGCCGGATGAAAACATCACGAGCGGGACGCTCGCGATAGCAGCGAAAAGGGCCTAAATCCCCAAGCCCCATTACCAAGCACAAACAGCATGAAAAAATTTCCTTTTTACCGACAGCTCGACGAAATGGATTGCGGGCCCACCTGCCTGAAAATGATTGCGGCTCACCACGGCCGGGTATTTACCGCTGATTACCTCCGGGAAAAAAGTTATACCTCCCGCGAAGGCGTTTCGCTGATAGGCTTATCCGATGCCGCCGAAACCATTGGCATGCGAACGCTGGCCGTTAAAATTAAATATACTGCCCTGCAAAATTGTATGCTGCTGCCTTGCATTGTGCACTGGCGGCAAAAGCATTTTGTGGTACTCTATAAAATCAGCAAAGATAAAGTATTTGTCGCTGACCCGGGTTTTGGCCTGGTTACTTATACCAAAGAAGAGTTTCTAAACGGCTGGTTGGGTAAAAATAAGAACGCGGCCGAAGAAGGCATTGCCTTACTGTTGGAGCCCACTCCTGAATTTTACGAAAAAGAAGACAAGCAGGAAAAAAGCAAGCAAGGTATAAAACTCCTGCTGCCTTACCTGAAACCTTATACCCGGTATATTTACCAGTTGTTTATAGGCCTGGTTGTAGCCAGCGTGTTACAACTAACCTTGCCTTTCCTGACGCAGGGCGTGGTAGATTACGGCATTAAAAACCAGGATATTGATTTTATTTACCTCATCCTGGTGGCCCAACTCATGCTGTTCTTTTCGCAATCAATGGTAGAGGTTATCCGAAGCTGGATTTTGCTGCACGTGGGCTCCCGCATGAATATTTCGCTTATTTCGGATTTCCTGATAAAGGTAATGAAGCTGCCCATTGCTTTCTTCGATTCCAAAATGACCGGCGATTTGATGCAGCGGATTGAAGACCACAACCGGGTAGAAGCTTTTTTATCTTCCACCACCCTGAATACGCTTTTCTCCATCGTTAACCTGGTGGTGTTCGGTACCATCCTGGCCTTCTACGATATTTCTATTCTTCTGATATTTTTAGTAGGGGCGGCGCTTTATGCAATTTGGGTGCTGTTCTTTATGAAGAAAAGAGCTACCCTGGATTTTAAACGGTACAGCCAGGAGTCGGAAAACCGGAGCAACCTGCTACAACTCATTCAGGGGATGCAGGAAATTAAATTAAACAACTCCGAAAAAAGAAGACGTTGGGAGTGGGAAGCTACTCAGGTTAAATTATTCAAAACCTCGCTCAAAGGCTTAGGGGTGTCGCAATTCCAGAGTCTGGGCGGTAACTTCATCAACCAGGTTAAAAATATTCTCATCACGTTTTTCTCGGCCAAAGCGGTTATCGAAGGTGACATGACGCTGGGTATGATGCTGGCGGTACAATATATTATCGGGCAACTAAACGAGCCCATCAACAACTTTATTACCTTTACCCGGGCCGCCCAGGATGCCTCGCTCAGTCTGCAACGTTTAGGCGAAATCCACGACAAAGAAGAGGAAGAAGATACCAGCGCTGATAAAACCGCTCTGATTCCGGCCTACAACAAAGATATTCATATTAATAATGTCAGCTTCAGCTACGGCGGTCCGCACACACCCGAAATCCTGAAAGACTTGGATTTTTATATTCCCGAAGGTAAAGTTACGGCCATTGTGGGCGCCAGCGGCAGCGGTAAAACTACTTTGCTCAAATTGTTGCTCAAATTTTACGCACCTACCAAAGGAAAAATTCAAGTCGGCAATATTAACCTGAATAATATCAGCGCCAAGGCCTGGCGCGAACAATGCGGGGCCGTAATGCAGGATGGTTTCATCTTTGCCGATACCATTGCCCGCAATATTACCGAATCTGATTCCAACAGTTCCATTGACCGGGAACGATTGCTACACGCGGTGCGGGTGGCCAATATTGAGAGCCTGATTGAAGCGCTGCCGCTGGGCTATAATACTAAAATAGGGGGCGATGGCATTTCGCTGAGTGGTGGCGAAAAACAGCGCATTCTGATAGCACGGGCCGTTTATAAAAATCCCGAATTCCTGCTTTTTGATGAAGCCACCAGTGCGTTGGATGCAAATAACGAGAAAATTATTATGCGCCGCTTAGAAGAGTTTTACATCGGCCGCACGGTGGTGGTAATTGCGCACCGGCTGAGCACGGTAAAAAGCGCCGACCAGGTGCTGGTAATGGAACACGGCCGCATTATTGAAAGCGGCTCGCACGAATATTTAACCCAAACCAAAGGCGCTTATTATACCCTGGTAAAAAATCAACTGGAACTGGGTAGTTAAAAACGAACAGATTAGGCAATTAAATATCGAAAAGAATTATCAAAATGGATGGATATAGCAAAATAGACCAGGCGCTGGAGCGGAGCGACGAGGTACGGGAAGTAATGAGCCACATTCCGCACTGGCTAATCCGTTGGGGCACGACCTGCATCTTTCTGACTGTGGTAATATTTTTAAGCCTGAGCTGGTTGATTAAATACCCCGATGTGCTCACCTCGAATGTAGTATTAACAACCTCAAATCCGCCGGCCCGTTTGGTAGCCCGCGCCAGCGGTAAAATTATGCACCTGGCTTACAAAGAAAACGAACAGGTGACGGAAGGCGCCATTCTGGGCATTATTGAAAACCCCGCGGATAGCAAAGATGTGCTCAATCTGATAAATATTTTGGAGGCAGTTCCGTACGCCAACCTGGTAACAGACCAAAACCTGAACTTGCCGGATAATGTTAATTTGGGCGAACTGCAAAAAGATTACGCCATTTTCTACCGGGCTTATAACGAACTGGCTCTTTTCAAAAAGCTAGACCCGGTAGCGAAAGAAATAATTTCTACCCGGCAGGAAGTGCAGGAATACACCAATTTATTAGCCAATCAGCAAAAAGAAAAAATTATTTCTAAAACCGAAGTGGGGTTGGTGCAAAAAGATTACGACCGTAACGTAACGCTCTACAAAGATAAAGTAATTGCCGACAAACAACTGGAAGATAACGAGCGCGAATTAATCCGGACGCGGCGCAGCTTCGAGCAACTGGAAACCAGCATTGCCGGCACCCACATCCGGCTGTCGGAATTGCAAAAAGCCCTAACCTTACTTCAAATCCAGAACCAGGAAAAGCAAAAACAGTACGAACTTAACTTAACCGAAGCCTACAAAACTTTGTCCGGAGCTTTAGCCAACTGGGAACAGAAATATTTGCTTAAAGCCCCGGTGACCGGTAAACTCACTTACTTAAAATTCTGGAGCAGCAACCAGTTTGTAAATGCCGGCGACGAGGTAATGGTAATTGTGCCCGATAAGCAGGAAGCGGTAATTGGGAAAGTGCTCATGCCGATTCAGAACTCCGGTAAAGTAAAAACCGGCCAAAAAGTAAATATTTACCTCCAAAACTTTCCGTTCGAAGAATTTGGAACCGTGTACGGCCAGGTAAAATCCATTTCGCTGGTGCCGAAAGATAATATGTACGCCATTGAAATTACCTTGCCACAAGGCCTGAAAACCAGCTACAACAAAAACCTGGTGTTTAAGCAGGAGATGCAGGGCAATGCCGAAATTGTTACTGAAGACCTACGGCTCATGGAAAGGGTATTTTACCAGATAAAATCTTTAGGCGAGCATGTTTAAACCAATAAATTATTAAGACTATTATTTCTAACTGGTTTTGGAGAATAATTTATAGGTAATAATAAAAGTCTAAGTAACCCACTCGTGTCATTCAGGAGGAAACTATTTGGCTACCTGCTACATAAGCTCCTCCTGAATGACAGAGGTGGGCTCATCGGTCAAACCCCGAATTTCAAAGCCAACTTAAAAGTACAGCTTGAATCTGGGCAATAATTTTAAATATAAAGGAAAAGAATTTAACTTAATGGAAACCCAAGTTGCGGATCCTGCTACGAACTTCTCTTTTAAACAGATTAATAAAAAAGCTTTCGTGCTGAACGGCATTAGTATTTTCCTGGGCTTCATTTTTTTTTCTTCCGGCTTAGCCAAGTTGTATTTCGAACACAAATTTCCGGGTATAATCGGGCCGGTTTGGCTCGAAGCCCGCCTGGAGGAATATAATTTGGGGTTGTTCGCCCGCTTTGTGGCTTACGCTCAGGTTATTATCGGTTTTTTATTACTAACCCTGCGCTACCGCACGTTAGGTGCCATCGGTTTACTGCCGATGCTGTTAAATATTCTGGTAATTACCATTTCGCTGCATTGGCAGGGTACCCCTTATGTAATAGCGGTTTTCCTGTTGCTCAATTTATTATTGCTGGTGGCCGAAGCACCCAAACTGCTCCATCTGATTGGCTTTAAAACAACTCACCCAATACAGGCAAGCCAGAATCCTGGTAAAATGGGAATTTTATGGCTTTTAGGATTTGCTTTGGTTCTGTTAAGCAGTAATATTTCTTATTATAACCTTCAGCTGGCCTATATATTTAATGCTACGGGGGTATTTACGGCCCTTTACTCATTTTACAAGGGCGGGCGGGTATAAGCTTCTTTACTTTCTTTAGCAGATTTTTGGAATTACATTTTAATTAAAATGCAACTGGCCGGTCATCCGACTCGGCCAGTTGCATAACTATCAATTTTGATTTAATGTCAGTTTTTTAATTCACCAGGGTTACGGTGTTACTGCCCCGGCCTGCCGGACTAAAGGCTTTCAGCTTAACGGTGCCTTTGGCATCAATTGGTTGGGTGTATTCCGGGCTGGTAACGGTTGGTTCCGAGCCATTGGTTGTATACCGGATGGTATAGCCCGGTAGTTGTATGTTGGCCATTACTTTACCATCCTGAATAGCGGCACCGGGTGCCGGAATGCGGTAGTTAAAACCACCGGCATAAACATCCAGTCGCGGCAATTCTCTTTTGGCTACTACATTCACAAACTCCGACCAGGCCTGGTTGTAAAGGTTTTGCTCTCTAGCAGCATCTTTTTCGGTAGCCCAGGCAGGGTCTTTCGACCAGGCGCGTTCGGCCACACTCAGCAACTTAGGCATCATCTTGTATTCAAAATCCTGCGGCGAACGGTTGGTCTCGGACCAAAGCGGCGCTTCTATGCCCACAATGTTGGCCCGGCCTTTGGCCGTTAAAGGCTCTTTGCTTTTAATAATAGAACGGTTAATGGGGTTGCCGTTATCGTCTTCTCTTAAATTACGCAAATAATCGTACGGAATAAAGTAAAAAGGCTTTTCCATACCCACGAAGCCGCCCCAGTAAAGACCAGGCTCGTAGTAAGACGTGGAATAGGCCAGGTCGAGGTAGAGGTGCGTAACGCCGGTTAAAATTACTTTGTAGCCCGCATTGGCCATGCGGTATGCTAAATCTTCGGCGCCGGAGCCCGGGCTGTTTTTCCAGACGTTTACGTGGAAGTTCTGATCCGCAAACCTTTCGTTTGGTACCCAGTTTACTTTGCCGTTCTGTACTACTTTTTTCAGGCCAATTTCTTCCCAGCCCGACAAATATAGGTTACGGGTTTTGAGCAACTGGTTTACTTTCCCGAAATAATAATACCATAAATCATCTACGGTTTTAATTGATTTATCTTTGCTCATCAGGGCCTTAACCCCCGGTGATTTTTCCCAAACCCCACCCGGAACCTCATCGCCACCAAAATGAATGGTGGTTAATGGCGCATCGGCTTCTTTGTACATGGCCCGGATATCATCCACTACGGTTTCTAAAAAGTTATAAGTAGAAGGCAGCGATACATCCATGACGTTATCGTTCCAGCCCTGCACCGAGCGGTAAATTGATTTATCGTTTAAATCGCGGAGCAGGTACTTTTCAGCTTCGGCTTTTTTGCCTTCTTTTACCAAACGTTCGTAGCGGGCATCCATAGATTTAATAGCCGCCCGCGCGTGGCCCGGCGATTCTATTTCCGGAATTACCCGAATATGCCGGTCGCGGGCGTACTTTAATATTTCGATGAAGTCGGCGCGGGTGTAAAAGCCGGTGCCGGCAGCGCTGGTATTGCTAGGGCCGGAGCCATAAGAAGGCATTAAACTGGTTTTGCTTTGGGAGTCGTGCAAGCGGGAGCCGCCAACGGTAGTTAGTTCGGGTAACGATGGTATTTCCAAACGCCAGCCTTCGTCTTCGCTGAAATGGAAATGAAATACGTTCATTTTGTACAAGGCCATCGCATCCAAAACTTTTAATACTTCGGCTTTGGGCTGAAAATTACGGGCCACATCCATCATAAAACCCCGGTAACCAAACCGCGGCGCATCTTTTACTTCCAAACCCGGCACAGTTACAGCATTAACTCGGCCCGCAAAAGCCGAGGCCGGCAGCAAGGTTTTTACCGATTGGATGCCGTAGAAAATACCAGCCGGTGAAGAAGCCGCTATCTCAATACCGTTCGGATCTACTTTTAACTCGTACCCTTCGGCCGGAATATTCTGGCGCTGCCGGAGCCGGATAGCTTTACCGTTACCCTGATTTTGGACGACGGGTTTGGTACCCATTATTCCTTGCAGGGTCAGGGCCAGGTTTTCGGCTTCGCGCTGGAAAGCGTTATCCGCGATAATGATGGTTTCTTCGTTCAGAATAAAGGGTTCGCCTTTTTCCTGGTAATTAACCGGGGTAGGGAAGACCTTGGTTAATTTTTCGGCCGGAATATTCTGGATAGCCTGGTTTTCTTTGAAAATGCGGGCGGCCAGCGCCTGCTCCGATTTTTGGAAGTGTGTGCCCGGTTTTATTTCAAAAGCAACGGGCAAACCTTCTTTGGGATTATTATCCATAGCCAGGTATAGGCCTACCGGAAAATCTGTAAGGTTGCGGAAGGAACGGCCGGATACTTCTACTGTAGCCGATTTACCCGGAGCAATTTCTTTAAATTTAGAGCCTGGCGCCAGGTAATACAAATCGCCGTTGTAATGCTTTACCTGCACTATCGTAGAATCAGCGGTTTTGAGGCGGCCACCATTAAAAAATATTTTCCAGCCTCTGGCGGGTAAGGCTTGTTCGCCGGTGTTGGTAATGGTTAGTTCCGAACGCGATTGGGGTTTATTCTGATAACGGTTATCTTTTAATTCCAGGGTTAGTTTAAGCGGACTGTTTTGGACTTGGGTACCCGCCGTTATGGTTTCGGTGGAGGCCTTTTCTTCGCGGGAGGCCTGCGAACAGCCCAAGGTTAATAAATGACTAAGTAAAAAAGTACCGGCAATTATTCTTTTCATGCTGCTAAACGTAGGTTTTACAAATGGTTCTGCAATGCTAACGGATTAAAAAGAGAAATTGGGTCTTACACTTAAATTTTCAGGTAAATTTTCTTTTTATCCAGCAGGTAAGCCACCACCCACAGCAGCAGCATGTAACTGATGGCAAAAAGCAAAGACGCGTTCTCGCCGGTAAGCCAGGAAGCATAAAGATTTTGGTACAACCAGCCATTCAGGCTTTTGCCATCTACCCGAATCAGGCCCAGGGTTTCGATGAGCGCGCCCGACAAGGCATAAATAAACAGCGGGTTTTTACCGAAAGCCTCGAAAAAATGAGTCCAGCTTCTAAAATGGGCTACTTCAATCAACAGCATAATCGTGGCCAGAATCAGCAAATCCAGGCCAACGGTATAAACCACGTACGAGCTGGTCCAGATAGGTTTGTTAATGGGGAAGAAAATATTCCAGACCAACCCGATAGTCGTTAGAATTACCCCGGCCATTGCTAACCGCATTAGCGTGTTTTTATTATTACCAGATAGCTGAATAAACCGCCCGGCAAAATAGCCCGCAATTACATTAACCACGGCGGGTAATGTACTTAACAAACCTTCGGGGTCGAAAGGAATGCCATAACCTTTATAAAGATTTTTCTCGGATAGTAGCCAGCTATCCAGTTTTAAAGCAGCATTACCCGCTAAGGTGTAAGGGTCGGGCTGATTGCCGAAAAAATACATAATTGCCCAATAACCGAATAAAGCCAGCACACTAAATATTAAAGCACCCCGGGCTTGGAAATAATGAATTACCAAAGCGGCTACCCCGTAACAAAGTGCAATCCGCTGCAACACCCCGAATAACCGGATACTAGAAAAATCAATTAAAGTTAGCTCGCCATTAACCCGGGTAACAAACGGAAAAGCATTGAGGAAAAGACCAATAAGGAAAATAAGGGCCGTCCGTTTAAATACCTTTTTCAGAAATTTACTATTCTGCCCTTCGAACTTGCGCATGCTAAAGCTAAGCGCATTGCCTACTACAAACAAAAAAGTGGGAAATACGAGGTCGGTAACGGTAAAGCCATGCCATTGGGCGTGCCGGAGCGGCGCGTAAACGGATTCCCAACTGCCGGGGGTGTTTACCACAATCATCAGGGCAATGGTCAGGCCCCGCATCACGTCCAGCGATAGGTAGCGTTGTAATTTATTTCCCGTCTGCGTCGGGTTGTTCAGGACGGCCGGAGCTGTGTAAAGCTTGTTCATGGGGTAGTCTGTTTTGCGTGGTGAAATTTATAGTTCTGGTAAAATAAGGCATGTTTAAATTATTAAATCTTATTCAATTTGAATGGCGATTCCTAAAAACAAGCAGGTAAAAAGCAAAATCCATATTAGGAGTTTTGGAAGTTAATTCAAAATTTTAGTTTGTGGTTGAATGCCAGGCTCATCTGTCCGTTAGCTTCTCGCCATCGGGGCGGGTACTTCCTTTTTTGATGAGCTAAAACTTTCCGTCTTCTGGGCACCTTCTCTAATACCAAATCGTCTTAAGCTGATTCCATAGCACGCTAGTTAATGTGATATAAATAACTTACCCAATCTACTATCTGTCATTCTGGAAGAATCTATTGATTTGGTAAGGCAATGGAAGCTTGCAGAATGACAGGGTTGGGTAGCATTAATTTATCTTCTATGGAATAGAGTTCCTGTGATTTGGTATTAGGGAAGGCGTTGCAGAAGTGTTTAGCTATATGTAAGTTATTTGCTGTTCTTTACCAGCGTGCAGCGTATGTATAAAATTATCTTACTATGAGTAAAAACTTATAAGTAACCTTCTCCCCAGATCCAGCCTAAATTTAGACTGGGAGCCGGGGTGGTTGTTTTTCTATATATTTTCAGTTATTGTTTTTACTCACTGGATGGTAAACAGGAGGAACCATGGTATTATATCTACCTTATACATCCTTATAATATTACGGGTTCCACCAATACGTCAGCTTCAGCACGAGGGCCCGGTTACGGACCGAGAAGGGAGCCGGTAAATAATTATCGGTGTACACAATAAATAAATCGGAGGCGGGTGAGTAGCGCCACTGGAAGCGGGTGTTCAGGTTAATATTATTTGTTTGCTCGTTGTACTGAAAAAAGCTGGAAAAGAATATTTTGTTCGTCAGGGTCAGGTCGAGTTGCGAGCCCACCAGCCAGAATTTGGTATTGCCCCAGGGCTCGGGCAGGCGGATATCGTTGTAGCTGGCATTGGCGAGCAGTTTTACATAGGGTTGAAAGCGATATCCAACTTCGCCGGCCACATTCAGGCGAGTGCCGTTGTGGTAATACGTACCGGATCGGGTGTTAAAGGCATAAGTAAACAAACTCTGGGGCTTCGATGCAAATTCGGTGCGCCAGGCTTTCCAGTGATGTTCGGTGCCGCGCGCTAAGGTATCTTTGTTGGTATTGGTGGGGTCGAAGGGCTGTAGCAATTTAACATATTCATCTACCAACGCTACCGTAAAAGTGCTCTGCGACCGGAAGTTAAGCGTGTAGAACAGCATGTTCAGGTTATCGGTTTTCTTCAGGTTATTATCGAAGTAATGGGTCAGGCTTACCTTAGGACCATGGCTTAGGATAGGGCTACCTTTCGGGAAAAACGAGTAACTTACCAGGGGGTTAATCTTAAAATAATTATTACGGGGTACGTAACCAACCTCGGCTGTATAATTTCGGCCCACGTATTCTTCCTGCAGTAGCACATTCCATTTGCGGGTACGGTATTCCAGGTGGGCAGCCTGCACCAGATCGTCGCCGGATTTATTTGGCGAGAAAGATTTCAGCACGAAAGCTTTGCCGGTCCAGACGTTATTAGCCGAAGCCAGGTTATATTCGATGCCCACGTTGCGGTTAAAGCGGGTGTAAGGATTGGCATTGATGGTATCCTGTTCGGGACGGTAGTTCAGCGATTCTTTGTTTACAAACAACAACCCAATATTGGAGCGGGCAAACACGCGGCGCTGCAGCGAAACAATGGCAAAATTTTGAGCGGGTAAACCGGTTTCATCTACGCTGGCGGTTTGCATATCCATGAGCCCGATTCGCCAGTCTTTGTTAAGCTTGCCGCTGAGGCGGGCACCCGCCCGGATGGGCACGTTCAGGCCAATGCGGCGCGAGAAGAATGGCCGGATATTGGCGTAACCGAAGTTGGCGAATAAATCCGCGTTTTCGAGGAAAAACTGCCGGCGCTCCGGGAAAAATAATTCAAACCGTTCGAGGTTGGTTACCTGCCGGTCTACTTCTACCTGGCTGAAATCCGGGTTAATGGTCAGGTCGAGGTTAAGGGCCGAGGTAATACCAATTTTTACATCGGCACCGGCTTTACGCTGGTAATCGACGGGCTTGTCTTGCTCGTAATTTTTTACGCCGCCGCCCAGCACGTACGGGATCACGGAAATATTAGCGCCGACCGAAGGCGGCGGTTGATCCCAAACCAGGTTGCCGGTGTAGGCCAGCGAAGCTGTCGGGAATTGGCGTGGTATGGGGGTCCAGCTCGATTTTTCGGTGGTTTTTAAATCCAGGCGGCTGAAATTAATGCCCCACTTCATAATATCTTTTTTGTACCGGATGGTAGTAAACGGTATGGCCATTTCAAATACCCATTTCTCTTCATCGTTGGTTACTTCCGACACCCATTTATTATCCCAGTTCAGGTCTACGGCGCTGCCGCTGTGCATGGTACCATCCCACTGCGCCCCGGCCGCGTTCGCCCCAAACGAAAAACCGTTGGTCTGGTCGTCGAAGGGGTCCATAAACAGTAGGAAGTTATCGTTTTTGCCAAAAGAGAAATCGCGGCGTAACGACTCTACATAGTAAGGGCCAGGTAGGGCGTGGTAATTTAAGGCAATCAGGTACAGGTTTTTGTCGTCGTAGGTCATGCGGACCTCAGTGCGCACTTTGGCCCGGCTGGTATCCATGGGCAATACCATAAAGAAATCTTTCGCCACCTCCGTGTCTTGCCAGGCCGCTTCGTCCATGCGGCCATCTATTTCTATCGGCAAAGTTGTTTTGCGCAAATGCAATTGATACGCCTCATTCTTTTTCTGAGCAAAAGCTGAAACATTGATAATAAATAGTAAAACAAAAAAGTAAAAATGCTTCATTCGATTAGGTTGCCTGGGTTACGTTAGTGCCGGTGTAAGGTATTATTTCCGGCGGGCTAAATAATTTTGGGTGTTCTATGAAATAATAGGAATAATGCCGTTTGGGCGGAAAATAGGTTTTGAGGAATTAGGATTAAAATCACTTATATCTGGCATAGAAGGTTGGTAGTTCTTAAATAACATCTGTTTTGGGGAACTAAGAAAATTAGACGGTAACGGATAAATGCTTCTTATCTATAAAACAACTAATTATGATGTAGCTGTTTAGCATTTAAATTATTGACTAGTTAATAGCTCTTGCTGTTTTTAATAACTGGCAAGTAGTCTGGCGAAGGCTTCAAAATTGGCAGTGATAACACCACCAATGGTGACCATCTTTTCTTTTAATTTAAATATCAAACCGCTTCATTGTTAAAAATCTTTCCCCGCATTTCTCAAACCTTAAATCTAAACAAAAAAGAAATCTGACCGGCAAACCTATCTTAATAAATATTTGGGTGGCTAACCGTAAAAAATTTAAACGGTTTATTGAACTTAGAATGGACTATCAAAATGGTTAAACAGGTGGGGCAGTTGCTAATGGTCGACTGGAACCCCTGATAATTAATTCGGCTTTTAAGGTGCGGGTTACGGCTTTCCAGTTGGCAACGTCGCGGTCCATTTGGTCGAGGAGTAGCTGTACGGCGGTGCTGCCAATTTCCCGCATGGGCTGCGCTACGGTTGTCAGGCTGGGCTCCATTAAAGCCGAGGCATAATCGTTGCTGAAACCGACCACGGCCATATCGTCGGGGATGCGCAAGCCTTTTTGCTTAATAATCTGCATGGCTTCAATGGCCGTGGGGTCGTTAATGGCGAACAAAGCATCGGGTGGTTCTTTTAGCGCCAGCAGGTGGTTTACATAAATTTTTACTTTTCCGGTGGTGAGGTCGTAAGGGATAATCAGTTCCTCCACAATGGGTTGGTTGTATTTGCGCAGCGCATCTAAATAACCGTTCAAGCGCTGGCGGCTAATAATGAGCGAATCGGGGCCGGCCAAATGCGCAATGCGTTTTTTACCGGTTTGGATGAGGTGTTCTACGGCACTAAAAGCCCCGTCATAATCATTAACTACCACCTTGGGCACCTGCATCTCGTCGCAAACCCGGTTAAAAAATACAATCGGAATGCCCTTGCGCTGGAATATTTTCAGGTGATCGAAATTGCGCGTTTCTTTCGAGAGCGAAACGAGTACCCCATCTACCCGGTTGGCCAGCATTACTTTGGCGTTGGCTACTTCGGTTTCGTACGACTCGTTCGATTGGCTCACAATAATATTATAGCCGGCTTTGGCGGCGGCCTCCTGCGCTCCGATAATTACTTGCGGAAAAAACGACGTCACAAATTCCGGTACAATAATACCAATGGTTAAAGTCTTGCTCGTAACCAGGTTAAAAGCAATCATGTTCCGCTGGTAGTCGAGTTTTTCGGCCAGGGCCAGCACGGCTTCGCGGGTGGCGGTGCTCACCTTGGGGTGCCCGGTTAAGGCCCGCGATACCGTAGACTTAGACAAATTCAACTCCCGGGCAATATCAATAATGGTTATCTGGTGTCTTTTCAAAGCGGCTGTTAAAAGTTGCTGGTAAATAATTAAATATTTCTCAAATAAGCAGCAAAAATCCACTTGGTTGGTTTTAATATTTTTGGGAACGTTCCCAATCAGTGGGAACATTCCCACCGAATTAAATTTAAATATTTGTAACCAATCTATACAAAGAGTAAATAATTTTAGAAAAGTTATGATTTAGGTGGCCTTTTCTCTATAGAATTGAAAAATCCCGGTCACTGAAGAATGATGGTGCCACTTATTATTTGCTTTTACCATCATCGTTGCGCCCGAAAATTCCTTTTAAAATCTACCATAAAAATTAAAATAATGACGACAAAATTTTACGCAAAGCTGCCCGCCCTGGTAGGGCTTTTAACCAGGCAATTGCTGCTCCTGGTAAGTTTGTTGCTGGCCGTATTAGCAGCGCAGGCGCAAACGGGAGGTGCCCTCAAAGGCCGGGTTACCGACGAGAGCCAAAACCCGTTGCCGGGCGTAACGGTTACGCTCAAGGGTACCACCACTGGTGCCATAACCGATGCCGAAGGCCGTTACACCTTCCCGACGGCCGTAACGAACGGTACGCTGGTATTTTCTTTTATTGGCTATACGCCCAAAGAAGTGGCCATTAACAACCGCACCACCGTTGATGTAAGCTTAGCCCCCGATGCCAAAGCTTTATCCGAAGTAGTGGTAGTGGGCTACGGCACGCAGCGGAAAATAGAGACCACCGGGGCTATTGCATCCGTGAAGGCCGAAGAACTAACCCAAACGCCGGTGGTAAACGTGGCGCAGGGTTTACAGGCGCGTGTAGCCGGCGTACAAGTAACGCAGAACTCGGCGGCGCCCGGCGGCAATATTAGCGTGCGGGTACGGGGCACCAACTCCATTAACGGCAGCTCCGAACCTTTGTACGTGGTAGATGGCGTACCTATTTCGAACAGCGGCGGCGTAAACGATATTAGTTCGCTTTCCACCATTAACCCCAACGATATTGCCTCGGTGGAAGTGCTAAAAGATGCCTCCGCCACCGCCATTTACGGTGCCCGGGGCGCCAACGGAGTAGTGCTGATTACCACTAAGCGCGGTAAAGCGGGCGCCACGCGGGTAACCTACGAAGGTTATTACGGGGTTCAGCAGATTACCAAAAAAATGGATTTACTCGATGCCGGCCAGTTTGCCACCCTCGAAAACGAAATCTACAAGACATCTTTATTCCCCGACCCGGCCTCTTTGGGCAAAGGGGTAGACTGGCAGGATTTAATTTTCCGGCAAGCGCCCATCCAAAGTCACCAATTGTCAATATCGGGTGGTTCCGAGAAAACCCAGCTGGCCTTATCGGCGAATTATTTCAACCAGGATGGTATTGTTATCAGCTCCGACTTTAAGCGTTATTCTTTGCGCCTGAACCTCGACCACGCTATTAGCAACCGGGTAAAAACCGGGGTAAGTTTTTTGGGCAGCTATACCATTAATAATTCTATCCCCACCGGCTCTACCAGTATGGATGGCCCGGCTGTTACCACCAGTATTCTGGGCGCGGCTTTGGGTGCACCGCCTACCATGCAACCTTACCGCGAAGATGGCAGCATTTTCCCGTTTACCGATCAGTTTAACGGCCGCTACCGCGAAGTAACCAACCCCCTGGGTTTAGCCGCTATCCTGAACCGCGACGCTATTAACCGCAGCATTACGAATATTTACGGCGAAGTTTCTTTGCTGAAAGGGCTTACGTACCGCGCTTCGTTTAACGCTATTTTACAAAGCAGCCTCGGCGATAATTATTCTCCGCTTTCGATTCTGGGGCAGGGCGATATCAATGCCAACTCCGGTAGTGCCGGTAAAACTAACAGTAACACGACGGTTTTGCTCCACGAAAGTATTGTTACATATGCCCGCACCCTCGCCGAAAAGCACTCCTTTAAATTTACCGGGGTGGTCTCTTCGCAAGCCAACCTGAATAATTCCAATTCCATTAGTGCTAACGGGTTCCCGAACGATGCCACCCTGAACGAATCAATTCAGTTGGCTACCAACCGGACCGTGAACAGCAGCCGCAGCAAAGAACGCCTCGACTCGTACATGGCCCGTTTTAATTACGGTTTCCGCGACAAATACTTTTTTGATGTAACAGCCCGGGCCGATGGGGCCAGTAAATTCGGGGCCAATCATAAATATGGTTTCTTCCCGTCGGCGGCGGCTTCGTGGCGGGTGATGGAAGAAAGCTTTATGCAGAACATGACTTTTATCAGCGACCTGAAGTTACGGGCCAGTTACGGGGTTACGGGGAATGCGGGCGCCATTAGCGCGTACCAGTCGCTGGCTACGGTGGGCTCCGGTGCCGGATATTCTTTTAACCATATTTATATGTTTGGTATCAGCCCCAGCCGTATTCCCAATCCCGATTTGCGCTGGGAAAAATCGACCCAGGCCGATATTGGCTTAGACGTGAGTTTCTGGGACAACCGCCTGAACCTGGTAGTAGATGTTTATAAAAAACGGACTGATGATTTACTGTACGTGCAAAGCTTGCCTTTGTCCTCCGGGTATTCTTCTATTACCGGTAATTTTGCCGGGCTTGAAAACAAAGGCATTGAAGTAGCCACCAATATGGTCGTGCTGGATGGGCCGGTGCAGTGGGATATTTCGGGTAATATCAGTGCCAACCGCAATAAAGTGCTTTCTTTGGACGGCGGCACCACGCAGGAACGTTTTGTGAGTTCCTATACCGTTTTAAAAGTAGGCGAGCCCCTGGGTTTATTTAAAACTTATGTGTTCGACGGCATTTACCAAAGCGGCGATGCCATTATTCCGGGTTCCGACGGCCGGGTGGGCGGCGTAAAAGTAAAAGACCTGAACAACGATGGCACCATTACCGCCGATGACCAAACCGTAACCGGTAACCCGAATCCAGATTTTATTTACGGCTTTTCTACCAACCTGCGCTACAAAAAATTTGATTTAAGTGCCTTCTTCTCGGGCTCGCACGGCAACGATATTTACAACCTGAGCCGGTATACCTTCGAGAATCCGCTGGGTGCCCGCAACGTGCTGGCTGCCTTGGCCGACCGTTGGTCGCCGACCAATCCCAGCAACGAATACGTAAGCGGTTTGCAGGGCGGACGCAATCCGGTTTCGGACCGGTTCGTGGAAGATGGTTCTTACTTCCGCTGCAAAAACCTGACCTTGGGTTATACCTTTCCATCTTATAAATTTATTTCCAACACCCGCCTTTATGTCAGCGCGAATAACCTCTTTACCCTTACCGATTACAGCGGCTTCGACCCCGAAGTAAACTCATTTGGTAATTCCAATACGCTGATTGGGATCGATAATTTGGTGTATCCGGCAGCCCGGAGTTTTATCGGCGGCATTCAGCTTACTTTCTAAGAAATCAGGGGTAAAATCAGTTTAAACAGCATTCAAGATGAAAAAATATATAATTTATACCGGTTTAGCGGGCTTGCTCTTAACCAGTTTGTCCGGCTGCGACCTGGAGGAAACGCCGTATTCTTCCATTTTTACCGATCAGTTTTATAAAACCGCGCAGGATGCCGAAGCCGCCATTGCGGCCGTGTACGACCAGCACGCCAGTTTAAACGGCGGCCCCGCCACTTTACTGGCTTCGGACTTCAGCGCCGACCAGGTTTATCCGCGGGCTGTGGTGGGCCGGAATACCTTAACCTTGTTTAACTACGACCCGAATTATACCACCCAGAAAAGCTTTAGCCGCGCCAACGAATCGCCGTTTTACATCTGGCAGGTCGCTTACACGGGCATCGAAAAAGCCAATTGGGTGCTGGAAAAAGTGCCGGCTATTACCATGGCCGAGGACCGCAAGAAAGAAATATTAGGCGAAGCGTTTTTCCTGCGGGCTTATTTTAACTGGACACTGACTAAAAACTTCGGCGACATTGTGATTAAAACCAAAGCCAGCACCTCGCTGGCCGAATCGGTGGTGGGCAAAAGTCCGAAGGCTGAGGTTTACCAGCAGATTTACGCCGATTTGGACCAGGCTGAAGCCAACTTAAATTCTTATTCGGCGGCTTTGGTAAAAGGTCGTCCTTCTAAAGAAGTAGCGCAGGCCCTGTACGCCAAAGCCGCCTTGTACAACGAAGACTGGGCTACCGCTCTAATAAAAGCCCAGGCAGTGCTAACCTCCGGTAAATATTCCCTCCTGGCCGAGGTTAAAGATGTATATAATGTAGCCAAAGAAGATCAGGCCCGGCAGGAGAATATGTGGGCATTTGAATCCGAAAGTACCAACCCCGGCCGCACTTCGCAACTCGGCTCGCTTTACGGCCCCAAAAGCAGCGAAAGCCCCGAATACGGTAAAAGCTCGTTTGGTTCGGCGTTTGTGTACCCCACCTTCTATAACTCTTTTGCCGCCAATGATAAACGCAAGGATTTAATGGCCACCAGTTATACCAAAGCCAACGGCCAGGTGGTGCTCCAGAAAGATATTACACCCATTACCACCCAGGGCATTCTGGTAAAAAAGTACCAGGATCCTAATTCGGTAGGGGGGGCTTACGCCGTTAATATTCCTATTTTTCGCTTAGCCGATGTGTACCTGATTGCCGCCGAAGCCGAAGCCCGTTTAACCGGCCCCACGACGCTGGCCTATAGCTATATTAACCCCGTGCGCAAACGGGCCAGCCTGGCCGATTTAACTGCGGGTTTAAGTAAGGAAGCTTTTATTGATGCTGTGTTGCAGGAACGCTCCTGGGAATTATTTGCCGAAGGCGACCGCTGGTACGATTTAACCCGCACCGGCAAATTCCTGACGGTAATTCCATTGGCCGTGAACGATGTTTTCCCGGTACGGACGCCCATGGCCAAACACAAATATTTCCCGATTCCGCTCGACGAAATCAATGCCAACCCCAAACTGGAACAAGCGCCGGAGTGGAAATAAATTATTTAGCCGAGAAGAAAACGATATTTATATAATGGCCGGAAACCAGATGAATACCAAGCCTATGATGCTCCCGAAAAGAAATTATTTTGTTTTAACCTTTTTATTGCTGGTGCTGGGCACGGTGCGATGCAGCACCCCGCAGGGCAAATCAACGGCCAAAGATAAATTAGAACTAGCCGGCAGCAAAGTAGCCTTAACCTGGCAAAAAAACGAACACGGCTGGCAGGTACAGCGGGCGCAGGTTACGCAAAATAATAGTTGGCAGGCGGTGGGTATTCCTTCCGGCGAATACACTATGCTTTATTCACCGGCTAAGCCCGACAGTACCCCGGTTAAAATCATGTACAACGGAAAGGAAGTTGATTTTCCCGAGCCTGATTTTAAATACATCCGTCCCACCTGGCTCAAAGCTACCAGTTCGGTAGCCATGAATATAGCCGGCGAAGCTTTTTACTTTTTTCCGGCCAACGGAAAAACCGGGGCAAATAATCAGGTAACTTTTACCCACGAAACTCCGGTAGCAGCCGTGCAGGCCGATTGGTTGCTAGACGAAAAGTATCCTTCTGATGTAGTGGTACAGTTAACGCTTACGGCCAAAAAAGATGGGTATTTTTCGCTGGCTACACCCACCTTGGCTACATTAGAGCAAAGTGCTTTAGCCTGGGGTATCCTACCGGGCTACTTTCAGGGAAGGGAACTGCAGAAGAATTTTGTTCTGGCTTATGCCTATGGCCAGGGCATTCCGGATAAACCAGTGGTGGTGCGCGAACGGACCGCTACTACTTTATCCCCGATTTTAACTTCGGCTAAGGGCATTTCCATGGGGGTCATTGCGAATCCAGGCGTTGGCCGAGACCCCTGGGAAAAAGACCATAATACCCATAAACTTTGGCAGCTGGGCTTATCGCTGATGAACCGAAAATCGGAACTGACGCCTACCCTGTACCACCCGGTGCTGGGCGAAAAAGGCTCTCGCCTGCAAGCCGGCGAAAAAGTAACGTATGGCTTCCGTTACACCCTGCAGGCTACGGATTGGTTTACGGTGTACAAACACGCTATTTATGATATTTACCAATTCACAGATTTCCTCGCCTTAAAGCAAACGAAACAATCGCTTACCGACCGGTTGCTGGCCATGCACCGCTACGTAAACGATGATGAATCCTCGCTCTGGAATGTGGAAGATTTTGAGGGTACCCAAATTGGCGCACAGTCTTACCTGGGTGGCGTGGTTGGATCGGATAAAGATGCCATGAAAAACTCGGACTACGGGGCCATGTGGATGCTGGCGACCATTACCCAGGACCCGGTTTTGCAGAAAACCCGTTTGCCTTTTGCACGCAATTTTAAATTAAAACAACAGGAAATTGCCCCCGGATTTTTTCAGGGGGCAGCCGTGGGCCAATATTATTTAGCCAAGGGCAAGCGGTTTACCGAAGAATGGGGTTCGCACGTGGAGCCGATTAGCCTCACGTACTACACCATGCTCGATTTAGGCAATATTCTGTTATTCAACCCCCAGGATAAAACCTTACGGGAGCGGCTGCGCTTAGGCGCCGAACGCTTACTGACCTGGCAAAAACCGGCCGGCAACTGGGAAGTAGCTTACGATCGCCGGACCCAGCAACCCGTTTACACCGATTTAACAGATTTACGCCCGACGTTCTACGGCCTGATAGTAGCTTACCGGATTTTAGGCGACAAGAAATATTTAGATGCGGCGGTGCGCGGAGCCGATTGGTATATTAAGAATGCGGTAGAAAAAGGCCATTTTACCGGGGTGTGCGGCGATGTTCGGTTTGTAAACGATTTCGCAACCGGCCAGAGTGCGCAGGCCCTGCTGGATTTATACGATATAACCAAAGAAGAACGCTTTAAAGCTGGTGCAATTGAAGCCGCCCGCATTTACACCGCTTCTATTTACACGCACCCTATTCCGACGGCCCAAACCAAACTGGTAAAAGGAGAAGAACGCAAGGACTGGCAAATCAGCCAGGTGGGGTTGAGTTTTGAACACGGTGGTGCTATTGGTTCGGCTACAGGGCATGGCCCTATTCCGCTGGCCAGTCATGGCGGGTTATTTTTACGTATCAGCCAGCTTACCGGCGAACCACTTTACCGCGATATGGCCCGCGCCGCAGCTTTAGGACGGGATGCTTTCGTAAATCCCCAAACCAGCGTAGCCTCTTATTACTGGCGAACCATGGATGCCGGTTCTGGTCCGTTTCCGCACCATGCCTGGTGGCAAATTGGCTGGATTACCGATTATTTACTTGCCGAAGCCAATCTGCGATCAAACAACCAGATTACTTTCCCGCGGGGTTTTATTACGCCCAAAGTAGGCCCGCACCAGACCTACGGGTTTGCGCCGGGTACGGTATTTAACCAGCCAGCCAATTTAGTTTTACATAATGGTTTGGTAAATGCCGGTAACCCCAACGTAGATTACATCAGCGCCCAGGCTACCGACAAAAACCGCTTGTATATTGCTTTCTTAAATAATCAGGCCAATTCGGTTTCTATTCAACCGCAACTGGATGGCAGCAGGGTCATCCAAAATAAAAAGGTAAATTTCAAATCGGCCTCAGTAATAGCTCCTTCGGGCGAAGCGAAAACCCTGGCAACCCCGCAGAATATTTCGCTCCAAATTCCCGGTTTCGGCCTCTCGGTTGTAACCCTGGATTTCGAAACGGTTAATTAATCATTATGAATTCCACTATCGACACCACCGTCATATTTGTTTTTTCGGCCTTTGTGATGTGCATTGGTTTGCTGTTTGCCCGCACCGGCCGCAACATGAAATCTTTTTTTGCCGGCGGCGAAGCGGTGCCATGGTTTATTGGCGGCTTGTCGTTATTTATGAGTTTTTTCTCAGCGGGTACGTTTGTGGCCTGGGGCTCAATTGCCTATAAATACGGTTGGGTGGCCATTACCATCCAGTGGACCATGTGCATTGGCGGCTTAGTAACCGGCTTATTTCTGGCACCCCGCTGGAAAGCCACCGGCGCCTTAACCGCCGCCGAATTTATTAAAGAACGTCTGGGCAGCACCGTGCAGAAAAGCTTTATCTATATTTTTATGCTGGTCTCGCTGTTTATCAAAGGTTCGGTGCTGTACCCGGTAGCTAAATTGGTGAGCTCGTCGCTGGGTTATCCGCTGGTGCCCAGTACCATTGTGTTGGGCATATTCATGATTGCCTACACCGCCGTGGGCGGTTTGTGGGCGGTAATGGTAACCGATATTCTGCAGTTTATTATTCTTACGGCCGCTGTATTAATCATTTTACCCCTGGCTTTTGATGCGGCCGGCGGCGCAACTAATTTCCAGGCCCAGGCGCCCGAAGGCTTTTTCGATTTGCTTAACGGCGAATATACCCTGGGTTTTATTTTGGCTTTTGCCTTGTACCATATTTTTTACATTGGCGGCAACTGGACTTTTGTGCAGCGCTACACCAGCGTCGATAGCCCGAGATCCGCGAAAAAAGTAGCCTTCCTGTTTGCCGGTTTATATTTAATCAGCCCGATTTTGTGGATGCTGCCGCCCATGCTTTACAAAACCATTAACCCCGATTTACAGGGCCTCGATACGGAAAATGCTTACCTCTACATCTGTAAACTGGTACTGCCACCCGGCCTCATGGGCTTAATGCTGACGGGTATGTATTTTTCTACTTCGGCTTCGGCCAATACTACCCTCAACGTGGTGTCGGCCATCTTCACCAACGATATTTACAAAGGCATCATCAACCCGCAGGCCTCCGACCAGAAATTAATGAAAGTGGCCCGTAACTCCTCGTGGCTATTCGGGTTGGGCATGATACTGATTGCCTTGGCGGTGCCTTACATTGGCGGCATGGTAGAAGTGGTGTTGAGCGTAGGCGCCATTACTGGCGGTCCTTTACTGGCGCCCCCTATCTGGGCTTTATTTTCGAAACGCTTAACCGGTAAAGCTACCTTATATATTACCGGTATCAGCTTAGGTGTAAACTTAATCTTTAAAATATTGCTGCCGCTTCTTACCGGATTAAAATTATCGCGCGGCGAAGAAATGATTCTGGGCGTAGGCTTGCCGTTCCTGATGCTGATTGCTTACGAAATCTGGGCGGCCTCGCGCCAAAAAGTGAGCCAGCAGCACCTGGACTACGTAGCCGCCAGAGCCGTGCGCAAAGCCGAATATATGGAAGCCAATCCGGAAGAAGCTTTATTTATCCGGAAGCAAAATCATTTTGGCTTACGCGTTATCGCTTTTGCGCTGGCCTTTACCGCGCTGCTATTATTTATATTAAGTTTCCTGACCACTTCGGGTACGGTGCTGGTAGCTTGCATTGCTTTGGGTATTTTAATATTGGCCTATATTCCGTGGCGCGCTGCCCAGCGCATCAATGTCGCGGCCGTTCCCTTCGAAAATGCTAGCCACTAAAATATCATGAGAATATTTATTATACTGTTTTTTTGTTTTGGCTTATTGCTCCCTGCCCCAAAAGGACTGTCGCAAATGCAAACTACCGGCCAGGAGCAACTATCGCTCAATGGCAAGTGGACTTTTAAAACCGACCCGAATAATTTAGGCGAAGACCAGCAATGGTTTAGCCCCAGCTACCAGGCTCAGGGCTGGGATAAAATGGAAGTGCCCGGCAACTGGGATACCCACAACGAATACGCTCATTACGCGGGAAAAGGCTGGTACCGCAAAGAAATAGACGTGCCAACCACCTGGCAAGGCAAAACCATCCGGCTAAATTTTGAGGCCGTTTACCACGACGCCAAGGTTTGGCTGAATGGCAAATTATTAGGTGAAAGCCACAGCGGGTTTTTCCCGTTTGAATTTGATGTTACGAAAGACTTAAAGTACGGCGGTAGAAATACGCTGGTAGTAGTGGCCGATAATACCTTTAAACGCGGCGCTACCTGGAACTGGGGCGGCATCCGGAGGCCCGTTACTATTTTTATTAATAACCCGGTGCGAATAGAACAGGTACACGTTTTGGCTACGCCCGATTTAAAAAATAATACCGCCAGCGTAAGCGTAAAACTACTGTTGATCAATGACTCCAACTCTCCCCAAAAAATTAAAACCGAAATAACGCTTACGGATAAAAACGGTTTGGTAAAATCAGCGAAGCAAGACCAAAAATTAGCGCTCTCAGTTACTTTGCCGCCGAATAGTTCTACGCCTTATACCCTCCAAACTACTTTGCCGAAGGCGCAGGTGCACCTGTGGCATTTCGACGACCCTTACCTGTATACCGTTGAAGTGAAAGTGACGCAGGGAGCTAATTTGCAACACCTGGTAACCGACCGCTTTGGCATCCGGAAGTTGGAAATAGATAGCCTGAAGGTAAAACTAAACGGCGAAGAAGTGCGGCTGATGGGCTACAACTGGGTGCCTGACGACCGCACCACTGGCAACACTTTACCTGCCTGGCGTTACAAAGCCGATATTGATTTAATGAAAAAAGCCGGCGCCAACATGACCCGCCTGTCGCATTTGCCTTTGCCCAAAGAAGTACTCGATTATATTGATGAAAAAGGAATATTGGTGTTTAGTGAAATTCCGCTTTGGGGCCAAGATGCGCTGGTAGATGCGAATAACCCTTTGCCGAAACAATGGCTAAAGCAGCTGGTGCATTCGCAGTTTAACCATCCATCGGTTATTGGCTGGTGCGTGGGCAACGAAATCGGCTCTATCGGGGCGAATCCGGGCGTGATGGCCTACGTGGAATCGGCGATTAATTACGTGAAGAAAGAACTGGATAATTCGCGCCTGGTCGTATACGTGAGCCATTCGGCCGATAACCAGAAAACCGACCCGGTGCAGTTCTCTGACATGATATTATTTAATAAATATAATGATTTAGGCAAGCAAGCCGACAAAGTGTACGGCAACCATCCGGGTAAGCCGATGTTTTACTCGGAGTACGGCTATAATTTAACCAGCGAAAATTTAAATCTCGGGGTGATTGATGCCAAAGGCATGCTCAACAGCATTCGCCACCGCGAATATTTAATGGGTGCCTCGCTCTGGACCTTTAATGATTACCGCAGCGCCTGGCAGGCCCACGCCGCCTGGAACACGGCTCCTACCGGCAACCGATCCTGGGGCATCGTCAACGTATTCCGGCAAAAGAAAAGAGCTTACGAAGCTTTCCGGAAAGAGTACGCGCCCCTGCGAAAACTCACCGTACAGCACACCGGCCAACTTACGCCCGGCCGCTCGGTGAAAACAACTGTCCGGCTGCAGCCCCGCGAAAAATTAGATTTGCCGGCCTATACCCTCCGGGATTATAAACTGGTTTGGGAAGCACAGGATACCAACGGGAAAATACTGCAAAGTGGGTTTAATATATTGCCGGTGATTAAGCCTGGCGATAAAACATTAATCACAAATATTAATTGGAAAGTACCCGCGCAAAATCCCGGCACGTTAAAAGTTATCCTGCTTTCCCCGACCGGTTACGATGTATACGATACCCTGGTATATCTGCAAAAACCGGTAGCACCTAAAATTAAAGCCATTATTCCCGGCGAAAACGGGGTGCGGGTGTTATTCGAGAAAAATCCGACGGCTGAATATTACGTGGTGCGATACGGTAAAAACGATTTGAGCAGCCGCAGCGACACCACCATTAACCATTACCTGGATATTAAGAAACTGGAAAAAGATCAGGTTTACCAATTTGCGGTAGCCGGTATTAATAATTTGGGCGAGGGAGCACCATCGGAACCGGTAAAAGCTACGGCTACAAACAGTTTATTGCCGCCGGTTATCTGGTACACCGAAGCCGCCGACAGCAGCTTTTTTATTGGTTACGGCTACGAAAATTTCGATTATTTGTATACCATCCAGTACGGCCCGGATTTAAACAACCCCGCAAAAACCAAAACCATCCAGGTAACTACCCGCGGCTTGTGCCGGGTGCCAAACGTTGCCAACGGCCAGCCTATTCAATTCCGGATGAAACGCACTGTGCAGCAGTACGTCGAAAGCGGCTGGTCCGAGACTTATTCGGTTACGCCCGATGGCAATAACTTGCTGGGGGCACCGCCGGTAAAAAGCGTAAGCCGGCAAGGAACGGAAGCTATTTTGGGAATATCGCCTGTTCCGAAAGCAACCGGCTACCTGGTTAGTTATCAGGAAAATGGCGCTAATAAAACAATAAAAGTAAATTCTGCATTGGCCGATTACCTTTTGTTGCAAAACTTGAAAAAAGGCCGCGCTTATAATTTTTCGGTTAAAGCATTGTCCCAAACCGGCGCATCGCCAGAAGCCGAACCCACCAAACTTACTACCTCTACCCAGAAATAATGCGTTTTAGCTTAAGCTTTTCTTGCTGTTTGCCCAACTGCCAAACCTTGCGGCCCGTTGTGCCGGCTCGTACTGTTTTGGCTGCCCGGGTGGCCCTGCTGAGTCTGGTGCTAATTTGGCTTGGCAGCGTTGCCTTATGGGCGCAAACAGGCAGTAAATCGTCGTCCGAAATAAAAGTAAAGCGGCAAGCTTACGAATTAATCATTCAGCCAGCCGGGTTTAAATATGCTTTTAAAAACCAAGGCAAAAATATAGCGGGCTTTCACCCGGTATCGGGACTGCGCTTTTCGGCACCCGGCGACACGATTTTGTTCGATGCGGTTACCACCAGCCTTATTTCCAGGAGCGAAAACTTGCTCCGGTTAACCGTAACCAACACCCAAGGGAATAAAGCCGAAGTAGCCATTTACCTTTTTGATGATTACCTGAATATTCAGGTAAAACCTAATTCCTCTTCCCCAAAAAGTCAGCTGCCGTTTGTGATTGATTTGCGAACGGCCCCGGTGCAGCCGGCTTATGGCTTAGGCGACCACGGCGGGTATGGCCCCAGCGCCAACGTGTTTGGCTTTGCAAATAACCGCTTCCTGAACACCGATAACGGCCTCCGGTTTGTTTCAAGTTTTGCCTTTTTCCCGGTGCAGAGTATGGGGCAGGTCATTTTTGAAAAAGGCCATAAACGCATCGGAATTAACAACCAGGAGAATAAAATGGGGGCCGCGCAAGTACCCGGTATAAATGCTTATTATTTTTTCGGCAAGCCGGCGGCTATCTATAAAAATTATGCTCAGGTAAAAGTAAAAGAAGGCTACCCCGATTTAAAGCCGAAGTACGACTTTTTCGAATTAGGTTACGAAGCTTTCGGCTCGCTGGGCTGGAATACTTACCAGACTTCGGTACAAAAAGATTTGGCAACTTACCTGCAAAAAGGTTATCACCTGAGCTGGGCCATAGTAGGTTCCGGCTTCTGGAAAGGCGAACGCAAAAATCCGGAAGAAGGTACCACCAACAGCTTCGGTATTTGGGACGATACCGCCGAACCTAGCCGGAAAGACGGTTTACCTAATCCGCGCTACCCCGATGTAGCCGCTTTTAAAGCTTTCCTTAAACAAAACAAAATTAATTTATTGCTGGGTTTGCGCACCAATTTCAAAGCCCCTAAAGCCGCCGATGGTTTTTATAACCCTACGAACAACGGTCCTTATCCGCTTGAAGGTTTGCGGCAAAATTATTACGTAGCGGACCCGCAAGGCAAACCCATTCCTTACAAAGTAAATTTTCCGCAAGGCAATATTTATATTTTAAACCAGGATAATCCGGCCGCTGTGCAATGGTTTGGCAAAGGATTCCGGAAATGGGGCGTGCAGGGTTATAAAGAAGACATGATGCTGCACGACGGCATTAAACTAAACAACGATGCCAAACTAAATAAAGTAAACGAACACCTGATGCGCCAAGGCAACCTCGTGATGGTGCGCAATTCGGCTTTTTCGGTGCCCGGCGATGTTATCCGGCTGGAAGATACCAAGCACGGTTTCGACCAGGACCGACCGGTGATTAACATGCTTAATTACGCGGCCAGCGGTGCGCCCAATGTGTACCCCGATATTGTGGCGGGTAAATATTTAACCTTGCCACTCACCGAAGACCAGAAGAAATATTTTGTTCGGAATGCCTGGCTAGCGGCGGTAAGCCCGGCCATGTCGGTGGGGTTGGGACCGTGGCACCTCGAAAACGCAGCTTACGAGGCAGCGGTAAAAAAAGCCTGCGACTGGCACAACCAACTGGCCCCCTATATTTATAGCGCTGCGGTAGATGCCTTTGAAACCGGTTACCCCACTACGCTTACGCCGCTACCCATTGCATTCCCCACTGATACGGCAACCTATAATTTAGCTACCAAAACAAGGCGGCAATATTCCTGGCTCCTGGGCCCGTCTTTGCTTGTAACCCCGCCCTACGGCAACGATTACGCCACCGTGGAGCGCCGGCACGTGTATTTGCCCGCCGGCAATTGGCAGGATCTGGAATCCGGCGAAATATTCCGGGGGCCGACTACTTTAAAAAATTACGCTTTCCCAATAGACAAAATACCGGCTTTTGTGGGAGGCCAGGGCGTGCTGGTAAAGAAAGAAGAGGCGGATTTAAACGCGATTGTTTATAGTTTAATGCCTAACCCTAGCACTTACCGGTTTACCTACCCCGATGGTACTTCCCGCTCGCTTATTACCAATAAAGCGGCAAACTGGCACCCCGAAAATTTACAAGTCCGGGATAATACTACCGGGCAAATAATTCCGGCTGAATATTTAGCAAAAGACCGTGCCCTCAAATTTAAAATTAAGGCCGGGCACCATTACGAAATAAGCAGCAGCGAAGCGGCTAAAAAAGCAAATACCAGCACAACTGGTAAAAATCAACCCAAAATGAATCAGAAATAAAGGATAGAAATAATCCAAAGAATTAAGTATGCAGAAGGAAATATTTGTAGCGGCAAGAAAACCCAGAACGGAAAGTTTAGCGGCAGATTTAGTAGTAGTTGGCGGCGGATTAGCCGGAACTTGTGCGGCCATTACGGCGGCCCGCGCCGGTATTAAAGTAATATTGGTGCAGGACCGGCCGGTTTTAGGAGGGAATGCTTCCAGCGAAGTACGGTTATGGGTGTTGGGGGCAACTTCGCACATGGGCAACAACAACCGCTGGGCCCGCGAAGGCGGCGTAATTGACGAAATATTAGTAGAAAACCTGTACCGGAACCCCGAAGGGAATGCCGTTATTTTCGATACCGTGCTCCTCGAAAAAGTAACCGAAGAACCCAATATTCGCCTGCTCCTGAATACGTCGGTTTACCAGGTAGATAAAGCAAGCGAAGATAAAATAGAAAAAGTGTGGGCTTTCTGTAGCCAGAATTCTACCCAATACGAGTTGGCAGCACCCTGGTTTTGCGACGCATCCGGCGATGGTTTGATGGCTTTTTCGGCGGGAGCGGCTTTCCGGATGGGCGCGGAATCGCGGGAAGAGTTCGGGGAGAAATTTGCGCCCAGCTCAGAATACGGCGAACTACTGGGACATACCATTTATTTTTATACGAAAGACACCGGTCGGCCGGTGCGGTTTTTGCCGCCCAGCTATGCCCTGCAGGATATTACCCAAATTCCGCGCTACAAAAGTTTTAATGTTTCTGATTTTGGCTGTCGCCTTTGGTGGATTGAATACGGCGGCCGCCTGGATACCGTACACGAAACCGAAAAAATTAAGTGGGAACTCTGGAAAGTAGTTTACGGTGTCTGGAACTACATTAAAAATTCGGGCAATTTCCCGGAGGCCGAAAACCTGACGCTGGAGTGGGTGGGCAATATTCCGGGCAAGCGCGAAAGCCGCCGTTTTGAAGGCGAATACATGCTACGCCAGCAGGATATTGTAGAGCAAAAAACTTTTCCGGATGCGGTAGCTTACGGCGGCTGGTCGATTGATTTACACCCGGCCGATGGCGTGTTCAGCGAGAAGCCCGGCTGCAACCAATGGCACGGCAAAGGCATTTACCAGATTCCGTTCCGGTGCTTTTACAGCCGCAATATTTCTAATTTATTGTTGGCGGGTCGCATTATCAGTGCCTCGCACGTGGCATTTGGTTCTTCGCGTGTAATGGGTACCTGTGCCCACGGCGGACAAGCCGTAGGCATGGCAGCCGCCTTAGCCGTAAAAAATAACTGGTCGCTAATGCAACTGAACGAACCGGAAAACATGCAGGTGCTTCAGCAGGAATTGCTGAAAACCGGCCACCATATACCAGGTATAAAGTTTGCAGCAAAAGAAAATTTGGTTAATTCGGCTGAAATATCTGCATCCAGTGCGTTTACCTTAAAAGAATTGCCCTTTGATGGCCCTTGGCTTGAACTGGAATATTCCGCGGCCCAAATGCTGCCGGTAACTGCCGGTAAACTCACAGGCCTGACGCTACAGGTAAAAGCCGAAGCAGCCACTGCACTTCAGGTTGAACTCCGCATCAGCAGTAAACCTTTTAACTACACCCCGGATGTAACGGTAGCACAAAAAGAAATTAAATTAGGTCAAGGCGAGCAGCACATTCATCTGGATTTTGATTACGAAGTGGACCAGCCCCGCTATATTTTTATTTGCCTGATGAAGCACGATGCCGTAGCGGTCAGGGGCAGCGAACAACGCGTTACCGGGGTCTTAACGGTTTTCAACAAAATAAATAAAGCGGTGTCGAACTACGGCAAGCAAACACCGCCCGCGGAGATTGGCGTAGATGAATTTGAATTCTGGTGCCCGCACCGCCGGCCCGCCGGCCATAATTTTGGCCTGCGTCTGGATTCTGGTATCTCATTATTTTCCCCGGAAAATATTAACAACGGCCTTTTTCGGCCTACCACCAGCCCCAATGCCTGGCTACCGGCTGCCGATGATGTAAATTCCAAGCTTTCTCTGGAATGGGAACAACCCCAAACCATAAAAGAAATAATTCTGGCTTTCGATACCGATTATGATCATCCCATGGAATCTTCTTTGATGGGCCACCCGGAGTACGAGATTCCGTTCTGCGTGCAGCACTATAAATTATGCAACGATAAAGGCGAACTTATCCGGGAGGTGCGGCACAATCATCAGACGATTAACAAAATTGTGCTGGATGAACCTGTTAAAACTTCCAGGCTGGTAATCGAACCGAAGCATCCATCGACTAATGTACCGGCAGCCATTTTTGAGGTACAGGTATATTAAAAATGGCATAAAAAAGAAGGAGCTTTAACCAGATTTCGTTTGGGTGTTGAAGAAGCTTGGGGAGCCCTTTTGGGTGTAGTCCTGTTTATCGGCTACACCTTTTATTAATTAATTTAGCATACACATCAAGTAACATACACATCAAAATATGTTCGTTTTAGCGAAGCTTTTTAACTAGAAGTGAGGCAGTGACAAACTTACAGGTAATCCGCTAAAAATAAGGGAATATAAAGGTTGGCTTGGCGCTGCCGGCTTTGTTTTCTTTCTTTTCGGTCAAGAAAATTTTTGGGCAGTTCACAAAGCTTTTGGCTGCCATTCCTTTTGGATGCAAACCAATCCTAGATTGTTAATATTAATTGAACAGGTTTGGTTTTCTAATGTTAGGTTGCATTTAAGCCGGGTATAACCTATATTTAAAATGCGTTACGGATAAACGCAGCACAAATCCGGAAAATAATTTTTGTTTCATTTCATTAACCCCGTTGCATGCATCTCTCCCAGGAGCAACCTGATTCTAGTTTTGCGGTGGCTGCTGCTCCCAACGACAGTACGCGCTGGGAATTATTTAAAAGCGGGGACCGGGATGCCTTCTCGGAAATTTATCAGGCGCATATACAGGCATTATATAGTTACGGGACCAAAATTTGCCCTGAGACAGAAGTAGTGGAAGACTGCATTCAGGAGCTGTTTATTTATTTATGGCAAACCAAAGAAAACTTAGGGCCCACCAATAATATTAAATTTTACTTATTTAAATCCTTACGGCGGAGATTGCAGGTATCCGCAGAAGCCCATACCAAAAGAAACAAATTCAGCAATGCTTTTGCGAAAGAGGAGCCAATGGCCGAAGCTTCCCCGGAGCATGTGCTGATAGCTGCCAATGTACAGGAAAATCAGCAGGAAAGAATGCAGCAGGCCATGCTCACTTTAACCAAAAGGCAGCGCGAAGCTATTTATTTAAGGTTTTACGATAATCTGAGTTTCCAGGAAATAGCCGAAATAATGGGTTTGCAGCTAAAATCCACCTATAATCTTATTTCCAAGGCAATTGAGATGCTGCGTGAACACGTTCAGGCTATCTTACTTTCAATCCTTTTTGCTATTTCTTTACCATCCTAATCCGGGAGTCCTGAATATTCATTCTAAAATCTTTTAATCGCCCTCCTAGTCCTAACATTAATATTATTTTAATATTATTTAAATCTGATTAGAAGAATATCAAATAATACTGAATTGTCTTGTAAATAGTATAATATTTATAAATATCCAGAAAATTTTGATGGAGTATTCTGCGTTCTGCTCTTTCCCATTTAGAAGCAGCACAATAGAGGCAATATTTTTTTCAGATGGATTATACAGGATTTACCGCGCAGGACTTTTTACTGGACGATTATTTTCAAAACTGGGTGTTACAACCCAATCCGGAGAATGAAAAGTTCTGGCAAAACTGGTTGCGCGCGTACCCCAACCAGCAGCACGAAGTTGAAAAAGCCCGGAACCTCCTGCTATCGCTCGATTTTAAACCAGCCGTTTTACCCGCTGAAAAGGTAAACCGCCTTTGGCAGCACATAGAAGCCCGAACCCAAACCGGTAAAGTAGTACAACTGGTACCGGATAAAAAGACGGTGGCTACAACCCGGATTAATTGGTACCGGATAGCAGCGGTATTTATCTGTGTTTTATTTGCCGGCTTGGCTTTGTGGAAGTTTCAGGAAACCGAAAGTACTCCGATCCGGGTTGCAACGAGTTTCGGCGAAATCCGCACGATTACCTTGCCGGATAATTCTAAAGTGGTTTTAAACGGGAATTCCGTTTTGAGTTACGCCAGTCCTTGGGATGCTTCCTCGGTGCGGGAAGTGAAGCTACAGGGCGAAGCCTACTTTTCGGTTACGCATACGAGAAATCACCAGCCATTTCGGGTTCAGGCTTCAGATGGGGTAAAGGTGGAGGTGCTGGGAACCAAGTTTGTGCTGACCAACCGGCCCCAAAAAACCAGAGTGGTGCTGAGCGAAGGAAAGGTGAAAGTAGCCGTTGCAGATGCGCACCAGGAGGGAAATGGCTCGCCGCAAAAAACCGAAGCAATTATGAAACCAGGGGAACTGGTAGAATTGGGCCCGGGCAGCCGCTTAAATAAAATTACCGTTCATAACCCGGCACTTTATAGTGCTTTTCTCCAGCATAAAATTGTTTTTGTAGATACCCCGCTTTCCGAAGTAGCGCGGGTTTTAAAAGATACCTATGGGTACCAGGTAACGTTTGCCGACCCAGCCCTGGCCACCCGTCGTTTTACCGGTTCGGGTAATCCCAAAAAAATCGATCTGCTGTTAACCGCTATCGAAAAGTCTTTCAGATTAACCATCGAAAAGAAAGGCCGGCATATCACCATAAAACCGGCGTAAGTTTTTCGTCCGGCCCTTAACATCTCCTAATTTATTATTCACCCAAAACAGCTAAAATTATGTTAAAACCCTTACGCAAACTACCGCTTTTACTGCTGGTAATTTGGTCTGCCGGCCTCATGCCCCCGGCCAGGGCGCAGGTACTTACCGCCCTTAACCGGGGCTTGCCCAAGCAAAGAAGTACTGGCAAAGAAAGTAACCGCCAATCTTTGGTAAAAATATTAACCGCTTTCGAGAAGCAGCATAACGTAACCTTTAACTACGACAGCGAACTGTTGTTACCGATTGTAGGTGATTTAAAAGCCCTGGAGGGTCAAATCAAAAATATTGACGAATCCCTAACGCAATTACTGGCGCCGCACCAGCTTACCTTCGAAAAAATATCGGCCAACGATTATATTATCATACCGGTCCGGCCGCAACCGAAACCAGCCGAAAAGCCTTTATCTAAACCATCTTCTGGAATATTAGTGGATAAAATAATTTCGGGCAAAGTAACTTCTGCCAAAGGAGAAGGCCTGCCGGGCGTAACCGTACTGTTAAAAGGAACCTCGGTGGGTGCCACTACCGGGGCCGAGGGTGATTATACTTTATCGGTGCCGGATGCCGGCGGTACTTTAATATTTTCCTTTATTGGCTTTGCTACCAAAGAAGTAGCCGTGCCGGCTGCCGGTGGTACCCTGAATGTCACCTTAGAAGAAGATGCCAAAGCGCTGGAAGAAGTAGTGGTGGTAGGTTTTGGTACCCAGAAAAAAGTAAACTTAACGGGCGCAGTGGCAACGGTTTCTTCGGAGACTTTGACTTCCCGGCCAATCGGGCAAACTTCAGCCGCTTTGCAAGGCGTAGCACCCGGAGTAACGGTCACCCAAAGTTCCGGTCGGCCCGGCGGCGATGCGGGTACCATCCGGATACGGGGAATAGGAACGCTGAGCGATTCCAACCCTTTGGTATTGATAGACGGAATTGAAGGCTCAATTAACAACATCGATCCTAATTTAATTGAATCTATTTCGGTGTTGAAAGATGCTGCATCTGCTTCCATTTACGGATCGCGGGCGGCCAATGGGGTTATTTTGGTAACGACCAAGCGGGCCAAGGGCAATCAGCTCAGCATTGGTTACAATGGTTACGGCGGGTTTCAGACACCTACCAACATGCCCGATATGGTTAATGCCATCGACCACATGTTATTAACCAACGAAGCTTATGTAAACGTAGGCCGGGCCCCGCTTTATACCGATGCCTTAATAGATAAATACCGCACCGAAGGCCCCACTAACCGCGATTTATACCCCGATACCGACTGGCAGAAAGAAGTAATAACTGGTTCGGGTGCTATGCAAAGCCATTTCGTAAGTTTGAATGGCGGGGGTGAGAAAATTCGATTTCTGACTTCGTTGGGCTATTTCGACCAGCAGGGGCTAATTGAAAGTTCTAATTTCAAACGCTTTACCTTGCGTAATAATGCCGATATTTTGTTTTCGGATAAGTTTAACATGAAGTTTGACTTACAACTGGTTAGTGCCCATACCACCGAACCCGGCCGGGGAACCTCCGATGTTTTTCATTGGATGAACCGGATTCCGGCGAATCAGTTAGGCATTAATTCTGATGGAACCTGGGGTGAAGGCTGGAATGGCGATAACCCGATTGCTTTTAGCCGCATTGGCGGAGAACGTAAAAATAACAGCCCATCGGCGCAGCTAAACGTTTCGCTTAATTATACACCCAAAGAATGGCTGCAACTGGAGTTAACGGCAGCGCCCCGGTTTGCCCAATCGAACAACAGCGACTTTAACCGGTCGGTACAAACCTATAAACCCAATGGTGCGGTAAGTTTCCTGGTTCCGGCCAGAAGCACCCTAACCGAGGAGCGCAACCAGGCTTTTTATAATAATTTCCGGGGTACCCTTACGGCTACTAAAACTCTTGGCGGCCACGGCCTGAAATTATTATTGGGTGCTTCGCGCGAAGATTACCGCAACAATATTGTATCGGCTTTCCGCGATAATTTTATTCTGCCGGATTATCCGGTGCTCAATACCGGCTCGGCTAATAACCAGCAAGCCCGTGGCGGGGGAGCAGAATGGGCCCTGCAATCTTTCTTCGGACGGATTAATTACGATTATAACCAAAAATATTTGTTAGAAGTAAACGGCCGCTACGATGGTTCTTCCCGTTTTGCGACTGGCAATAAATATGGTTTCTTCCCTTCCATATCGGCGGGCTGGCGCATCTCCGAAGAGGCTTTTATGGAGCCGCTGAAAAACGTAGTTAACGAATTAAAATTCCGGGGTTCCTGGGGACGGTTAGGTAACCAGAATATTGGTAATTATCCGTTCACCTCCTTCATTAATTTAGGTTCTTACACGCTGGGTAAACAAATAGTAAATACAGCCGCGCTCAATACCCTGGCAAACTCCGATATTTCCTGGGAAACCACCGAAATGACGGATTTCGGAATAGACCTGACCTTGTTAGATAATTTGTCTTTTACCGGCGATTATTATTTCCGGCAAACCCGCGATATCCTGTACACACTGGATGTACCCCTGATTATTGGCTTAGCCGCCCCATCACAAAATGTGGGCGTGGTTAATAACACCGGCTGGGAAATGGGGCTTACTTACCGGGGAGCAGTGAAAGATTTTAATTACGACGTAAGTTTCAACCTGTCGGATGTAATAAATGAAGTAGTGGATTTGCGCGGGGTAAACCGTACCGGCCTGACCGTTAGCCGCGAGGGTAGCCCCATAAATTCCATCTTTGGTTTAGAAGCCGAAGGCTTTTTTCAGAGCGAGGACGAGGTAGCCGCCCATGCCAAACAATTCGGAACCATTAAACCCGGCGATATCAAGTACAAAGACCAGAACAGCGACGGCATTATTAATGATAACGACAACGTAATTATTGGCAGCACTATTCCGCGTTTAACTTTTGGTACTACCATCAACGCCACTTATAAAGGTTTTAATTTAAATGTTTTCTTTCAGGGCGTAGGCAAGTCCGACGGATTCCTGTGGCAGCAAGGCATTATGCCTTTCTTCTTAGGTGGTACGGTGCAGGAACAGCACAAAGACCACTGGACCCCGGCAACCCCAAATGCTACTTTCCCCCGCCTGGCCTTCAGCGAAGCCAACAACGAGAAAGTATCGAGCTTCTGGCTAAAAGATGCTTCTTACCTGCGTCTGAAAAACTTACAGCTAGGCTATAAACTCCCGACTACCTTAGTCCAAAAAGTAGGCATGAAAAACCTGCGCCTTTATGTAAACGGCCAGAACCTCTTTACCCTGGATAAATTCTGGAAAGGCTATGATGTAGAAACGCCCGTGGGTATTGGCAATGGTTATCCGCAGGTGAAAGTTTACAGTTTTGGTGTTGATGTTAATTTTTAATCAGAAGATAAAATGTTACAGAAAATAAAATATTGGGTTATGGGTCTCGGTTTGCTATTTACCGCCCCATCCTGCGATAATTATTTAGAAAAATATCCCCTGGAAGGCCCTTCCGATGCTTCGTTTTTTACGAACGAAAGTGAATTGTTGCTGGCCATAAATGCCTGTTACAGTTCTTTAGCGGTGCACCCCAGCGATAACCTGCCCCTGCCCATGTTGTTGGATAATGCGGCCGATATAAGCTGGGACCGGAATAACAGCGATTTGCAGCAAATAGGCAAAGGCAGCCATGCCAGCAATAACGGTTTTGTCCGGAATGTTTGGCAACAGGCTTACACTGATATTGGTCGGTGCAATTTTTTGCTCGATAATATTGATAAAGTAAAAGACAAAACTACGCCCCAATTGTATGCCCGTACCAAAGCCGAAGCCCGTTTTTTACGTGCCTATAATTATTCTCATTTGGTAGAACTATTTGGCGGCATTCCGTTGGTAACCAAAACTTTGAAACTGGAGGAAGCATCGCTGCCTAAAAGTTCTAAAGAAGAAGTGGTTAATTTTATTTTAACCGAACTGGAAGAAGCCGCTGCCGACTTGCCGGTAAGTTATGATGCCCAGAATAATGGTCGGGCCACGAAAGGAGCGGCTTTGGCTATAAAATCCAGAACTGCTTTGTATAATGGCAAATGGGAAGTAGCCGCTAAAGCCGCTAAAGATGTAATGGATTTAAACTACCATAAATTACATCCTAATTTCGGGCAGTTGTTTACTTATGCCGGACAAAATTCAACCGAAATTATTTTTGCTTACCAATATTTAAGAGGAATCCGGACGCATACGGTGCCCCAGTGTTTCTTTTCCCGCATGGGTCGGGGTAATTCGAACAAAGTACCCGGCCAGGTGCTGATAGATGCCTACGAATGTACCGACGGGTTAACCATCGATAAATCGCCGCTTTATAACCCGCGTAACCCTTTTGTTAACCGTGACCCCCGTTTGGGCTATACCGTAGCTTTACCCGGTTCCAACTTTTTAAATATTAAGTTCGAAACAAATAAAGACAGCTTAAAAACAACGGATTTCAGCACCACGCCTGCCCGGCGGGTAGATAATGTAGAGGCCACCCATGCCTTTGCTACTTTTACTGGTTATTGCTGGCGCAAATACACCGATATTATTGATCAGGCTGATGTAACTGCTTCCGAGCTGAATATTATTGCGGCCCGTTATGCCGAAGTATTGCTGAATTATGCCGAGGCAAAAATTGAATTGGGGCAACTCGATCCGTCGGTTTATAGTGCCATTAATATGGTCAGACAGCGGCCATCAGTAAATATGCCACCCATTGAAGCGGGTAAAACCCAGGCAGAACTACGGTCGATTGTGCGCAAGGAACGCAAATATGAGCTGGCAAACGAAGGCCTCCGCTTGTATGATATCCGGCGCTGGAAAATTGCGGACCAGGTAATGAATGGCACTTTTTACGGTCGTATTCCGAAGGGCTTATTAGCCACTGCTCCGGCCATTGATGCCAACGGAACGCCTAACTATGCAACTGTACCAAACAGAGCCGATATGCGGGTAGTGGAACTCAGAACCTTTGATGCCGCGCGCGATTATTTATGGCCTATCCCGAATATTGAAGTGCTGACCAATACCAATTTAGAGCAGAATCCCAAGTATTAAAATAATAGCGCCCGACCTTGATTTTGCCGGTCGCGCCATACTGGTTCCGTAATAATTATTTTATTAGGTTGCTGTCGCGGTCCTGCTAAGGGCACCGGGACAGCAACTGAATATATTTTAAATTATCACCTACCTGAATATTCATCATGATTGCAGCAAAACAGCTTTTTTTATTTATTTTCTCCCTCAGCTTAATTTTTATAAACGGGTCTGCATGGGCCCAGCAGAAAAAAGTTACCGAAGTAGATATTTGTATTTATGGCGGCACCTCGGCCGGTATTATAGCCGCTTACACTGCCAAAAAAATGGGCAAAAGTGTGTTGCTGATTGAACCCGGTAAATTTGTTGGGGGCATGACTACCGGCGGTTTGGGTGCAACCGATATTGGCAATAAATACGCGGTAACCGGTTTGGCCAAAAACTTCTACCGTCGCATCGGCAGCTATTACGGCAAGTTTGAGCAATGGACTTTTGAACCCCACGTGGCCGAAAAAGTTTTTGCCGATTTTATCCGGGAAGGAAAATTAGACATTATGAAAAGCCGCCGGGTAACCGGGGTGAAGAAAGAAGGCGAATGGATTCGGGAAATTGTACTGGAAGATGCCCAAACTCCCGTGCGTACCAACGACCTGACGGTAAAAGCCAAAATGTTTATGGATTGTACCTACGAAGGCGACCTGATGGCCCGGGCGGGCGTATCGTATACCGTAGGGCGGGAAAGCAATGCGCAATACGGCGAAACGTACAATGGCGTCCAGGTTGCTGACTTTCACCAATTTTCGGATGGCGTAGACCCTTATGAAGTACCCGGCGATCCCGAAAGCGGTTTGCTGTGGGGCATCAGCCCCGAATTGTTGTCCCCAACCGGTACCGGCGACAAAAAAGTACAGGCTTATAATTTCCGGCTTTGCCTGACCCAGGATAAAAACAACCTGATTCCGTTTACCCAGCCGGCCAATTATAATCCGGCCCATTACGAATTACTGGCCCGGAATATAGCCAAAGAATCCTGGAAAACCATCCACAGTAATTTTACCACCAGCAAAACGCCGGACGGCCAGTTAAAGGTGCAGCACACCGGCGGCTTTCTCATTAAAAACATGCCCAACGGCAAAACTGACTTTAATAATTTCGGCGGTTTTTCTACGGATATGATCGGGATGAATTACGATTACCCGGAAGCCGATTACGGAACCCGCCAGCAAATCTGGCAGGCGCACGAAGACTATACCAAAGGCTTGCTTTACTTCGTGAGCCACGATCCGCGGGTACCCGCGCCCATTCGCCAGGAAATGCAGACCTGGGGTTACCCAAAAGATGAATTTAAAGAAACCGGTGGTTTTCCGAACCAATTGTACGTGCGGGAGGCCCGCCGGATGATTGGCGAAGTGGTCATGACCCAGAAACACTGTGAAGGCGCTGAGGTGGTGCCGGATGTAGTGGGTATGGCGGCTTACGGCATGGATTCGCATAATATTCAGCGCGTGGTGGTAAACGGTATGGTGAAAAATGAAGGCGACGTGCAGAAATCGGTTAGTTACCCGTACCCGATTGCTTACCGGGCAATAACCCCCAAACGTGCCGAGTGCGCCAATTTATTAGTGCCGGTCTGTTTGTCGGCTTCGCATATTGCTTACGGTTCTATCCGGATGGAACCGGTGTTTATGGTGTTGGGCCAGTCGGCGGCTACGGCAGCCGTTATGGCCATTGATGCCAAAGTGCCGGTGCAGCAGGTAGATGTAGCCAGGCTGCAGCAGCGCTTAACCCAAAATCCTCTGGTAGATAACCGCCCACCCGAAATACTGGTTGATAATGATGATAACAGCCAGGTAAAGGTAACCGGTTCGTGGGTGACGGCCAGAGGCGGCTACGGACGTAACCGGTTCCAGGCCGATGCGCCAGCTGGCGAGATCAAAGGAGTTAAATATTCGCCGGCTATTACCAAAAGCGGTAAATACCAAATTTATACCTACCTGCCCAAAATAGAAAACCGGACCAACCAAACGGCCATTACCATATTCGATGGTAAAAAAGAAAATAATATTATTTTAAAAACGGCCGATGTTAAAGAAATAGGCTTGTCTTCGGGCGAGTGGGCTTCTTTGGGTACCTACAGATTTACCAAAGGTAAAAATGCCTACGTTGAAATATCGAACAAAGGTGCTGATGGGGTGGTGATAGCCGATGCAGTAATTTTAGTGCCGGTAAAATAATACGCCGCTGCGCTCGGACCAATATTTCAGGCCATCAGCAGCAGCTTACCCCGAAAAAGAATAGGCAGTTAGGTGTGCCTTTGACTTAAACAGTTAGAACTTTTTACTTTTTATAAAAAGCTTTATGAGAAAATTATCTTTTTTAATTATTCCGCTGGTACTGCTTATTTTTACTACACTTACCGTACCGTTGCGGGCCCAGAATAAAAATATAACCGAGGTAGATATTTGTATTTACGGTGGTACCTCGGCGGGCGTAATTGCCGCTTATACGGCTAAAAAAATGGGTAAAAGCGTTTTGCTGATTGAGCCGGGCCGCCATCTGGGCGGCATGAGTTCGGGCGGACTGGGTTATACCGATATTGGAAATAAATACGCTATTACCGGTTTGGCCCGCGATTTTTACCGGCGTATTGGGCAACACTACGGCAAATTTGAACAATGGACTTTCGAACCCAAGGTGGCGGAAGCGCTATTTCAGGAGTATATTAAGCGCGGCCAGGTAAATGTACTGTACGAAAACCGGATCACACGCGTGCAAAAGAACGGGAACCTGATTAAAGAAATTACGCTCGAAAATGCTGCTCAGCCCCAAGCCGCCACGAATAAAATTGTACGGGCCAAAATGTTTATGGATTGCACCTACGAGGGCGATTTAATGGCCCGGGCGGGCGTATCGTATACCGTAGGCCGCGAAGCCAACAGCCAGTACAACGAAACTTTTAACGGCGTGCAGCTGATGAATGGCCACCAGTTTCCGGACGGTATTGACCCCTACGTGGTACCCGGCGACCCCAAAAGCGGTTTATTATGGGGCATTCATAATTCCGAACTAAAACCGGCGGGCAGCGGCGATAAAAAAGTGCAGGCTTACAATTTCCGGATTGCCCTGACCAATGTACCCGGAAACCAGGTGCCCATTACCCAGCCGGCCAATTACGATCCAAAGAAGTACGAATTATTAGTCCGGTTAATGGAGAAAAAGCCCTGGACTGCTTTAAGCAGTGGCTTTATCTGGAGCCTGATGCCCAACGGCAAAACCGATATTAATAACCGCAACGGTTTCTCGACCGACATGATTGGCATGAACTGGGATTACCCCGAGGCCGACTATGCCACGAGGGCCAAAATCTGGAACGAGCACGTAGATTACACCAAAGGCCTGTTGTATTTTGTGGGCAACGACCCGCGGGTACCGGAACACATCCGGGCCGAGATGAAAAAGTGGGGCTATCCGAAAGACGAATACACCAAAAACGGCCACTGGACGCATCAGCTTTATGTGCGCGAAGCCCGGCGCATGGTCGGTGAACTGGTGATGACCCAGCACCATTGCCAAGGCCGCGAGGTGGTACAGGATGGCGTGGGTATGGCGGCTTATACCATGGACTCGCATAACTGCGACCGGCAGGTCGTAAATGGCATGGTTAAAAACGAAGGGAACGTAGAAGAAGGTGGTTTTGGGCCGTATCCTATCTCGTACCGCGCCATTATTCCCAAGCAAAAAGACGCTGCTAATTTATTCGTGCCGGTTTGCTTATCGGCCACGCACATTGCTTATGGTTCTATCCGGATGGAGCCGGTATTTATGGTACTCGGCCAGTCGGCAGCCGTTGCAGCCAGTATGGCCATTGATGCCAAACAACCCGTGCAACAGGTGGATATTAAAAAGCTGCAGGCAAGGTTAGCCGCTAATCCGCTGGCCGATGGCAGCACGCCCGAAATACTGGTAGATAACGATAATACCCAAACCACCAAAGTAACCGGTTCGTGGGCTACGAATAACAAAGGTGGTTACGGCCCAACCTATTTTACCAGTGAAGCAAATGCCTCCGGAACCCAGGCCGTACAATTTACGCCCACAATCAGCAAAGCGGGCCGGTACCAGGTGTATGCTTATTTCCCGAAACTCCCGAATGCGAGCACCCGAACCCATCTCCAGATTTTCGACGGCAAACAGCAGAAAGATATTTCTATTAACAAAGCCGATATTCAGGTGGTAGGCCAAACCTCCGGCGAGTGGGCTTCTTTGGGTACTTATAACTTTGCCCAAGGTAACCAGGCCTTTGTTAAAATATCAAATAAAGATGCCGATGGCGTGGTAGTAGCCGATGCCATATTATTAGTGCCGGCGCCTTAACTGCTGGTAATAAATCTTAAGCCTGGCCAAATGCAGCCCAGGCAAAATCAAAATAGAAATTTAATTAAGTACGATAATCCTTTAAAACTTTTTCCATGCTAAAAAATCAACTTTATGTTATCTGTTTACTCTTCTGTATGGGCTTGTTTTCCTGTGCGGGAGATGCGGCCCGGAACAAAAACCAGGCAGACGACCAGACTTATCAGGCCGATGTAATTGTGTATGGCGGCAATTCCGCTGCTATAACGGCTGCCGTGCAAGCCGCCCGCATGGGCAAATCGGTACTGGTGGTATCACCGGATAAACACCTGGGCGGTTTATCGTCGGGTGGTTTGGGCTTTACTGATACGGGCAAAAAAGAAGTAATTGGTGGGTTGGCCCGGGAGTTTTACCACCGCATTTACATGCATTATCAGAAAGCAGATGCCTGGCAATGGCAGAAGCAAGAGGAGTACGGTAACAAAGGCCAGGGCACCCCAGCCATTGACGGCAGTGAACGCACCATGTGGATATTTGAGCCGCATGCCGCCGAGGCCGTGTTCGAGGATTTTGTAAAGGAAAACAAATTAAAAATTTTTCGCGATGAGTGGCTGAACCGGGAAACCGGCGTGAAAAAAGAGAACGGAAAAATTAGTTCTATTCAAACCCTCAGCGGTAAAACCTTTACCGGTAAAATGTTTATCGATGCTACCTACGAAGGCGATTTAATGGCGGCGGCCGGGGTGAGTTACCACGTGGGCCGCGAAGCCAACAGTTTGTACGGCGAAGAATACAATGGGGTGCAAACCGGCGTGCTGCACCACGACCATTATTTTAAAACCAACATCGACCCCTATAAAACGCCCGGCGATAAAAGCAGCGGCTTGTTGCCGCTCATCTCGGCCGAAGACCCCGGCGTGAAAGGAGAAGGTGATAAGAAAGTACAGGCGTATAACTTCCGGATGTGCCTCTCGAACCACCCCGACAACCGGGTGCCTTTCCCAAAGCCGGAAGGCTACGACCCGGCCCGGTACGAATTATTAGGTCGTGTTTTCGCCTCCGGCTGGCGCGAATTATTCCGCAAATTCGACCCAATACCGAACCGCAAAACCGATACCAACAACCACGGCCCGGTCAGCACCGACTATATTGGGATGAACTGGGATTACCCGGAAGCTAGTTATGAGCGGCGGCGCGAAATAATTAAAGAGCACGAAAACTACCAGAAAGGCTTAATGTATTTCATGACCACCGATTCGCGGGTGCCGGCCGATATGCAGCAGGAACTAAAAACCTGGGGCCTGGCCAAAGACGAGTTTAAAGACAACGGCAACTGGCCGCACCAGATTTACGTGCGCGAAGCCCGCCGCATGGTAAGCGATTATGTCATGACGGAAAACGAAACGGTGGGCAAGAAACCGGTTCCTAACCCGGTAGGCATGGGCTCTTATTCTTTAGATTCCCACAATATTCAGCGCTACGTAAAGCCCGATGGCTACGTGCAAAACGAAGGTGATATTGGTATTCATCTAAAAAATCCTTACCAGATTAGCTACGGCGCCATCATTCCGAAGAAAGCTGAATGCGAGAATTTATTGGTGCCGGTTTGCGTATCAAGTTCCCACATTGCTTACGGTTCTATCCGCATGGAACCGGTATTTATGATTCTGGGACAAAGTGCCGCTACCGCCGCAGCCATGGCCATAGACAAAAATATTGCCGTACAGGATTTGGATTACGAGCAACTGAAAGCCCGTTTGGAGCAGGATAAGCAAATTCTGAGTCAGCCGAAAAAAGCCTTGTAGAAATATACGGTTAAAGCCCAAAGTAAAGTTTAAAATGCTTACTTTGGGCTAATTTTTTACTTATCCACCAACCTTTGCTATGATTTCATTCTGTCTTTCTGTTGTTGCCTTAGTGGTCGGATATTTTCTGTATTCGAAAGTAATAGAGCGCATATTCGGGATTAAACCCGAACGCCCGACACCAGCCCTGACCATGACCGATGGGGTAGACTTTGTGCCCATGCCGGCCTGGAAGATATTCCTGATCCAGTTTCTGAATATTGCCGGGCTGGGGCCTATTTTCGGGGCGGTAGCCGGTGCCATGTGGGGGCCAATGGCGTTTATCTGGATTGTGCTGGGTTCGATTTTTGCCGGTGGGGTGCACGATTATTTTTCGGGCATGCTGTCGTTGCGGCATAAAGGCGAAAGCATTACCGAACTTACCGGCTATTATTTAGGCAACGGCATGAAACAGTTTATGCGCCTGTTTACCTTGCTTTTGATGATTATGGTAGGCGCCGTATTTATAATGGGGCCGGCCAAAATTCTGGATAGTATGACCGGCTCCGGCAACATGGCCCTTTGGATAAGCCTGATTTTTGTTTATTATATTCTTTCTACGGTTCTGCCCATCGATAAATTAATCGGGAAAATATACCCGCTGTTTGGTTTTGCCTTGTTGTTTATGGCCGTGGGTATTACCGTAGTAATGCTGAAAAATGGCTTGGCCATTCCCGAAATAAGTACGGCAAATTTAAGTAACCTGCACGTGAACCCGGCCCAGTTTCCTATTTTTCCGATGGTTTTTGTGACCATTGCCTGTGGGGCTATTTCGGGTTTTCATGCTTCGCAGTCGCCGATGATGGCCCGCTGCATGACCAACGAGAAGCAAGGGCGTACCATTTTTTATGGCGCCATGATTACCGAAGGCGTGCTGGCTTTAATCTGGGCGGCTATTAGTATGAGCTTTTTTGGCGGCGTACGGGAATTAAATGAGGTAATGACCCAACAAAACGGCAATGCGGCCTTTGTGGTAAACGAAATATCTAATTCACTCTTAGGAAAATTAGGTGGATTTCTGGCATTGTTGGGGGTGGTAGCCGCGCCTATTACTTCCGGCGATACCGCTTTCCGGAGTGCCCGATTAATCGTTGCTGATTTTCTGAAATCCAATCAGGCTTCCTTCCGCAACCGCCTGCTCATTAGTATTCCGTTATTTGCGGCCGGCCTAGCTTTAACCTTTATTGATTTTGGTACGGTCTGGCGGTATTTTGCCTGGACCAACCAAACCTTGGCTACCGTAGTGTTGTGGATGGTGACGGCTTACCTGATTGGGGAGAAAAAGAATTTCTGGGTATCGCTGGTGCCGGCGGTTTTTATGAGTGCCGTGGTAACCGCTTATATTTTAGTAGCCCCCGAAGGGTTTAGCCTCCCGGTTGAAATTGCTTATACAGCGGGTGTGGTCGTAGCCCTGGTGCTTTTAATTATTACCCTGCTTAAAGTTTACCGGGTGCGGGATAAACAAAAGGTAAAGTTGGAGACTGTTTAGGAATTTAGAGTATTAGATTGTTCTTTAGATAGTTGAGTTTATTCCATTCGATAGTTTTCACCTTTGCGGCGAACCCTTGCTTTTCTTCTGGAGGTATTTAACCCTTCCGCCCTCCGGGCACCTTCCCTAAATTAGGGAAGGAGTTCGGCCGAACCGGAATCTAGCAGAATAGCGTTGTTGGGCTAGCTTGTTAATTAATTTTTAAAAATAATTTAGGCTTAGAAAAGCACAAGCTACGCAGCAAACTACAGCAGTTTGGACAGCGAGGGCCTTCTAAGGTTGTGGTGCGCAGCATTCCGACGGAGGAGGAAAACAAGCTTAGACAGCCCGAGTGGCCAAACGGGGCTCGCCGGCCGGGAGGCTTCTTAGACCTCTAAGCATAGTTAGCACCCGTGCATTGAAAGATGGAATCTTTCAAAAGATAGACAGATAAAATATTCATGATTTTACCAGAAATAAGCCTTTTCTTACCACTGCAATTTGAACTTTAGCTTAATATTTTCTTTTTTACATTTATGAAAAGACGAACGGCTTTAAAAAGCCTGGCTCTGGTATTGGGCGGAACCCTCTCATTACCCGCCTGGGCCAATGCCTGGAATGCAGACACCCTCTCCGGTAACCTAAATCAGTTAGTTTCTCCGGACCAGCAAGCTTTATTGGCAGAAATAGTAGAAACCATCATTCCTGCTACAAATACCCCGGGAGCGAAAGACTTAGGTGTACACCGGTTTATCCTGACCATGCTCGCCGATTGTTACGAAAAATCAGCACAGAACCGCTTTGTAGAGGGACTGACGGAACTAGACGAAACTGTAAAAGCACATTACGGCAAATCGTTTGTTACCTGCTCACCTGCCCAGCGCCTGGAAATATTAAAAGCCCGCGAAGAGGCCGCTAAAATATTACCCCCCGAGAAAGAACCTTTTTTTCCTTTCCTGAAAAATATAACCATTCAGGGTTATTTAAACTCCGAATACGTGATGCGCGAAGTTTATAAATACGAACTTGTACCGGGCCGTTATAATGGCTGTTTTCCGGTAACCGCATCCGCTAAAAAATAAATACTTAATACCCCAGATGGCAAATTTAAATACCGATAGTATCAAAAACCGCACTTACGACGCCATTGTAATAGGTTCGGGCATAAGCGGCGGTTGGGCCGCCAAAGAACTTACCGGCAAAGGCCTGAAAACCCTGGTGCTGGAGCGCGGTCGCGACGTAAAACACGTAACCGATTACCCTACTACCTTTAAAAATCCGTGGGAATTTGAACACCGCGGGCAGGTTCCGCTGGAAATTACCAAAGCTAACCCAATTATCAGCCGGTGCTATGCTTTCCGCGAAGATGCCATGCATTTTTTTGTGAAAGACCAGGAACATCCGTACGTACAGGAAAAGCCTTTTGATTGGATTAGAGGTTACCAGGTAGGCGGCAAATCGTTGCTATGGGCCCGCCATACCCAGCGCTGGAGCGATTTTGATTTTGAAGGCCCAGCCCGCGATGGCTTTGCCGTAGATTGGCCCATTCGGTATAAAGATATCGCTCCATGGTACAGCTACGTCGAGAAATTTGCCGGTATTTCGGGTAACAAAGATGGCTTGCCGGAACTGCCGGATGGCGATTTTTTACCGCCCCTGGAGTTAAACTGCGTAGAGAAATATTTTAAAGAACAGGTAAAATCTAAATATTCAGACCGCCACGTAATTATTTCGCGGTGCGCCCACTTAACCGAACCACAAGCCATTCATCACCAGCAGGGGCGGGGCAAATGCCAGAACCGGGTATTATGCCAGCGCGGCTGTCCGTACGGTGGTTATTTTAGCAGCAATGCTTCTACCTTGCCCTGGGCTGCTAAAACCGGTAACTTAACCATGCGCCCGCAAGCCATGGTACAATCTATTATTTACGACGACCAGAAAGGCAAAGCTACGGGTGTAAGAATAATTGATGCAATTACCAAAGAAGCTATTGAGTTTTACGCACCTGTTATTTTTGTAAATGCAGCCGCTATTAATACCAATTTAATATTGCTCAACTCTACCTCCAGCCGCTTCCCGAATGGTTTGGGTAACGACAGTGGCGTTTTGGGTAAATACGTGGCTTTCCATAATTACCGTGCCCGGGTTTCGGGTAGTTACGATGGCTTTTTAGATACTACCACCGATGGCCGGCGGCCTACCAGCGGGTATATTCCGCGTTTCCGAAACGTATTTAAACAGGAAACTGACTTTTTACGGGGCTATGCCGCTGGATTTAGTGCTAACCGGGGGCAGTACCAAAGCCGCACCGGATTAGGTGCCGAATTAAAAGAAAATTTACTGATACCAAAATTAGGCAACTGGAATGTAGGTAGCCACATGATGGGCGAAACCATTCCGAAAGAAACCAATACCCTAAGCCTGGATCCTACGCTGAAAGACGAATGGGGCATTCCGCAACTTAGATTCAACATAGGCTATGACGACAACGACGAGAAAATGGTAAAGGATTACCTGGAGCAGATTTCAGATATGTTTACCAAAGCCGGTTTTAAAAATATTACAGCTTCGGATTCGAAACAAGCACCCGGCTTGGATATTCACGAGATGGGCGGCGCCCGCATGGGCAAAGACCCCAAAACTTCTATCCTAAATGGCTGGAACCAGATGCACGCCTGCAAAAACGTATTCGTAACCGATGGGGCCTGTATGACTTCCACCGCTACCCAGAATCCGTCTTTAACCTACATGGCTTTAACCGCTCGCGCCGCTGATTATGCCGTAAAAGAACTGAAGAAAAGAAATATTTAACTTGGAATTTAACGCCCCTTGTTTTCCAAAGGGGCTACGGTAAATATTAAATTATTGCCTCATGGCCGTGTCTTAAGACCGGCCATTTGCTTTTTAGCCTTTTAATAAAAATACCATATATCAGAACTGCGGTGCCAAAATATTAATCAAGGCTATAAGCCAGAGGCCGGCAGAAATCATCATCAGGGGGATGCCGGCGATAGACATAGCTATAAATGTAAGCTGGGTGCAAGGCTATTTAAATATTCGGATTGCAGGTGCTCTGCAGAATCAGGTTATCTGGCAATAATTACCTTAATACCCCTTTCTTCGAGCATTTCAACTATACTGTCCGAGACGCCACTATCGGTAACAATGTATTGCACCTGATCCAGGCTGCACACCCGGCCCAAGCCGCGCCGGCCAAATTTCGAGCTATCAGCCAGTACGGCAATTACCTGCGCCGATTCTATCATGCGCTGATTTAAAGTGGCTTCGGTTAAATTAGTAATAGACAGGCCAAAATCCAGGTCGATGCCATCTACGCCCAGAAATAAAATGCCGCACGAAATGCCAGATAAAATTTGTTCGGCGAAGGAGCCGGCTACCGAAGATGAATTGGGCCGGATTAATCCACCCAGTTGTAAAATCTCAACGTTGGGCCGGTTGCAGAGTTCCAGGGTTACTTTAACGGCTGGGGTAATAACCGTCAGGTGTTTGGTTGGGTGTAAGTGGCGGGCCAACTGAAAAACGGTAGTACCCGAACCAATAATTATGGAATCGTTTTGCCCAATTAGCGACAAGGCGGCTTTTGCAATTTTTTGCTTTTCGTCGGCATTTATTAGTTCCTTTTCGTCAATGGGTCTTTCGTTGGTGTAAGGATTATTAATAGAGCCGCCGCCCCGGGTCCGGAAGAGTAGGTTTTTATCTTCCAGGAGCTTTAAGTCCTTGCGAATAGTTACCCCCGAAACTTCCATTAAATCGCTGAGTTCCTGGATATTTACCCGACCGTCTTCCTGAAGTTTCTGCAAAATAAGCTGGTGTCTGTCAGTAATATTTTTCATGAATAAATTTTAAAAGCTTAACCTAAAGTTAACATTTCTCCCTTAATGTTTGATACAAACTTAACATATCTTAAATAGTCTTTCAATTATCTTTGTTTTTATGTTGAAAATAGAAACCTATTGTTTAAAATGTTGCAAGGTTAAGTTAATTATAATAAAAACTTATTATTTATACACTTTAAATTTATTTAAATTAGGTTTAATTTAGTTTAATTAACTTTTATTTAGTTTATTTGGAACAGGTTAATTGAAGTGATTAAAACAATTGCGAACGACTGCCCTTGCTGAGAATGTGTAAGCAGAAAAAGTTTTAGTTTCTCCTTTATACCGGTAAACCTAATCTATTTAATTCTTTTACACCACACGCATAATTAAAATGAAAAAATATTACTATGATCATTGGATGAAAGCTATTAAACTTAGCTTACTATCTGGTATAGCTATCATTAGCTTTCCCGGGGTACTTACCGCCAGCCCGGCAAAACCGGCATTATTTGCCCGAAGCTTATCTATCACAGAAAAAAGTGGGCTAATAAATTCTAGAAATACCTTACCGCCACTATTTAATGCAGCAACTAGACCAATAACTGGTATAGTTTCATCGGAAGCAGGCGAGCCATTGATAGGGGTAACGGTGGTTTTAAAAGGAACCTCTATAGGGGCTTCAACTGATGTATCCGGAAACTATTCGCTGGAAGTGCCTGACAATGGCGGCGTATTGGTATTCTCTTATATTGGTTATGCAACAAAAGAGGTGGTTATTGGCAATGCTACTAACCTGAATGTAACCCTGGCTACCGACGCGAAAAGTTTAGATGAAGTGGTGGTAGTGGGCTATGGAACTGAAAGTAAAAAAAATATAATCAATTCCGTGGCTAGCGTGGATAGCAAAGAGCTGGTGGATAGGCCGGTGGTTAATTTTCAGCAAGCCCTGACCGGTAAAATTCCGGGGGTGGCCATTGCGCAAAGCAATGGGGCGCCGGGTGCCGGCATGACTATTAATATTAGGGGCGTGGGATCGATTACGGGTGGTACCCAGCCCTTGTATGTTATTGACGGTTTGCCGCTTTCGGCGGGTACCGACCAAGGGAATGATAATTTTAATTATTCTTTAAACCCTTTAAATTCCATTAACCCCAGCGATATTGAAAGTATTCAGGTATTAAAAGATGCCGCGGCTACTGCCATTTACGGCTCCCGTGGTTCTAACGGGGTTGTAATTATTACTACTAAAAAAGGCGCCTTCAGCGAAAAACCGACCATTAGTTTTAATGCCTACGGGGGTGTTTCGCAGTTAGCCAAGAAAGTGGATGTAATGGATGCGTACGAGCATGCTAACTACACCAAACTGGCCCGCGATTTAAGCTGGATTAGCAAAAATCCCGCAAAAAATAAAGCAACCGATGCTTTAAGCCTCAGAAATATTGATGACCGCTATCCGGCCTATATGCTCCCTTATATTAATGGCGAACCAGGTTTAACCAATACAGATTGGCAGGATGAGTTTTACCGGATTGCCAAAGTACAAAACTATGACTTATCGGTTAGCGGCGGCACAACCAAGACCAGGTATTTTGTCTCGGCTAATTACCAGGACCAGGAAGGTATTATTCCTAATTCGGGCATTGAAAAAGCTAGCGTGCGGCTCAACCTGGATTCGGAATTAAGTGATAAACTGCGCATTGGCATTAATGTAAATCCTACCTATATAAATAATAACCTGGCGCGTTCTGAGAAAAACTGGGGCGATGAAGGGTTAGTTATTGGTACTTTGATGCAGCATCCCGAGTTGCCGGTTTACAATGAAGATGGCTCTTACGCGGTAGATAAATTATTTCAAACTTTGTGGAGTGGCGAGTCGAATGTGGTGCAATTTCAAAACCCGGTGGCCTTGGCCAATTTGGTTGATAATAAGATGAACCAATTCCGGACGACCTTTAATGGCAATGTAGAATATGATATTGCGAGTAAACTAACTTTTAAAACATCCTTTGGCGCCGATTTAAATTATTTTGAGCGGAAATATTACCGGCCGAAATCTTTGAGTTATCGCACGGAGCCGGCCCCTACAACTTTCTTTAATTATGGTTCGGTATTTAATTCCAACTCGGTCAATATTTTGTGGGATAATACTTTAGCTTATTCCGAAAGCATCAACAACGAGCATAATTTTAATTTTTTGCTGGGTAGCAGCATGCAAAAAGAAGTTAGCAAAGATGCAACGGCCGAAGGGCGAAACTTTGCTACCGATAACGTAAGAACTATAAATACCGCCCAGGAACGCTATAGCTCCGAAGACCAGCGCGAATGGAGTTTATTATCCTACTTTGGCCGCGCTTCTTATAATTATCGCAGCAAATATTTAGTAACAACTACCTTGCGGGCCGATGGCTCTTCTAGGTTTGGCAGCAACACCAAATGGGGCTTGTTTCCTTCGGTATCGGTAGGTTGGCGGGTTTCCGAGGAAGAATTTTTCAAAAACGATTTTGTAAATGACCTTAAGCTGCGGGCAAGTTATGGCTTAACCGGGAATAACGATATTCCGTACTACGGTTCCATTGCTTTACTATCCACTAACGGTAAATATCCCATCGGCGATGTGGTGCAATCGGGGTTATTTCCGAGTACGGCTCCCAACCCCAATCTTTCTTGGGAAAAGACCAAGACCATTGATGTCGGGTTTGATTTATCTTTCTTAAAACATTATACCTTCACCGCCGACTATTATTATTCCCATAGAACGGACCTGCTCCTGAATGTTCCAGTACCTTCTTCCTCGGGTTATAGTACCTCCCTGCAAAATATTGGGGCCTTACAAAACCAGGGAATCGAATTTGCGGTAGCCACCGACCGGAAAATAGGTCAGGGAGATTTTACCCTGGGTTTGAACTTCTCGGCTAACCGGAATAAAGTGTTGGCCTTGGGCCCCGGTCAGGAGCAAATTATCTCTTCCGGCGGTTTAAGCGGCTCCCATGTTACCAGAATTGGCCATCCGGTAGGTGCGTTTTTCGGTTACCAGGTGCTGGGCAAATTTGAATCTGCGGACCAATTAGCCGCTACTCCTAAATTGGGTAATCAGAAAGTAGGCGACTTCATTTACCAGGATACCAACGGTGACAAGTTAGTTAACGCCGATGATAGGGTGATTTTAGGCGATAATAACCCGGATTACCAAATCGGGTTAAATATTAGCTACCGGATAAAAGGATTTGATGTATCGGCGAATGTTTATAGCCAGCAGGGTCTGCAGGTTATCAATACCATGCACCGGTATTTAGCCGAGGCGTGGGGCAATAATTTGTCGGTTTATTTAGATGAGAATGCGCCCCGTCCGGTTTGGGGAGTGGGTTCTTCTACCCATACCCGGGCTTCCAGCTGGCAAATTGAAGATGCATCTTTTATCAGAATGCGTGAAATTATTCTGGGCTATTCTTTGCCCAATACCCTCACGAGTAAGCTGCGCATTAACCGGGTACGCATTTATGCTTCTTTGTTAAACCCTTTCACCTGGACCAAATATTCCGGTTATAACCCCGAAGTGTCCAGTAATTTCGGCAGTGCGCTTACCCCCGGCGAAGAGTTTGGTAATTATCCGGTGAGTAAAACTTCTACTGTTGGTATTAATATTTCCTTCTAATTTTTTAAAGTCATGAGATACCTCTTTTATATAGCCTTATTTTTTGCAATAATTTCCTGCGAGTCCTACATCGACTTAAAACCCCTGGCCGAAAACAGTGTCGATAATTTTTATAATACTGCCTCCGATATGGAGCAAGCCGTAATGGCCACCTACGACGGACTGCAAACGAGCATGCGTCCCGGGTACCTGGATCATTTTGCGGAAGTCCGGAGCGATAATACTTACAATTTTGCCACCACGCCGGCCGGCGGTGCTTACGCCGATTTTGATAATTTTAATTTAACATCCGCTAACGACCGGTTGAATGTTTTCTGGCATAATTCCTATCTTACTATTCAGCGGGCCAATATTGTGCTAAACAGAATAGATGATATTTCCATGGACGCAACGGTAAAAGAGGCCCGAAAAGGCGAAGTTAAATTTATTCGGGCGCTTACCTACTTTTATCTGGTGCAGATTTGGGGCGATGTGCCTTTGGTGATTGAAGAAACAAAAGACCCTATTGCGTCTATCAATCACACCAGAGCACCGGTTACCGAGGTTTACAACCAGATTATTACTGATTTAACCGAGGCCGCTGAGGCCTTGCCCATTACGGTAAATGCGGCTAACGATGGTCGGGTTACAAAAGGAGCCGCTCTTGGTTTATTAGCTCGGGTTTACCTGGTCCGGAAAGATTACCAGAAAGTAGTTGAATATACCGACCAGGTAATTAATTCTAATCAGTACGCGCTAGATGGTGATTATGCTGGGATATTTGATTATGCCAAGAAAAGCAATGAAGTAATATTTAAAGTGGTTTTTAAAAGCGGCACTAATTCAGAAGGGTATCCTTTTTTAAATGTTAATCACGATTATAACAACACCGCCGCCCGTGATTTTATGGAGACCTTTAAAAACGACTCCCGGTTAGATGCGAATGTGGATACGACCAATATTAAGACGTACTCCAGTCCTAAAGTTCATAATACTAATGTAAATAACGACAATACCATTGATATCAGAATGGTGGTATTACGCTATGCTGATATCCTGCTGATGAAAGCCGAAGCCCTGAATGAACTCTCTTATCCTAGCCAAACCGCGCTTGATTTATTAAACCAGGTGCATACCCGGGTTAAGCCTAATCCTGCTCTAAACATGGCTGACCTTACGACTAAAGACCAATTTCTGGAGGCTATCTTGAAAGAGCGGCGCATTGAATTTGCTTTCGAGAATTTACGTTGGTTCGACCTGGTAAGAACCGGCAAAGCCCTGGAAGTAATGACCGCCAAAAATGGCGGTGGCGATAAACCAAATGCTGCCTCGGCGCTACCCTATACGTTCAGCCAAAATGATTTATTGTTTCCGATACCGCAAGTACAAATTGATGCCAGCAGCGGAAATTTAAAACAGAATCCCGGCTACTGATTTGATTACCAAATAAATAATATTATTTTACGCTTTTACGCACCCGCCGCACAATCCACCAAAAATTTTAAAATCATAACAAAAGACTTACATGCGTACAGAAACAAATTCGGGAAATTCCTTGCTGGATAAAGTTGGCCTGCCGGGGCAACTGGGCTGGGGATATTTAGGTATTTTAATTTTTATGATGGGCGATGGCCTGGAGCAAGGCTGGCTGAGCCCTTATTTATTAGAGCATGGTATGTCCATGCAGCAATCGGCTTCTTTGTTTACCGTTTACGGCATTACCATCGCTATTTCTTCCTGGTTTTCGGGCGTACTGGCCGAAGGTTACGGTGCCAAGAAAACAATGGCCATGGGTTTACTCCTTTATATTATTGGTACCATAGGTTTTGTGGCTTATGGCATGACCGACCTCAACTTTCCGATTATGCTATTGACTTATGCGTTGCGGGGCTTTGGTTACCCATTATTTGCCTATTCTTTCCTGGTTTGGATTACCTATCGCAGTCCGCAACAAAAACTGGGGCGGGCCGTGGGCTGGTTTTGGTTTGTGTTTACAGGCGGGTTAAACGTGCTGGGCGCTTATTATTCCAGTTGGGCCATTCAGCATTTAGGCTATATCAACACCATGTGGAGCTCTATCTTCTGGGTTTTGGTGGGCGGCTTTTTTGCGCTGGTTTTAAACCGCGATAAATTTAAATCCAGCAATACCAATCCGGGTGCCAAAGCCCAGGAATTAATGAAAGGTTTAACCATTGTAAAAGAAGAACCCAAAGTTTTGTTAGGCGGTCTGGTGCGGGTGATTAATACCACAGCCCAGTTTGCTTTCCCGGTTTTCTTACCTACGTACATGGCGGCGCACGGCTTTTCTACTACTGAGTGGCTGCAGATTTGGGGTACCATTTTTACCGCCAATATTGCTTTTAATTTAATTTTTGGCTTTGTCGGCGACCAGATGGGCTGGCGCAATACCGTTATGTGGTTTGGCGGTGTAGGTTGTGCTTTGTCTACTTTGTTATTCTTTTACACGCCGCAACTGGTCGGCGATAATTTCTGGGTGGTGTTAATGGCCGGGGTTTTGTGGGGCGCTTTGCTGGCGGGCTACGTACCGTTATCGGCGCTGGTACCGTCTTTGGTTTCCAAAGACAAAGGCGCGGCCATGGCTATCTTAAACCTGGGCGCTGGTTTGCCGGTTTTTCTGGGCCCGGCTATTGTGGGCGTATTTATTGGCTTAGTTGGCAACGAAGGCGTCGTTTGGATTTTAGCCGGTCTTTATTTACTCAGCGCCATTCTCACCAAATTTATTACCCTGCCAGATAACGCCAAAACCGCCCATCATGTAAAAGCCGATGTAGCAACGCGGCCCATCAAAGAATTAAGCACCCGTTAATAATTATAGAATTTTCCCGGGAGGTAAGCGACTAGTGTTTATTTACTCCTGATCTTTTTATCTCACCTAAACAAGATTACCATGAGAATTTTAATTACTGCGCCTTACCACGAGAAAGCGCAAGCGGTGTTGGCCCAAACGTTTGGCGAAATTATTTACCGCCCCTGGAAACCTCACGGCCGGGCCTATAACGCCGAAGAATTAATTTCTTTATTAAAAGAAACCCATGCCGATGCTTTAATAACCGAACACGATAACGTTACGGCCGAAGTAATAGAAATATTCCCGGACTTAAGATTTATTGGTGTGTGCCGCGGCACACCCTCTAACGTAGCCGTAGAAAAAGCCACCGAATACGATATTCCGGTTTTCCATACGCCGGCGCGTAATGCCCAGGCAGTAGCCGAAATGTTTGTGGCCAATGTAATTACTTTTTTACGCAACACCATTGCCGGCTGCGAGTGGCTGGCCGGTGAAAACTGGGAAGCCGGAGCGCATACCTCGTACCTGCAATTTAAAGGCAACGAACTGGCCGGCCGCACCATAGGTATGGTTGGGTTTGGCGCCATTGGGCAGCGTATTGCCGAGATGGTGAAGAATTTCCCTTGCCCCATCCAGTTTTACGATCCTTATGTAAAGCAATCCGATTCAGTCTATAAAAAAACTACCCTCGAAGACATTTTCGAAACCAGCGATATAGTTTCCATTCATTTGCCGGTTACCGACCAAACCAAAGGCATGATCGATAAGACTTTGATTTCGCGGATGAAGAAAGATGCTATTTTTGTAAATACGGCCCGGGCCGTGGTGGTTAACCGCGAGGATTTACTCGATGCCTTAGAAAATAATCAAATCCGGGGGGCTATTCTGGATGTATTTGACCACGAGCCGCCCGATGCCACCGATTACAGAATTATTCACCGGCCCAATGTTTTGGCCACGCCGCATATTGCTGGGGCTACTTTTGAGGTAGAAGACCACCATGCCTTTATCATGAACGATGCCTTAAAAAGCTGGTTTACCGACCATAACCGGAATATAAAACAACTGGCCAACAAAGAAATATTGACGGTTAAAAGCTAAAACTACCTGTAAATAGTAAAAAATGGCGGCAAAAGAAGCATACATTATTATTGATATTGGCACCGGTAATGTGCGGGTGGCGGTAGCGGCTACCAGCGGCAAAATATTAAGCGTGGAGCGGGCAAATATGCCTTACCACAAAGATGAAAATTATCCCGAAGCTATTTACTTCAACCCAAATGAGCTTTGGGGCATTATTACCAACCTGGCCCAAACTGCTTTACAGCAGGTACCCGGCGTAGAAATAAAAGCCTTAACCGCTACCAGCCAGCGCGAAGGAATTGTTTTAATTGGTCAAAACGGCGAATCGCTGATTGGTTTACCCAATATTGATCACCGCGGCCGGGAGTGGGAGAGCCTCATGACTGATAAAAGCAATATTTATACTTTAACCGGCCGGTACCCTACGTCGCTGTTTTCGGCTTTGAAATTGGTTGGTATCCGGGAGCGACACCCCGAGATTTGGGAGCAGTTTGCCACTTTTGTAAGTATCAGCGATTGGGCGCAATATATGTTAAGCGGTGTGGCGCGGTATGAGCACTCGCAGGCTTCCGAAACCTTGCTGTACGACGTAGCCCAAAAGCAGTGGTCGCCGGAACTGTGTTTTACTTTTGATATTAACCCGAATAACCTGTCGGAATTAGGAAGTGCCGGTGCTATTCTGGGTAATATTTTGCCCGAACAGGCCAGCGTCCTGAATATTTCGCCGGCGGCGGTAATCATTATAGGCGGTGCCGATACCCAACTCGCTGTTTTGGGCACGCAACCGGCACCGGACGATGTGGTAATTGTTTCGGGCACGACTACGCCCATTATTAAACTGGCTAATAGTTACATAATCGACCCGCAGGAACGGTCGTGGACCAACCGCCACACCGATGTCGATAGCTTTATCCTGGAAACCAACGCGGGCGTAACGGGCCTGAATTATCAGCGCCTGAAAGAAATATTTTACCCCAACGAAAGTTACGCGGTAATTGAACAGGAGTTGGCGGCGCTTACGCAGCTACAATGTGTGGCTTCGCTGGGATCGCTGGTAGCCGACGAAAAAACTCCGATTACGAAAGGTGGTTTTATTTTCCCGGCTCCGGTTTCGCATTTATTAACCCGCGCGCATTTTGTTTGGGCCACCTTGTGGGATATTGCCTGCAGCATTAAAGAAAATTACAGCACCCTCTGCGATATTGAAGCGCACGAAAAAGATTATGTGTGGGCCTGCGGCGGCGGTTTTCAAAGTCCCTTGCTGCGGCAGTTTATTTCTAACCTGTTGCAGAAGAAAGTGATGGTGCGCGAAAATTATCAGCAGTCGTCGGTAGTGGGAGGCGTTATTATTTGCAACGAAGCCTTGGGTGTAACCGGGCAGACCGAGGTGCCGGTAACCGTGGTAGAACCCCAGGTAAATGCCCGCGATCAGCAGTTGTACACCGAATGGAAAAAGAACCGGGCCACCTTTAAACAAATGTGCCTGGAGGAAGTAGCATGAAGGAACCTTATTTTTTAGGCATCGACATTGGCACGCAGGGCGCCCGCGTAGTTTTGCTGGATGTAAGCGGCCACGTGGTGGGCAGCCAGGAAGAAGCCTTTGCCTTAAACGAAAAATCGCGCGAAGAACAATCGCCACAGGAGTGGTGGGCCGCTACTGAACGGTCGGTAAAAGCATTATTGAAGGAAGCCGCCGGACAAATTGCCTTAACGGATATTAAAGCTATATCGGTTACGTCTACTTCCGGTACCGTTATTCCGCTGGATGCCGCGAATAATCCTTTATACCCGGCAATTATGTACTCCGATAACCGCTCGGCGGAGCAGGGACGGTTGTGTAAACAGGCTGCCCAAAAATATCATCCGCAGGGTTATACCGGCTTCAATGCTTCCAGTGGCTTATCCAAAATGGTTTGGTTTGGGCAACAATATCCCGACAAAGCCCAACGGCTGCGCAAATGGATTCACGCGACCGATTATATTATTGGTAAACTGAGCGAAAACTGGGGCATCACCGATTATACCAATGCGTTAAAATCGGGTTATGATGTAAACGAAGGCTTTTGGCCCGCTTATATTTATGAACAACTGCCTTTAAAAAAAGAGTGGCTGCCCGAGGTAGTGCCTTCGGGTACCCCCATCGGGCATTTAGCACCAGCTTTGGCGGCAGATTGGGGCTTAAACTCGCAGGTGCAAATTGTAGCCGGCATGACCGATGGCTGCGCCTCCCAAATTGCTTCGGGAGCCGTTAACCTCGGCGACTGGAATACTACCATTGGTACAACCCTGGTCGTAAAAGGCGTAACCCGTACCGAAATAAAAGATCCCGAAGACCGGCTTTACAGCCACCGTCACCCCGAAGGATTCTGGATGCCCGGTGGCGCCAGCAATACCGGCGCCGATTGGATAACCCAGGAATTTAAAGCTGATTTAGACGAACTGAACGAACAAGCCGCGCAACTGATTCCGTCGGGTTATATTGCTTACCCGCTCCGGCAGGAGGGAGAGCGCTTTCCGTTTATTTCGCCGCAGGCCCGCGGTTTTGAACCGGAAGGTTTAACGCCGGCGCAGCGTTTTGTGGCCAACCTGGAAGGAGTCGCTTACATCGAGCGGTACGCCTTTGTGTTGATCGAGCAATTATCCGGCGAAAAAGTAAAAGCGGTATATACGGCCGGCGGCGCTAGCAATTCCGATACCTGGCTTACCATCCGGAGCAACGTGCTTAATCGGCCCATTTACAAAATGCGGCATGTAACCGGGGCCGTAGGCGCGGCTATTTTGGCGGCCTCCAAAACCCATTTTAATTCTATTATAGAAGCTACCCAGGCCCTTACGCACATCGAGAAAGAATTTAGACCGAACCCAGCCTTAAGCACCAGCTACGAAGCCGGTTACCAGGAATTTATTCGGACCTTGCAGGAAAAGGGCTATATTCAGAAAGATTATCAATATGCTTAACATATATTTACTACGGCACGGGCAAACGGCCTGGAACGCCGATGGCAACCGTTACTGTGGTCGCACCGATTTACCATTAACCGAAATTGGTTTGCAACAAGCGCAGTCAGCCGCCGAACAATTTAAAAATATCCATTTTGATGCAATTTATTCCTCTCCGCTGGAAAGGGCTTTTCGAACGGCCCAAATTGCGAGTGGCCGCCCCGATGTAAAAACCGACGAACGCTTAATTGAAGCTGATTTTGGCCAATGGGAAAGCAAAGCCAAAGAAGTATTTATTCCGGAAAACGAGCAACTGTGGCAAAACTGGTGCGAAGATCCGGCCAACACCCGCGCCGGTGGAACCGGTGAATCGGCCCAGGAAATCGTAAACCGGGTAGATGATTTTTTCCAGGATTTAAGGCAGCAATACCCCAGTGGCAATGTAATGGTGGTGGCTCACAACGGCGTAAATCGTTTTTACCTGGCTTACAAGTTAGGCATGCCCCTGAAATATTATCGTCGGTTAACACTGGATAATTCTTCTATTACGCATTTCGGCCTGGATGAAACCGGTGAAATTTCGCTGATGCGCCTTAATAGTAAGTTGTAGTTAGCTAAGTAGCTGCTTTATATTTCTGCTTCAAATAGCGTTTAATGCCATGGGTGGTGTTATCACCGCCCATTATAAAGCTTTTGCCAGACTACTTGCCGGTGAAAACACAATAGACATGCAGGATAAGCGCATTGCATTGCCCGGGTGCTTTAGCCCCGGGTTTAAGGAAATATTTGGCACCCCTGACTGAAGTCAGGGGCAATTCAAAGTTAAGCGATTGAAAAAGGTGCTTAGCCTAACGACTATGGTGCCTTCGCAGTAAAGGCAACAGTTTCTGTTATTTTATAAAATGCTAAACAGGTTCATAATCTGCAAAAATTATGTAATTACCGGCACCGCAAATTTTCTGTAATCAATACCTAATATTTATTACCAGCTAATATGATTAAATATTTTAAACAGTTTACTCCAACCAAAGCCTTTCGTAATTTCCGGGTGTTGGCATTGGTAGCTATTCTTAGTAGTTCGGCGGGCCAGTTGTGGGCTCAAAAAGGCAAAGACCTCCATACCCTAAACTTAAAATCGCCAGCCGATTTACATGCCTTTTTTAAGTACACCGGGCAGGATGTGCCTTTAATTAGCGGGCACCGGGGCGGCATGACCAAAGGCTATCCGGAAAACTGCATTGCTACTTTCGAGAATACCCTGCGCCATACGCCGGCTTTTTTCGAGATAGACCCACGGCTGACCAAAGACAGCGTTATTGTGCTGATGCACGATGCTACCTTAGACCGAACAACTACCGGCAAAGGAAAAGTATCAGATTATACCTGGGCCGAATTGCAAAAGTTGAAATTAAAAGATTCGGAAGGCAATATTACCGAGCACCGGATTCCTACTTTAGACGAGGTGATTAAATGGAGCAAAGGCAAAACCATTATCAACCTCGATAAAAAAGATGTGCCGCTATTCATGACTGCCAAAAAGCTAAAAGAGCACCAGGCCGATACCTATGTGATGCTAACGGTGCACAACGCGCAGCAAGCCAAATATTACTACAACCAAAACAAAAACCGCATGTTTTCGGCATTTGTCCGGACGAAACAGGAGTTTGAAGATTTTGAAAAATCCGGCGTGCCCTGGTCGCAGATTATGGCTTACGTGGGCCCCACGAATAAACCGGAAAACAAAGAACTCTACGATTTATTGCATGCCCGAGGCGTAAAGTGTATGATTTCGGCGGCTCCTACCTATGATAAATTACCCGACCCGGCCGAGCGCCGCAAAGCTTACCGCGAAACCTTCCAGGCCGGTGCCGATGTATTGGAATCGGATTTACCCATTGAGGCCGCCGCTGCCATTCAGGATTTAATTCCGAAAAAAAGTCCACAGCTTAAGTATTTTCAAAAGCCAGGTGGGAGCCAAGCAAAACGCTAAGAAAAAGGCCGAGGAGTAAAAAATATTAAATTAAGGTGGCGCTTTTTCGCGCTGGGTCTTGCTACGCCGCCCGCCTGAGAACCTGAAGAGGTTAGTATAAATATTTTAGACCGTTTTTATTCAACCTAAGAGCATAATGAAATCAAAAATTCTTTTGAACCTGTTAATTGCGCTTCTTTTAACCGGGCAGGTATTTGCCCAAAAGAAATATGTTGCACCCGCTTTAAGTGATGCCAAATCCTGGTCGATGATTTTGGTGCCGGACCCGCAAACCTACGTAAAGTTTGAACGGAACCAGCCGATACTGGAATTAATGACTACCTGGATTAAAGAAAATGTAGAGTCGCTGAATATTAAAATGGTGCTTTGTACCGGCGATTTGGTTGAACAAAACGAGATGATTAACCCGGATGGAGAAAAGGCCAACCAACCGAGTAAATTGCAATGGGAATCAGTAGCGCGTTCGTTCAGTAAACTAGATGGCATTGTGCCTTTTATTACCGCCGCTGGTAACCACGATTACGGCTACTCCAATATCAGCTCCCGCAACACTAACTTTAATAAATATTTTCCGGTCGATAAGAATTTTCAGACGCAGAAACTGGTGCGCGAAGTAGCGCAAAACGCCGAGAAGATACCAACTTTAGAGAATGCCGCTTTCGAATTTACTTCCCCGCATGGTCAGAAATTCTTGTTCCTCACGCTGGAATTTGCGCCACGCGATACTACTTTGGCCTGGGCCAAAGGCGTTATCAATCAGGATAAATATAAACAGCATAAAGTAGTGGTGCTGACCCACTCCTATATGAACTCCAAAAATGAGCATATGATAAAAGAAAATTACCCGATTGCCGAAGGAAATTACGGGGCAGGAATCTATCAGAAATTAGTGCAGCCATCAAAAAATATTCAGTTGGTATTTGCTGGCCACATTGGCGCACCGGATAAACCCAAAGAGCACGTGGCCTTCCGGACCGACACCAATGCGGGCGGCAAAAAAGTACAGCAAATGGTATTTAATGCGCAGGCGCTGGGCGGTGGCTGGTACGGCAACGGCGGTGATGGCTGGCTGCGCATCCTGGAGTTCTTGCCCGATGGTAAAACCGTAAAAGTAAGAACCTTCTCGCCTTTCTTCGCGATTTCGCCCACTACCCAGCAATTTGCCTGGCGCACCGCTAATTACGACGAATTTTCGTTTGTTTTGGATTAATCAAAACGGTAAAAGTCTTAAACAGCTAAATTATAAAACCGAATAGCGTTGCCGCCCAATATTTTCTCCTGGTCTGTTTTGGAAAATTGGTTTAAATATTCCCTTACCAGGTTCATGACTTCGGTGTAAGTGCCGGCCAGGGTACAAACGGGCCAGTCCGAGCCATGTATCAAGCGTTCGGGACCGAAAGCTTCTGTAACTACATCCAGGTAAGGTTTAAAATCGGATGGTTGCCAATTATGCCAATCGGCTTCGGTTACCATGCCCGAGAGTTTGCAGTACACGTGCGGGTGCTGCGCCAGTTCCCGGATATGCTGGGCCCAGGGCAGTAATATTTGGTCTTTAATAAATGGCTTGGCAATATGGTCGAGCACAAAAGGTTGGTTCGGAAATTTAGCTACAAATTCGGTGGCTACCGGCAAGTGCTTAGGGTAGATGAGAATATCGTAAGTGAGGTTGAATTTTTGCAGCAAGCTAATACCGCGCAGAAATTCCGGCCGTAATAAAAACTGGTCGTCGGGTTCGGCTTGCACAACGTGGCGTAAGCCTTTAAGCTTAGGGTTTTGGGCTAATTTGGCGAGTTTAGTTTCCACGTTTGCGGCCTGCAAATCGGTCCAGCCTACTACGCCTTTAATAAAATCATGTTCAGCAGCCAGGTTCAGCAAAAACTCGGTTTCGGCTTCGGTTTGCAAAGCTTGCACCGCCACGGAGCCAGAAAAGTTATTTTGTTCTAACAGAGGAGCCAGCTGTTCCGGCAAATAATCCTGCTGCAAAGGCTTCATGGTGTTATCAATCCAATCGTAAGCGGTAGGGGAATATTGCCAGAAATGCTGGTGCGCGTCTATCTGCATAATTTATTTGGTTGGGGCTTTTAGGGTATTGGTAAACCGCCGCTCGGCTTTATTGGTTGTTTTGAGTTCGGTAACGCGGGCGGCTTCGCCTTGTTGCTTATGCAGTTCAAAGGCATCGTATAACTCGCCAGTAGTGGTAATTGATTTATAAATTAACTTATCCTGTTCAATCGTAATAATTTGGTAAAGCTGGGTGTTTTCGGCGCCGCGGCCTATCCATTCTTTGTTACCTAAAGTATACATTTTGGGCCCGCTGATAGATACTACGTAAACCGGCGCTGTCTTAAATTCTTCTTTATTTTCTTTGGCTGAAGAACTGGTGCCGCGGGCATAGGTGTGGTCGTGGCCTTGCAACACCAAATCTACTTTGTACTTATCCAGAATGGGCTGCCAGTGCTTTAACAAATTTTCGTTTTCGCGGCCAATGGCGGTAGACTGCACCGGATAATGACAAGTTACTACCGTCCATTTTTTCGGATTGTTCTTTAATATTTCCTCCAGCCACTTGGCCTGGGCCGGTACCTTCCAATACGAGTTCAGGCTAATAATGCGCAAATCCTGGTAGTCGGTGTAATATACCAGATCGGGCTCCGATTTAATCCCATTGTCTGGCAGGTTAAACTGCGCTGCCCAATGACGGGTAATGCGCGGCAGGTAAACCGCGTTGCGGGTATACTCGTGGTTGCCGGCCACCAAAATACTGGGTATAGTAGCATGAATAAAAGAGCCGGCTGTAAACCACTCCTGCCATTCGGTATCATCTTCGGGGTGGTTTATCAGGTCGCCGACATACAGCATAAATTTAGCCTTGGGCATTTCGGCGTAAGCCGCCCGAATTACCCTGGACCATTGGGAGAGTACCTGATTTTGCACATCGCCGAAATAAATAAAGGAAAATGGTTCGGGTTCTTGGCTGGCGGTCCGGAACTGAAACCACTCGCTCCAGTAAGTACCATCGCCTACCCGGTAGGCATAAAGCGTATTGGGAGATAAACTACTAAAGTTTACCGAATGATAAAGTGCTTCGCCGCTTTGGGTTTTGAGTGGTTCGGTCTGGGCTGGCAAAGCCTTGGCGTAATTAGCAAAATTTGCCGAAGCATCGGCCAATGCAATTTCAGCTTTAGGTGTTGTAACCGAATTATCGGTGCGCCAGGTAACGGTCTGCGATGTGGTCGGGTCGGTTTGCCAGGTTAAAATAATGCGGTCGGGACGGGGACCAGGGGTGGCATTTACTCTTTTTATTTCGGTTTTGCCTGGTTTCTGGGCTTGTACCGGCAGGGGCAACAGCCAGGCCGAAATCCAGAGAAGATTAAATATATTTAAGACAAAAAGTTTCATCCGCATGTGTCCCAAACGCCTCCTTTAAATCTTAATTGTAATGGCTCCTATTTTTGTAGTATTCTAGACCATAAGCCAGTACTGTCCACATCATTACGCGGAAGAACAAGGACAGTTTATAGATTTCGGTCATAACAGTTGAGATAAAAACCAGAGATGGATAAAAGTTACAGAATCTTCTACTCAGGTGTAGCAGGAAATATCCGAAGCTTTTCCGCGAATTTCCGAAAGAGTAAAAAGTGTTTATCTTAATGTAAAATCAAAACCAGCTTCTTTTATCCTGAACAGAAATAAGAAGCTGGTTTTAGAATATTTAAGCTGGGCTGTAAGCTTTTGCCACCTGCCGCGACTCGCCTAAACCGTCTATTCCTAACTCTACCACATCGCCGGGTTTTAAATATTGCGGTGGCTTAATGCCTAAACCCACACCGGCCGGGGTACCCGTGGAAATAATATCGCCGGGCAGCAACGACATAAACTGGCTCAGGTAGCTGATAATAAAAGGAACTTTAAAAATAAGGTTTGCGGAATTGCCGTCCTGCTTGGTTTCGCCGTTTACTTTCAACCACAAACGTAAATTATTTACATCGCTTAACTCGTCGGGGGTAGCTATAAACGGGCCGAGCGGCGCAAAAGTATCGCAGCTTTTACCTTTTACCCACTGGCCACCGCGCTCTAACTGAAAGGCCCGCTCGCTGTAGTCGTTGTGCAAAGCGTAGCCAGCTACGTAGTCCAGCGCTTCTTCTTCCGAAACATAAGAAGCTTTTTTGCCAATGATTACCGCCAATTCTACTTCCCAGTCGGTTTTTTCACTATTCTTCGGAATAACTAAATCATCGTTCGAGCCAACCAGCGAAGAGGTAGCTTTAAAGAAAACAATCGGTTCAGAAGGCAGAGCCATATTGCTTTCGGCGGCGTGATCGGAGTAGTTCAGGCCAATGCAAATTATTTTACCCGGCCGGGCAATAGGTGGCCCCAAACGCTCTTCGGCTGAAACCAGAGGAGCAGATGCCTGGTTTTGTTCCAGCCAGGCGGCCAACCGGGCCAGTCCATTATTTTGGAAGAACTCTTCGGTATAATCTTCGCCAAAAGCGCTCGCATCCAGGCGGCGGCCGTCGGACAATAACAAACCTGGTTTTTCACGGCCAGGCTGACCAAAACGAATTAATTTCATTTATATAAGTTTTAAGTAATTGGTATCAGGTAATAAGTAGCAAGTATCTAGTAGCAGGTATCAGGAATTAAGAGCCTTGCTTGTTCTGTTTTTATCTCTGTTTTTTAAGTTTTAAAATAGAAAATCAGTGAAACCGGATTAAACTAAACCGGGTTGAATAAATTAAGTATTCAGGGTAATAAAGCCGCCGTCTATGGGGTAGTTGGTGCCGGTAATAAAGGCCGCTTCATCGGAGCAGAGGTAGAGGGCCAGAGCCGCCACTTCGTCGGGGGTACCCATGCGCCCAATGGGCTGCGTTTTAGATAATTTATCAAACATTTCCTGCTCTCGGCCGGGGTAATTTTTTTTCAGGAAGCCATCTACAAAAGGTGTATGCACCCGACCGGGCGCCAAACAGTTACACCGGATGTTATTTTTGATATAATCGCGGGCGACGGAGTAGGTCATGGTCAATACGGCACCTTTACTCATCGAGTAAGCAAAGCGATCCGGAATGCCAATGACCGAAGCCACTGAGGCCAGGTTTAAAATTACGCCGCCACCGGTTTCCTGCATGTGCTTTACAGCCGCAAACATGCCGTTGTAAACTCCTTTCACGTTTACCTGGTAAATGCGGTCCAGGTCGGCTTCTGAAGTTTGTTCTATATTACCTACGTGGGCAATACCGGCATTATTTATTACAATATCGATGCGGCCGCTCTGCTGCCTGATATTATCAAAAACAGTGGTTACTTCTTCCTGGCTGCTTACGTTGCAGGCAAAAGAACTGGCCTGTCCGCCTTCTTCGGTAATTTCCTGCAGGGTTTGGGCCGCCGCGTCTGAGTTAAGTTCCAGAATAAAAACCCGGGCGCCCTGGCGGGCAAAAAGCTTGGAAATACTGCGACCAATGCCGCTGCCGCCCCCGGTAATAACTGCCGTTTTTCCGGCCAAACTAAATAATGCCATAATACCTTTAGGTTAATGCAATGCCGGACCTCTGTTTTTCAGAAAGCCAAGTTTAGATTTCAATTTAGAATTTGGTTGGTATTTCTGTTTCGAGCAGAACCGGATGAAAACACGCCGCCAGGGCAGCGGTTTCAGCCGGTTTATATAATGCTAAATAGGTTATCTAATATTATTATAATTCGCGCAGCCAAATATTGCGAAAACGTACCGGATTTCCGTGGTCCTGCAATTGGATGGGGGCTTTGCCGTGCGCTTTATAAGAAGGTAAACCAATATATTCTGTGGCACCTTTTATTTCGGTGTTATTCTGTACCACTACGCCGTTATGAATTATGGTTACGCGGGCCGGCATTATCAACGTGCCATTTTCTTTAAAGCGGGGAGCCGTGTATAAAATATCGTAGGTATTCCACTCGCCGGGTTTGCGCATGGCATTTACCAGCGGCGGCGTTTGTTTGTAAATGCTGCCGGCCTGGCCGTTGGCATAGGTGCGGTTGTTATAATTATCCAGCACCTGTACTTCGTAGCGGTCCTGTAAAAAGATGCCGCTGTTACCACGGCCCTGGCTGTTTCCTACTACTTCGGTGGGTGCCGACCACTCCACGTGCAGTTGAAAATCTTCGAAGTTTTGCTTGGTGGTAATAGCGCCGGTGCCTTTGGTTACGATCATCGCACCGTCTTTTACCTGCCACTTGGCGGCACCCCCGTCTTTGCCTTTCCATTGCGAAAGATCTTTGCCATCGAATAAAATAACGGCATCAGACGGAGCAGCAGTGCCGGTGCCCGGGGTAATTGTTTTCACTTCAGGTTCCCAGAACTCGGTCATTTCGGGTACCATTTTGGGTGGCTTTGGCACGGCGCCTGGCTGGTTCTGAGCATAGGCCTGGCCTAAAGAAAATAAACCGGCTATTAAAGCGGCGGTGGCTAACTTAAGATTAGAAGAATAGACCATATTAATTATTTGTAGTGACGGATGATTTGAGCGATTAAATATATTAAATATTCTTTCTCTTATGCAAAACTGCCTTTAAGAAAGACCGAAGTTAACAGATTATCGGGAGCCAGCTTCTGTAATTAACCCGTTTGCTATAAAAGTTCAGAATTAGCTATTCTGCGTTAAGGTACCTCGTGTTTTCCCATGATAGAAAAATAGTTATAAAAAAAGCCCCGGTTCTATCGGGGCTTCGGGAAATAATTATGAGGATTAAATATTAACCAAACTTTAACAGGTTACCAGCTTATTTGCAAGATTTAGCCATTAAATCCCGGGCTTCTTTGGAACCCATCTGGGCTGCCTTCTGTAAATCGGTGCAGGCGGCGGTTTTATTATTAAGCATTAATTGGCTGTAGCCACGGCCGTACAAGGCAGTAGCTAATTTCGGATTTAGCTTTATAGCCTGGTTAAAATCGGCTAAGGCACCGGAATTTTCACCCACATTCATGCGGGCAAAACCCCGCTCCACGTAAGAATCCACGGCATCGGGTTTCAGGCTAATGCTCTTGTCAAAATCTGCCAGCGCGTCTTTTGATTTATTCATAAATACCTTGGCTATTCCGCGATTAAAATAAGCATCGGCATCGTCGGCTCCCAAAGCCACGGCTTTGTCGTAGTCGGTCAGGGCACCGGCATAATCCTGCTTGCGAATTTTTAAGGTGGCACGATTGCGGTAAGCTTCGGCGTTTTTCGGCTCTTTACTAATTACTTTGTTAAAATCGGCCAAGGCACCGGTAAAGTCATTTAGCTCTAATTTGGCAAGCCCCCGATTATTATAAGCCTGCAAAAAGGACGGCTCTATGTAAATCGTTTTTGAATATTCCGCAATGGCTTCTTTGTAAAGGCCGGCATCGTAATATTTATTGGCCTTATCTAAAGAGGGATTAACTAAACTTACTTTTTGGGCGATGGCGCTGCTGCCCATCAGGAAAAGAATTGTAACAGTAAAGAAAAAATTTTTCATGGGTACTGGGTAAGGAGTAGTATTGGTTAATTCAAAAAGTGTGCCTGAAGCCCTAACTCTTTTCTTTCACGAAAAAGTTTCTTCATAATTGTTCTGGCAGCTTTTATTTTGCCTGGATTTCCACTTTCCTGAAAAAGGATAAATATTTCTAAATCCGTTCAAGCTTAGCCCAGGCATTTATGGGGAAGAAATATTAATCCTGATACTATTTTTGCTGCCACTTCATGATTTTAAAAACAATTTGCTGGTATTTATCCCGCTCGTACAGCACGCCAATTTCCTTTTTTGAAATATTTACCAAATCGGAGTAAGCAGTATAATCGCGCTGATTAGGCGAAGTGCTTTTATCTATTAAAATGCTCTTGGGCCAGGTTTTGCCCTCGTCGTAGCTGATGCGCAGGGTCAGGTTATCGCGTAATTTAACGTCGGCAGCATTGCTGAAAGCGATAATATTTTTACCTTTTTTCTTACCCACCGTGAGCAAACTCCCTTGGTTAACCGGGTCGATTAAGGTGTGGTCGAACCAGGTGCTATCCCAAGTGGCGCCGCCGTCGCGGCTCACCGATATAATCCGGGCCCGAATATCGCCTTTTTGGTTGCGCGAGTTCATCATGAGTTTACCGCCCGAGAGTTCAGTGGCAATAGACTCGTTGGAGCCCGGCACTTGTACTGTTGTGCTTAATTTAAAGGTTTTTCCGTGGTCGTCGGTGTAGAAGCCATGCGCTTGGTAATCCTGAAACTGCGGCTGCGGATTGCCGGCCGAATGATTGGCAGCTACAAAAATACGGCCCTTGTAAGCACCCGTGGTAAATTGCATGGCGTGGCCCGGGGTGTTGGCGTAGCTGCGCCAGTCTTCGGAGGAAGTATAAGCAGTGTTTACCTGAGGCTGATTCGGACGGTGTACCTGAGTAGTAATATTTATGGGTTCCGACCAGGTAAGACCGCCATCGGTTGAGGTCTTGTACCACACTTCACGCAGGCCATTACCTTTTCGGACTTCGTTTTCGTGATTATCGCCGGTGTTGTAAAATAAAAAAATCCGGCCTTTGGGGTAAGTGGGGTCGGTGAGGTCCAGCACCGGAGCCGGGTTGCCGGCCTGTAAGTTCTGGTAATCTGCTACTGTTTGCAGGTTGCTCCAGCTTTTGCCTTTATCGGTGCTGCGCTTTAATACAATATTTATGTCGCCAAAATCGCCGGCACCGTGTACCCGGCCCTCGGCAAAAGCCAGTAAGTGGCCGTTGGGTAAGCTAATAATAGCCGGAATGCGGTATGATTGGTGCCCTTCGGTACCCGCCGTAAAAACCGGTACCACCCCCGACTGTGCCCAGCCTGTTGAAACAGATAAAATAAAGAGGCAGGCTAATAATATTCTTCTCATCCGGGTAAGTTGTTGGGGTGGTTTTATTTACAAGAACGGTTAGTTGCCTGAAGTATTTACAAGACTAGCTTGGTATAAAGTTTTTGCAGGGTTTCGTTTGGGTCGGTACACAGGCCTGGATGCACCGCCGACGTTTGCACCACCGTGCTGCGGGTAGCCGTAAGCCAGCGGAAACGGGAGGCGACCGGCAATTGCCCAATGGCTCCACCCTGCGACCACCCGGCGCAAATGCGCTCAAAAGCCCGGAGCCGTTCCTGCAACTCTGTTATATCTAAATCCGGGTTGAGGGCCCGCAACCGTTCTTCGGGCAAATGGTAGATGGTTTTTAAAAACCCTTGCGAAGCGCAATAAAGAATTACGCCCACGTTTATGAATTCTTCGCGTTCTACACAGGGCACCACCCGGATGACGGCATACTCAAACAAGTGCTTTTCTGGCATGTTGCGCGGCTTTAACAAATATTTCGGATGTAGCTACCCGATTAATTAAAAACTGAACGTAGGCCTGCCGGTACGCTGCTGCCGTGTCAAACGGCGATTCGCCAGTTAGCCACTCGTCCGGAATAACTGAAACAATAGCCTGGATGCGTTCGGGGCTTAAAATGTTCCGGAATTCCGCATCCACAGTTTCGAGTTCAGCGGCTTGCGGAAGCAGCACATGGTCTTTTATTTGGGCAAATGGCCGCCGGGCTTGTTCTTCCAGGTTAGGCCAGGAATGATGAAAATAAAAAGCCGCGCCGTGATCGATCAGCCACAATTCTTTGTGCCACATGAGCATGTTGGTATTACGGGGCGTGCGGTCTACGTTCGTTATCAGGCAATCGAGCCAGACAATTTGGGAGGCCAGCCGGGCATCTACGGCGTTTACCAAAGAATCGAAGGTGATGGCGCCCGAAAGATAATGCACGGCTAAGTTCAGGCCTTCGCTGGCCCGGAGCAAATCTTGAATTTCTTCGTCGGGCTCTGTGCGGCCAAAAGCTTCGTCGAGGTGGGCAAATACTATTTCGGGTACCCGCAAGCCCAAAGCCCGGGCAATTTCGCCGGCGATTAACTCGGCAATCAGGGCTTTTTCGCCCTGGCCGGCTCCCCGGAACTTTAAGGCGTACAGAAAATCATCGTCGGCTTCTACAATGGCTGGTAAGGAGCCGCCTTCGCGCAGCGGTGTTACGTACCGCGTTACCTGCACCGTTCTTAACTCGGGTGGATTTATAGTCATAGGTTCATCCTGCGAAAATTCGACTTTTCAGCGCCAAACCCTATTCTGCATAAATTATTTTTGCAGCGGATATTTTTAGGGCAGCGCAAATTTCCGAGAATTTCCGAAGAAAAGAAGGTTGGCTGTTATTTTTCTGAGGAATATTTTGCTATTGGCTTAAGAGCGCTAATGCTTTTTAAATTAATTTTTTTGATAAATACCTGCCTACTTCAACCATTGAACCAAGCAGCATTACCCATGCTGTAGTAGTCTTATAGACATTTGCAGGAAAGAGAGGGATTTAGCGCTTGATGATTAAAATTATATTTTTAGCCATTATGAAAATTGTAAGTACCCCATAAATAGGACATTCTAAAAGTAGACTATTCTAAACTACCTTACTACCCCTACTATGAAGTGGGAATGTGGTAAACTTGCGGTGCGGGCTCCTTGGGCAGCGGCAAGTTTTCCATATTTCCACTTTTGTTTTTTTCTGGCCATTTGCTCGGGGTAAGATTACCAAGCGCTTCATGAGGCCTGCGGGTATTATATTCTTCCATCCACTTGATAGTTAACTCTCGCACTTCCTCCAGGTCAAAGAATAGGTAAGCATCTAATATCTCCCGGCGGTAACTGCCATTGAAGCGTTCGATAAAGCCATTTTGCATGGGCTTTCCCGGCTGGGTATATTGGATTTGGATATCTTCCTTTTTACACCAACTGGTAAAGTCAGCACTGGTAAATTCGGTTCCGTTGTCTACCCGTATAGCAGCTGGCTTGCCGCGCCAGTCAATCAGCTGTTCCAGGGTTCTGGTTACTCTCTTGGCTGTAATAGAGGTGGCTATCTCAATGGCTAATGCCTCCCGGTTACAATCATCTATTACATTCAAAGTCCTGAATTTATTACCCGATGCCAAACCGTCACTCATAAAGTCCATGCTCCAACTGTCGTTAAGGGTTGCTTGCTGGGCTAATGGTTGCTTTACCCGTGCGGGTAACCTTCTCTTGCCCTTTTTCTTCTTGTTTAGATTCAAAAGCTTATAGACCCGGTACACCTTCTTGTGGTTCCACGACTTTCCTGCTCTTTTCAGGTAAGCCAGCAGCTTACGAAAACCATATACCGGATGCGCAGCGGCCAACTCCTGCAGCGCTGTGATTACTTCTGTGTCATCTTTGCAACTCTGGTAATAATAATGCGAGCGGGCCAGGCCGGTTAAGCGGCAGGCCCTGGCAATCGGTAGGCTATAGTCCGAAATAAGTTCTTCGGTTAATTGCTTTTGTTGCCAGAGCCCCAGCCCTTTTTTGTGATGACCTCCTTGAGGATGTTATGGTCCAGGCTCAAATCGGCATACATCTTCTTTAGCCGGCTATTCTCTTCTTCTAACTCTTTTAGCCGCTTTACATCGGAGGCTTCCAGGCCCCCATACCGGCTCTTCCATTTGTAAAACGTGGCCCGGCTGACTTCCAACTCCCGGCAAATATCCGCTGTCTTGCGACCGGCTTCATTTTCCTGGATAGCTTTTACTATCTGAGTTTCACTAATTCTGCTCTTTTTCATCTGTTCAGTTTAAATATAAACACTTTTTTTGTCTACTTTTAAACTGTCTCCTTTTTAGGGATACTTACAAAATAAATAGCAGAAATTTAGGAGGCAGATTGGTTCAAACGGTTTTATATGGCCGTTTAGGCAAGTGGCCGAAGGGCAAATAAGGTTGCTGATGGTGGTCAGAAAAATACCGGTGCGATAAAATTTCGGGATGACTAGCTGCATTAAAGGAACTCCTTAATATGCTGCCATTTGGTAAATAGCCGAAATTTTATCGCACCGAAATCTTTTGTATAAATGTGGTGTCAATATTGGTGTTCGCTTATAAGTTAAAATTATTCTGCAGTGGTCGGGTCAATTATGGTAGCTACTTCGCTTACCGAATTTGCCGGAAAGCCGCCCTGCCGGGCATGTTCCCGTACCATTTCTTCATTGGGGGCAATATAAATACAATAAATCTTGTCGCCGGTAACATAGCTTTCTTGCCACTGAATTTGCGGGCCCATATTACTGAGCACCCCACAGGAAGTTTTTGAAATACTTTTTAATTGTTCGGCAGAAAGTTTGCCGGCGCCGGGAATCTCCCGCTCTATTACATACTTTGGCATAACAGATTATTTAAAGGTTTTCCTACTCGTCTGGCTTTTCGGTATCGCCCCGTTTTATGTGGTTTCTGGCTCCACATGTATACTATTGGTTAGTTGCTTATATTTTGCCGGTAAGGTGGTGGCTATGGTGTGCTGGTTAAGGTTTTTAGTCGAGGTATTTTCTATAAAAAGGGCGGTAACCCAACAAGTACGCCAAAGGGGTTAAGAGCACAAATAGAATTTTCTGAACAGCATAAGGTGGTTTGGCCAACCGGAATTCAGGGGCATATTTAGCCGCCAGTAAAGCAACCTGCAATATATTCGGCATTCCTGCCTTGTTTGTTTTACCGTCCTGGGCCAGACCGGTTACAGTTTCCAGAAAATATTCGGTGTTCAGGGCCGGTATAACTTTCCAGTTAACCACGGTCTTATTATTTGTATGGTTCCACATAGCATGTACTTTGTTCTGCGGAATGTTGATCGTATCGCCGGATTTTAATAATTTCAGTTCTCCGTCTATCCGCACGGTCAGTTCGCCAGCTAAAACCCGGAATTCCTCTGCCTGGTGCGGATGATAATGAGCAGCCGGTTCTAGGGAGTAAGCATGATAAGTGGTTTCCATCTCTAAAATTTGGCCACCGGTATCTTTTTTGGTTTGCAAGAATTTTATTTCCTGACCAGTTTTTAGGTTATGAATTATTTTGTTTTTAAAAGCCACTTTTTCACTATTAAATTTCTCAGAACAAAATCGGAATAAAGATTTAAAGTAATTTCGAGTTCCGCGCTGCTGCCATTTTAAGAGCTTTGTGCCGCGTTCAGGGTTTATTTTAAATTAACTCAAAAAATCTGTAAACGCTGGTATTAAGTTAAGGCTTAGCTTTGGTTGGTTGGCTTTTTTAAGTGGTCCAGCAAAATAGCCCAGATGGTAACCAACAAAACCGGTGTGAAAATTATGATATACTTTTTATCGAAATTAGTTTGAATAATTATAGCTAGGTGGATAGCTGTAAATATTAGAATTAAAATAATGGCCTTTATTTTAGATGATTTTAATTCTCTGAAATCCTTAGCTGCTGGATTGTGAATACGTAGCCGCTGTGAAATATCCGCGGCAAGTTGGAACAATGGTTCGTTTTCTTCTGCTAAAATGACCGCTTTACCGCCGTTTACTTTTATCTCTACTCTTTTGGTGTTGCTGTTGGAAGAAAACTGATCTATCCTGTACCATTGAATACTTTCCCAGGAGATGAAAGGGTAATGCGGCAGTTGAATGCCTTGCTCATTTAAAATAACCTTGCCTGGTTTTCGGTAAAAAGCAAAGGCCACCGCCGTAACTATGCTGGCAAACAGAAATACCCCAATTAATTGGATGACCGTTTTGGCGAGGTAAGTGGGTAAAGGAAAGTCACCTATTAGAACATCCAACACAAAAAAGCCACCAAATAATACTATCCAGAATAAAATAATAAAGGCAGTTGTTGCTTTTTGTATAGTTTTACTGGCCAATTTGAGTGAATATTCTGTAGAGGTGTCCATACAAATTGGTCAAATATTTGTTTAATGGGTTGTATTCTTAACTTAATTATATCAGTTTAATGCTATTTTTAAGAATGGGTATTTGCCATTCCCACAGCAAAGCAAGGGTTTGGTAAATATTGGGTTGTGGATAGTGCTATTACTTTTAAGTTGCTTTTGATTACTGCTGGCTCTGTTTAATTAGGGGAAAAGCATTTTTACTCAGCACTTGGGCAACTATTATTTGAAAAGCTACTTCCGCAAACTTTAATAGTTACCGGGGATGGCTCCTGCACTGCTATCATCTGACAGGGGTTGAATTTAGTGCAACTTTCAAAATTATTTGACATATCTATTGTAAAGTAAAACGTCTTGCTGTAGTCAGCACCTAAATCAAGATTATCCGGAAGACTGCTCAACAGGATAACGTTTTCGTAATCTTTGCCCTCATAGAAAGTCTTAGTGCCTGTCTTGGCATTAAGTAGTTGTACGAATACAGCGGAAGTACACCCCCAAGAGGTAATGACTTTAGCTTCTAAACATTTGCCCTTCAAACCATCTATTGGGTTTGCATTCTCTTCTTCACAACTGCTAACTACTATCGCAAAAAACATTAACAAGCCATAAAATATTGACTTGCTAAATAATTTATATACCCTAATTCTTTCCTTCAGGCTTGAATTTGAAAATCGTAGTATTATTGTCTTGCTTTGTAAGTTCTGCTGCATAAGTGATGCTTAGGTTGCCGTGGTTTTAATTGTATGACCCGAAATCCTTTATTTCAGTTGCATGTTCTAGTTAACTTCGCTGCCTTACATTACTCATAACTACCAGATAAAAGGAGTTATTCGGCTTATCTGCACTATATATTTAAACCAAAATTCAGGTAATTCTGGATTTATAGAACTACCTGAATTTAATTTTTTTGCAACCAACCAGAAAATATTTTACCCGGCGGTATTTCTAGTGGCTTTGGGAAGGCCGTTTCCTGGAGTAAAAGCAGGTTCTTCTTTCATGCGGTTCATTACAGAGGTAATGCTGCCCACCACGCCCGAAATATCGGCTAAATCGGTAGGTATAATCATGGTGTTGTTGGTTTTGGCCAGTTTGCCGAATTCGTTTAAATATTGCTCGGCTACCCGCAGGTTTACGGCGTTCATACCGCCTTCGGCGTTAATAGCCATCGCAATTTCGCGGATACCCTGGGCCGTAGCCGAGGCAATGCGTTCTATTTCGGCGGCGCGGCCTTCGGCTTCGTTGATGCGGCGCTGCTTTTCCCCTTCCGATACCGCAATCATCTGCGATTTTTCGCCTTCAGCACGGTTAATGCGGGCTTGCTTATCACCCTCCGATTCGGCAATAATGGCCCTTTTTTCGCGTTCGGCGCGCATTTGCTTTTCCATGGCATCGCGGATGGTAGCCGGCGGATTAATATTTTTTACTTCGTAGCGGGTAACTTTTACACCCCAGGGTTCGCTGGCAATATCAACGGCGTTTACGATAGAGGCATTAATGGTTTCGCGTTCTTCAAAGGTGCGGTCCAGTTCGAGTTTACCTACCACGCTACGCATGGTGGTTTGGGCAATCTGGATAGCAGCAAAGCGGTAATTATCGATGCCGTAAGAAGATTTGGCTGGATCTACCACCTGCAGATACAGAATGCCATCTACCTCTACGGCAATATTATCGCGGGTAATACAATTCTGGGGCGGCACATCAATGGCCTGTTCCTTCAGGGTATGGCGGTAAACAATTTTATCGATAAACGGAATAAGCACATGGAAACCCGGTTCCAGGCTGGCGTGGTATTTACCCAGCCGCTCTACAATAAAAACCGAGCGTTGCGGTACTACTTTCAGGGCCGATAAGAAAAGAAATACAATAAATATGGCTAAGCCAATCAATATTATCGTGGAAGTCATGTGGTATAGGTTAAGTAAGCGGTTCAACAATTAAAACAATGCTGTCCTGGGCAATAATCCGGACGGTTTCACCGGCCGTTACCGGTACTTCGGCGCGGGCTTTCCAGTTCGTGCCCCGGAACTGAACGCGCCCGCCCGCTGGTCCCGGAGCAATTGGCTCGCTAACCGTGCAGGTATGGCCGATAAAATCCTGGTTTAACTCGTTTGTGTTCAGGAAAGTAACCGTTGCATTATCGGTTTTAAGGAGATAGCGCCGGAGTAAGGCTAAGGCCAGAACGGAGCTCAGCATAAAAACGACTAGCTGGGTGTTAAAACCAATATCGAAAAACAGGTAAACTAAAGCTGTGAGCCAGGCACCAACGCCAAAGAACAGAATTATCAGGCCGGGCAAGGCCAGCTCGGCCAGGAGTAGCGCCAGTCCTGCAATAAACCAAAGGACAGCCGGATTTTGAAATAGGTCTTGCATAGCAGTAAGGGGTTAAATCTCAATATACAAAAAAATGCGTATTTTTACTATTATACCGGCCCGATATCTCTGAATTCAATCAGGAAGAGATGAAGATCCACCATCTTTCCCGCGCAGGATGAATTCAGATTCAAATGTCCGCCGGGGTTTGCTCTTTCGATATCAGAACATTGGGTTAAAGTCTTTTTATATAGAAGAAGTGAGCGCTTCGGTATTATTCAGAAATTGCGAGCATCCGTTGCCGTAAGGTGTCATTTCTTACTTACTTGGGCTAATAAAATATTTCTTTTACTTGAAATAAAATATTCCTTTTACTTGAAAAAAGAAGTGTCAGGTGAATAACACCTGACACGGCATTAAAAATTAAATCTGACTGCTAATATCTATTCCGTTAATGTTATGGCTTTATTTCCAACTCCAGCACTTGTTCGGTTTTATCGGTTACTTTAAAGCGGTTGTCCAGGCGGTAGCCGATTATCCATACGATGGATTTATCGGAAGTTAAAACCATAATTCTGTTTTTTAAGTTAACCGGTATTTTTTCGTTGATAAAAAAGTCGCTGAGTTTCTTTTTGCCATTCATGCCCAGCGGCACAAACCAATCGCCTTCTTTCCACGGTCGTATTTTCAACGGGAACTGGAGCAAGTTTAAATCCAGGGCGGCGATTTGGCGGCCGCGGGGGATTTGGTAATTTTCGGCTGCTGCTCGGCGGATTTGCAATTTCAGGTTAGGTTGCTCGAAATATTCGTCAGTTTCATTAATCTCAAAAGAACCGTAAACCCGTAAATCTTTGGGCGTAATAACCAACTGGTCGCGGTCTTTTACCAGCACGTGCGTTGCAGATTCGAAAGTTTTGCCCGAAATACCTGCAAAAGTTTCCAGAATCGCTTTGGTATTATCGTAATTAAAGTTGTAGTCGCGGAGGAGTTCAAAAAGTACTACGGGCAAAGCAGTGGCTTGCCGGAGCGGCTCTAAATCCAGGTAAGTTACGCCGGCCTCGGTGCGGTAGGCGTTCTGCCTAACCTGATTAATATACGCCAGGTAAATTTGTTCGGCGCCCTGAATTTTTTCAACGGTTTGGCTAATGGTGGTTTCTAAGCTGGGGTTAATTTTTTTTAGTACCGGCATTACCTCGTGCCGGATTAGGTTGCGCTGGTATTTGGTGCTTTCGTTCGAGCTGTCTTCGCGCCAGATAAGCTGGTTTTCGGTTACATATTCGTAAATATCGTCTTTGCTCAGGCAGAGCAGGGGGCGAATTAAATATTCTTTTTTAACTGCTATGCCGTGCAGGCCGGCAATGCCGGTGCCTTTGGTTAGGTTCAGCAATATGGTTTCGGCGGCGTCGTTCTGGTGGTGGGCGGTGGCTACATAGTTATAATTTAGTTTCTGCCGGAGTTGTTCAAACCAACTATACCGCAGGGTGCGGGCGGCCATTTGGGTCGATATTTTTTCCTGTTGGGCGAATTCCTGGGTATTAAATTGTTCGCTGTAAAACGGTACGTTGTATTTTTTGGCCAGCTTTTTGACAAATAATTCATCGGCATCGGATTCTTCGGCGCGCAGCCCAAAATTGGCGTGGGCCACGCAAAAAGTGATTTTTAATTTATGTAGAATATCGCACAGCACCACCGAGTCAATGCCGCCGCTCACCGTAGCTATAATTTTATCTTCCAAAGTAAAAAGCGCATGCTGCTGGGCGTAAGCTAAAACTTTATTTATCATAGAAATAAGATTGGTATTTAGTAATTTTGCCAATTATTCAGATTTTAATGAAAAGAACCAAAGTATTTTTTTCGCTTCTTTTTCTACTCCTCTGGGCCTCGGCGGTTCAGGCGCAGGATAAAATAGAAATATTGCCGGGAGCCAGTTCGCTGGAAAGAGGTGAAAAAAATGGCGTTGAATATCTGCGGCTGCTGCAAAATGTACAGATGAAGCAAAAAGATACCTTCCTGTACTGCGATTCGGCCCACTTTTACCGCGAGCAAAATTACGTAGATGTTTTCGGGAATGTACGTGTGGTGCAAAATACTTTAACCATTACCAGCAACACGGCTACCTATAACGGCAACCAGCGCATTGCTACCTTTAAAGGCGGCGTAAAACTCGTAGACGAAAATCTGAATCTTACTACGCCATCGCTTACGTACAACATGGCTACCCGCGTAGGACGCTACACCGAAGGCGGCACCATTGTGGAGACCGAAAATACCTTAACCAGTCGGTCGGGTAATTATAACCTCGATACCAAATTGTTGTCCTTTAAAGGCAATGTACACGTGGTGGGCAAAGATGCCGATATTAAGTCGGATTCGCTGCAATATAATACTACCAATAAAACTGCCTATTTTGTAACGCTTACTCGTATTAAAAACGAGCAGGGCAACTTAACAGCCCGGGGCGGTTATTACAACACCGTTACGAAAGAATCGCAGTTTCTGAATTCCCAGGTAGAAACCACCGATTATACCATTTCGGGACAGAAGCTTTTTTACGATCGCGCCCGGCAATATTTGCACGCCACCGGCAACGTTAGAATGGTATCGAAAGACCAGAAAAATAAAACGGTAATTACGGGGCAGGAGGCCAAACATTGGGAGGGTTTAGGCCGATCCAAAATAACGGGCAGCCCGGTGATGCGCTCGCTGGTTTCTAACGATACCTTGTATATTTCGGCTGATACCTTGGTGGCAGTAGACCAAAAAGACCCCAAGAAAAAAGATTTTCTGTACGCTTACTACGGGGTGCGCATTTTTAAATCTGATTTGCAAGGCAAGTGCGATTCTTTGAGTTATAACCTAACGGACTCGCTGATGATGATGAACGGCGACCCGATTTTGTGGAGCAACAACAGCCAGTTGGTATCTAACAGAATGCACATGCAAATGAAAAACCGCACCATCGACCGCATGTATATGTATGCCGATGCTTTTATTGTGTCGGAAGATTCGCTTAAAAACCTGAACCAGATAAAAGGCCGCGACATGACGGCATTTTTTCAGGAGGGCGATATCAGGCGGGTAGATGTAAATGGCAACGGCGAAAGCATTTATTTTGCCTTGGAAGGCGACTCGGTACTGACCGGCATGAACAAAACCGTTTGCAGCGATATGGTGCTGAAGTTTAAAGATAAAAAACTACAGACTATTTCGTTCCTGACCAACCCCGATGCCAGTTTTATTCCGCCGCACGAACTGGAAGAGCCCGATAAACGCCTGAAAGGTTTTAAATGGCGGATAGACGAAAAGCCCACCAAAGCCCAGGTGCTGGCCAAACGCACCAAGAAATCGGCTAGGCCGCCGAAACCCGCCGTTTTGGCCCAGGAAACAGCTAATCCTGCGCCAACTAAGGGTGCTCAGAAGGCAGAGCCGCCGCGTAGAAGAGACAAAACAAAAGAAAAACCCGCCGCAACTAAACCCAATGCCCGGCTCCAGCGGAATATTAATTAGCTTTAACAATAGCGGGAGCTGGCAGCCGTTAACTAACTTGTATTTGGAGAGAAATTTTCCTAATTTTGCGCGCGCATGAATTCTTTGTTAAAATCGATATCCTTTATTTTCGTCGGCATAATGCTGTTAAGCGCTTGCGGCGATTACAATAAATTACTTAAAAGCAACAACGTAGACCAAAAATACGAAGCCGCGCTAAAATATTTCGAAAAGAAAGATTATTACCGGGCCGGTGTATTGCTGGAAGAAGTTCGTCCGTTGTTGGCTGGCCGGATAGAGGCCGAAAAAGCGGCTTTTTTGTACGCCTACACCCAGTACCACGAGCGGTTGTATGCCACCAGTGCCGAGTTGTTTCGGAGCTTTTTCGACACCTACGGCCGGAGCCCTTTTGCCGAAGAGAGCTTGTTTATGCACGCGAAATCGCTGTATTATGATTCGCCGGATTTTAACCTCGACCAGACCAGCACCCAAACTGCTATTGTAGCCATTCAGGATTTCCTGAACCGCTACCCTGAAAGCAAGTACAAAGAAGAGGCAAACAAAATGTACGATGAACTGTCGGCTAAACTGGAGCGCAAGGCTTTTGAAAACGCAAAGCTTTACAGCCAAATGGGTAAAAGTCAGTTAATGTATTACCAAGCCGCGGTAACTGCTTTTTCTACTTTTCAGCGCGAATATCCGTCTTCGACTTTTAACGAGGAAGCCGCTTACCTTAAAATTGTAGCACAGTTTAATCTGGCCGAAGAAAGCGTGCCGGAAAAGCAACGGGAACGATATTTCGATACCGTTGGTTTTTACCAGGCATTCGTAGATAAATATCCGAACAGTAAATATTTGCGTAGTGCCGAAGCGCTGTTTGATAAAAGTACCAAGCAACTGGAGCGCTTAAAAGCCCCAACCAACACGGCTAACGTAGAACAAAAATAAATATTAGACGCTAGATATTAGATATTGGAATTTGTTAAAAGAGCTAATCGCTAACAACTAATTACTAATAACTAAATACTTACAACTTTAAACTTACAACTTAATACATATGGCACAAGTACCTGCATCTATTGTAACCCGTAATATGGCTGATTTTGCCGACGAAACAGGTAACGTTTACGAATCGGTAGCTATTATTTCGAAGCGGGCCAACCAGATTTCGGTTAAAATTAAAGAAGAGCTGAACTCCAAATTAGCCGAGTTTGCTACTACCGTAGATAATTTGGAAGAAGTTTTCGAAAACCGCGAGCAAATCGAAATATCTAAATATTACGAGCGTATGCCTAAGCCTACTAATCTGGCGGTAGAAGAATTTCTGGAAGGAAAAATATTCTACCGGATGCCCGATGAAGAAGAGGCGGAATAAGGTAGCGCATGCTGCGGCAGAAAAGAATTATTCTGGGCGTTTGCGGGAGTATTGCGGCTTATAAAGCCGCGCTATTAACCCGTTTGCTGGTTAAAGCAGAAGCAGAGGTGCAGGTAATCCTGACGGCCTCTGCTTCTGCTTTTATAACCCCTCTAACTTTAAGTACGCTCTCCAAAAAACCAGTTCTGTCGGAGTTTACCAAACAAAATGGTACCGGCGAATGGCACAACCACGTAGAACTAGGCCTGTGGGCCGATGCGCTGGTAATAGCGCCGGTCAGCGCCAATACCCTGGCCAAACTAGCCAATGGCTTTTGCGATAATCTTTTGTCGGCGGTTTATTTATCGGCGCGTTGTCCGGTTTTTCTGGCCCCAGCCATGGATTTGGATATGTATGCGCACCCGGCCGTAACTGCCAACAGGCAAAAGCTAAAATCTTACGGCAACACCTTGCTGGAAGCCGGCTATGGCGAACTAGCCAGCGGCCTGGTAGGACTGGGGCGCATGGCCGAACCCGAAGAAATTATAGATGTACTCCAGCAGCACTTCCGCCTTGCCGACTCCCGCTTCGCTTAAAAACAAAAAGGTACTGCTTACCGCCGGCCCTACGTACGAGCCGATTGATCCGGTCCGTTTTATTGGCAATCATTCTACCGGAAAAATGGGTTATGCCTTAGCCGAGGCTTTTGCCCGCGCCGGCGCGGAGGTAATATTAGTAAGCGGCCCAACTAATCAAAAAACAGAGCACCCGGCTATACAGGTCATACCGGTAACTACCGCCGACCAGATGTACGCCCAGGTAAAACAACATGCCGATACGGCCAATATTCTGGTATTTGCCGCCGCTGTAGCCGATTACAAGCCCAAAACAGTATCGGAAATAAAAGTGAAAAAAAGCGACGAAACACTTACGTTGGAATTGGTGAAGAATGTAGATATTGCCAAAACCATTGGCCAGACCAAAAAGGCGGGCCAATTTACGGTAGGTTTTGCGCTGGAAACTGACAACGAACTGGAAAATGCCCGGGCCAAGTTACAGACTAAGAATCTGGATATGATCGTTCTAAATTCGTTGCAGGATGCCGGGGCGGGTTTTAAACACGATACAAATAAAATCACCATCATTGAAAAAGATAAAATTACTATCTTTGATTTAAAGCCTAAAACCCAGGTAGCGGCTGATATTGTAACTTTTATCTCCGAGAGAATTCATGTATAAATATGTAGTGTGCGGGTTGGTTTTCCTGTTGAGTTGCCTGCAATTGCAAGCCCAGGAACTGCAGTGCGATGTAATTATTAACGCCGACCAGGTACAAATTCAGGACCGGCGGGTGTTTACCGATATGCGCAACGCGGTTTCGAATTTTATGAACAACCAGCGTTGGACGAATGAAACCTACAAACCCGAAGAGCGGATAAAATGCCGCCTGCTGATTACCATTACCCAGGCTCCGCAGATTGGCTCTTACAACGCCATTGCCCAGGTAGTTACCAGCCGGCCGGTTTACGGTACCGGCTACGAAACGCCATTGCTTTCGCTCGTTGACCGGAGCTGGGCTTTCGATTACATCGAGGCGCAGCCGCTGCAATTTTCCGAAAATACATTTACTTCCAACCTTGCCTCGCTGTTGTCGTTTTATGCTTACCTGGTGGTGGGCATGGACCGCGATAGCTTTGTAAGATTAGGCGGCTCGCCGTATTACGACCGGGCTTTGCAAATATTAAATAATGCCGGTACCCAGGCGCCCAATACTACCGGCTGGAAATCGGCGGACGATACCCGCAGCCGTTATTGGATGCTGAACAACCTGCAGGACCCGCAACTCGAAGGTTTTCGGGTGGCGCAATATTTATATTACCGCCAGGGTATGGATATTTTTATTCAGAAACCCGAAGATGCCCGGAAGAATATGGTAGAAGCCATTAAAAATATTCAGCAGGTTTTCCAAATCAGGCCTGGCGCGCCTATTCTGCGTTCTTTCTTCGAAACCAAAGCCGACGAAATTGTTTCGGTATTTAAAGGCGCCAACCCACCCGAAAAGCAGGCCGTTTACGCCATGCTCTCCCAAATAGACCCCACTAATATTACCAAGTACCAAACCATCATCCAACGGTAGATATTATGAATTATGAATTAGAAATTATGAATTATAAATCAGGGTTCAGAAAAGAACAAGCCTAAACAATGTGTAATTTTGAGCGTTGTTAAAAACCTCAAGCTATTTTTATAGTTCTTCTGAAACAGAGCTTAAGATTCATTCATAATTCATAATTTTTAATTCATAATTTAACAGCGTGGGTAAACGGCAGGTAAGAATTTTCCGGAAAGATATTTTGCTGAAAAAAGCCGAACTTGAGGGTAAAACAGGGCACGTAATTATGGCCGATCATGTTGTACACAACGGGCAAATATTGGCAGTTTCCGATAGCCAATTAGAATTGCGCGACCCGCGTTTTAACAAACATATACTGGAAATTGGTACTATCGAGGAGGTAGTATATGATAAAGAAACTGACTACTAGTTCATGCTGATTGATCTGAAAATAAAAAATTATGCCTTAATAGAGCGGCTGGAGATGCAGCCTTCGCCGTTGCTGAATATAATCACCGGTGAAACCGGGGCCGGTAAGTCTATTATGCTGGGGGCTATTGGCTTGCTGCTGGGTAACCGGGCCGATACCAAAATATTATTTAATAACCAGGAGAAATGCGTGATTGAAGGCGTATTTGATATTGCCGAATATAATCTACAGGATTTTTTTGCCGAAGCCGATATTGACTTTGACAGTACCTGTATTTTACGCCGCGAAATAACGCCGGCCGGTAAATCACGCGCTTTTGTAAACGACACGCCCGTTACCCTTGATACTATCAAATCTCTCGGTTCTAAACTAATGGATATTCACTCGCAGCACGATACCTTGCTGCTGGGCGATACCGGTTACCAGTTAAATTTAATTGACTTATACGCAGGCAACACCGCTTTAAAAGAGCAATATGGCGAGGCTTACCGCCGTTACCGCAAGCTAGAAGCCGACCATAAAAAAATGGAAGCCCAACTGGCCCAATCGCAGAAGGAGTTAGATTACAATACCTTTTTACTGAACGAGCTAGCCGAAGCCAAACTGCAACCCGACGAGCAGGAAGAACTGGAAGACCAATTAAAACAACTGGAGCACGCCGAAGAAATAAAACTAAAGCTGAGCCAGGCCACCCAATATATTTCGGAGTCAGAGTTTAATGTGTTGTCAGGGTTAAAAGATGCTACTTACCTGGTAGGGCAACTGATCGAGTACGGCGAGCATTACAAAACCCTGAAAGAGCGGCTGGATAGCTGCGCTATTGAACTGGCCGATATTTCGGGCGAACTGGAAGATGCTGAGCGCAAAACCGAAGCCGACCCGGAAAAAACAGAGCAGGTACAAGACCGGCTGAACGTGCTTTACACGTTACAACGCAAGCACCAGGCCCACACCAACGAAGAATTACTAGCCATACAAGCCGATCTGGAAGAAAAAGTAGGCAGCGTACACAGCCTCGACGAAGGTTTAGCGGGTATAAAAATAGAAATGGAAGGGGCGTTTAAGCAGGTAGAAATACTAGCAACCCAATTATCTGAAAGCCGGCAAGCCGTGTTCCGGAAGTTTGAGTCGGAGTTGCATGGTTTATTAGCCGAGTTGGGAATGCCCAATGCCCGTCTGGTTATTCAGCATAATACCGGTGCGCCTACCGCTACCGGCATTGATGTAATTAGTATATTATTTAGCGCGAACAAGGGCGCGGCACCCCAAACCTTGAGCAAAGCGGCTTCGGGCGGGGAGTTCTCTCGGCTGATGCTGTGCGTTAAATATTTATTAGCCGATAAAACGGCGTTGCCCACGATTATTTTTGATGAAATTGATACAGGTATTTCGGGCGAAGTAGCCGTGAAAGTAGGCCGCATGATGCAGCAAATGGCAAAGAAACACCAGTTGGTAGCCATTTCGCATTTACCCCAAATGGCCGCCCAGGGCGATGCGCATTATTTTGTGTACAAAGACGATCGCGCCGACAGGACCATCAGCCGCATTAAGAAATTATCCGAAGAAGAACGCATCCGCGAAATAGCCCAGATGATTGCCGGTGCCAACCCCAGCGATACCGCTTACCAAAGTGCCCGCGAGTTACTGGCCCTTTAGTGTCGTTATTCGTTGTTTGTTAATCGTTGGTCGAACTGGGATAGTGCAGATGATTTTGTTTTTTAAAGGGAAATATTTATTAATAAACTTGCGCTACTTTCAGAAAACAAAGAATTCAAAAATTAGAATTTAATTATTTGAAATTATAAAGAAATGCACCTGCTTACTTGGTAGGTGCATTTATATTTTTATGTAACCCAAATATGTTTCAAATTTGGGCATAATTGGTAATATTGTGTTTTAAAACCCAAAAGCGAACAACGAATAACGATACTATGGCTTATAACTTATTAAAGGGAAAAAGAGGAATAATATTTGGCGCCCTGGACGAAAAGTCTATCGCCTGGAAAGTGGCCCTACAGGCAAAAGAAGAAGGCGCTGAATTTGTGTTGAGCAATGCCCCTCTAGCCATGCGGATGGGCGAAATAAATAAATTAGCCGAAATATGCAACGCCCAGGTTATTCCGGCCGATGCCACTTCGGTAGAAGATCTGGAAAAGCTGTTTACCCAGGCCCAGGAAATATTAGGCGGCAAAATTGATTTTGTTTTGCATTCCATTGGTATGAGCCCAAATATTCGAAAAGGCAAAGCTTACGGCGAGCTGAACTATGAGTGGTTCCAGAGAACCCTGGACGTATCGGCTTTGTCTTTCCATAAAGTAATGGCCGTAGCCGAAAAGCTGGATGCCATGAACGAGTGGGGTTCTATTGTGGCCTTATCGTATATTGCTGCCCAGCGCGTATTCCCGGATTACACCGATATGGCCCAGGCCAAAGCCATGCTGGAATCGATTGCCCGCAGCTACGGTTACCGCATGGCCAAGCAGAAAAAAGTACGCGTTAATACTATATCGCAATCGCCAACCAAAACCACGGCCGGTACCGGTGTAGGTGGTTTTGATGTTTTCTATGAATATTCCGATAAAATGTCGCCGCTGGGTAACGCGCCAGCCGAAGCCTGCGCCGATTATTGCATTACCTTGTTCTCGGATTTAACCCGTTACGTAACCATGCAAAACCTTTTGCACGACGGCGGTTTCTCCAGCATGGGAATATCCGAAGATGTGGTAAACCTGATGATGGCGAATCAGCAATAATAAACTTAAGATAAAGAGAATAAAACTGTATCACTTATAAATCTAGGGATAGCTCTGATGCTTCCCTTCCTATTTGGCCGCATTAAATTTCTCTTTCTTAAATAAAAAGATTTGTAATGAGCAATGGTGCCATGAATGACTTATTTTTAGTCATACTGGGCACCATTTGCCTTTAACAGCCATTTTGTTTTTTGGAATAGGAATATTTTTTCCCAAGTAGCATTTTTAGGAAAATACGGTAATGTTCCAACTTGCGGCACCAATCTAGTGCAAAAAGTAAGCAGTTCTATTAAAGCAAATTATTCTTAAATTACCGGCCTACACCAAACCTGCATCTGGTATGAAAATATTTTTACGTTCCTTCAAACTGCTATTGTTAGTTGCCTTTATTATTTCATTTATTGCTCTTCCGGGGCTTAGCCAGAATAATAGTAGCCAAAAAGGAAAAGTAGAACGCATCAAGGTGCACGGCAAAGGGCTGGAAAATAATCTGGCTGGCGATTCGCCGGATCGGGAGGTGTCGGTGTATTTGCCGCCCAGTTATACCGCTAGTCCCAAGCGGCGCTACCCGGTGGTGTACCTGCTGCACGGGTTTACCGACAATGATGCCAAACTTTATGGTTTTGAAAAACACTGGATGAACCTGCCGGAAGTGCTGGATAAGGCCTTTGTTACTGCTAAAAAGCCCGAAATAATTTTTGTAACGCCCAATGCTTTTACCCGTTTCCAAGGCAGCATGTATTCCAGTTCGGTTAATACCGGCAATTGGGAAGATTATATCGCCAAGGAGTTGGTTTCGTACATCGATAAAAATTACCGCACCATTCCGCGGGCTGCCAGCCGCGGCTTAGCCGGGCATTCGATGGGTGGTTATGGTGCCTTGCGTATTGGGCAAAAATACCCGGAGGTTTTCTCCAGCCTGTATTTGTTAAGTCCGTGCTGCCTGGAGCCTACCAGCAATGTCCCCCAGGATGCCGCAGCCCAGGCTCGTTTACAAGCCATCCGGACCCAAACTGATTTAGACAAGGCAGATTTCTTTACCAAAGCGACCTTTGCTTCGGCCGCCGCCTGGTCGCCTAACCCATTAAAACCACCTTTTTATATTGACTTACCGTTGGAAAACGGACAGGTGCAACCTTTGGTGCTTGCCAAATGGACGGCTAACCGGCCGCTGGCTACTATTGACCAGCAAATATTTAATATCCGGAAACTGAGTGCCTTGGCTTTTGATGCTGGTTCGCAGGACCGGAGTATTGCTGCCAGCATAAAAGAATTAGACAAAGTGCTAACCAGCTACAATATTAAACACTTTTACGAAGAGTATGACGGCGATCACATCAACCGGGTAGCGGAGCGCATCAGTAACAACCTGCTCGATTTCTTCGGCAAAAACCTGGCATCTGAACAGTCCAAAAAGTAGATATTTGCCGGGAAAAATTTTTTCCGGTTAAATTAGCAAAGCTTAATCTTAAAATTTACGACAGTGGTTCGGGAGCCGGGCCGCCGGCTGGCCGGGAGTTATCCTGAGGCAAGGGTATAAACTGTTCATGGTCATTGGGTGGTAATTTGATACGGCCCGCCTGCCAATCGGCTTTGGCTTGCTCAATTCGCTCCTTCCGCGACGAAACAAAATTCCACCAAATATACCGGTTGCCTAAAGGCTCGCCGCCCAACAGCATCAGGGTTGTAGGTTCCCGGGCTATAATAACGGGGTCGGTACCGGAAGTAAATACCAGGAGTTGGCCAGGTTCGTAAAAGCGGCCACTCATTTCCAGGCTGCCTTTTACTATGTAAATACCTCTTTCGGAATAACCCTGCGGCAAACCAAAATGGGTGCCGGGTTTCAGTACCACGTGCAAGTAAAACAAAGGCGAATGGGTTTTTACCTTATTACCCAAACCAAAAGCATCGCCGGCAATTAAGCGCATCCAAACGCCGGTTTCGGTAAAAATTGGTAACTGTTCCGGTTTGTAATTAGTAAAGGCTGGATTGCTCTCTTCGTCTTTTTCCGGTAAGGCAACCCAGGTCTGAATCATTTCCAGCCCTCCCGCCAAGGCACTCGGATCTTCAAAGCGCTCCGAATGGGCAATGCCACTGCCGGCGGTCATCCAGTTTACTTCGCCGGGCCTAATAATTTGTTCCACACCCAGGCTGTCGCGGTGGGTAACCTGACCGCCAAATAAATAGCTGACCGTAGACAAACCAATGTGCGGATGCGGCAACACATCCAAGGCGGATAGTTGCGCCGGTGATACATTAACCGGGCCAGCGTGGTCCATAAAGATAAAGGGTCCTACCATCCGCCGGAGGCGAAAAGGCAGAATCCGACGTACTTCCAGGCCATTGCCAATGGAAGCTTGCCGCGCTTGAATTAAGATATCGAGCATACAAACTTGGGGTTAATGAAATACCGGTTCAAAATATTAGCGACTAACTTGTTTTAACTAGCGGGTACAACCTGATTTTAAGCCTGGTAAATATTACTCTTGTCAGTTTTAATCTATTCAGGATAAATAATTAAACCCGGTTACCCAATGCTTTCCGAACGGCTGGCGCTACTTGCGTGCCAAATAATTCTATGGAACGCATCACTTGGTGGTGCGGCATGGTTCCTACCGTCATTTGGGCCAAGAACCGCGTATGCCCGAATAATTCGTGCTCATATAAAATTTTATCTATTACTTGTTGAGGACTGCCAACCAGGAGTGAACCCTGCGGGGAGCGCATTTGCTCATAGTGCTCCCTTGTCATGGGTGGCCATCCCCGCTCTTTTCCTAAGCGCGACATGGTATCGGCGTAAGACGGATAAAACTGATCGGCAGCCTCTTGGGAAGTATCGGCAATAAAAGTGTGCGAATTAATACCAACCTGAAGTTTTTGCGGATCTTGCCCCGCTGCCTGGGCTACTTCCCGGTAATATTTTACGTGCGGGGCAAACCGGTCGGGCATGCCGCCAATAATAGCCAGCGCCATGGGTAAACCCAGTTTGGCTGCCCGGGCTATGGATTGAGGCGTACCGCCAATGGCAACCCAAATCGGGATCTTTTCCTGGAACGGACGGGGATATACACCTTGGTCTTGTAAGGCAGGCCGGTGCTTGCCACTCCAAGTAATTTTTTTCTGTTCGTTCAACTTCAGCAGCAACTCCAGTTTTTCCGAAAATAGCTCATCGTATAAACGCAAGTCGTAACCAAACAACGGGAACGATTCTATAAAAGACCCCCGCCCCGCCATAATTTCGGCCCGGCCACCCGAAAGCAAATCTACCGTGGCAAACGTCTGGAACACCCGCACCGGATCATCTGAACTCAGAACGGTAACGGCACTGGAAAGCCGGATATTTTTGGTTCTTTCGGCCGCGGCCGCCAATATAATGGCCGGCGCGGATACAGCGTAATCCGGGCGATGATGCTCACCCACGCCAAAAACATCCAGCCCTACCTGGTCGGCCAGTTGGATTTCTTCCATCAGGTTGCGGAGGCGTTGGTGCGCATTTACCTTTTCTCCGGTAACCGGATCGGGTCCAACTTCCACAAACGTATAGATTCCTAGTTCCATTGTATTTAGTTTATCTTGACTAACTTATTATACCAGTTTAAAAATATTGCAACGGCATTTTATAGAGTGGTTAGGTAGTTTGCTCCTGATATGCTTGATATTTTGATTGGTAAGCTACCAATTGTTTTTTGTTAAACGAGAGAGATTATTATTAGATTTCGAATATATTAATGGCTTGTTGTTTCTACGCTTTCATTAATTATACTTATGCAAAAAGCTCAGCTGGTGACCTAATACAATATTGCCGTTACTAAAGTAGAAAAGAAAAGATAAAATTATTTAACATGCCAACCCTTACCCGCAGAGCCTTTCTACTTGCCAGTTTTGGCGGTTTAATGGCCGGTATTCCTAAACGCCGCGCCACTATCCAAACCATAAATGGCCCCATTTCCGCGCAGCAATTAGGTAAGTCGCTGGTTCACGAGCATTTTCTTGTTGATTTTATTGGAGCTGATAAAATAAGCTTCGACCGGTGGAACCCAGCGGAAGTGGCGGAATTGGTGTTGCCTTATTTAAGCGAAGCAAAAAAAGCCGGGGTAAAAAGCATTTTCGACTGTACGCCTGCTTTTCTGGGCCGCGACATGCGGTTGCTGCAACTTTTGGCTAAGGAAAGCGGTTTGCAAATTATTACCAATACCGGTTATTATGGCGCCCGCGAAAACAAATTTTTGCCACCATGGGCTTTTACCGAAACCGCAGCGCAACTGGCGCAACGCTGGATAAACGAATTCGAAAAAGGCCTTGATAATACTACTGTCCGGCCAGGATTTATTAAAATTGGCGTAGACGCCAATGAAGCCTTAAGCGAAACACACCGTAAACTGGTACAAGCTGCTGCCTTAACGCACCTCGCAACCGGGTTAACTATTTTCTCGCATACCGGCCCGGGCCATACCGCTTTCGAAGAAATAGAAATTTTGCAGGCAGCAGGCGTAAAACCAGATGCTTTTGTTTGGGTACATGCCCAGGGCGAAAAAGACAAAAATTTACATATCCGGGCGGCCAAACAGGGAGCCTGGGTTAGTTTAGACGGCATTGGCTGGGGCGATTTTGATAATTACGCGGATGCTATTGCAGGCCTAAAAGCAGCCGGCTTACTCCAGCGGGTATTAATTTCGCACGATGCTGGCTGGTACAAACCTCAGGAGTCTAATAACAACTTTCAAGGGTACACCAATATTTTTAAAGAGCTGTTCCCAAGGCTAAAGCAAAAGGGCTTTTCAGAAAAGGATTTCGATCAGCTGCTTGTAAAAAATCCGGCCACCGCTATGGCCATTCAGGTACGAAAGCTTTAACGTTAATGATTTTACAATTGCTCTTACGCAAAGGATTATAGTACGACCGTTTAAGTAACTCACTTCTGTCATTCAGGAGGAAACAATTTGGCTATCTGTAACATAAGTTCCTCCTGAATGACAGAAAGTGCGATCAGCAGCCATAAAAAATATAATGGAATCTTCGGTCTAAACTAGAACATCCTTTTACCAACTATCCTGAATAATGGGTATAAAATAGCGGAGCAGCAGGATACGCAATCAATTTCTTTATATGCAGCCGGACTACAACTAACAACTAATCACTAACTACTAATCACTAATCACTTACTTCTACTTCGCACCATAAATGCTGAAAAATTTATTCTCGGCTTCTACGGTGCCAATCAAAATAATTTCGGCTTCGGCCGGAATGACCATATTCGGTTCCGGATTTATTTGCAGCGACTCGCCGTTGCGGATGCCGATTATGGTACAACCCGTTTGTTGGCGGACTGACGACTCGGCAATGGTACGGCCCGCCAATTGCGCCGGTACGGCTACCTTTAACAAGTCGAGGCCTTCGGCTACCATCATAATGTCGCTGCGCTTGAGCAGGTTAAAAATGGTATTGGCTCCCATTGAGGCGTAAGACATTACGAAATCGGCACCGGCCCGGTGCATCGTAGCCAGATTGCGTTCCAGGGTGGAGCGGGTAATAATTTGAATATCCGGACGTAACCGGCGGCAATAAATAGTAAGGTAAACGTTCAGGTCATCGTCGTGGGTGGTAATAATCACGCACGGCGACTCGTCGATGCCGGCTTGTTTTAATATTTCTATTTCGGCCGCATCTCCCAAAATATACCGCGGATCAGCTTTTATTCTTTCGGGCGCTTTTTCAACCAAGCGCCAATCCAGTTTTCTCGTTTCCAAAAACTTGCTGGTAGCCCGCCCAACCCGTCCACCCCCAATAATAATAACCGGGTGATTCATTTTCTTTTCGATGCGGTAGGTTTCGTTATATTTTATTAACTGGGCATCTGAGCCGGCTAACACCAGTACAGTAGTTTGGGTAATGTGGGTATCGGGCTGGGCCGCCTTAAATTTACCCCGCTCCCATACGCCAACCACACTCACGCCAATCTGCTCCCGCAATTTTGTTTCCCGTAGGGTTAGGCCTACCAGCGGCGAACCTGCCACCGAGGCTTCTGCTATTTGCAGCCGGCCAAACCGGCCAATTTCGTGGGAGCAGGCATCGCCGCCGCTGGCCCGCCGCGATAGAAAAACACCCATTATTTCGCCCAGGCGCAAAACGTGGTTACTGCCGGCCAGCATTAGAATATCTTCCGAAGCCTCAAAACTGCAGGTAGAAATAATGGGCACCGTACTGCTGATGCCCCGCACGGTAAAAGCCACGTTGGTATTAATGACATCGGTAGAGGTGGTGGCCACCAGCGCGGCATTGGCTACTCTTACCCGGTTATAAGTTTCCGGGTCGTCTAATTCTCCCAGCATAACTTTTACGCCTAACTCGTGCAGGCGCAGCCCTTCGGCCAGGTCCGGCACCAGCACCACGTAAGCGTAATTAAACCGGTTTAATTTTTTAATCAACGCCTCCGTTACTGAGCCGTAGCGGGTTAACACCACGTGACCGGTTGTGTCGGCGGGAAGTTCGCTGGGCACCCGGGCGTTTTCCTGGGCCTTCATCCAGGGCGAGTAAAAAAAGTTGATGAACGTAAACGGAAATAATATCAGCAGGAACACCATGCCGGATAAAAGTACTACAATCGAAAAAAAGCGACCGGCATCACTCTGGAAAGTTATATCGCCGAACCCCAGCGTAGACATAACAGTGAGGGTCCAGTATAAACCGGTAACCCAGGAAAAAACTTTTCCTTCCCGGAGCATGAGCAGGTGAAATAATACGGTAAAAACTACCACCAACAACAGCAGCACCACCAGAAAATTCAATAAAAGCCTTAGGTTGCGGCGGTCGGGCTTGTTCTGTAGAAAAATAATGAGTTGTGTAGGTAAAAACTTCATAGGTTCATAGGCTACAGTTTTTCCGCCGGAAACGGCAGATTTTAGTATTTATCAGCAGTTTAAGTAAAACAAATATTTATTAGCTACCGGCAAAGATGGACAGTTATGCTAATTAATGCTAGTGAGGAATTAAAAACAATATTACCTATTGTCAATTAGGTTAAGCAGTATTCTTACGGTTTATTATTTAAATTATAATAGGGCTGACTGCAAATTTTAGTTTTCAAACAGTTAAAGTTACGGCCCCGGCCAGTATAATCTTCGGCTTTAAAATATGAATGTACCTGCTGCCATTTGGTAAATATTGCGGTATATAACCCGCTTTGCAATTGAGAACTGCCTAAATAAAGTAATTGATACACAACAGCCTTAATCCAGGATAAGTATTTTCCCGAACAAACCTAATTAGATATCGTTTTGCTAGTTTACGAACTTCAAAAAACTAGAAAGATATGTTTCATCACGTAAAGGAATTACAATTTAATGCCCGGGTATCAAAACCTGACCCTCGGTTTGCCACGTTGTTGTTAGAACAATTTGGAGGAGAAAACGGCGAATTAGCGGCAGCCATGCAATATTTTACCCAAGCCTTTGCAGCCAAACAACCTTATCCGGATAAATATGATATGTTAATGGATATTGCAACCGAAGAGTTTAGTCACCTGGAAATTGTAGGGGCTACGATTCAGATGTTGCTGAAAGGCGTAAATGGCGAATTAAAAGATGCCGCCGATCAATCGGAAATAATGGCTGTAATGAATGGAAAAGCGGCCAAAGAAAACGTAATACACCAGGCCTTATCTAACCCGCAATTTGGGGTGTTAAGTGCCGGCGGGCCCCGCTTAACCAACAGCCAGGGTATTCCGTGGTGTTCGTCTTACACCCACTCCAACGGCGACCTGACCGTAGATTTACGATCGAATATTGCTTCTGAATCGCGGGCCAAGCTGGTATACGAATATTTAATGCAATTTACCGACGACCCATATGTAAAAGAAACACTTTCTTTTTTAATGACCCGGGAAGTAGCGCATTTCGAAATGTTTGAAGCTGCCTTGGCCTCTATTAAGCCTAACTATCCGCCCGGTGTTTTACAAGCCGATCCGCGTTTTACGAATCAATATTTTAATTTATCGCAGGGCGAGAGTGCCCGCGGCCCTTGGAACGAAGGTGAAATGCCGATATCTCCTAAAAGCTGGGATTATATTGCTGACCCAATTGGGCATGTAAAAGAAACCGAAGGTTTGCAAAATCAGGAAGACGGCATTGCAAAAGAAATGAAACTAACCGAGAAACTGAACAAAGAGTTAAGTAAAACCAGGAGCGCCGAAATAACAAGTTCGGAACCCAATGGTGTGGCGCAATGGAGTAACTACAATACAGACAAGAATGAGTAATCAGCGCAGGTTTTTGCTTGTAGTATAAGCTTAAATTGGCTGAATATGTATTAAATACCAGTGAATTATTAAATAAGTTACTGCTGGCCTAAATAAAAGCTGGTAAACAGGTAAGCAACAAAACGGCATCCGACTGTAGATGTCGTTTTGTTTTTATAGCCGGATTGAAAATCTGGTTTGACATACAATTTTGGGTTAGAAATAAGCTTTTGATTAATCTAGAAAACTCAGCAATATTTTAACAGTTAGCAGGCGCATTATAAAATCTTTAATATTAAAGATTAAAATATTAAATTACCTCTGTTAACTGCTGCCTATGAAATTTACAAGCCTCTTTCTATTTTTAATCTGTGCCTTGTTCTTAAACTTAACTTTTCCGCAAAAGGATAAAGCAAAAGCAGGTATCCGGCAAGAATTTTTTGGTAAGCTACCCGATGGCCGTGAAGCGCATCTTTTTACGCTGCGCAATGCCGTGGGCATGGAAGTTAAAATTAGTAATTACGGCGGCTATATTGTGTCGTGGACGGCGCCCGATAAAACCGGCAAACAAGAAAATATTACTTTGGGTGTGCCCACTTTTGCTGATTATTTAAAAGGAACGCCGTCTTTCGGACCCATTATCGGACGCTACGGTAACCGGATTGCTAAAGGTAAACTCGAGCTGGATGGGAAAGAATATTCCTTAGCCGTTAACAGCGGCGGTAATCATATTCATGGCGGCAGGGTAGGGTTCGATAAAAAGTTATGGACGGCCACCCCCATTAACGGCAATGAACCGGCTTTAAAACTGCGCTATACCTCACCGGACGGTGAAGAAGGTTACCCCGGTATGCTGGCCGTGGAGGTGGTGTATACTTTGCAGAAAGACAACGCATTGCGCATCCAATACCAGGCTACTACAAATAAAACAACAGTGGTTAACCTAACCAACCATGCTTATTTTAACCTAACGGGCATGAAACGGGATATTTTAGCACATGAATTAATGATTAAAGGCGATAAATATTTGCCTACCGATGCTAAACAAATTCCGACGGGCGAACTAAAACCGGTAGCCGGAACGCCTTTTGATTTTACCAAGCCAACAGTTATAGGAGCGCGCATCAACGACACTACCGATACGCAAATCAAATATGGTTCCGGCTACGACCATAACTGGGTTTTCTCTGACCAAACAGATAAGTTGAAACTAGGCGCTACCGTTTACGAGCCCCAAAGTGGCCGTTTTCTGGAAGTATACACCACCGAACCAGGCGTACAACTTTATACCGCTAATCATTTAAACGGAAACTTAAAAGGTAAAGAGGGCGTGGCTTTTACCCGCCGCTTTGGGTTGTGCCTCGAAACCCAACATTATCCCGATTCTCCCAATCACCCTAACTTTCCATCCACTACCCTGCGGCCGGATGAAACGTACCAGTCAACAACCGTTTATAAGTTTTCGGTAAGATAAGGGTTTTGACCTAATATTTTGCCATTTATTAGTCGAGCGTAAATAGCAGGAGGGAGGCCTTACATTAGTATTGTTCGAAAGGATTTCCGGGCTTAACCAATATTACTTTTTCGCGCTCCACGATTACAGCGCCGGGCTCGGCACCTTTGGGTTTCCGAACAAACTTTTTGGGCGTGTACAGTACGGGGCAGAGCGAATCGTTTTTGCGTTTGGAATACCAGGCCGCCAGTTGGGCCGCTTTTTCTATAACCGGCTCCGGAAAAGGTTTACCCGCCTGGTATTTTATTACTACGTGCGAACCGGCCACATCTTTGGCATGCAGCCACAAATCTTCTTTATAGCTGTGTTTTTGGGTGAGTAAATCGTTGTTTTTGGCACTTTTGCCCACTAATATTTTAAACCCACCGGTTTCAAAAGTCCGGAAAAGCGATTGTATTTCTTCTTTAGGCCCGGCCAGCATAAAATCGTTTTCCTTCATAAAAACCTTTAACTCGCGGTTCGTTTGTATGCCGGTTAATATTTGCAGCAACTGCTGGAGTTTGGTTATTTCGGCTTTTTTTGCTTCAGTCCGGTCGGATAAATAACGTAGCTCAATTTGCCGGTTTTTATTTTTTTTGTATAGGCGTTCGGCGTATTTCTGCGGGCTTTCTTTTTGGGGTAGTTTAATTTTTTTCTGGGTGTTATTATAAAAGTCAAAAACTTCTACTTCGGTAGCTTGCGGCCTGATATTGGTTAAGTTGGCCATAATCAAATCGGCCGTTTGGCTTAAAGTGCTATCGTACTCCAACTCTAGCATTTTATATTCTACTTCCTCTAAATACTTTTGCGAACCGTTTAGCTTTTTGGTAAGGTTTTGCAGCAAAGCCGCGTAATTTTGTTCGAAATGGGTTTCGCTTAAATATACCCGCACAAATTCCTGGAGAGCAGCTATAGGCTCCGTAAAGATTTGCCTTATTTCACCCACGGGCAACAGTACCAAACGGGTACGGCCGTTAATTTTAGAGATGTAGAAGGCCGGGTTTTCGAGCAACGCAATTGTTTCCCGGAAGAGCTGCCATTGTTGCTCAGGTGCGGCGCTGGAATAATTTTGTTCGTTCAGGTAAAGCAAAGGAACATCGCCCAGGGTAGGATAAATGCTAGCCAGCCTATGTGGGTTTTCCAGGAATATTTCTTTTGTAATTACCAGATTCCGGCCCATCTGACTCAGGCGCAGTTCCAGATCTTTGGTAAACTTATGCTGAAATATAGTAACGACCTCATCGCCAGAAAATAAAATAATATTAGCGCGGTTGCCGAATAATTTAAACAACAAAGCCAGATTATTTTCCAGTTGCAGGTAAAAGCTGCGTTCGTTTTCCTGTTGCACTACCGCTAGTACTTTCAGCCCAATAATTTGGGTAAAAAGGTCCACACTGTTGACCCGGGCCCGGTTGAAGGAAGCGGGGAAAGAGATAGCGGAAAATTGCGAGGAGAGCTGGGCTTTGATGTAAAAGTCTTCGGTGCCGTTGGTAAAGCCAATTACTAGTTCGTCTTTTTCCTGGCTAAAACAGGTAGCTACTACAAAATGCAGGAGCTTTTGCTCCAAGGCAGGCGTTAATTGCCGGAGAAAAAAATAATTGTTATGCACCTGTTATAATTCTATTTTCAGACCATCGTAGGCCAGACTTACAAAATCCGGCAGTTCGGCTTCTACCTCGTGGTGCAGCCCCATTAAGTGGCTGATGTGCGTTAGGTAACCTTGGCGCGGATTTAAGCGGGTTAGTATTTCTACGGCTTCTGCAAGCGAAAAATGAGAAATGTGCGGCTCTTTGCGCAAGGCTCCTAGCACAATTACTTCGGAGCCGGCAATTTTTTCCAGTTCTGCTTCTGCGATATAATTTACATCGGTAATGTATGTAAAATTATTTATCCGGAAACCCAGTACTGGCAGTTTATAGTGCTTTACCCGAATGGGAATGACCGGTATGCCCAACATTTCGAAAGGTTCTTCGGAGATATGGTGAAGGTTTACCCGGGGAATGCCGGGGTAATTATGGCCGGAGAAAATATAGGAGAATTCTTGTTTTATTTGGTTTAACACCCGCTCTTCTCCGTAAAGGGGCATGTCGTAGTTTTGCAGAAAGTTGTAGGCCCGGATATCGTCGAGGCCCGAGGTATGGTCTTTATGCTCGTGGGTAAAAAGGAGACCGTCTAACCGTTTTATGCGTTCCCGCAAAACCTGTTGCCGGAAATCAGGCCCCGAATCGATAATAATGCTTTTGCCGTTTAGTTGCAGGTGCACCGAAACCCGTAAGCGTTTGTCCCGGAAGTCTAAAGACCGGCAAACTTCGCATTCACAGCCTATAACGGGCACACCCTGGGAGGTACCGGTCCCTAAAAACGTAACGGTCACTTCGTTTCTGCTGATTTACATATTTCCTGGTAAAGCTGCAAGCTTTTCTCGCCCAAACGCTCGGTATCAATCCGGATATTGCGCAAAATATCGTACAGGCAATTAATGCGGCCTTCCAGCGGAAAATATTTATTTACAATGGCCACTTTCATGTCCTTGATTAAACAGTAACCCGCCTTGAAGTTACCTTTTTCGTACCGCAGCACATAGTCTGATTCGGAAAAAATGTCTTCAAGACGGGTCAGGAAAGAACGGGTATATTTTAACTCCATCCTTGCGGATTAAGATACATACTGTTTAACGGTTTGTACCAGCATGTCGAAATCTAAAGGCTTGGGTAAATAAGCGTTGATACCGGCTTCTTTAAATTCTTCCATGGTGTAATTATTGGCGTTTCCGGTAACGGCAATAATCGGCACGCCGGCAATTTCTTTATTTTCATGGTTCCGGATTTCGCGGGTACAATCCATGCCGTTTTTAATCGGAATATTTAAATCCATCAGAATTGCATCTATTTTCTGCTTTTCTACCTGGTTTAAAACTTCTCTTCCGTTTTTGGCGGTTACTATTTTATAATTCTGCAACTCCAGAATTTTCTTTGTCAGGTTAAGAATAACAGAGCTATCTTCAGCAATGAGAATCGTTTTCGTATCAGCCATTTTTAGTATTGAGTAAATTTTTTCGGATAGACTTTCTTAAATTTATAATAGTGCTCTAAAAGTACTGCAAAATCTTTATTTACGTTAGTTAAATCTTTCTTTTTAATGTTATGTTCCAGTTTTTTGGCTATTTCGGCAAATAAATTTATGCCTAGCGTAGAACTGGTGCCTTTTAGCTGGTGTAAAATACCCAATATTTCGGTATAATGTTGCGCTGCTACTTCTAAACCGGCTTCTTGCAGCAATGGTTCGGTTTCTTCGGCAAATTCATCGTAGAGCTGTTTGGCAAAATCGTCGCCGCCCAATTCCCGCAACTGGTCTATTACGGCATCATCTATTTCGGGATCGCCGGCTTCTGTTTCGGCTACGGCTACTGGTTCGGCTACAACGCTAATTGCATGCGGATTCTTTTTCTCGATAAACCATTTTTTAATGACGTTGTGCAGCAAACTTACCTTTATCGGTTTCGATACATAGTCGTCCAGTCCCTGGCCTAAAAACTTATCGGCATCATCTTTCATGGAGTAAGCCGTCATGGCAATAATAGGCGGGCAGGATTTTCCTAAAACTTTTTTAATTTCCGCAGTAGCCGTAACCCCATCCATTTCGGGCATCTGGATGTCCATAAATATCATATCGTAAGGGTTGGTGGCGGCCTGTTCAATGGCTTCAAACCCATTAGAGGCAATATCGGCTTTACAACCCAAACGCACTAATAATTTTTCGGCTACTTTCTGGTTTATGGCGTTATCGTCTACCAGCAGCACATAAGGCGTGGTGGTAAATTCTTCCACTTCTTCGGTTTCTTCGCGCTGCTGCTGGCTTTTAATAATATCTTCTTCGTTCTCGGCTAACTTGCATTTAATCGTAAACCAGAAGGTACTGCCCTCACCATAAACCGAATCTACGTCAATTTCGCCGCCCAACAGTTCGCTTAATTGTTTAGAAATAGCCAAGCCTAAACCAGTGCCGCCAAACGACTTGGTAGAAGAATTATCGAGCTGGGTAAAGTTGGTAAATAAAAGCTTTTTATTTTCTTCGGTAATCCCTATGCCGCTGTCTTTAACCCGAAACATAATGGTGTTATACTCCCCGTCGGTGCTAATGCTCGAAACGTTAATATGCACACTGCCGCTATTGGTAAACTTAATGGCATTAGACGTAAGGTTTGAGAGCACCTGGAGCAGGCGGGTTTCATCAGTGTAAATAAATTGCGGCGTGTGCGGCGTTATGTAGTAATTAAACCGCAAATTCTTTTGCTGCGCCCGGTTAATAAACAAATTGTGCAATTTGCTTAACGTATAATGCAGGTCTATACCGGTTTCGTTTAAGGTAAGCTTGCCCGCCTGAATTTTAGATAAATCCAGAATATCGTTTAAGATAGCCAGCAGCGCTTCCGACGATTTACGCAGGGTATCCACGTATTCCTGTTGCTCTTCGGTGTTGATGGTATGGAACAACAAGTCGATCATACCAATAATGCCATTCATCGGTGTCCGCAACTCATGGCTCATGTTAGCCAGGAACTGGGTTTTGGCGTGTAAGGCGCTTTCGGCCAAATCTTTAGCCTTAATTAATTCCAGCTGAATTTTTTTAATGTCGGAAATATCGCGGGCCACCCCTTCTATGCCGGTAACATTTCCTTCACTATCGTAAACCAGGGTAGAGTTTAACAATACATCTTTAAACGTATTATCCTTGCCTTTGAGGGTGGCTTCAAAGTTCCGGACCCGCCCATTTTGATGCAGCTTTTCTAAAAGCCGGTCGCGGTCGGTTAAATCATGGTATAACGCATGGGCCGACATGCCTTTCACTTCTTCCGGCGAGTAACCCAGCATTTCCGTTACCGATGGGCTCATCAGAATAATAGTGCCATCCAGGCTGGTTTGGTAATACAAATCCTGGAACGACTCAAAAATGCTCCGGAATTTTTCTTCGTTTTCCTGTAAGGCCAGTTCCGAAAATTTCTTCTCGGTAATATCAAGCGCCATGGCCGATATTTCTTCAAAAGAGCCATCTTCCAGGTAAATCGGGTTTAAGAAAATTTCCTGCCACCTGATTTGATTATCCAGAGTATTTATTCTTAACTCAAAATGGCAAGGTTCCCCGGAAAACGCTTTATGGTATAACTCCTGCCACACACGCAAATCATTTTCGTGCTCGGAAACGCTCAGGCTGTTAGACAAAATTAAATTATCGAAAAAGTGCGTATTTAATTCCGGATAAGTATCCCAGTTTTCTTTTAAGAAATTGGCAAAGTTCTGGTTAAAGGAAGTAAACAAATATTCGCGGTTAACCGACCACATTAAGTGAGAACCACTTTCGAAAATAGCTTTTAACCGGGCGTTCTGGTTGTTAATCTGCACCTCGTTGCGTTTCCGTTCGATGGCCAGCGCTACCTGGTTCGAAATAAAATGCAGAATTTCTATATCGGAACTGACGTAAGCTTCTTGTTTGCGGTAATCCTGCACGGCAATTACACCAATGGTGCGTTCGCCTACCATCAGCGGCGAACACAAAATTACTTCGGGCATAATACCTTTTACCTGCAGAATCCCTTTCTCTTCCAGTTCTATGAGATCCTCGCGCAGCATGTACAAGGGTTTTCCCAGGTTTATAATATACTCTGAGATGCCGTTGGAAAAAGGCCGCTGGCTTTCGAAATTATGCACGGGCTTGTGCTGATCGACGTAGTAAGCGAAGTTAAGCTGGGTTCTTTCGTCGTTGCAAAGGGCAATGTAAATGTTATTGGTCTCAATAATTTTACTTAGTTCCCGGTGAATGGCCCCATATAACGATTGTAAATCTTTACTGCTGATAGCTAAGTTGGCAATGCTGTAATAAACCTTTTGCAGTCGCTCGGCTTTAATGCGGTCGGTAATGTCGTGCAGAATGGCCCGGGTAGCCACGGCTTTGCCGTTTTGCCAGGTACAGTTAATACTACCAATTAAGTGCACGGGCTTGCCCTGTTTGGTCAGGAAAACCGTCTCAATTTTATTTACATTTTCGCCTTTGTACAGGTTACGCAACTGGTAAATCAGCTTGGCTTTGTAGTAAGGATGTACAATATCGTTCAGGCTAAGTTTTTCAATGTCAAAATCGTCGTAGCCCAGTTTATCCTGCCAGGCTTTATTTACAAAAATAAAACGGTTATCGGTCGATACATTTTGGATCAGGTCGTGGGCGTTGTCGAAAATATCCTGGAGGCGGCTCTTGTTATCTTTCAGGGCCTCCATGGCCAGTTTTTTATCGGTAATGTCTTTACCCAGGCTGATAATGCCCGAAATCTGGCCGTCTGCATCATACTCGAACATACGCTGCCACAGAAAAGTCTTTACTTCGCCGGTTTTTGAATGAATATCGCGCTCAAAATGGTTGATTAATTCCCGGTCCTGAACCATTTTCAGGTACTGCGCCTTTCTTTCGGCCCGTTCGTGCTCCGAGATAAACAATTCAAAGTAATCTTTGCCAACTAACTCTTCGGCTTTATAACCAAGTATTTCTTCAAAATATTGGTTCAGGTATTTAATATGGCCATTGCAGTCGAGGCTGATATAGGCCATTTCGACTTTACTGATAAATTCCCGGAATTGACTAATCGATTCGTTCAAAACTGCTTCTTTGCTTCTCGCCACATGGAACTGTTTAAGTTCGGTAATATCGCGAATAACCGTTTGGATATAAAATTTGCCGCCAATTAATATGCGGTTAAACCGGACTTCGGCCTCTAAGGGCGGCAGTTCCAGATGTTTTCTTTTCCACTCAAATTTAGCTTCGCCTCCGTTCTGAATAACTTCCTGCAGATAATTATTTATTTCTTCCTTTTCCTGCAGATTGTTATTGCCCAATATTTCGGGTAAGGTTCGGTTAATTAGTTTATTACGGGGTATACCGGTCAAAAACTGGGTGGCCCGGTTGCAGTCGGCTATTTGCAGGCCATCGCTCAGTAAAATCGCATCCGCAGATGAATCGAATAAGGCCTGGTATTTACTTTCGGAGTAACTTAGCTGTTGGTTTAGCTCGTGTTTGGTAATATACTGACCCAATTCGTAGCCAATCGAATCGATGAGCGATGTAAATGAAAAAGTAATCTTTTTGGGGTTATGCAAAAATAAAACCAGGGCGCCCATACAACCGGTATCGGAACAAACCGGCATCAGCACCAGATCTTTTAGGCCCAGTAAGTGTTCAAAATCCTGGTAAAGCAGCTTTACCGATTCCCGGATGGCTTTGCGATTTAATTTACCGCGTACCCCAGGGTTAAGTGCAACCAGCGGATTTTTGTTTAAAAGCAGGTGGTTGGTGCCGGTAGCCGATAATAAATTTAATTTATGGTCCGCTTCCTGGTATAAATAAATGCCCCCGCCAATAATGGCCGTTTTTTCGAGTAACTGGTCGAGGGTAAACAGCAGTATTTCTTCGGTGGTTTTAAACCGGCCCAGGTGCGAAAATAAGAAATTAATGAACTCTAACTGGTCGTTGCGTAACCGGATATTTTGCTCGGCGTTCAGGCGGTCGAGCGCATCAATGGCGCTGGCCATAATTACCGGCTGCCCTTTAAAATAACCTGGCGTTAAAACTATTTCTACCGTTATTAATTCCTGGTTTTTGCCTTTAAACCACGAATCAAATTTCTGAACATTGCCATTTAAGGCCTGGAGCAGTCTTTTCCGGAAAAAGGAGCGTTCAAAAGCGTTGAAGTCCAGAATCTCCGAAATAGGTTTGTTTATAATTTCTTCTTTCCGGTAAGAAGATAACTGCAAAGCCGCTTTGTTTAATTCGAGTATTTTACCTTCGGCATCTAAAATACAGATGCTTTCGAAGCTGTTTTCGAAAATTTCTTTGTAATTCTCTTCTTTAATTTGTTTTGCAACCGGCGTTTTGGTATTCGGGGTTTTATCGGAGATGGTACAGCAGACAAATGATCGGCCTTCGTAATCCTGGATATAAGTAAAATTTAAAGTAAGCTCTGAACGAAGATTGCCGGCAAGGGTAGTGGTATACCGGGCGTGTTTCTTTTCCGGTAAATTCAGGAGTAAATTGGTTAAGTTTTTTCTGTCGCCGGGGGCAAATAAACTCATTAAATTTGCCGACGCAGCCATATCTAAGCCAATAACTTTTTTTGCATTGGGTGTAGCGGTCAGAATAATGCCATCAGGCGCGCAAACCAATAACTTTTGTTGAGAATCAGTTAATTGCAGGGTAAGCTGCAATAAGTTTTGGGCCAATTCGGTAACGGAAGTTTCTGGATAAGATACTGGATTGATGCGCATATATTATCTGGGTTTGTAGGGCGTAATTTGTAATATTACAATATATACTTTACATAATCCGTCCTCTGCAAATTTAGTCTAAAATTCAAAAAATATAAGCAAATAAACAACTTTCGGCTTCAGAATTTAATATTTTACTTTAAGTTTATATTTGCATTTGCCCGGAGAACCTCCTCTCTGATTATTGGATTATGAGTTGAAGTATAATTTGGGTAGCACAAAGGCCGTTCCTTTTAAAATACCAACGCCTGCAACTAGGTTTAGCCGGCCGACGGCCGGTAGTTAAATTTTGTTTTTAAAACATTTATGAATCAAAAATATTACGCAAGCCCGGTTCTGGTGGTTATTGCCGGGCCAACGGCCGTTGGCAAAACCGATTTATGCCTGAAACTAGCCCGGGAACTACATACCGATATTATTTCGGCTGATTCGCGCCAGTTTTACCAGGAAATGAATTTTGGTACGGCCAAGCCCAGCCCGGCAGAGCTGCAAATGGTAAAACATTATTTTATAAACTCTCACCATATTACCGAAGAATACAGTTGCGGCGCTTTTGAGGCAGATACCCTGGCTTTACTAAATGAGCTGTTCCGGGAAAAAAGCATGGTTATTTTAACTGGCGGTTCGGGTTTGTATATTCAGGCCGTGTGCGAAGGTTTAGACGACATTCCGGAAGCTTTGCCGGCCATCAGGCAGCAGTTAATAACCCAACTGGAGCAGGAGGGGCTGCCTGGTTTACTAAAGCAATTACATGAGCTGGATCCTGAATATTACCAGCAGGTAGACCGGGCTAATCCCCAGCGCATCATCAGAGCTTTAGAGGTTTGTTATAGCAGCGGCCAGCCTTATTCGTCTTTCCGGGGCAGCGGTGCCAGGCAGCGGCCTTTTAATATTGTAAAAATTGGCCTCACCCGCGACCGGGCCGAACTATATCAGCGCATTGACCAGCGCATGGACCAGATGCTGGCTGCCGGTTTAGCAGAAGAGGCCCGTCAGCTTTATCCGTACCGGGCCCATAATGCTTTACAAACGGTTGGGTATAAAGAGATTTTTGATTTTATAGAAGAGAAACAGGATTGGACCGAAACAGTGCGGTTGCTCAAACGTAACAGCCGCCGCTATGCCAAAAGGCAGCTTACCTGGTTCCGCCGCGACCCCGCCTTTCAATGGTTTCACCCGGACAATTGGGCTGGTATTTTAGCGTATATTGCCCAACGCACCGGGTGAAAAATAATCCGAATAAATACGAGCTTATGGATTAATCAAATGCTTAATATTTCGACCATGCGCACAAAGCGCTGGTTAATAATTTTCTTTTTGTTAATGGTATCTTTAAAAGGCGTATAAACCAGCCGCGAGTTTACAATACCGGCCATTACATCGCTCTTGCCGTTTATCAGGCCTTCTACAGTAGCAATTCCTATCTGGCTGGCCAGCAGCCGGTCGGCAGCGGTAGGAGCGCCACCACGTTGCACGTGGCCCAGAATGGTAACGCGGGCATCCATCTGAGGCAAAGCTTCTTTTACCTCGGCGGCTATCTGGGTAGCATTTCCTTCTTCATCGCCTTCGGCAATAACAATTATAAAAGAAGTTTTAGAACGTTCCCATCCATTTTTGAGGGTGTTAATTACCTGTTCTACCGAAGTAATCGTTTCGGGAATCATGACAATTTCGGCGCCTCCGCCAATCGCACAGGGCATGGCAATGTAACCTGAGTCGCGGCCCATTACTTCCACAAAAAATACCCGCTCGTGGCTATCGGCCGTATCCCGGATTTTATCTATAGCATCCAAAGCCGTATTTACCGCTGTGTCGTACCCAATGGTATAATCCGTACCGTACAAGTCGTTGTCGATGGTGCCGGGTGCCCCCACAATCGGAATCCCAAACTCTTCCGAAAACATGGATGCCCCGGTAAAGGTACCATTTCCCCCAATGGCCACTAATCCGTCAATTTCATATTTCTTTAATTGTTCGTATGCTTTTTCCCGGCCCTCGCGGGTCATAAATTCTTTGCTGCGCGCCGATTTTAAAATGGTACCGCCTTTCTGAATGGTATTGCTAACGGAAGAAGATTCCATTTTGTAGAAGTCTCCGCTAATCATACCATTAAAACCTTTTCGGATACCGTATACTTCTATTCCGTGGTAAATAGCCGTTCTGACCACTGCCCGAATACAGGCATTCATGCCAGGCGCATCACCACCGGAGGTAAAAACCGCAATTCGTTTCATCTGTTATTAATTAAGCCCGCAAATTAAATAAATAACTGCTATTTAACTTCTGATTTTTTCAATGATTTAGATTTTAATTTGACATATCTAAACAGAATCGTCTTTTTTAGAAAGATTATTCAACTTGTAAACATTATGCTGGTATAAAAAAAAAGCTAAAATATATACTAAAAAAAGAATATATCGTATGGGATAATGACTACATTAAAAGAATTTGGTAGCGCAACATCGGTTATATTTCATTTAACTTTTGTTGCGTTCTCCAACCTTGTTTCTGCTAAAAAATGAGGTGCCCTTTGGTCGAAAGTAAATTTAAACTATACGCTATATGTTTAATTTTTTTGAAAGCGAACAAATAAAACGGGTTAAAAACCATATTACCAACCTGGGGGCACTGGCCCGGATAGACGGGCATTTAGACGCTACTGAGCTCAATTACATTATTGCGGTGGGCCAGAAAAATGGCTTGAAACCGGAAGATGTGCGGGCTTTGATTGCCAACGGCGAAAAAGTTCAGATACACCTGCCGGAAAATGATTCGGAACGCTTCGACCAGATTTATGATTTGGTAGAAATGATGCTGGCCGATGGCATTGTAGACGACAATGAGATGGAGTTTTGCATGATGATGGCGAGTAAACTAGGTTTCCGTAAGGCAATTGTGGGCGTACTGGTTCGCAAAATTCAGATGGGTGTAAAAGACGGATTTACAAGAGAACAGATTAAGAGCGAGTCGCAGTCTTTTCTGAAGTTGTAAATTCTCAACGTCGGCTGCCGGCTTTAGGCGCTGAATGGCCAGCCATAAAAAATAATAAAGTAAACTTTGGGTAAAATTATTGAAAGTCCCCCTTCGGAGGGGCAAGGGGGAGGATTTACAATGTTAAAAAACCATTTTGCGAAAGTCCTAATAAAGTAAACTTTGGGTGAAATTGTTTACCGCTATGGCTGATTGCGGTAATATCATTTTCTCCGGCACAGTACCCGTTAAAATTTCTTTTCCTTTAAAGTGTAAGCTTAAATGAAGCTAGCGCTCCAGCGGCTATCCTGCATCTTCCCTTTCGCCTTTCAGTAGGCTGCTGCTTTTAGATCGGCCTTTAAGTTTTAGACCTGGCATAATTTGATATACCTACTCCAAAGAACTTCTTTTAGCCTAAAAGAAATATTGCCAATGTCCGGCAGCGGCTTATAATGGCCAGAATACCGGCACCATAAAAATAATGATCAAAATCAAGATTAAGGTTAGCCCGGAGCCAACCTTCAGGAAATCGCTGAAACGATACTTGCCAGGTCCGTAAACCAGGATACAGGAGGGCTCGAAGGGGGTAACCAGCGAAACCGAGGCTGCCAGCATAACCGCAATCGCAAACGTACGCGGATTAGAATCGAGGGCTGCCGCCGTTTGGAGCGCTACCGGCACAATTACCAACGCCGCCGCCGCATTAGACATAGGTTGAGTTAAGAAAACGGTCAGGAAAATAAAACCGGCCAGTACCGATATTTTGCCAAAAGGCGCCAGCCAATCGACAATGCCATTCGCCAAAAATTGGGCAGCCCCGGATTTATCCATAGCGGCCCCAAAAGCTGTCATACCGCCAATCAGAATGAGTAAGCGCCAGTCTATGGCTTCGTAAGCTCTATCGGTGCTGATACAACCGGTCAGGATGCTGATAACGGCGGCGCCCAAAAAACTAATGGATAAGGGCAGCACACTAAACGAACCCAGAATAATAGCCAGTACAAAAGCCGAGATCGTTATGATGCCTTTCCGCTTCCGGAACAGAACCTGCGAAAATTCTTCCAGTACAGCCAGGTGCTGATTCGAACGCAGATAATTAAGTCGTTCCTGCGCACCCTGTACCAGCAGCAAATCACCCAGTTTCAGTTTTACATCACTTATCTGGGTTCGCAGGGTTTCGCCCTGGCGCGAAACAGCTAATACCGTTAGCCCATAGCGCCTTTGAAAATCGATTTCTCGGATGGTATGGCGGATTAGGTTAGAGTGAGCGGTAATTAATATTTCGGCCAGGCGAATATCCGGACTTTGTAAAGCGTCTTCCAATACCACATCGGCCATTATTTCAATGCCTTTGGTTTCCCGGATGGTAATTAAGTCGTCTATTTCACCTTCTACCAACAAAATATCGTTGGCCTGAATGCGGGTCCGGTAATCCGGCAGAAACTTTTCTTTTCCCCGGATAATATTCAGCATTTTAAATTTTTTCTTGCTTAAATCTGAGGCATAAACCAACTGATTGACCAGCGGTGAATTTGGGAGCACCAGAACCTCGGTAATATATTTCTGCATCTTATATTCTTCGGTTAAGGCGCTATCCTGGTGATTAGGTAATAATCTCCGGCCAATGGTCATCATGTAGAGCATCCCCACCACAAAAATAATTAACCCTATGCCCGATATTTCGAACATGCCTACCGGTGCGAGGCCGGCCTTATCGATATACCCACTCACGGCTACGTTGGTGGAAGTGCCAATAAGGGTACAGGTACCGCCCAGAATGGAGGCAAAAGCCAAAGGCATTAATATTTTAGACGCGCTAAACTTTAATTTGCGCGAAACACCCATCAGCGGCGACACAAACATGGCCGTAACGGTGGTATTATTCATGAAAGCCGAAATAGTACCCGATATTAACATTACCAGAAACAGCAGAATGTTGGCGCCACGGCTGGCTATTTTTACCAAACGGGCAATCATAAACTCCAATATTCCGGTTTCTTCCAGAGCCGCGGTTAGCACGAAAATCGAGGCCAGAATTACGATGAAGTCACTGCTGAATCCGGCAAACGCCTCCTCGGGGGTAATAATGCGGGTGGTGCAGAGCACAATCAGCATGATGAGGGTTACGATATCAACAGATATTTTTTCTGTAGCAAATAATATTATGGCAATAAACAGCAGCGATAAAACTATAACAATTTGCATGTAATTTTTGCTGGAGGGTTATCAGGATAAGCGGAATTTAAACTTTACCAGTTTAATAAGTTTTTTAAATCAGGTAATGCTTTTACTCTAAAAGTTAAATTTAGTTTACCAGATCTAATTTAAAAGAAATTACCCGCTCAAGTAACTTCGTTTATAGCATCTAATATTTGGGTGCAGGCCTCTTTTATCTGTTCGGGAGTAATGGTAAGGGGCGGAGCCAGGCGCATAGAGTTGTCGCAGAATAAAAACCAATCTGTTATAATGCCTTTGGCAATTGCCTTGTCTATAATGGGTTTAAGTACGGCAAACGATTCGAATTCCACGGCCATTAATAAACCGCTGTTGCGTATTTCCTTAATTTTAGGATGCACCAGTAATTGCCGGAATAAAGCCGCTTTATCTGCCACCTGGCTTAAGAGATTACCGGATTGGATTACGTTTAGGGTGGCCAAAGCCGCCGCACAGGACACCGGATGACCACCAAAAGTAGTAAGGTGCCCCAGTATCGGGTCGTTTTTAAAAGTGCCCATAATCTCGGCGGAAGAGATGAAGGCTCCAATGGGCATGCCGCCGCCCATGCCTTTGGCACATAAAATAATATCCGGTATTATCCCATACTTTTCAAAGCCCCAGAAAGTACCCGTACGACCAAAACCGGTTTGTATTTCGTCCAGGATGAGCAGGGCACCAGTTTGGGTACATTTTTCCCGCAGGGCCTGCATATAAGCGGTATCCGGCAAACGCACCCCAGCTTCGCCTTGTACAGCTTCAATAATTACCCCGGCGGTGTGGTGGGTTATTTTATTTAGGTCGGGTAAATAATTATAATAAATATGGGTAACAGCGGGCAACAAAGGCCGGAAGCTTCTCTTAAAGTTTTCGCTGCCGGTAACCGATAAAGCGCCGTGTGTAGAACCGTGGTATGAATTAAAACACGAAATTAACTCGGTGCGGCCGGTAAATCTTTTAGCTAATTTCAGCGCACCTTCTACGGCTTCGGCGCCGGAATTTACCAGGTAAGTATTATTTAAAGCGGCGGGTAAGGTTTCCTGCAGGGCATTGGCCAGTAGTACCTGGGGCGCCTGCACAAACTCACCGTAAACCATCAGGTGCAAATATTTATCTAACTGGGCCTGGATAGCCGAAATTACCTGCGGGTGCCGGTGACCAATATTACTCACCCCAATGCCGGAAATCAAATCGATATAGGCTTTTCCGTTAACGTCGTACAGGTAAACGCCTTCGGCTTTTTCGATTTCCAGCATCAGCGGAAAATCGGAAGTCTGGGCCTGGTGTTGTAAAAAAAGTTGGCGGTGCGAAAGCATAAGCTTATTTTTTCACGAAAGAACATAAAAAAAGCCTGAATTATTTATTCAGGCTTTATAATTTCTTTAAAGGGGCAGCTTATTTACCGGTGGTACTGCGATCGCCATCCAGTTTTTTTAACAATACCCGCGTAAATTCTCTTTCGCTGCGGTATAACATTGCCAGTTGGCGTACCGATATAACCCGCAGAAATTTGTCCATATATTGTTTATCTAAATCCAGTTCGCCCTGGCGCCAGCTTAAACGCGTGTTCAGCGCATTCCGGATTTCAACATCGTTCATGGCATCCAGGTTTTCGTTGCGTAAAGACCGCCATTTATTGCGGTAAGCTTCTCTTTCGGTTTCGAGTTGGTTATAAATAGGCCAGAACCGCTGCGACTGCTCTGGTGTTAATTCAAGCTTTTCGGTAAGAAAAGCAATTTTAGCATTCTGAATATTTTGTAAACGTTCTTTGCTCGGGTGGTGCCGATCTTGCGAAAAGCCCTGGGTACTGGCACTGATTACTAAAAAAAGTAAAATAAAGCTTAAAGGTAATTTTTTCATTTTAGTAGGTTAATTCATCTAAATCGGCTAGTTCCACCTCCCGTTCCAGCTCCGCATCCGAAGCCTGAATAAATTCGTGGGTGAAATCCTGTTCTGCCTGGGGCAACATGGCTAAATCATAACTATCCAGTTGGTCAGATGTTAGCAAGTAATCCATGGCCTCCTGGTCCGATACAGCGGCCAGTATTTGGGTACTTTCGCCGGTATAAGTTCCAGGCTCAGAACTATTATATAAAAATATAGAAATAAATGAAATAACCAAAGCCAGGCCGGCTAAAGCGCTCTTCAGCCAAGGCAAAGCTCCAAAAGTAAAAACACCGGAGTTTTCCTGGCGGTGGCCATTAACCCTGGTCATCATCTGTGCCGGTAACTTTTCGAAATAATCAGCCGGCACCTCGTAAATATTCTTCTTCGGTATTTCGTCCAGTTTCATATTTATTAGAGTGAGAATCAAGGTTAAGGTTTAATGTTGGGTTAAAAAATCTTCTATTTTTTTTGCGGCCAAATGATAAGAAGCTTTTAAGGCGCCTACCGAAGTACCTAATATTTCCGAAATCTGCTCGTACGTCAAATCGTCGTAATAACGCATATTAAAGACCAACCGTTGCTTGTCGGGCAGCCGCAGCAGGGCTTTCTGTAATTTTTTTTGTATTTCGTCGCCTTCCAGGGTAGGGGTGGCATCAATCTTTTCGGCCAGCTCCGCGGCAACATCATTTAAAGGTAAAAAAAATTTGCGCCTTTTGGAGGAAAGAAAGTTAAGGCACTCGTTGGTGGCGATGCGGTAAATCCAGGTGTAGAGTTGCGATTCCTGGCGGAAGTTTTCCAGGTTTTTCCAGATTTTAATAAAGGTTTCCTGCGTCAGATCATCGGCATCGTCGTGGTCGATAACCATTTTGCGGATGTGCCAGTAAACCTTTTGCTGATATTTCCGCACCAATTGGTTATAGGCAAAGTTGCGGCTATCAGGGTTTAAAAATTTCTGAACTAAGTCTTTGTCTTCCAAAGGTCGTTATTCGTCTTTCGTTATTCGTTGTTCGAATAAAATGTTATCCGGCCAACGAATAACGATGAACGAACAACGTATTATTTACGAGCCATTACTTTTTGTACGGCTTCTACTATGGCGCCTTCATTTAACCGGTATTTTTCCATTAACTGCTCCGGGGTACCGCTTTCACCAAAGCTATCGTTTACACCTACCATTTCGAGCGGCAGCGGCATTTTGCGGGCTAATAATTGCGCGATGCTGTCCCCTAAACCGCCGTTCAGCTGGTGCTCTTCGGCCGATACCACGCACCGGGTTTTGGCAACTGAAGCTAAGATAGCTTCCTCGTCTAAAGGTTTAATGGTGTGGATATTAATAATTTCGGCATCAATGCCTCTTTCGGCTAATATTTTCCCGGCCAGTACGGCTTTCCACACCAGGTGACCGGTGGCGAAAATACTCACATCTTTGCCTTCGTTTAATACCCAAGCTTTGCCTATCTCAAACTTCTGGTCGGCGGGCGTAAAATTAGGTACTACCGGGCGGCCAAAGCGCAGGTAAACCGGACCTTCGTATTCGGCAATGGCAATGGTAGCGGCTTTGGTCTGGTTAAAATCGCAGGGGTTAATTACGGTCATGTGGGGCAGCATTTTCATCATGCCCAAATCTTCCAGAATCTGGTGGGTTGCGCCGTCTTCGCCCAAGGTAACCCCGGCGTGCGAAGCGCAAATTTTCACGTTTTTACCCGAGTAAGCTACCGACTGGCGGATTTGGTCGTACACCCGACCGGTAGAAAAATTGGCAAATGTACCGGTAAAAGGAATTTTACCGCCAATGGTCATACCGGCAGCCAAACCAATCATATTGGCTTCGGCAATACCTACCTGGAAAAACCTTTCCGGGAAATCTTTTTTAAAGGCATCCATTTTCAGGGAGCCGGTCAGGTCGGCGCAAAGCGCTACCACATTGGGGTTGGTTTTTCCTAATTCGTGTAAACCGGCACCAAAACCGGAGCGAGTATCTTTCGACTCGGTATAAGGGAAATCTTTCATCTTTATTTCGTAAATAGTTTAACGGTTGTCGTGACGGCAGAACGAATGGTAAAATCCTGCACATCGGTGAATTTACTGCCCCGGGCAAATTTACTGCGGTAAACGAGCCGGTAATTACCCGGTTGTAATGGCAAATTTAATTTACTGAAGACCTCCGGTAAGTTATGTACCCAGGTCTGTTGCCCATTGCTATCCAAAGTATACAAACTGCCGTAACCCTGCAAATCCGAAGGAATACTTAATATGCCTGGGGCCGGGTAAGTAACCGTGGTCATCAGGCCGGCTTTGAGGGCAACATCTTTCATGTAAATCCGGGGCAGCGTTAATATTTCTAAATCGTAATTACCGGTCAAATATTTTTGCCGGGAACCAAACGGCTGAGCCACCAGGGTTTTCTCCGAATTATTTTCCCGTACCAGCGCTTGTACCACCCCGTAGGGCGAAGGCCCATCCTGCCGCAGATGCAAAGTGCCCTGCGGAATGGGTACCGAAAACACATTGTGCTTACCCGGTTTTATATCCAGGCGGGGCAGGATGGTGGGCGGTAAGGTATTAATTACCAAATCATAACTAATTACAGCATCAATAGCCAGGTTGTCGGGTTTGCCGTTCTGGTCCAGGTAATGCACGTAATTATACTCCGGCTCATTGGTTAAGGCATTCAGCAGGGTCAGGTTTACATTGGTTTCCACGGGCCGGCCGCGATCATCTTTTAACTCAATAGCCACCGTGGTTTTACTTAATGCAATATCCACTACCTGCTTTAGAATGCTGTTAAATGCGTTTATATCGGCCGCATTAAAATATTGCCCTACGCACGAAAACTGCTGCTCAAACTGACTGTCGGCGCCAATACCAATGACAAAGGGCCGTAAAAAAATATTCTTTTTCTGCAACGCTAGCGAAGCCGCACAAGGGTCACCGCCGCACGATTCCAGTCCATCGGTAATCAGGATAATAATATTCCGGGCCGTCTTATCGGCCGGAAAATCGTTAGCCGACTGGGTGATGGAATAGGTAATAGGCGTATTCCCTTTGGGCGTAATTGTTTTTAAACGCGTAATAATTTGCTTTTCATTGTTTTCGGCAAAAGGTACTTCCAGCTTCGAATCCTGGCAATTATTACTTTCCCGGCCGTATAAATGCCCGTAAACCCGCAGGGCCAACTCTAAGTTTTGGTATTGCTGCAGTGAATCTACCAGTTTCGACAGCAGATTTTTGGCTACCTCGGTGCGGGTGCTGCTTTCCCACTTTGCCAGCATACTGCCCGACATATCCAGCATAAACAAAATGCGGGTTTTCTGGGGTACTTCCGGGCGGTTATTTCCCTGGGCCTGAACGGTACTACTACCAAGCAGACAAATAAGCAGGCAAAAAAAGAAAATATACCGGGGAGCATGCATGTGGCAATTTGCAAAATAAAAGGTTATCAGCCGCCGACGCTTTTATTAATAGTCGTCGTTGGCTGCTTTTAACTGCAATAAAGCTTCCTGTAACTGCGCATCGTTGGGTGCAACGCCGTGCCATTTGTGCGAGCCCATCATAAAATCAACGCCGTAACCCATAATGGTATTCATTAATATCATGATGGGTTTGCCCTGACTGGTGAGCGATTTAGCTTCTTCCAGGGTTGGAAGCAGATCATTAAAATCGTTACCATTGGTTTCCAATACTTTCCAGCCGAATGATTCCCATTTGGCATGCAGGTTACCCAGGTACATAATGGCATCGGTTGGCCCGTCTATCTGCTGACCGTTGCGATCTACTATAGCAATTAAATTATCTACTTTGTGGTGCGGGGCATACATGGCAGCTTCCCACACTTGTCCTTCGTCCAGTTCGCCGTCACCCATCAGCACGTAAACTAATTTATCGTCGTTGTTTAATTTTTTGGCCTGTGCCGCGCCGGTTGCTACCGATAAACCCTGGCCCAGAGAGCCCGAAGCAATCCGGATGCCCGGTAAGCCTTCTTCGGTGGCTGGGTGGCCTTGTAGCCGGGAGTCTAACTTCCGGAATGTTGCTAGTTCTTTCACATCAAAATAACCAGCGCGCGCCAAAACACTGTACCAAACCGGCGAAATATGGCCGTTAGATAAGAAGAATAAATCTTCGTTGCGGCCTTCCATTTTAAAGTCCGGATTATGATCCATTATTTTAAAATAAAGAGATACCAGTAATTCGGTACAGCCCAAAGAGCCGCCCGGATGGCCGGAGTTAACGGCGTGTACCATACGCAGAATGTCGCGCCTTACCTGCGCAGCAATTGTTTTGAGTTCTTCGGTATCTTTATTAAATGGATTCATAGGTATATTTTAAGTGTTTAGTTCTAAAGCGGAAAGTTGTAAATTATTATTTAAAATTAAAAGTGTCAAAAAAACAAATATTAAGTTTATTGCCTAATAATTAAACGAATAAGGATAATTATTAAGCTTTGACCAACTGTGCAGCGTGATCTTTGGTATCTACTTTGGTAATTATATTTTCGATGGTGCCGTTTTCGTCGATTACAAAAGTATAGCGCATGGTGCCCATGTATTTACGGCCGTACATCGATTTCTCTTGCCAGACACCATAATCTTCTACCATTTTTTTATCGGTATCGGATAAGAGCGTAAAAGGTAACTCAAATTTCTGAATAAACTTCTGGTGCGATTTTTCATCATCTACGCTTACCCCGATTATTTCGTAGCCTTGCTGGCGCAAATCGTAATAATTATCGCGGAGGTTGCAGGCCTGGGCGGTACAGCCCGGCGTATCGTCTTTCGGGTAAAAATAAATAACCAGTTTACGGCCCTGATAATCGCTTAATTTATGGACAATCCCATCCTGGTCCGGAATGGCAAAATCGGGTGCTTTATCGCCAATATTTAGTTTCATAAAGAGCTATATTTAAAAGTGAGGCGCCCAAAGATATAAAATCCCAGGCTTTTTGTAAAATAAACAATAAGTAAATTACCGGGTTAAATTTTTACCCGGTAAATGGTTTCGTTGCCTATGGCATCTTTTAAGCGCAGCACAAAATCGCCGGCTAAAGGCTCCGCTTTATTCAGGCGCTCCGAGGTAAGCGTAGCGTTTTTGTGTTCAAATGTCATCAGCAGAAACTCGCCGTTTAGTTCGGCCCGGAAAGAAGTTACGCCGGATAAATCATCGGCAATTTTTAATTTTATTACCTGCGGCGATTTGGTTAGTAACCGGACCGTAGGCGGCTTGGTATCGCTGAATATTTTGTATTTACCTAAATTACGGGCCGAAAAAGTAATATTATCGCCTTCCCACGCCCCACCTAAAAAGCCCCGGCTGTTGCCCCAGCCCAAATAATAAACGGCAGCTTTGCTCTTATCGGTAATATTTTCGTTTGCTTTTAGGGTTACTTTTACCGGCTGGAACAGCGGCGTAAGCGGGCTGCTGATGCTGTAAATGCCGTTGTTATAGGAGGTGTGCAGGTAGAGCGTATCGAAAAGGGAGTTTTTATTGAAAATAATATTCATGTACCGGTTGGTAAACGCATATTCGGTACCCGCCGGAACCGCCAGGTTCTGAGCGAATTTTTTGGTGAGATTATTCCAGCGGATAGAGTCGGGCAGGCCCCCGCGTAAATCGTAGAGGTATACGGCGTAGGAGGCTTGGGAATAACTCGGCACTAAATCGTACTGCATTTTGCCCACAAATAAGCGCATGGATTGCGGCTGGCGGGCCGTATCGCCGGCTATCACTTTTAGTAAGTTCTCGGCTATTTCGTAACTGAAATCAGGCTTTTTAACCATAGGGCCGGGCGTATAAAAGTAGGCAGGTTTTTCGCCGCGCAAGGTAAACTGCAGGGTAGTGGTGTTGTTATGCGAGTCTTTTAAAACCACGGTAACGCCATACGTGCGGCCGGGTTCTACCCGTAATTTACCGCGGCCCGCGCCGGCATTATAAATAGGCAAACGGTTCCCGTCGTCTACGTAGCACTTCTGGAAATTTTTGCCGGTGGTTTTGTAATATTCATAATTAATGTGCCAGGAAACGTGCCGGTTTAATTCAAATGGTACCCCATCAATTAAATGATTATAGAAAGGTTTGCCATCTATTAGGATGTCGACCTGCTGTACGCCGTTTTTGTTAGGGGCCTGGTTTAGCCGGTCGAAGGCGAACACTTCGAAACCAATTAAGCCATGGGCCGAGAGGGTGTCGGGCAAGGTCAGGTCCGTACCATTTTTAACGGGGGTAAATTCGAAGCGGCCAAAGCGGTTATTAACGCGGCTGTCGATGGAGAGGGTTTTGATGGCAATGGCGTTGAAGGTCGGGGCAATATCGTCGCGTATTTCCGGAAAATTATATTTAAGTGGGTTAAGCAAGGCATTTTTTTCGTCGCGCACTTCAAAATGCAAATGTGGGCCGCCTGAACCGCCCGTATTACCCGACTTGGCTATTTCGTCACCTTTCCGGACCACAAACATATCTTTGGGGATATTTAACCGCAATTCAAAAGCTTCCTGCTCGTAATGTTTGCGCAGTACGTAATCCCAAATAGCCGGCGAAAAACTTTCGAGGTGGGCGTAGGTAGTAACCAGGCCATTGGGGTGCGTAATGTAAATCATGTTGCCGTAGCCGTAGGTGGAGACCTCGATGCGGGAAATATAACCATCGGCGGCGGCGTAAACCGGCAAGCCGGTAACCTGGTTGGTTTTAATATCAATGCCCCCGTGAAAATGGTTCGGCCGGATTTCGCCCATGCTACCCGCCAGGAAGTTTTGCTGCCCCGGCATAATCGGGAACCCAAAATAACCCGTTGGTACTAAATCGGGGGTGTACTCTAATTGGTTAAACTGCGCCTGCCCATTAAAGGCAAAAAGAAACAGGAGGCTGAAAAAAGCTAACCTTGTTTTACTATTTAATTTCAAAATCTAAAAGCTTTTTATCTTGTATAAATCCTTCCAACCGATCGCCAATTTTAATGGGGCCAACGCCGCTGGGCGTACCCGTAAAAATCAGGTCGCCTTTTTTTAAGGTGATAAACCGGGACATATAAGCCAGCATATCTTCAAAAGAATTCAGCATCATGCTGGTGTTTCCGTTTTGTTTTTCCTGACCGTTTACCAGCAACCGGAAATTTATGTTTTTTAAATCCGGAAAATCGTTAACCGGCAAAAACTCCGACACGGGGGCCGAACCGTTAAAACCTTTGGCTAAGGTCCAGGGCAGGCCTTTACTTTTGGCTTTGGCTTGCAGGTCGCGGGCCGTAAAATCAATACCCAGGCCAATGGCATCGAAATATTTAAGGGCAAATTTGGGGGCAATATTTTTGCCTTCTTTCGAAATGCGCAAAACTATTTCTATTTCGTGGTGAATATCCTGGCTGTAATCCGGGTAATAAAACGGATCGTTGTTTTTGAGTAACGCGGTATCGGGTTTAAAAAATATAACCGGTTCGTCCGGAATGGGATTATTCAGTTCGGCGATATGTTCGGCGTAATTCCGGCCGATGGCTAGTATTTTCATGGTAAGCTAAATTTAAGCAGGTCAAAAATAAATTAATATTTCCGGGCATAAAAATCTGATTTTAAGATTTTGACGGTTTAGCCGGCCCTGAAGCGTATAACATTTTAGGAATAGGAAATCGTATACTCTGCAATTGGCATGAAAGGTGTACAGGTAAATAGCGCAACGAGATGCTTTAACCGGGTTCGTTTTAATCTTACCGGATAATATTGCCAGGTAAAAAAATGTGTTACTAAAAAAATTAAAAGATGTTCAGAAAAATATTCTTTTCAGTTGTGATGCTCGCCATGGTAGCTTGTACTACGGTGCCCATTACGGGGCGGCGGCAGTTGGCCCTGGTTTCGAGCGGGGAGATGCAGCAGATGAGTTACCAGGCTTACCGCCAGGTATTAGATACGTCCAGGGTATTAAATAACAGCGATGCGACCATGGTAAAACGGGTTGGCGGTAAGATTCAGCGGGCAGTAGAACAGTATATGGCTCAAAATAATATGTCGGGCCAATTGCAGGGCTTTCAGTGGGAGTTTAATTTAATTCAGGACAAACAAGTAAATGCCTGGTGTATGCCGGGCGGGAAAGTAGCCGTTTATACCGGTATTTTACCTATTACCCAAAACGAAACGGGCTTGGCGGTAGTAATGGGCCACGAAATTGCCCATGCCATTGCCAAACACGGCGAAGAACGGATGAGCCAGGCGGTGGCAGCCCAGGCGGGCGGCTCAGTGGCAGCGGCGGCTATGGGCGGTTCGGCTGCTTCACAAAACGTGTTTCTGAATGTTTTTGGCGTAGGTAGCCAGTTAGGTATGCTGCGCCACGGCCGGAAGCAGGAGTCGGAAGCCGACCATTTAGGATTAATTTTTATGGCGATGGCCGGTTACGATCCGCAGCAGGCCGTGCCATTCTGGCAAAGAATGGCCTCGCAGAAAGGTGGGGGAGGCGCACCGCCAACCTTTTTATCTTCGCACCCCTCCGACGAAACCCGTATTGCCGATTTACAAAGGCTAATGCCGCAGGCTTTAAAATATTACAAGCGATAACAGCTAATTTAAATTCTGCCGACCAATACTAACAGCTAATAACTGCGCTGGAATTTCGGTGGAAGTAAATGGTAGTTGGTACAACTACCAGGCAAAATACGAGTCGGTGAAAGCCCTGGAACCTGCGGGATCCGGGAGGAATAGGTTAAGAGAAAGTTTTATACCAAATAATCTAAACCGCTTCCTAACCCAAGGCAATCAGATTATCAGATGCAGCCTACCTCACAGGTTTTTAGCGGCCTGTGAGGTACGCCGTTCTATCAGCCGGCTTTGCTGCGGGCTAGCCGCTCTAATAATATTTCCTCAAATAAAATTGCTAAACTGTACATACCCCCGTTGCGCTGCGGTAAGCTCTAATTTTCTTTCCTGCGCTAGGGGCTTATACAACAGGCGAAAATCCTCTTTTCATTTCTCAGTCTAACTGCTGTAAATCTGGCCCGCGGTACAAATAAAATCCATTATTGTCTGCCCGGCAATCGGAAACTTTCCTTCTTAACTAAAAAATTGTAGACGTCCTGCGGCAGATTTCAAGCAGCGGTGTTTTAGTTGATGTTTAAACTATTTCCCCTGCCTAGTAGTGCTCCCAGCCAAATTTTGAACAGGATTAGATTTAATTCCTCCTTTCCAATTTTAGCCTATATCAAACGGTTATCATAAAGTGCTTTTAAAGCTGCTAATTGAGAATAATAGCCAAAAAATACAAATTTTGCTCAGCTATAATCAGGTGGTAGTTTCTTGCTCGTTAATCTATAAAAATGTAAAATAATATAGATGCTTTTTTAGAGAGATTTGGTTGTGAATTAATCATCTTATTTTATAAGATTATAGTTATTTTAAGTCTCTAAAGTGTGAATTTACTTTAATTACCTAAATGGGTATAGGAATAGTCTTAAAGGGTAATATCTGATGACTCCATAAATAAGAAAACCAACTTTATTTAAGTTCGAAATTTTTAAATAAAGTACAAAATATTGAAAAATAATATAATCTTTCAGGTGTTTTTTTGGCGGATTAAAAATTATGCCTCTATATTTGTCAGCTTAGATGAAGAAAAATTTAAATTAACTATGCTCTATACAAGAACATTTATGAAGGTGGAATAAATAATAAAATCCTGCGTTTAGACATGGACTTATGGTGATAGCTGAAGCTTTAACTTGTTTAAAATGGATTTACCAATAACGGTATAAATATTGAAATTTTGATGCTTGTTTTAAACTTAAATTCTTTTGTAATGACTTTTTAGCCTAAATGATAATTTTTGTAAGTGGTTTTTATTCAATTTACTTAACCTGATAGAATTATTTAACCTGATAGAACCTTATGATAGATTTAGCTGAAAGGCCTGCTGGTACCGACTATTTAAATCAACATAATAGCACGATGCTGACAGTAAGTAATATAAGCGGTCGGATAAATTGCCTTTTAATAAAAAGCCTTCCCGTTTCTGATCTGCCTACCTGCATAAATTGGAAACCTCCTGCTTTCAGAATGCCATTGATACAACCCTCTGACTACCGGATGTTTCCTTAAACCTAAATGTACGGCATCCAAAGGACGCTAAACTTTGCATCACCAACCAAAAACAACCTAAGAACCAACCACTAACTTGTTATGAATAAAACATTTATACTTTTTCTGCTTTCCGTTTCTGCCCTGTTATGGACGAATGGAGCTATAGCTAATGACAGACCCCGTGTAATTGTAATGACCGATGGCGAAATTGATGATCATAGTTCTATGATCCGGTTTTTACTTTATACCAGTGAAGTTAATCTGCAGGCTATTATCGAAACAAATTCGGTGTTTCAACGCCACGGGCATAGCCGGGAAGACTGGCTGGAAAAGCAGATAACGGCTTACGAGCGCGTGTACCCGAACCTGATTAAGCACAACCCCAACTACCCAACGGCTGCTGAAATCCGGCGTAAAAGTTTTGTAGGGGATGAAGATCCCAGCCACCTGGATGGTCTGTTGTATATAGAGGAAAATCCCGGCCACCGCGTTGTTTATAAACCGGATAACTGGCCCAATACGCCCGGATCAGACCGGATTGTAGAGGTTTTGTTAAACCCGGATCCTAGTCCGGTGCATATTCAGGCCTGGGGCGGTGGCAATACGGCAGCCAGAGCTTTTTACAAGTTAAAAAAAGAGTATCCGTCCGAATACGACCGGGCCATCTCGAAAGTGGTGATGTATAATATCTGGTACCAGGACGATGCCGGAAATTACATTGAAAATTACCACCCAAAAGTTACCATGGTGTACAACAGGTCCTTTTTTGGTACCTGGGATTACAACAGCTTACCACATACCGCTAATTTTATAACCTGGCATATAAAAAATAACCATGGGCCGCTGGGAGCACTTTATCCGCAAGTGTACGTAAGCGAGGGCGATACGCCGGCTTTTTTATACACCCTGAATAATGGCTTACGGAACCACGAAAATCCTACTTATGGGGGCTGGGGTGGTCGTTTCGTGAAGGCGCCTAATCTGGCCAATGTTTACGTAGATGCCCAGGATGACGGCGATGTAAAAAAGCCTTTGACCAGATGGATTGAACAAGCAAACCGCGATTTTCAGGCCCGGATGGACTGGTGCGTGGCCAGTAGCTTTAGCGGCGCTAACCATAAGCCCAACATTAAGCTTAATGTAAGCGAAAACCTGACCGCCAGAGGCGGACAAACCATAACCTTAGATGCTAATGGCACCACCGATCCGGATGGTAACGGCTTAAGTTACCGGTGGTGGCAATACAAAGATGCAGGCACTTACCCGCACACGGTTAATATTCAGAATAGCAGTAGTAAAACGGCTAGTTTGGTAGCGCCAACTGTCGATAGCCCGAAAACGCTGCACATTATATTAGAGGTAACCGATACCGGATCGCCGGCTTTGGTATCTTACAAACGGATAATAATAACACTTGCCACGGGCACATCCTCCACGCCGACACCTGCCCCGGCTCCCAGTAACTGTTTGGCTACAGGTACCATTTTGCGCGAACAATGGAATAACATTGCTGGTAACTTCGTTGCTTCTATTCCGGTACACACAACGCCATCCGTTACGAGTCAGCTTACTTTGTTTGAGGGGCCAACCAACATAGCGGATAATTACGGCAGCCGTATCCGGGGCTATATTTGCCCGCCGCAATCTGGTAGCTACACCTTTTTCATCGCCAGCGACGATAATTCTGAACTGTGGTTAAGCACCGATGAAAACCCGGGTAATAAACGCAAAATTGCCTCCTTATCGGGTTGGACAAATTCCCGCGAGTGGAATAAATTTCCTTCTCAGAAATCAGCAATCATTACCTTGCAAGCCGGCAAGCGCTACTACATCGAGGCCTTACAGAAAGATGGTAATGGGGGAGACAACCTGGCAGTAGGCTGGCAGTTGCCGAACGGGGCCCTGGAGCGACCAATTGCCGGCAGCCGTTTATCGCCGTTTGCGGCCGCCTCTGCACCGGCTCCGGAGCAGGCACCAGCGCCAGCCCCAGCCCCTGCTCCTAGCAACTGTGCGGCCACGGGCACTATTTTACGGGAGCAATGGAATAATATCAATGGTAATGCGGTATCAGCCATTCCGGTAAATACCACGCCATCAAGTACCAGTCAGCTTACTTTATTTGAAAGTCCGAAAAATATTCGCGATTACTACGGCAGCCGCATCCGGGGTTATGTTTGTCCGCCCCAAACTGGTAATTATACCTTCTTTGTTTCCGGCGACGATAACGTTGAACTGTGGCTCAGCACGGATGCTAACCCGGGCAATAAACGCAAAATTGCCGAAATAATCGGCTGGACCGATTCGCGCCAGTGGGATAGATACCCCTCGCAAAAATCAGCAGCTATTCGGCTGGAAGCCGGCAAACGGTACTACATTGAGGCCTTGCACAAAGACGCCTATGCCGAAGATAATTTAGCAGTAGGCTGGCAATTGCCGGATGGCGCCCTAGAGCGGCCCATTGGCGGTAACCGCTTAGCGCCGTTTGTACCGGCCACCAATAACCTATTATCGGGTAAAAACCCCGCAACTACGCTGTTGGAGCAAGTAGCCGATGGGAATACTTCTTTTAATGCCTATCCGAATCCTTTCGGAAAAGCCGTTAACCTGTCGTTTATCTTAGCAACTGCCGAGACAGCCGCGATTGAAATATACACTTTACAGGGTGTTTTGCTGGAAACCGTATACAAAGGAGCGGCCAAAGCCGGTCAGCACAACGAGGTTTCGTGGGATGGCAGTAAATATGCCAGCGGCGTATATTTAGCCAAACTCACCTATGGCAGCCAGGTTGTTCATAAACGATTGCTTTTGCAGCGGTAAAATAATTATTGCCTTCGTTTAAACAACAAAAAGCCGGCTAGCACTACTGCTAACCGGCTTTTTGTTTTACAGGGCGTTAACGATTATTAAAAAGCAGACACTTACCATATTATACCAGGGTACGTTAGGTATCATCCTTAAATATACTCTTTAACCTTTTAAAAATGAATATTTAAATAGCCTTACAAGCAGCAAAGGGTAAATTACCTTCTTGATTTTCTAATTAAAGCATCTTTCCAGCACAACAATCATAAAGTTTTTTATCAAGGGCAATATTTACTCCTGGGTAATATTCAAAACTAGGAAAATAATTTTTAATATATATCAAAAATTATATATTTGCAAATATTTACTACGTTAGCTGCAACAACTAATATTTATTGGTTTGCAGTTAATGTTTTTTGGTTTTTTAAGTGAAAAGGGAAGTCATTTTGGCTTCCTTTTTTTCATTTACTATTTGCCAACCGCAATTAAATAATGGTGATGCTACCGGGTAGATAAGCCCGGGTTTCGTCCTAAACTTTAAGGGAGGTAGCTTAGGAGGCGGGCAACCATTATTTTTAGGCAGCCGCTTATAAGGCAGTAAATACTTTTACCCAGTCGATGTAAAAAGTGCCGGTTTTAATTTGGGCCGGATCCAGGTTATTGAAGAAGCCGCCGCCTACTGCTAAGTTTAAAGTAATTCTTTCGGATTTGCCAAACAAACTGGGTATGTAGCCGCCGCTGGTTTTTTCCTCCACTAATTTGCTATCCAGGTAAGAGGTGAGCTTATCTTTTTCCCAAATCAGTTCATAAACATGGTAGCTGGCGGTTAAGTCGGTGTCGGCGGTTAGGTAGCCGGTAGCGTTACGTACCACGTTGCGGTTAGCCGTTTTGCCGTAAAAGTAGTTGGTCTGGTATTTAGTAGGCTCCTGCCCCCGGGCTTCCACCATGTCAATTTCGCCCTGTGTTGGCCAGGGGTCGCCGTAACTCCAGAATGCCGGCCACATGCCGTAACCGCTGGCCAGTTTAAGCCGGGCCATCATCCGTACCCGGGGCGTAGCAGTACTGGCCGATACATTCTTTTTACTTTCCAGGCGGCCCGAGGTGTACTGAAAGGTTTTAGGTGTGGTATCAAAGGGGGTAGTAGGGCCGGTTACGGTTTCTTTTCTGGCTGATATTAATAATTTACCCTTCGTCACGGCTACATTCTGGGGCTGGTAATATTGTAACTCATTGTTAAAGGCGCCGCCGGTCCAGATGTTCCATTTGGTTAAATCCAGGTTGTCAAAATTATCTTCGAAATACAAAGTCCAGCCGCCTTGTGTAAGCGTGGTATTATCCGGGTTGTAAGTAGAATCGGTAACGGCCACGGTTGGAGCCGGGGTGGGCGCGGTGGGGCGGGCATTGGTGATGTTGTCGGAATCGGGCGTGGTTTTTACCGCCAGGGTATCTTTTTTACAGCTAATACCCGCAAGTACCAGCCCGACCAGGAGTAAATATTTTTTGCCGGTTAAAGAAGTCATAAGGGCTTAGTTTAAAGGTGGTTGCGAAGAAATATAGAAAATATTAAATTCATAACCTAAGCTTTATTTTCGGCTCTTTTACTGTTTTTTCAGGACTTAAAACAGCGGGTGTAGATTGGGCCTAGTTAAAGGCGAGTTTTCAACTGGCAAGAAGTCGGAGACTTCTAATTTAATCTAAAATTTGCAGTCTCCTGCGAAAGACTACAAACAGCTGGGGTGAGTGTCAGGTGATAAAACCTGACACGGCGGCAAAACCGATTTCATTTTTTCAAATACTTGCCAGGTAGGCATCGGTAAATAATTTTATTGAAGTTCCAGTTAAATGAAGCATATAGCTAGCATAGTATTCAGGAATATTTCGTTGTTCTGTTCCTGCGCCGTGGCCACCATCATTATTTCTAATAGTTGGAACACCGCTTTCAAATACCTTTATTAGACTAGTATAATGTTCTTGAAGGTATTTTGGTATTAAATCATTTTCTAAACACAGTAAAATAAGGTGCCTAGCTTGTTCTTTTCCTGGCTTAATAACCCAGCCTTTCTTATCACAAATAATTTTTAACGTTGATTCAAAAGCTTTGCCGCAGTTTGATAAACAATCTGGGAAGTTCCCGTGTCGGTAGTGTTCGTATGCTAGCCTATATTCATTATCAACTGTTTTGAATACTTCATTATGTATGAAATGTAGAACCGGTCTGACAACCTCAGAATGTAATATTTGGGAATCAATCTTTATGACTTCATTATTTACAACCTCATATCCTAACCCATTTTCTTTAAATCTTCTATTTATCTTACTAATGGCATCCTCCACTAAAGTTGAGGTGCTAAGATGCCCGAACTGCGCTTTTGTGCATTCATCAGCTTCTGTAAATTCGACGCAATAGAATTCAATTATATCAAGTATTAATTCTGGTTGATTTAATTCTTTAAAATAACCTTCAATTCTACCAAGAATTGTATCACTGTTATATCCTACTTTAGGAAGAGATAATTTGCCATGCGCATGACAAATCATATCATGAAGTTCAATTATATAATCTTCCCCAGCATAATTAAAAACATTATCAAAAAAGAAATCCCGTGCAATTAGAATAATTTGGTTTTTAAACTTTTCTGTAAATGAATCATAAGTATAGACATCCGTAGGTATTCTATTTCTTAAAGAGTAAGGTATAAAATCCATATATGAGTTTTTAGTAATTTTGCCGTGTCAGGTGTTATCACTTGACACTTTAAATATCTGTCTTTTATTAGTTAATATATTCTACTCTACAATACCAACCAACTGAATGGCATGAATATTTAAGTAAGGCTGTTTTATACTATTGCGTAAATGGCTCCTGCAAATTATCCCGAAAACAAAAAAAGCCTTGCAAGTTATTAACTTACAAGGCTTTGTACCCAGAGCCGGGGTCGAACCGGCACATCCGTGAAGATATTGGTGTTTGAGACCAACGCGTCTACCGATTCCGCCATCTGGGCAGGTAGTCACCAATCCAACAGTACCCAGAGCCGGGGTCGAACTGACCAAATTAGAGGCTCTGTTTTCAGGATCGGGATGCAAACTTAGATAAACTTTCCTGAATTCGCAACAAGTATTTTTTCTTTAAATAGTAAGTTTTTACCTGTTGCAGGGCTTCGTCGCGCGTAAAACCTTCGAGCATAGGGTATTGCTGCAGCGTGGGTAATATATCGGCATCGAGGGTAGCGGCCAGGCCGGTAGCTTCCCGGCTTACTTTTTTAAAGGCGGCTTCGTCAAAGTCAAACTCCAGCTCCATTAGTTGCTCGTTTATTTCCATCATTTCCATCAGGAAGTCGGCGGGCAGTTCGTTGTTTTTGCCTTCTTCCAATAGCCCATGCTGCTCCAGCATATATTTCATGCGGGCATCGGGGTGGCTGAGGGTGCGGTAAGCGTTGGTGTTCAGCGTGGAAAGGGCCAGGGTTTCGCTTTGCTTTTCGGTGGTTGCGTTCGCGTGAAAATCCGGGTGGAACTGGCGGCTCAGTTCGTAATATTTTTGTTTAATCAGTTTTTCGTCGGGCAAAAAGCTCTCCGGAATGCCGTAAAACTCGAAATAATTTTGCATGGTTCAGGGTTTAGTATTTTGGTGTTAGTTGTCAGGAAGTAGTTTTAGCTTTCAGCAACCAGGCTGCTGCAACTAATCACTTCCGGTTTACAACCAACCACCAATATTCAACAACTAAGTAATAATAAGCGGCAATCAATCCTTAAGTTGCCGGGTAGAAGTTGATATCTACGCGCGAATCGTAATGGAGGCCGAGTAATTCGGAGGCATTGCCTTTGTTAATACCAATGGCCAGGCGTCCGGCGCTCGTAAAAACGCATACACTATCGCCCTCGTCTACGGTATTATAATTCGGACTGATACGATCTACGGTTTCGCGGCCAAACCGAATGGTCAGGTGGCGGTCGTGGCCAATGGCATCAATGCTATCTTGGGTAATATCGGTTATCAGGTTGCCGTAATGGTCTACGTGAATTACGTGGCCCGTAATGCTGTGGTCGCTGAGGCGGAGCTGGCGGTTCAGGAGTTCGCGCATTCCGGTGGTTTCCTGGCCTAGCTCCCGAATGTCGCCGCCCTGGGCCAGGAAAGCTGCGGCGGGGCCCAGCACTTCTTTGGCCGGATGCGACAATACGCCGGTTACATCCAGGTCTACTGCCACCTCGGGCTGCGAGTCGGTCAGTAATGACAGAATGCCATTATCGGCGGCCACAAAATAATGATTTTTGTACTTTATGGCGTGGTACCGGCCATCGGCGCTGCCCTGCGAATCGACGGCCACCAGGTGTACCGTACCCTCGGCAAAGTCCTGAAAAACAGACTGCAGCACGTAGGTGCCATGGGCAATATTAAAGGGTTCAATCTGGTGCGAAATGTCCAGAATCTGAGCGTGGGGGCTTATTTTCAGAATACTTGCCTTAACAGCTGCTACGTAGTGATCAGTATATCCAAAGTCAGATAAAAACGTAATCAAAGCCATAAAGACGAATTAAATTTGCACAATATTTGTTAATTGCAAAAGTAGAAATATTTTAGAAGAAATAAATTCATTCATCAAGCTAACGACCTGAAGTAATTTGGTAGAAAAAATTATAACCCTGGAAAATATATCCCTGATAGATTTTCTGGGAATTGAGAATCAGAATATTAAGCAACTCGCGGCCGCATTTCCGAGCAGCAAGATTATTTCGCGGGGCAACGAAATAAAAATTCAGGGTAAGACGCCCGAAATAACGAAGATTAACGAGATTCTTTCTTCGCTCATCGAGCACTATCATAAATTTGGCAAAATAACCCACACCAACGTGGATAAATATATATCACCGGACCTGGACGCGCCAGACGAAATTCCGCACCCGTCGTCGCAGGATGTTTTGTTGTACGGCAGCAAGGGTGGCGTAATAAAAGCCAAAAGTCCGAACCAGCAGCGCCTGGTAGATGCCGTAGATAAAAACGACCTGGTGTTTGCCTTGGGGCCGGCCGGAACTGGTAAAACTTATATTTCGGTAGCATTAGCGGTGCGGGCTTTAAAAAACAAGGAGGTTAAGAAAATTATTATTTCGCGCCCCGTTGTAGAAGCTGGTGAAAACCTGGGCTTTTTGCCCGGCGATATGAAAGATAAAGTAGACCCTTATTTGCGCCCGATTTACGATGCCCTGGAAGACATGATTCCGGTGGAGAAGCTGAAATATTATTACGAAAACAAAATAATTGAAATAGCACCGCTGGCGTATATGCGCGGCCGCACCCTGAACAATGCGTTTGTGTTGCTCGATGAGGCTCAGAATACCACTCCGATGCAGATTAAAATGTTTTTGACCCGGATGGGCCCGAACTCGAAGGTAATGATTAACGGCGACCGCTCGCAGATAGATTTACCAACGAAACAGAAATCGGGCTTAATAGAGGCCATACATATTCTGCGCGACGTGAAGGGTATTGTAATGGTAGAACTGAAGCCGGAAGACGTGGTGCGCCACCGCCTGGTACGCGAAATTATTGAGGCTTATACCAAAGCCGAAGAAAATGCCCTGAGCAGCAACGGGAACCAGCGGGATAAAGATTACCGCCCCCGCAACAGCTACCGCACCGCCGAAAGCGCGAACACCGGCGAGTAAATTTTTTTAGTATCTAAGCTGTCATTCTAAAGGAAATTTATTAGCCACGTGCCAATAAATTTCCTTTAGAATGACAGTTTTGATTTTACCGGTTTCTGCCCTACCAAACCATGCTGTACGCCAAATAATATTTGACCAGAATGGCAGTATCTACAGGCAGACTACATCAGTTTGGGCGATGAGGGCCTTTTGGAAGATGCTCTTCTGGGTTTCCGGTGCGCAGCATTCCGACGCAGGAGGAAAGGAAAGATGAGCAGCCCGAGTGAACAAACGGGCCCCGCCGGGCGGGAGGCTTCTTAGGCATGTAAAGCTAGTTAGCACCTAAACCTTGAAAGATGTAATCTTTCAAAAGACCTAAATTACAGCCTTACTTCCCCATTACAAAAGAGCAAATTTTACGTATTACATCATTAAAAATTTAATTAAAATAAGTGCAAAACAGAATTCTGGTAAGTAAAATAGAAGACATCCGCGACCTGGACGCCGCTTTTACCATTCGCGAGAAAGTTTTTGTGGAAGAACAAGGTGTGCCCAGTGAAGACGAATACGACCAGTACGAAAAAACCGCGCACCATTATTTAGCCACCTGCAACGGAATACCTTGTGGTGCGGCGCGCTGGCGGGAAACCGATAAAGGCATTAAACTGGAGCGTTTTGCCGTTTTGCCCGCGTACCGGAACCAAGAAGTAGGAAGCCACTTGCTCCACAAGGTGCTGCAGGACGTAAAAGCCAGGCACCCCGAGAAAGGGGTTTACCTGCACGCCCAGTTGCCGGCCGTTGCGTTTTACACCCGTCATGGTTTCGAAACCGTTGGCGATTTATTTACCGAGTGCGATATTGAGCATTTTAAAATGATACTGCGTGATTAGGTGGGGGCCTTATCCTTTCTTACGCCTTATTTTTTTCTTTAGCGCCGGCATTTTAACTTATTTGCAGGCGAATGAATTGGCTTTGCCGGTCAGTCTGCTCGCCGGGCTGTTATTGGTATTATATTTATTCCTGTATTATCTGTCCCGGAAAAACAAGTCGGTGCACCTGAATAACCTGGCGGGTATTACGGGTATGCTGCTGCTCGCGGCGGCCGGTTACCTGGTTACACATACCTTCACTTCCCGACAACAGCCTGTAAACTTAGCACCATCCAACGATGCTATTAGCCATTATGTGGGGGTGGTGGATGATTACATTACCCAAAAACCTACCTCGGTTAGTTCTATTATTCAAGTTAAAGCCGTAAAACGGGCGGGAACCTGGCAGCCGGCGGCGGGTAAAGTGCGGCTAACAATAAAGCGGGCGCAGGAGATAATGCCGTTCCGTTACGGCGCGGTGCTGCTGGTAAAAGGTGCGCCGGAGCCGGTAAAACCACCCCTGAACCCGGCCCAGTTTGATTACCGCCGTTATCTGGCCAACAGCCAGGTATATTACCAGCAATATTTGCCGGGCCCTTGGTTCATACAAGTGGGGTACGAGCCGGGTAATAGGTTAAAGGCCTGGAGCATTGGAGTCCGGAATTATTTAGATGATCGGTTACGGGCGGCTATGCCATCGGAGCGGGAATATGGCGTAGCGGCGGCCCTGTTGCTGGGCATCAAAGATTTTCTGCCCGAAGATATTAAAGCTGCTTATTCCCAGTCGGGTACCATGCACGTACTGGCTGTTTCGGGTTTGCACGTGGGCGTTATTTTTTACGTACTTAATCTTTTGCTGGGTAAATGGAGCCGGCAGCGCGGTTTTAAATGGTTCCGGTTTCTGGTACTGCTGGGTATTTTTGGCTCCTATGCCTTTGTTACGGCTTTGTCGGCTTCGGTACTGCGGGCGGTAGGTATGTTTTTGTTGCTGGTGGCGGCCGAAACCTTTCGCCGGCAAACCAATATTTACAATACGCTGGCCGCCGCCGCCTTTTTCCTGCTGCTGTACAATCCTTATTTTTTAATAGAGGTGGGTTTTCAGTTGTCGTTTCTGGCGGTGCTGGGCATTTTGTATTTCAGCCCGATATTTGAGAGCTGGCTGGCTCCCGAAACGTACGTGGCACGGTTTCTCTGGAAAATGCTTTGTGCTTCCGTGGCTGCCCAACTAACCACGCTGCCGCTCACGCTTTATTATTTTCACCAGTTCCCGGTTTATTTTCTGGCGGCTAATGTGGTGGCTATTACCGTATCGAGTGGGGCGCTGGTGGTGGGTTTGCTGTTGCTGGCGCTTTCCTGGTTGCCCATGGTGCCGGTTTTCCTGGGTTGGGTTTTAACGGGGCTGCTCCGGTTTATGCACGAAAGCAATGCCTGGCTGCTGCAGGCACCATTTCCGGTGATAGAAGGCATCAGCCTGACAACGCTGCAAACGTGGGTGTTGTATGGCTTGCTAGGCCTGCTGGGTTTGTTCTTCGCCCGGAAAAAATTAATTTATTTCTCTTTATTTGCGGGGGTGTTCTTGCTTTTTTCGAGCTTAAAAATTAAAGCGACTAATCAGCGGCAGGCTAACCAGTTGTTAGTGGTATACCAGGTGCCCCGCGCTACTGCACTGGCTTTTATCTCGGGCCATCAGGGCCAACTGCTCGCCGACAGCGCTTTTTACACTAATCCGAAAAATCATCAGTATATTATTCAGCCGCATTGGCAGGAGTTAGGCCTTACTGTTACCCACACCGATACCTTAGGAAAAAAAATCCCTGAAACCATTCCGGCTATGCAACTGCCCGATGGTAACCAGTTACTGCAGTGGCAGGGTGTAAAAATACTGCTTTGCCGCCGACCATTGGATGCACAAACGCTGCAGAAAGTAAAACCTACCTATTTGCTGGTTTCTAACCGGCCTTATCTGGCGGTAGATGCCTTGGCGCCTGCCTTAAAGAATACCACCGTAATCCTGGATGGCACCAACAGCCGGCCTTATCAGCAACGGGTGGAACAGAAATTAACCAAAGCCGGTATTAATTGTTATAATCTAAACAAAAGCGGCGCCCTGGTGCAGTTGCTGCCGCTTAAAAATTAAAATTCGGGAAAATGGAATACGTACAGTACAGCGTGGTAGAACGGGTGGGCTACATAACTTTAAACCGCCCCGAAAAGAGGAATGCCCTCAATTTTGAAGTGGTGCGCCAGTTAAAACACGCTTTTGATTTTGCCGAGAACGACGAATCTTGCAAAGTAGTGGTATTGCAGGCTACCGGCGAGGTATTTTGCGCCGGCGTAGATTTAGCTTACATGCAAACCCTGGCCCAGAATACGTTCGACGAGAATTTGTACGACTCTTCGCACCTGATGCAATTATTCCGGCAAATTTATACCCTTAAAAAAGTTGTAATAGCCAAAGTGCACGGCCACGCCATTGCCGGGGGCTGCGGGTTGGCTTCTATCTGCGACCTGGTGTTTTCGGTGCCGGAGGCTAATTTTGGTTATACTGAAGTAAAAATCGGATTCGTGCCGGCCATTGTCAGTGTTTTTCTGCTGCGCAAAATTGGCGAAGCCTGCACAAAAGAATTATTATTAACCGGCGATTTGGTGTCGGCGGCAAAAGCCCGGGAAATTGGTTTAATTAATAACATTGTTCCGGCCGCCGACCTGAACCAGGCCGTGTTCGATTTTGCCCAAAAGCTTTGCCGGGAAAATTCGGCCCAGAGTATGGAGATGGTAAAAGAAATGTTGTACCGGTTGCCCGACATGAAACTGAACCGGGGACTGCACTACGCCGCCGAAATGAATGCGCTGGCCCGCGGCACAGCCGATTGCCAGCGCGGTATGGCGGCTTTTTTACAGAAAGAAAAATTCTGGTGGTAAACCTGTAGTTATTAAAATAAAATTAAAGTAGAATTAAAAACATATTAAATACTTTAAGGTTGTAAAAGTATGCTCACCAATATTTGCATCGTGTTAGGCACATTTTTGCTCATGGAGGGGGTGGCGTGGTTTACCCATAAATATATTTTGCACGGCTTTTTATGGTTTTTGCATCGCTCACACCATGTGCGGCACCACCATGTTTTTGAAAAAAATGATTTGTTTTTTCTGTATTATGGTGTGTTGGCTATGCTGTTTTTTATTTACGGCAGCGAAAACCTGGATTACCGCTTCTGGATTGGCACGGGCATTAGTTTGTATGGTTTAACGTATTTTCTGGTGCACGATATTTTTATTCACCGGCGCATTAAAATATTTAAAAATACCTCTAATACTTATTTAAGAGCGCTTAACATTGGCCACAAGGTACACCATAAAACCACCGGGCGCGAAGGCTCCGAGGTATTTGGTATGTTATGGGTACCAACTAAATATTTTGCGTTAGCCCGCAAAAAGAAAATTAAAAATAATTAAACGAACGTGGCGCAATATTCAATCCGGGAACTGGAGCATTTATCAGGCATTAAAGCGCACACGATCCGTATTTGGGAACAACGGTACGGTATTCTGCAACCCAAACGCACTGAGACCAACATCCGCTTTTACGACGATACGGATTTAAAAAATATTCTGAATATCTCCTTTCTGAACGAACAGGGATATAAAATATCGCGCATTGCCAAAATGTCGGAGCAGGCAATAGCAGACGAAGTGCTCACGCTGACCCAAGGCAACATCGCTTATCCGCAGCAGTTAAATGGCTTGTTGCTGGCCATGATGGAAATGGATGAGCAGAAGTTTGATAAACTACTGACCACTGCCATTCTGCAAAGAGGTCTGGAGAAAACCATGCTCGATATTATTTGTCCTTTTCTGGTAAAAACCGGGTTATTGTGGCAAACCGGCAGCATTAACCCCGCGCACGAGCATTTTATCAGCAACCTGATCCGGCAGAAGTTATTGGTAGCCATCGACGGGCAGGTGATTCCGGAAAAGCTAACATCCCAGCGTTTTTTATTGTATTTGCCCGAAGGGGAGCTGCACGAAATTGGATTACTTTTTAGTAATTACGTTATCCGCAGCCGGGGCAACCACGTGATGTATCTGGGCCAGAATCTGCCTTTCCCGGATTTAGAAATTTGCGTAAATTTTTATAAGCCCCATTTTATATGTACGGCCTTTACTTACATGCCCGAGCGCGACAAAGTACAGGATTATATTAACCGCTTAGCCTGTCTGGCCAACGAAATTATTGTTTACCTGGCCGGTCACCAGGTACAATTCGAACATCTCATCTTTCCTCCCAATATTGTGCGCATAACTTCTTTGCCGGAATTTATCGGGCACATTCAGGACGTGTCTAAATAATATTCTTATAAAACAGTACTGGCACTTTAAAGTATGCTGGTGGCTTTCCGGCGTTTGCCGAAGGATCTGTTACCTCCAGGGAAAAGTCGGGCTGCTTATTTAGCATTCGCCACAAAACTCAGGTTAGCGCAGCCAGACGCAAATCATTGCCGCGAACCAACCCCTTAATACTACTATAAATTTATTCTCTCTTGTTTTTTTTACTTTCCGGATGGGTGCTTTCCGGGTTTATATTTGCCTACTAAATTTTATTTAACTTAAAATCAATATTTTATGTCTGTAGAACCCGATAAAAACGTATGTTAAGGGTGTAGGACGAACCTGGAATAGCCAAAAAAAATATTTTGTTTAATCTGTGTAAAAAAAAGTTAAACATAATAGCAACTTATTTAAATAAAGTTAGTATTATTGTTTAGTGATTGGCTATTAACTCTAAACAGAATGACTGCAATTGAATTTACCAACCAGGTTCAAACCCTCTCTTACTCCCTAAAACCCGTTGCCCTTAATCTTACCCGCGATTTAGACGATGCCAAGGACCTGATTCAGGAAACCCTGGTGAAAGCGTTGCAGAACAAAGAAAAATTTAAAGCCGGGACTAATTTGAAAGCCTGGTTATATACCATTATGCGCAACTCTTTTATTAATAATTATAATAAAATTACCAAGCGCAGCACTACCCTCGATAATACCGACCAAATAACTTTCCTGAACACCGATGACCGTTTTGTGGCGCAAAACAACGCTGTTTCCAGCTTTGCCCTGAACGACATTAACCAGGCCATTGAACACCTGAACGATGAGTACCGGAAACCTTTTATGATGTATTATACCGGTTATAAATACCTCGAAATTGCTGAACACCTGCAAATTCCGATTGGTACGGTAAAAAACCGCATCCACATTGCCCGTAAGGAGCTAAAAGATAAGCTCCGGGTTTATAATCCGGTTGTTTAAGTTCTTTTATAAACATTTCTTTTTTGATTATGGCCTTTCCGGGCCGGATTTGCGTAATCTAGCATTCTTAATATTGGTTTAACACTTATGGCAGCGCAGAAAAATGTAGTGGTAATAGGGGCCGGCTTTTCCGGCATGGCTGCCGCTACGAGTCTGGCGCAAAGTGGTTTTCGGGTTACGGTGCTCGAAAAACACGACCGGCCGGGAGGCCGTGCCCGCTCGTTTTCTGCCCAAGGCTTTACCTTCGATATGGGGCCCAGTTGGTACTGGATGCCCGATGTGTTTGAAAAATACTTTAATAAATTCAACAGAACCACCGCCGACTTTTACCAACTGCAGCGCCTGGATCCGTCCTACACCATTATCTTCGGTGAAGATGATTTCATGCCCATACCGGCGCAGTTGCCCCAGCTTTACCAATTATTTGAGTCGCTGGAGCCCGGTAGCAGTGCCCGCTTAAAAACTTTTCTGAAACAGGCTGCTTACAAGTACGAAGTAGGCATTAATAAACTGGTTTATAAACCCGGTCGCTCCTTAACCGAATTTCTGGATTGGAAATTAATGCTGGATGTTTTCCGGTTAGATGTTTTTCAGTCGATGCACCGGCACGTTCGTAAATTTTTCCGGCACGACAAAATAATCAAGCTGATGGAGTTTCCGGTACTGTTTCTGGGGGCTTTGCCCCAAAATACCCCGGCCCTGTATAGCCTGATGAACTACGCTGATATTGCTTTGGGAACCTGGTACCCCATGGGCGGTATGTATAAAATTGTGGAAGGCATGGAAGCTTTGGCAAAGCAGCAAGGCGTAACTTTTGCTTACAACCAGGAGGTAACTTCGTTTGAAACTGAAAAGAAAAATATAACCCGGGTAATTACCGCCACTGACTCTTTTGCGGCCGATATTGTAGTGGCCGGGGCCGATTATCACCACGTAGAAGAAAAATTGTTGTTGCCGGCCCAGCGGAGTTATTCGGAGGCTTACTGGCAAAAACGGGTTATGGCGCCTTCGTCGTTAATATTTTACCTGGGCATAAACAAACGGGTGAAAAATTTGCAGCATCATAACTTGTTTTTCGACGAGGATTTTGAGCCGCATGCCCGCGAAATTTATGAGAATCCGAAGTGGCCCACCAACCCGCTGTTTTACGTGTCTGCGCCATCGGTTACCGATGCTTCGGTAGCGCCGCCCGGCTGCGAAAATTTATTTATCCTGATTCCGGTAGCACCGGATTTGGAAGATAACGAAACCACCCGCGAAAAATACTATGATTTGGTAATGCAACGGCTGGAGCGTTTAACCGGGCAAGCGGTGCGGGAACACGTGGTGTTCAAGCGCAGCTACGCGCACCAGGATTTTATCAGCGATTACCATGCTTTTAAAGGCAATGCTTACGGTTTGGCCAATACCTTAATGCAAACGGCCATTTTAAAGCCCGGTTTACACAGCAAAAAAGTTAAAAACTTATATTATACCGGCCAGTTAACCGTGCCTGGGCCAGGCGTGCCGCCCTCGCTTATATCGGGGCAGGTGGTGGCCCACGAAATCGGGTTGGCTTATTCTTAGAACTTAAATGCCTGTTTTATTAAGATAAACACATAGGAGAAATGGCAGGCAGGGTAATATTTTAATTTTATATGACGTACTTAAACGATATTGACCCATGATGGCGTTATTTGACGAGACTAGCTACAAATGCAGCAAGCTGATAACCCAGCAATACAGCACTTCTTTTACGCTGGGTATTAAAACCCTCGATAAAAAATTCCATTATCCCATATATGGTATTTATGGTTTTGTGCGGTTCGCCGACGAGATTGTGGACACGTTTCATGAGCATAACAAAGCCGACTTACTCGACGATTTTGAGTCCTGCACTTACGAGGCTATTCAAAAGCGCATTAGTTTAAATCCGGTTTTACATTCTTTCCAGGCGGTGGTGCATCAGTACAAAATCGATTCAACCTATATTGATGCTTTTCTGAAAAGTATGCGCATGGATTTGCTGGAACAGCGCTATAACAAAGATTTGTACGACGAATATATTTACGGCTCGGCCGAAGTAGTGGGACTAATGTGTTTACGGGTTTTTTGCGAAGGCGACGAAGCATTGTTCGAGAAACTGAAAGCCCCGGCCCGCAGTTTAGGCGCGGCTTTCCAGAAAGTAAATTTTCTGCGCGACATGAAAAGCGATTACAAAGAACGGGGACGGGTTTACTTTCCCAAAATAGATTTTGCCTCGTTCGATAATAATTGCAAAGCCGCCATTGAACAGGATATTCAAAACGACTTTGATCAGGCTTACGAAGGTATTTTGCAACTGCCGAGGTCGGCCCGGATGGGGGTTTACTTGGCTTATATCTATTATTTAAAGCTTTTTCGCAAAATTCAGCTCCTGCCGGCGGCACGAATTCTGTCGGAACGCGTAAGAGTACCCGATAACACCAAATTGGCGTTATTGGTGGGGTCTTACCTGCGGTACCGTTTTAACACAATTTAACCTATCGTGCATTTATTACTACTTACTTTTTGCTTAACAATTACGAGTTTATTTTTTCAAACAGAATATACCTACCAGGTGCCAGACCTGCGCCGGCTTTACGAGAAGGGAGCGAAAGACGAAGCTACCTGCGAGAGGCTGGCCCGGCACTTGCATAATTACAAAGGGCAAGACCCGGTGGTGCTGGGTTTCAGGGCCGGTACGCAGGGCATGCTGGCCAAATTTGCGTGGGGGCCTTATGCTAAAATAAAACATCTACGCACTTCTTCTCAGCTTTTTGATGAAGTTATCAAAAAACATCCTCTGGTAGCCGAGGTGCGTTTTCTGCGGTACTCGCTGGAGTTTTTTATTCCGCGGTATTTAAACATGAGCCACCACCTGGAAGAAGATAAAAAGATATTTCTGAACAGCTTGTTCCGGTACCCGAATTCTGATATTGAAGCAGATGTTTACCAGGCCATCCGGCATTTTTTATTAAAACACCCCGAAGGGTTAACCGAACAGGAAAAGAAACTACTTTATAACCTGAAAGCCTGATGTATATTTATTTGTACTTAAACTTATTCACCATTTTTTTTCCGTTGGTCTTGTCTTTTGATAAGCGGGTAGCCTTTTACAAAAATTGGCCTTACCTGTTTCCGGCTATGACCGTGAACGCGTTGATATTTATTATCTGGGATATTTATTTTACCCACTTGGGCGTGTGGGACTTTAACCCCGAATATTTATTAGGCATTTATTTCTTTGGGTTACCACTAGAAGAAATATTGTTTTTTATTACGGTGCCTTACGCCTGCGTATTTATTTATGAGTGCCTTAACGCGTATATTCCCAAAGATTTCTTTCGGCCGTATGCCACAGGATTATCTTTAGCGCTTGTAATAGTTTTAATTCCTTTGGGCTTATTTTTCCTGCCGAGGCTCTATACTTCTATTACTTTTTTAGGCTTAAGTGTTATGCAATTACTGCACTACCGGCTTTTAAAAAACCAGGTTTTAGGTAGATTTTACGTTACTTATTTCGTACATTTAATACCATTCCTACTGGTAAACGGGGTATTAACCGCTTTACCGGTGGTGCTGTATAACAATAATTATAACCTGGGCGTGCGCCTTACAACCATTCCCATCGAAGATACCATGTATTCGATGCTAATGCTCTTAATCACCATCTCGGTGTACGAGTGGCTGCGGCGCCGAAAGGCTAAACAAAATAATGCTTTAGTGGTTTAACCAGTATGTATAACCTCCAGGTACAAATCGATCCCAATTCCGGCTTTTGCTTTGGCGTAATTTATGCCATTCAAATGGCCGAGGATATTTTGGCGGAGCAAGGCTATTTATACTGCCTGGGCGATATTGTGCATAACGATGAGGAAGTGGAGCGTCTGGAGAAAAAGGGCTTGCGCATTATAGATTACGAAACCTACCGGGGTTTGAAAAATGAACACGTTCTCATAAGGGCGCACGGCGAGCCGCCGGCTACTTACCAGATTGCCCTCGAAAACAACCTGAATTTAATTGATGCTTCGTGCCCGGTGGTGTTGAAACTGCAAAACCGCATTAAAACTTCTTACGACAAGCAAGAGAAAATATATATTTACGGCAAGCACGGCCACGCCGAAGTAAAAGGTTTGCTGGGCCAGACACATAATCAGGCAGTGGTATTCGAAAATATAGACGAGCTGCTGCAACACGAGTTACCTCCCAATATTACCCTGTACAGCCAAACCACCAAAAGCACCGATAATTTTTATAAAATAAAAAATTACCTCGAAGAAAAAGGCTACGCGGTAGATGCCAACGACACCATTTGCCGCCAGGTTTCTAACCGCGATAAGGATTTGCGCGTTTTCGCCAGCCGCTTCGATAAAATTGTATTTGTTTCGGGTACCAAGTCTTCTAACGGCAAGGTGCTTTACCAGGTCTGCAAAAATACCAATCCGCATACGTATTTTATTTCCAAGGTAGAAGAGCTTTCGCCGGACCTATTTACCCCTGGCGACACCATTGGCATTTGCGGTGCTACCTCTACCCCTATGTGGCTCATGGAAAACGTCCGCGACGTGCTGCTGGCCTATTAACCTGAACAGCAAAATAGAGTTGACGCAAAATATTCCATTGCCGGGCAGCAAAGCATTTATAATCTGAATTAGGGCAGACCGCACCAAAATATCCCAGACAAGCCAAAGTTTAAGCAGCGGCCCAGCGCTCCTGCTTATTTTCAAGTGGGGGAGCTGGGTTCTTTCTTTTCTCGCTCTATAAGGGTATAAAGGTAACGCCCGCGTTTTAATAATTATTTGTCCTTCTTGTTATTCATTGGTTCTGCAGGCAGGGCAAAGCGGAAAGGCATTGTATAGCGGAAAGCAACTTTCCGGTTATTTTGCCGGGCCGGCTGGAATTCCGGCATGGTTTTTACCACCCGCAGGGCTTCTTCGTCTAACTTAGGGTCTAGCGATTTTACTACTTTGGGCTCCATTATTTTGCCGGTAGTATCTACCACAAACTGTACTACCACGAGGCCCTCCACTTTGCGGGTAACCGCTTCTGCCGGGTATTGCAGGTTCTTTTTTATAAATTCATTCAGGGCCGTTGTACCACCCGGAAACTGGGGCTGCACCTCCACAAAGGTAAAAACTTTATCGGGCATAGTGGGCGCTGGCGCCGCCCCGGTACCCGGCTCGGGTGTAGTGGCCGTTAACCCAAAGCGGATAGGAATGGTGTAGCGGAAATTTACCGGTTTGCCATTTTGCCGGGCCGGACTAAAATTCGGCATTAATTTAATTAACCGGAGAACTTCTTCGTCGGTACCGCCACCCAACGATTTTACTACCTGCGGGTTCCGTATTTTGCCGGTTTTGTCTACGGTAAACTGGGCTACTACTAAACCCGATACACCCTGGCGCAGGGCTTCTGCCGGGTATTTTAAGTTTTGCCGGATTAAATTATTTAAAGCCGTTTCTCCACCCGGGAAGGTTGCCATTTGTTCTACAAAGGTGAACACTTTATCATCAGCTTGTGCCGGGTTTTGGGGCTTCGGATTAGTGGGGGTTGGCAGACTTTCTTTTTTAACAAAAGTTTTGCCCGGAATAACCTGACTGTAACCGGTTATGGTAATAGCATCCTGCACGTATAATTGGCTGCGGTTAGCGGGTAAGCGCAGGGCGGGTATATTTTGCTTGCTCTCCAGCGCGAAAACAAACGGAAATACCAGGTTAAACGGCACGGCCTTGCCTTCTGTTAAAGCCGGCTCCCAGCGGGGCATTTCCCGCAATACCGAAAGGGCTTCCTGTTCAAAATATGCGTTATCGGTGTGCAGGGTTTTGAAATTTGTAACCTTGCCGTCCGCATCAATAGTAGCCTGCAGAATGGCCTGACCAGATAGTTTATTCTTTAGAGCCGTTGCCGGAAATTGAATGCGGCTCGATAGAAATTCTCTTAATCCGTTTTTACCACCCGGAAACTGAGGTAGTTTTTGATTACCGATGGGCTTAAGCGTTTTATCTCCATTCGGAATATTATTAATTGCTTTGTCAGGAGCCGACTTATCAGTGTAAATGGTAACCACTATTGGTCTGCTTTTAGCAGTAGGCACGCCGTTAGTTATCTTAAAAGTAGCTTGATTTTTTGCATCATCTATTTTAGTTGTATCTGAGCTATAGCGGAAATAAATTGGAATTATATAATCTGAGGTTACAGGTTCTCCATTTTTCGTGGCGGGCTCAAATTTTGGTAATAAATTTTTAACCCGATAAGCTTCTTTAATGAATGGGTCTTTTATGAATTTATTATAAGTTTCCGGGTTACCGTTCTTATCAATTTTTACAGTAATCATCGTCCAGGTAAAACTATCGTTCAACTCTAAACCACCAGTAGGATACTTAATATGTTTGCTTAAAAACTTATACAATTCCGGTTCACCACCGGGGAATAGGGGCGGCTTAATTTCTTGAATAGTTTGAACCCCTTCATCCCTCTTTTGGTTGTCGTTCTGATAAGGAATCCAGAATACAATTTGATCAGTTTGGAAAATAAGTTTGCCTTCCGGGGTAGTTGAATAAACTTCGTCCCTTTTTAATGGTTTCGATGGTTGGGAACTATGACGAAGCCCAAAACCTACCATAATCTTTGCGCTTATAGGTTTACCATCTTTAGTAGCCGGACTCCATTGCGGCATATTATTAATTAAGCGTATTACCTCGTTACTAAATTTGTTTCCTACTGCTTTTACATTTACTTTTTCAGGTGGTAGGTTTAAATCCATTTTTGCAAACCCATTAATCTCAAGAGGTAATTTCTTAATATTTCCGTTTTGGTCAATTTCTAGAGTAAACGCACTACCTAAGCCAAACTCTTTTGCTTTGGCTAACTCATTACCAACAACTTTTCCCAGATTAAGATTTTCTCTGAAATAATTATCCATCGCTGCCTGGCCGCCGGGGAAATTGGGCTCTGTTATTTCTCCTACTACTATGGCTTCTTGATTTTCAAAATTTTTCGGCGTACCGGTATTGGGGTTTAAACCCAGGTGGATTATTTCGGAACTGAATGTTGGTACTCCCTCCGAATTCAGCGCCCCGTTCCTAGCTAACTTATTAGGCGTAATAACGGAATGTTTAGCGTTTCGATTAATTAAAAAGTGAAGCTCGTATCGGGAGGGTATTCCTTTCCCATTTTGGTAGGCTGGAATCCAGCGGGGCATCAGGCGGATTACCCGGTTAATTTCCTGGTTAACTAAATCTTCGTTTTCGGCAAATGCATTTTCCGGATTTCCTTCCTCATCTAGTTTTATAGATACCACCGTTCCCCGGACAGCATCTTTCCCGAATTCTTCCGGCTTAAACTTCAGGTGCTGTAACAAAAAACGGTACAACTGCTCTTTACCATTCGGAAAGGAAGGCTCTGAAATTTCATTGTCAGATGTTCCCGAATTAGCTACTGTTTGCGCAAAAATGTTTCTTTTATCTGCGTTGGAAAAGGCTGAGCTTTCGGTTTTTTCACTAGCAGAAGGAGTAGGCATTAAATCCGGAACGGAGACCGGCCGGTTGGCAGCTAAGGCCCCGGCAATTACGCAAATCACCGGTAGGGCCAATAATGGCTGGATTAACGAATAATGGCTTTTAAATTTTCTCATCATGTTTAGTCGTTTTAATAACAAGGATTGATGGAGGTGAAAGAAATTCCCAAAGGAAGAATCGGTTTTATTAAAGACCTGTTGCACCAGCAAAGTTGCGTAGGTATCTACCTCTTCGTCTTGCAGCACTTCGGCATCGGCTAAATATTCGTGGGTACTTTCTAAGGCTTTTTTATAGAAATAGAGGAGGGGGTTAAACCAGAAAATAATGGTTAATAGTTTCAAATAGAGAATATCGAAAGTATGCTTTTGCGCTAAGTGGGCCTGCTCGTGCCGCAGGATTAATTCTTTTTCGGCGGGCGTATGCGGTTGGCTGTTGTCGAATAAAATATAGTGCAGGAAAGAAAAGGTAGCCATTTCGCCGTGGGTGGGGATTATTTTAATGCGTTGCCAGTAATAGCCTGCGGCGGCGTGGCTGTAAATGAAAGTGTAAAGCCGCAGAAACTGGCAACAGAAGAAAATAATGGCTATCAAAACCCCAGTCGCATACATTCCATAGAGCCAGGCCCCAATATTTAAGGTCTCTGTTTCCGTTAGGGTTGCCGTTATTATGGGCGTCTGGTACACAACTCCTGCGGGTTGCACCTGTACCACCATGGTGTTCGTTGGTAAAGTCGGTTCTGGTGGCCAGGCGGGCAATTCCAGGAAAGGAATAACCAGGGAGAATAGTAAGGCGGCCAGGAGATAAAACCGGTTAAACGTAAAACAGGTCTGGTGGCTTAATAATAAGGCATATACCGCATAAAATAACAAAAGAGCCAGACTGGATTCGGCCAGGTACAACAGCAGATTATTCATTTTCTGACGAGTCTAAGTCTTTTTTCACGTGTTTCATTAGTTCGTCTAACTCCTGCAGGTTCATGTTCTCTTCTTTGGCAAAAAAACTTACCAGTTGCTGGTAAGAGCCCCCGAAATAGTTGCCGACAAAATTTCTCAGGAATTGGCGGGTATATTTTTCTTTTTCTATAAGCGGGAAATATTCGTGGGTTTTACCATAAGCCTGGTAGCCCACAAAACCTTTTTTCTCCAGAATCCGCACAATTGTAGAGACAGTGTTGTAAGCGGGTTTGGGTTCCGGTAATTTCTCCAGAATATCTTTCACAAACCCTTTCTGTATTTCCCAAAGAACCTGCATTACTTGTTCTTCGGCTTTGGTTAATTCTTTCATTTGTAAGCGGTTAGTTAGATTGATAAATATATAACTAAATACTTAGTTGATAAACTAAAAGTTTAGTTAATATTTTGATTAGCTTATTATTTATACTTTAATTAAAGCTTTAATCTGTTTCTTAGAATATTTGCCGGGAAAACTTATTTTTGGTAAAATTTTTCCTGTATGTTTTATAAACCGAGTCGAATAATATTTGCCTTTGCCTTTAGTTTTCGTTTCATCTCAGTTCAGGCCCAAAGCCAGCAACCCGATTCTGCCGTTATCCGGCATATTTTCCGGGAGGCTTTAACCCAGGGTAAAAGCTATGAGAACCTGCGGTATTTGTGTACCCAAATCGGGCCGCGGCTAAGTGGCTCGGCAGGAGCGGCCCAAGCGGTTACCTACACCAAAAAGCTCATGGAAAGCTACGGTTTCGACCGGGTGTACCTGCAGGAAGTAATGGTGCCGCATTGGGTACGCGGCGAAAAAGAAAAAGCGCAAATTCAATCAACCAAAGGCAGGCAGATGGTACCTATTTGTGCTTTGGGTGGCGCGGTGGGCACCGGAAAAAAAGGAATAAAAGCCCAGGTAGTAGAAGTTCGGTCGTTTGAAGAATTACGCCAACTGGGCCGGGTAAAGGTGCAGGGCAAAGTGGTATTTTTCAACCGGCCCATGAACCCGGCCTATATTGAAACGTTTATGGCTTATCGCGATGCTGTGGATCAGCGGGGCTCCGGCGCCATTGAGGCTGCTAAACTGGGTGCCGTGGGCGCTATTGTCCGCTCCATGAACCTGGCCCTCGATGATTTTCCGCATACCGGCACCACCCGTTACGAAGACGGCATAACTAAAATTCCAGCGGCCGCCATCAGCACCAACGGCGCCGAATTATTAAGCCGGCAACTAAAAGCCGACCCGAACCTGGCATTTTATTTTAAGATGAACCCCGAAACTTTACCGGATGCGCTATCGCACAATGTAATCGGTGAAATAAAAGGCAGCGAACATCCGGAAGAAATTATTGTAGTAGGTGGGCACCTCGATTCCTGGGATTTGGCCCAGGGTGCGCACGACGATGGCACGGGTTGTATGCAGGCTATTGAGGTGCTGCGGTTGCTGAAAGCTTTAAATATTAAACCCAAACGTACCATCCGGGCGGTGATGTACATGAACGAGGAAAACGGCTTGCGCGGTGGCCGCAAATACGCCGAGGTAGCGTTGACCAATAAGGAAAATCATATTGCGGCCCTGGAATCGGATGCCGGTGGTTTTACGCCCCGCGGCTTTAGCATTGATGCCACGCCGAATAAAATAGCCGAAGTAGCTCGTTGGAAAGCTTTACTGGCGCCTTACGGTTTAAATAATATTGGCGCTGGCGGCGGCGGAGCCGATATAGGCCCCTTGAAGAACGATAAAATTGCTCTGATTGGCTTCCGCCCTGATTCGCAGCGCTATTTTGAAGTTCACCACGCCGCCTCCGATACTTTCGACCGCGTAAACCAACGCGAACTGGAACTGGGCGGCGCCGCAATGGCCGCATTGGTTTATTTAATCGATAAATATGGGTTGTAATTCTTTTTGCTTTGTCGTTTGAAAAACCTTTTCCTGATTTGGCCCTGAGCCTGTTTGCTGAATTATTTCCTGGCCAAGAGGCAAAACCCTTATTTTCAAGCTTAAAGCTTTCATTTGTTCTAGATTTTCACTATCCAGATAAATAAAAACCGGCAAGTATTTAAACCTACCGGGTTTTAATAAAACAAAAGTGTGCGTTTCTTAAGTTTACTCTCTCTTATTCCACCACCAGTTTTTGAGTATGCAGGGCGTTATTATAGCGGGCTGACAGGACGTAAACCCCAGGTTTGGTACCGGCCGGCAGTGCAACCGGTACGTTGTTTCCGCCTTTGTTAAGTTGCTGCTGCGTGCTGAAAACCGACTGGCCGGAGATATTTCTGACTTCCAGTTGCATCAGTGCAGCCTCGTTGGCCTGTAGCGATAAAGCAAAAGTACCGTTGGAAGGGTTGGGATAAGCAACCAGGCTGGCAGCTACCGGCTCGTTAAAAGTAACGGTTTTAGGTCCGTAATACGTGAATTTGCCGTCTATATCTAATTGCTTTAAGCGGTAGTAGCGGGTGCCGGCTTTATCGTTTTCGGTATCGGTAAACTGGTATTGCTGGCGCATGTTGGTATTAATGCCGGTGGCGGCAACAAAGCCTAGGGTACGGTAGTTTTTAGCATCCGTCGAAACTTCTATTTCCATACCAGCCGCATTTTTCTCCGTGGCCGTTTCCCAGGTTAGGAGCACATCCTGTTTTTGTTTTGTAGCTTTAAAAGCTATCAGCGATACCGGCAACACCATACTCGGATCGCGGTCGGCGGCAGTCCAGGTAGAGAAAGCGCTAATATTGCTTAATGTTACTTTGTGATTGGCTGCATCTACATCGGCAATTGAATTTGGCTGTACCGTCCAGGTAAGGCCATCGTCCGTGGAGCGGTAAAGGGCCAGTTTTTCTTTAACCAGTCCGTTTAATTCGCCGGGCAGGTAAGTAAATTCCATGGTCGCATTCAGGTCGGTGCTTTTACCGTTGGTCACGTGTATTTCAAATTGGCGCTTCACCGACCAGATAGAATTGCCTGGGGTACCGGTAACGCGGGTTACTTCAATGGTAGGAGCCGGGCTGGCGGTGGTGGTTAAAGATAAGCCCATATTACCAAACGTATGCGTGGCGCTGTTTTTGCTGAAAGCACGCGTAGACATTACCTTACCTACCACATAATTACTTTGGGTCTCGGAAAGGGTAGCGGCCTGGTCCAGGATTATTTTGTAAGCACCGGTGTTTACCACGCCTTCGGTTACGGTCAGGCTACCGGTTACTGTAATATCAGATGTCAGGGTTTTGGTACTGGCTCCCCCCATGCGCAGGTTTAAGAAGCTATTGCCTTTAATTTTCTGCGCGCCTTTGCCGGTCATTTCCAGGGTGCCGGCAGTTTGATTGAAAGTGCCGTTGTTCGTAAAGTTTTCGTTTACTTTTACAGTACCACCGTTTATGGTTAAGCTACCCGCAATGGTAATGCTTTTGCAAGTAGCCGTACCGGTACTTACTGCCGGCGAAAAAGTTACATTGGCCGGTATGTTCACGTCCATTTCGGCATCCGGTACGCCATTGGACCAGTTAGCCGTATTGTTCCAGTTGGTGTCGGTGGTTCCGGTCCAGGTGGTTAAGCAGTTGGTAACCGCCAGTACCGCCGATTCTGCCGAGCAGCCGCTGGCATTTTTTACCTGTACCTTGTAGTTGCCCGGTGCTGTAACCGTAATGCTCTGGGTTTTCTCGCCGGTAGACCACAAATATTCGCTACCCGGGCTAGCGGTTAAAATTAAGCTGGTGCCGGTGCAAATTTTGGTAGACCCATTGGCAGTAATAGTAGCTACCGGCACAGGGTTTACATTAATGGTAACCACTTCCGAAGGAATTTCGCCGCAGGTGCTATTACTAAATATTACCCGGTAATGTGTCGTGTTGTTTAGGTTGGTAAAGGTGTAAGTGCTTTGGGTATGGGCCAGGCTCGTCCAGGTTATGCCGTCGGGAGACAGTTCCCAGCGAATAATAGGGCCACCGCCGGTTAGCGTAACGGTACCGGAATTATTCGAGGCGCATACATTTGTTACGCTGGCGGTAATGCTGCCATTTAACTTCGTCTGGCTACGGGCACTTGGTACCCCGGCGGCTTTAATTACCCAGTTATAAAAATAGAGCGCTCCGGTTTTCGATTTAGTGACTTTTAAAATATTCGGAATGGAATAAGGGTAAGCCAGGGTGCCGGCACCGTCGTTGCTGTTGGCGGTAGCACCACCCGTAAATGCAGAAATTAATATCCGGTGATTTTCGCCGGCCGGCACCGACAAGTTAATAGCATATTGCGCAACGCCTGGTATTAAGTTTATTTCAGCGGAGCCGAGTAAAGTATTGCTGGCATTGTAAAGGCTTACGGTAGCGGCACCGGTAGCGCCCGTATTTACGGTTACTCTGTCCAGAATAAAAGGTATGGCCGCATTAAAATAGACGGTATCCTGCGTTTGGCTGGAGTAAGAGCCGGCCGTGGTATTATTTATCAAGGCAGTGGTACCGGTAAACTCGTTCAGGGCGGCATAATAAGTTTTATCGGCGGGTTTAAAGCTGGTAGTAGTATTACCCACGCCAATTAAATTGCCACCCACCAGGGCATCGTACCAGAATAAAGTGCCGTTGCCGGTACCACTTAACGTTACATTGCCGTTAACATCGCAACTGGTGGCCGAAATAACCGGCGCTTGCGCAACCGACTGGGAAGTAACCGTTGTTTGATATTGATTATTAGGTGCTACTAAATCCGAAGAAAGCGAAGTAGCAGCCGTAATGGTATAGGTAGTGTTGGCTGCAACGGGGAAAGAGCCGGGCAGCGTAAACGTTTTTTCCTGGTTGTTGCTAATAGTACCGGTATAGATGCCCGAAAGGGTAGCTTTCACCTCGGAGCCTTTGGCAACTGTAACCGAAACCGGAATATTTGTTTGTGTAGCGCTGCCAAAGTTTTTGATCTTCACCGTTACACCCTGGTCCGGGTTGGCGTGAAGCGTACCGGCAGCCGGTATACTTACCGCCGAAATACCCACATCGTTTACCGGGGTAGTAAAGTTTAAAATATAATCTTCGGTTTCGCCTTTGTCGTAAGTGCCGCAGCTGCTCACGGTTTCGGCAATATCGGTTTCTACCAGTACCAACCGCAACCGGGCGCTGTTGCCGCTTTGTACCGTAGTAGGTATGGCAATATTTGTAGTATAGGTACTGGCCGTTGATAATACACCCGAAGTGGCTGCCAGTTCGTTGTTGTCGGTAAAGTCACCGTCTTCGTTCCAGTCGGCAAATACTTTCAGAATAACGCTGGCGGGAGCGTCGCAGGTACCAAACTTTACGGTTAATGGCAGCTCCTGGCCCACCTGGGCATTGGCCGACAAATTCGTGAAATCGGTGTAAGTGCCGCAGGTAGCAGCGCTGTTATTGTTAATTCTATCGATTGCCACATTTTCGATGCGGGCACCGGCAGCAGAAGCCGGGGCAGATGCGCAATAAGGAATACCTTGCAGCCCGCTTACAATAAGTGAATAATTCTGGATGCTGTTCTTTAAAGTGCCTTTATGAGAAACGGTAATGGTGTACGTTTCGCCCGGAACCGGATTGGTAACTAATATTTGTTCTACGTTATCCCGGATATTATCGCCGGTGGTAGCCGGTGCCGACGGGTTGCTCGGGTCCAGAATCCAGGGTTGGGAAACTTTCTGGGAATTACTTACCCGAACATCCAGGTCGTTTACGAGGCGGGGTGTCCGGTTATTCAGGGTAGAAGGTATCATAGGTAATACAGTACCAGCCGGGTCGGTCCAGGCGATGGTAACCTTTAAAGGCTCGGTACCCCCCGCGGCTACTACGGTTTGGGTATAAGTCTGGCCCTGGATTAAAGTTTGTTCGGTTAGCTGGTATTTCTGCTGCGGATTGGATATTACTTTAGCCGCCTGCTCAGTGTTCAAAACACCCCAGCCGTACATATAATCGGGGCCAGGAGCGCTGCCAGCTTCGTTGGTGGTGTGGATAGCTAATCCTTTAAGGGTGGCAGCCAGCATAAACCGGCCGTTAGTGCGGTTGGCAAAATGCTCCTGCAATAAAAACAAAGAGCCGGTTACATTGGGTGCCGCCATAGAGGTGCCGGTGGCGTAATTATAGTTATTATCAGATGCTGCCATGGTAGAGGTAACGCCCACGCCGCTGCCTACTAAGTCTGGTTTAATCCGGCCGTCATCGGTAGGGCCCCAACTGCCGGCGGCGTAAATAACTGCATCCGAAGGTTGCTTATAGCCATTGGTGATAGCCTGTATCGCCCCAACGGTCAGAATATTTTTGGCAACGCTATGGTCCGGAATAACATCATAGCCGTTGTAAAAGCGCATATCGGCAGTACGGCCGGGTATTAATTCGTAATTACCAACAGCAGGGTTGTAGCGGTAATACGGTTGTCCTACAGCTGGCTCGGGCATATTCCGGCTGTTGCCGGCAGCTTTTACCATTAAGTAATAAGGCGCGTTAAAGGCAATATTATCCCATAACTGCGAGGTGCTGCTGTAGTAACCAAAGTTTACATCGTCTTTATCGTTTACGTTTATATCACCGTACCAATACCAGTTAGAGCCAATTAAACGCCAACCCGCTACATTGCCGTACGAGTGATTCGATACCAATAAACCACTGGCCGCATTGGCAATTTCAGAATTATCGTTGTTAAAGTTCCAGGCTTGCAGGTTTAGGGCGCCGTGGGCCATGCCTTTGGCAATGGCGTAAACCCCACTGGCAACCATGGTGCCGGCTACGTGGGTAGCATGGTCATTCAGGGCCGTAGCTCCGTCGCGCTGCACAATGCGGCCGGTTAGTTCCTGGTGCGTCTTCCGAACGGCACCGCCATCCCAAATGCCCAATTTACCCGATAGCAGTGGATTTGCCCCGCTCAGGTTCAGGCCGGCATTACCGCCCTGCCAAACCTGATTCGTACCGGTAGTAATAGCAGAATTTACGTTAGATAGTGTTTCGTAATAAATGGGCCGACCGTTTTCGGCTACATCTTGTAACGAAATATAAGAACCGTTAGGCAGCGTGTGGTTTATTACCCACTTGTGTTTTTGAGCGAGCTTCAGAATTTTATCTTGTTTCAGCTTATAACTCTGATTCTGGTCAGTAGCAATCTTCTGTAGCTTATTTAAATCTGTTTTGGCCGGAACTAAGGGGCGAAGTTGCTGCGCCTGACTTAATCCTGATAAAAATACTAATTGACTTAAAATGAAAACCCGGCGTAAAATTCTTATCATATAATACCTACCAAAATTTTTTTTGCAAAAAGGCTTTCTTAAGAAACTTATATTTGAAATAAGAGTAAAATAAACCTTTGTGCTGTTTGTAATTCGGTATCAAAGATAGGAAAAATCCATAAAATGGAAATGTTTGCGTATTCTATGGAATATGGCTGATTAAATAATTAAATTTATTATATGTAATTGATTTATAATATATTAGCTAATAAATTGCTTTTTAATTATTGTACTTAAATTATTTAACAGTTGTACTTAACAAATTGCTAAAATTAAAATTCTTTAAAATTTTATATTTAATTGCATTTAAAACAAATAAAAGTTATCCACATTTTATTGGATTGCGCAAAAAAAAATGCCATCCTGATAGATTGGCTCCTGCTTTTAACAGCAGAACTCCAATTTTTCAGAATGGCACTCAGTAAAACTGCTCCGGAAAGCAGCTATAAAATAGGATTAAGCGTCGGCTTTACCGTTTACAATTTCAGTCTGGATATTGATAGAATAGTGGTGTACGGTCTGGAAAATGGAACGTACAAACTTTTCGTCTAAACCTTCTTTGTTGGCTTTTTCCAGGATATCTTCCAGAATTTGGTCCCAACGTTTTACCTGCAGAATAGCCATGTTGTGCTCTTTCTTGTATTCGCCAATTTTACGCGATAACCGGGCCCGACGTGCAAACACTTCCATTAACTCTTTATCTAACTGGTCGATGTTGCGGCGCATTTCTTCCAGTTGATAATGATCGTCTTCGGTTTCGGGATCTACCTTGCTGAAACGCAGACTGGCTAATAATTTTTTCAGATCGGCCGGGGTAACCTGCTGCGAAGCATCGCTCAACGCTACAGATGGATCTACGTGGGTTTCGATCATTAAACCTTCGAAAGCCAAATCCATGGCACGCTGGGCAATTGGTTGCAATAATTCGCGGTTACCGGCAATGTGGCTCGGGTCGCAGATTAAAGGCAGCTCTGGTACTAAACGTTTGAATTCAATAGCACTGTTCCATTTCGGCATGTTCCGGTAAGGGGCATTATCGAAAGTAGAGAAACCTCTGTGAATACCGCCTAATTGTTTTAAACCCGCCTGGTTTAAACGCTCAATAGCTCCTAACCACAATTGTAAATCCGGGTTTACCGGGTTTTTCACCAATACCGGAATATCTACGCCGCGCAAAGCATCGGCAATTTCCTGAACGGTGAAAGGGTTTACCGTAGTACGAGCACCAATCCACAGAATATCAATACCTGCTTTCAGGGCTTCGAAAACCTGGGCGGTGTTGGCAACTTCGCAGGCTACTTTTAATCCAGTTTCCTGTTTTACCCGCTTTAACCATTTCAGGCCGGGTACACCAATACCTTCGAAGCTGTTCGGACGCGTGCGGGGTTTCCAGATACCAGCCCGGTACACGGTAACACCTGGTACTTCTTTAATCAGGCGAGCCGTTTCCATTACTTGCTCTTCGGATTCCGCGCTGCAAGGGCCGGCAATAATTAGGGGTGACCTGTCCTCATTAATTAAGGCTGAAGTAGGCAGCAGGTCGATGGTTGGTTTACTCATGGCAATAAATATGGTTAAAAGTTATAGGTTACAAATTTAAGGTATAATATTTTTAATATTTCTATTCTGTTAAAGCTAATTAGCTGATATCAAGCATTTATTAGTAATTTCTTGATGTTGCTAATCGCTTTTTGAATATTTTCTTCTGTGGCGCAAACCGAAACCCGGACGTAGCGCTCACCGTTGCTGCCGAATATTTTACCCGGCGTCAGGAAAACATGGGCTTCGTACAATATCTGGTTTAAGTAGGCTTCCACGTCTTCCACTTCGTCGGGCACCCGGCCCCACACAAACATACCGGTCGCTTCTTTCGAATATTTGCAGTTGAGTACATCCAGCAGTTCGTAAATCAGTTCGCGGCGCTTGCGGTATACATTGTTGCGCTCTTCGTGCCAGCTCTCGGGGTTGGCCAAAGCCTGAATAGCCGCGTGCTGGATAGGTAAAAACATACCGGAGTCCAGATTGCTTTTGATGGCAATAATGGCATCAATATATTCCTGTTTTCCGGCTACCATACCCACGCGCCAACCCGCCATGTTAAAGGACTTACTTAAAGAGTTCAGTTCCAGGCAACAATCCATCGCTCCGTTAGCGTGTAAAATGCTAATGGGCGCTTTTTCGTTCAAAACCAGGCTATAAGGATTGTCGTGTACAATTAAAATCTGCCGTTCTTTAGCAAATTCTATTATTTTCTCGAAGTCGGCTTCCGAAGCCAAAGCACCTGTTGGCATATTCGGGTAGTTCAGCCACATTAGTTTTACTTTGGTAGTATCTAGTTTCCGGAGCGCATCCAAATCGGGTAACCAGTTATTTTCTTCGGTCAAATCAAAGAAGACCGGTTCGGCATTTACCAGTTTGGTAACGGCGGCATAAGCCGGATAACCTGGGTTTGGTACCAGCACCTGGTCGCCGGGGTTTAGGAACGCCATGGCAATATGAAAAATACCTTCTTTGGAGCCCAGCAACGGCAATATTTCGGTATCGGGGTTAAGCGAAACACTGTAAACCTGCTGGTACCACTTAGCCATTGCGTTGCGCAAAGCCGGAATAGAGCGGTAAGCCTGGTAGCCGTGATTTTTCTTGTTCTGCGCCGATTCGGTCAGGGCCGCTACGGTTTCGTCGGAGGCGGGCATATCCGGGTCGCCAATGCCCAGGTTAATAATATCGTGGCCCTGCGCCATCAGGTTCTGTACTTCCGCCAGCTTGCGGGCGAAATAATATTCCTGTACGTGATCTAAGCGATTTGCCTTCGGGATAATCATTTTATTTAACTCCTCTTTTATAGATGCCTAATATTTTTATTTCTACCGTCATGGGTTCTACTTTGGCAATGGCGGCCTTAAAATCTTCGTAATTGTCCCACTCCAAATCTAGCAGAATGGTAAACTCGCTGGGCTTGCTCATAATGGGTATAGACTGAATCAGCGACAGGTTAATATGTAAATCGCGGAACACATCTAATATTTTGGCCAGTTCGCCGGCCCGGTGGTGCAACCGGAAATTAACCGAAGCTTTATTAGCCGTGCTCAAATCCTTGGCCGCCTGGCGCGAAATAATTAAAAACCGGGTGTAATTATCTTTGTAATTCTGAATACATTCTTCCAGAATATCCAGTCCGTAACGGGCGGCGGCAGCCCGGCTGGCTACAGCGGCGACCCCGGTTAAATTATTTTCCCGGATTTCGCGGGCGCTTTCGGCGGTATCGGCAGCTTCCAGGGCCTGCAGGTGCGGGTGCTCTTCCAGGAAATTGCTGCACTGCAGCAACGCCATGGGGTGGGAGCGCACCACCCGGATATCTTTTACCGATTGTCCCGGCAAAGCCAATAAATTTTGTTCAATCGGCAAATAAGCTTCACCGATAATCGAAACCGGGTAATCGTGCAGCAGCGAGTAATTGCCCAAAATGCTACCGGCCAGCGAATTCTCGATTGCCAGCACGCCAAAATCCGACTCGCCGTTTTTAACGCTGGCAAAAACTCTTTGAAAAGTCATGCACGGCAAAGACTGAATTTCGGTAGGCGCAAAATATTGCTGCGCCACTACATCGTGGAAAGAAGCGGGTCCGCCCTGAATAGCGATTACTGGTTTTGAATTCATAGTTAAAAAAAAAGCCCCGAAATTCGGGGCTTTAGGTTTTATATCTTGTTTTTGAACGCAATACTTTTCCTTAACACCCCGATGAGGTACTAAAAAAGAAGTAGTAATAAAAAGCAGCGTTCTGTCTGGTTTTCATAATTTGTGTTTGTGGCAGCAATTATAAGGAAGAATATTTTAAAAATCTAGTAAATGGTATAAAAAAATTCATTCTTTTCCGGTAATCTTTAGAAATTAGCCCGTTTGTAATTATAGCTTCTTTAAATAATCTTATTAATTAGCTGGTTTTTAGTTTTATTTTGGGGGTTGGTTAAAGTAATTTTAATATTTTTGAAGCAGATTTAGATTTCTTAATTCTGAAAACATTTTTTTTTAAATCGGGCTGGTTGCCGTGGAAGGATAGCAGTAGGGTGAAGCGCGGGTCTTTTGGCCGGTTCTATTTAGCAGTGCGCTATGGCTTATGTCTGTTTGGGCTATGCTGTTTGCTGGCAATGCTGCCAGGTTGTAGCCCCGGCAAATTAGTAGCGGCGGGCAGTACGCCCAGTTTTTATAAACAGATCCGGCTGCTGTGCGGCAAAAGAATTACGGGCGAGGTACTTTACCCGGCCGGGGCAGAAGCGCCCTTCCGGGGAATGGACATTTGGCTGGAGGTAACCCAATGCAACGACCGGGAAATCAGAATGCCGATTTACATTGACCATAAAATATACCGCACTTTAATATTAGGCCGCGATGAAAACGGCTACTCGCTTCGCCACGAAAATAAACGCCCGAATGGTACCCAGGCCGATTTCTCGTTGTACGGTGGCCATACCACAGAACCGGATACAGGCTACTTGTTGGTGTTTCCGGCCGATGGATATACAAAGCAGTTAATGGGCCCCGAAATGAACTACGTCTGGTCGCTGGCTTTTGATAACGAAAGAACTACTTTGAGTTACATGGCCGAAGTGGACGGCAAGCTTAATCTTCAGCTCGATTTTAATTTAACCAGCCAGGTAGCGCAATAAGTTTAATCTGTTTCTTAGCCTGTAACCTTATTATACCAACTCTCCTGAATGGTATGACTTAAATATATGCTTCTTTTGAAAGATTACATCCTTCAATGGGCGGGTGCTAACTGTATTTAGAGGTATAAGAAGCCTTCCGGTATCGTTTGGCCACTCGGGCTGCTCATCTTTCCTTTCCTCCTTCGTCGGAATGCTAAAGCACCGGTAAGCTGAAAGGCCCTCGCTGTCCAAACTTCTGTTGTATGCGCTTAGCTGCTGCCTTACCAGGTTCAATCTTTATTGAATAATAAGCCTCCGCAACTAGTTAATCGGTGACGTGCAGGTTCGGCCGAACTCCTTCACTGATTCAGGGAAGGAGTTCGGAGGGCGGAAGGGTTAAGCCAATCCAGGAGAAAAGTAATTGCAGTTGCACACGCGAAAGCCGGTTAATAGGAAAAGCACTAAAGAATAGTAAATAATACTTCAACTGACAGCCCATTACCTTAATCCCAAACTAATGCTTAATTAAATTCTTTAAGCAATAATGGGTATTTGAATTAAGGCAGCAGAAGCGAAGAATCGCCGTAGCTTAAAAAACGGTAATTATTGGCCAGTCCGTGGTCGTAAATCCGCCGCCAATCTTCCCCAATAAGCGCCGATACCAGCAACAACAAAGTGCTTTCAGGCTGATGAAAATTAGTAACCAGGCCCCTAACCAATTTAAAACTATAGCCCGGCGCAATTATTATTTGAGTATTGGCCGACAAGTATTCCAATTGATTTTTTTGTAAATAATCAGTCAAGGCAGAAAGCGCTTCGGCCGGCTCCGGAATATTTAAAGTTTCGTAGGGCAGCCATTGGGGCACGCATAAATCTGGTAGAGATAATTCCGGCTCTTGAATGAGCATAACACCCAGCCAATACAAACTTTCGAGCGTGCGCAAAGAAGTGGTGCCCACTGGAATAACCGGGCGCGGCAAGTGGTTCCGGATTTGGTTGATGGCTGCCGCCGATACAAATATTTCTTCGCCGTGCATATTGTGCTGCGCCATCTCCTCGGCTTTTACCGGCTTAAACGTGCCGGCTCCTACGTGCAGCGTTACTTGGAGCGTTTTAATTTGCCGGGCAGCCAATGCCTCGAAAATTTCCTGGGTAAAATGCAGACCGGCGGTTGGAGCAGCTACGGCACCTTCCTGGCGGGCATATACTGTTTGGTAAGTTTGTTTATCTTGTTCGGTCGCTAAGCGGTTGAGATAGGGCGGTAGGGGCAGGTTGCCGGCCGTTGCCAGAATATCAGCAAAAGTGAGGCCGACGGGCTCCCAGGTAAAATGAATAAAGTAGCTGTCTTCTAGTTTTTCGCATTTGGTAACCTTTAAACGGCCGGTAGATTGCTCGGGTAAAGTAATTTCCAGTTCTAAGGATTCTTCTTTCCAGCGTTTGGCATTACCTACCAGGCATTTCCAGGTGCAGGCGCCGGTTTGTTGCATGGCCAGTTGCATATCAGTTACCGGTGCTACCGGCTCCAGGCAAAATATTTCGATAGTAGCGCCGGATGGCCGTTTAAAAAACAAGCGGGCTTGTACTACTTTGGTATTGTTAAACACCAGCAACGCATCGGGTGGCAGTAAGTCGGGTAAAGCGGTAAATGATTTGTCCTGAATATTTCCCTTTTGGTAGAAAAGCAGCTTAGAGGCAGCCCGATCGGCCAATGGGAATTTCGCAATGCGATCTTCTGGTAACGGGTAAATGAAATCTTTAATCTTTAATGCCTTTGGGTCGGTGGCCATATGGTTTTTGCCTGCAACAATTAGGAAGGCAAAATTAATATAACTCTGCTTATTATTTGGATTAAACCGCACCAATCTGAAAAAGACCGGTGCGGTTCTCTTTATCTAATAGGCTGATGGATTGGTATTACCTACCATTATTGCCGCTTGGCGGTTGTATTTTCGGGTATTTTGGCATTAACCTTTTTAAGCCAGTTACTCAAACTAGATTCCAGTCGGTTCGCTTCTTTATTACTGGTTTCGTAGAGGTTCGTCTTTTCGGTTGGGTCCTTGGCCAGGTTGTAAAGCTCATTTTTTGTGCCGTCGTAGTATTTTATCAGTTTGTAATTTCCGGACCGGATAATACTGTAAGGAACCACATCGGTCTCGCGGTAATGCGGAAAATGCCAGAACAGATCGCGGTTAAAATGCTGGTTGGCGTTCCGGAGCAGAGGCAGCAGACTCAGGCCGTCGCTGCTGGTTTTGCCTACGCCGGCGGCGTCCATTACCGTAGCAAATACATCCATGGAAATAGTAGGCTCGTCTATTAAGGAGCCGGCTTTGGCTACGCCAGGCCATTTCACGATCAGCGGCACGCGCAGGCCCCCTTCGTACGGATAACCCTTGCCGCTGCGGAGCGGCAGGTTACTGGTGATGGGCAGGAGTCCGCCGTTATCCGAAGTAAATATTAAAAGGGTATTCTGGGTAAGCTTTAAACTATCGAGGCACCGGACCAATTTGCCTACGTTGTCGTCTAAACTTTGGATTAAGGCTGCATAAACCGGGTTTTTATGATTGCCTCCCTGCTTTTGCCGGTACTTCTCTATGTATTCTTTTTTACCCTGAATGGGTGTGTGTACGGCGTAGGGATTCCAGCTAATAAAAAATGGTTTACCGGCATGCTGTTGCACAAATGTAACTACCTCATCGCCCAGCCGGTCGGTTAAAAATTCACCTTCCTTGCGGGGTGCCAGCGTAGGAATATTGTAGCTCTTGCCTTTATTATTATTTACGTACGGATCGAAATAAGAAGGCGGCTGCCCCAGGTCGGAGCCGGCAATATTGATATTAAATCCTTGGCTGGTGGGGTACCATTGCTCGGGACCCAGGTGCCATTTGCCCACGTGGCAGGTAGCGTATCCTTGCTTTTGCAGGTATTCGGCGCTGGTCATTTGGGCTAGTTCCATAAACAAGGGGTTGGGTGGGGTCTTGAGGCTTTTACCGGCCTGGGTTACGTACTCGGTAGGGTTTTTACCGGACGGCGGCACTACGCCTCCCTGAAATTCCGCCCGAATCCAATCGGTGATGCCCACGCGGGCCGGATATTTGCCGGTAAGCAAAGCGGCGCGGGTAGGAGAGCAGATGGCGGCGGCGGCGTATGCTTTGGTAAACCGCACGCCTTCCCGGGCCAGCCGGTCGATGTGTTTTGTTTCGTAATAATCGCTGCCGTAGCAACCCAAATCAGACCAACCCAAATCATCTACATTAATAATTATAATATTGGGTTTGGGCGCGGCAGCCCGGCCGGCTGTGCTTAAAACCAGCAGCACCAGCAAGCTTATAATCCGAAGAAAAATTTTATCTGTGTTCATAAAGCATAAAAATGTTACAAAGGTGATAATATTCGACCAGTTTGGCGGAAGTAGCATTGACAATAAATACAACTCTCTCAATAAATGAGAAAACTAAGCCATCGCTTTATCAGACCCTTTTCTGGCAAGTTGCAGTCATTGTTAAAATATTTAGCTACCAGTTATGATCACAATCTGGTGCGTGGGTAACAATTCAGATTTATTTAACGGTAGCCCTCATTCTGTTCCAGGTTGGCATTGGCCTCTATCTCCCGTTGCGGAATCGGGTACAGAACGTGGTAAGGTTTAGCGGCTTTTCCCCGGCCTACGGCACTCGAAATAAATTTGCCGTGGCGGATTAAATCTTCGCGGCGCTTGCCCTCGGTAAAAAATTCCCAGCCCCTCTCCTGTAATATATGGTTCCGGAATGCCTCTTTCGTCGGAAAATCGGCTAATTGCAGTACCGGCACGCCCGCCCGGTCTCTTATCTGTTTTAGCAGGCTCACCGATTCGGCATTCGGACCCTGGATTTCATTCAGCGCTTCGGCCCGGCTCAGCAAAATATCGGCGTAGCGCACATACGGAATATCGTTACCGTTATGTTCGATGGCCGCGTTCGGATCCGGGGTATATTTAAAGCTGCGGGCATTATCCAGGGGTTTGCCCTGAGCGTCTTCGAGCAACCGGATATTAGCTCCCTTGGTATCGGTGTACTGGGTAATAATCATTTTTAACCGCCGGTCGCTGCTATGAAAAGACTTAACAAAGGCGGTATAGGTGCGAAACTGGGCGCCGTAGTTAATCCAGTTAGCCTGAATAGGATAGTTGGGCGGAAAAGCGTGCGGCATGTACACATTGCCCAGGCCAGGCTGCGGCACAAACGAAAACAAGTAAATATATTCCTTGTTGTTTTCGTTAGCCACCGAAAACAGGTTCTCGATCTGGCCGAACAGGGCGTAGGTATTCAGGTCCATAATTTCTTTTGCCACGTCTGCGCATGGCTGCCATTGTTTGGTGTTTAAATAAAGCTTACACAACACAGCCAGGGCTGCCCCCTTGGTGGCTTTTCCGCTCAGGGCCTGTTGCACCGGCAGGTTATCGGCGGCCGACCGCAGCTCTTTGGCCAGAAACGTCACAAATTCGTCGTTGGTGGGTTTGGCTGGTTCTAAATCGGTACTGTTAGTGGTGATTACCAGCGGTACAGGACCAAAAATATCGTACAAATGTAAATAAGCAGCAGCCCGGATGAACTGGGCTTCGGCCGTTAGCTGGGCTAACCGCTGAGTCGGAATCGATTGTACCTTGCCAATATTATCTAACAAAGCGTTGGCATTGCGCACCGCCCGGTACATGCTGGCCCAATGATTCTGAAAAAACGGGTGACTGGGGTCCCATTGAAAATTCATGTAAACTACCGCTTCCCGTTCAAAGCCGCCCCCGCTTTCGAGGGTAATATCGGTAGGAAACTCCGAAAGCGTGAAGAAATAATCCCGGACCGACGGCCGCAACTCGCTGTAGGCGCCAATTAACACGCGGTTAATGCCATCCTCGGTTTGCAATAGTTCGTCCGGGGCAAATTCTGTAAAAACCTCTTCTTCCAGAAAGCCCTGGCAACCCGGAAATAAGCTTAACCCCAGAACCAGGGTAGCGCTATAAATGAATCGAAATATCTTTTTCATGTAAATATTGCCTGAATGAAAGTAATGCTTTCTAAAAAGTTAAATTAACGCCTAACCGAAAAGTCCGGCTCAGGGGGTAGCTGTTGTAGGAAGTCTTGGACACCGAGCCGCCCGTAGCATTGGCATCCGGATCAAATCCGCCAAAACTGGTTAGGGTAAACAGGTTGTCGCCGGATACATAAACAGCAGCATTGTTCACGAATTTCTTCGCCGGCAGCGGCAACTGGTAAGAGAGTGTTAAAGTTCTTAACCGCAGAAACGAAGCGTCGGTAACTGTGAGGGAGTTAACCGCCAGGGCGCCACCGTAAGAACTGGGGTTGATGCCCGAGGGATATTTAGCGCCGGGGTTAGCGGGGGTCCAGCGATCGAGGTAATATTTGGCAATCCGGTTCCTGTCGAAATTAGTAGGGTATAAAGATTCGATAATATTTGCATCCAGCGCCTTTACACCCTGCACAGCCACCAAAAATACATCGAGCGATAAACCCTTGTAGGAGAAACTATTATTCAGGCCCAGGTTTAAGCGGGGCAGCGGGTTACCCAATATTATCCGGTCGTCGGGATCGATAACCCCGTTGTTATTCTGGTCTTTAAAAATAGGATGGCCGGGCTTGGCATTGGGCTGGGCAGAGTTGGCAATGTCGTCGTTCTGCTGAAAAATACCCGTAATTTCGTAGCCGTAAAACGAGTTCATGGTTACGCCTTCCCGCACAATCGAGTAATTATTCACGAAGGTGGCAATATTGCCCGTAATAATCTGCGGGATAAAATCGGGCAGCTCTACTACTTTATTTTTCAGGGTAGATAAGGTAAAGGCCGTATTCCACTTAAAAGCACCTTCGGTATTGATTGATTCGAGTAATAACTCTAAGCCTTGGTTCCGGACCTCGCCAAAATTTACCCGGATGGTACTGAAGCCGCTCGACAAGGGCAAGGGTTTGCTGAATAACTGGTCTTTGGTATTTTTTACGTAATAATCAACCGAGCCGCTTAACCTTCCCCGCAGGAAACCAAAATCTACCCCCACGTTGTATTCTTCGGTAGTCTCCCACTGTATATTGGTGTTGGGCAGGCGGGCCGGCGAGGCACCCTGAATAACGGTATTACCCAAAACAGCCGGCTGGCCGGCCACAAAGGTCTGGATAGTTTCGAAGTTCTGGATACCCTGGTTGCCTAACTGACCGTATCCCATACGCAGTTTCAGGTTATTAAATAATGTAGTATTGGCCAGCACCGGCTCTTCCGAAATACGCCAGGCAAAAGCAAAAGAGGGGAACACGGCATATTTGTTTCCTTCGGCAAACCGCGAAGTACCATCGGCTCTTACCGAGGCTGTAAAAATATACCGGTCGTACAGGCTATAGTTCGCCCGCCCAATAAACCCATTTAACCGGTTGGCGTTTCTGCCACTGGTTACGTTATCGTTGCTGTCGCCGTCGCCGCTTTGGAGCAGGTTGGTAGCGGTTACATCCGAAAGAAAATTACGCGAAGAAGCGCCCAATGTCCGGGTATCAAACTCTTCGAGGGTAACACCGCCCAGTAATGTGAAGTGATGGATGTCGTTCAGCTTCTTTTCGTATTTGGTTAAATATTCTATCAGCCAATGGTAGTTTTCGTTTGTAGAGGCCGAGGCGATTCCGCCGGCGGCTTTGCCTTTTTCGGTAATGCGGCTGGTATAGCTATCGAAACGGCCGTTGGCCACATCTACGCCCAACCTTAGCGTTGCGGTTAAACCGCTTACAATCGTATAATCGGCTGTAATAGTGCTGTACATCCGGTTAGAAAGATCCTGCTCTTTTATGCCGTTGATCAGGGCCAGCGGGTTGTCCAGGGCTATTAAAGGGTTACGCGGATACTGACCGGTGGCATCCAGGGCCGTGGATAGGGTAGGGTCGAACTGAAGAGCAGTATTGATGGGCCCGGCATTTTCATTAGCGGCATTGGAAGATAAAATGCTCTTATTCGTAATCCGGTTCAGGTTTAAAGCCATGCCTACTTTAAGCTTATCGGAAGGATTTATCTGATAATTAACCCTTAAGTTATATTTTTCGAATTCCGAGCCTTTAACTACGCCACCCTGATTCAGGTAATTTAAGCCAACGTAATAAGTGGCATTATCGGAGCCGCCCGAAAAAGATAATTGGTTGTTGTGCGCCAATGCCGATTGAAATATTTCGTCCTGCCAGTCGGTTCCTTTGCCAATGGCACTAATCTGCTCCGGGGTAAATTTAGGCGCCTGCCCCTGGTCGGCCAGAATACCGTTTAGTACTTGGATGTATTCGCCGGCCTCCAGCACATCCAGCTTACGCGCTACCTGCTGCAGCCCCACATAGCTGCTGTATTCTACCCGTGGTTTGCCTTTGCTGCCCTTTTTGGTGGTAATCAGAATTACGCCATTGGCGGCCCGGGTACCGTAAATTGCGGCGGCCGAGGCATCTTTCAGCACCTCAATAGATTCTATATCCTGCGGGCTAATGGCCGTGGCAGAGCCGCCCGGCAAACCGTCGATTACCACCAGTACATCGTTGCTGCCATTAATAGAACCGGCTCCCCGTACCCGCACGGTTACCCCACCGCCCGGCGCCGAGCTGGCCTGGCTTACCTGCACGCCGGGTGCCCGCCCATTCAGCAGCTGCAAAGCCGAGGTATTAACGCCCTGGGTAAAATCTTCCTGCTGCAGCGATACCACCGAGCCGGTTACGTCGCTTTTTTTGGTGGTACCGTAGCCTACTACTACCACTTCTTCGAGTTGTTTGGCATCTTCGCGTAGCGTAACTGTTACCATACTCTGTCCCGCTATGGCTACCTCCTGCGTAACAAAGCCTATAAAAGTAAATATCAAAGTTCCACCGGTCTCTGGCACCTCCAGGCTAAATTTTCCGCTGCCATCGGTACTCGTGCCTACGCTGGTACCTTTGAGTAAAACCGTTACGCCCGGCAAAGGCTCGCCCTTACCCGAGACCACATTACCGGTTATAATCTGGGCTACTTCAGTTGTCTTGGCTACCGGCAGGGGGGCTGCCGGCAGGCTGCTCGATTTGTTTTTGGAGCGGCGGATGTGAATATTTTTATCTACTTGTTTAAATTCCAAACCGGTATGGCCGGCCACTTTATCCAGTACATTTTTCAGCGATTCTTCCTGAGACTGGACCGTAATAGCCGGTACCCGGCCAATTTCATTTTCGTCGAGGGTAAACCGGAAAACGGTGCTGGCTTCTACGGCCCGGATAAACTCCTGCAGAGAAGCATTGCTCAGGTTTAAGCTAATGCGGGTAACTTGCAGGTTGTTGTTTTGCCGGCCGCCGTTAGCGGTCAAGAAGCCTGGTGCCAACATAAAAAGGATGAACACGGCATATCGGGCTCGTTTTAATACTTGTGGTGGTTGATAATATAAATATTGGTGCATATATTGGTCTGTTTTAATTTTTTAAATGAAGTTTAAAACACGGTGCCGGTTAAAGATTCCGTTCGCCAACAGATATTTCTTTAGCCGGCTGGGGCGGTTAGGCTTCTGTTCCGGAAGTTTAACCGCTTTATTTTTATGGCTCGGTCATCTGTTTATCTTTTTAGTTTTACTTTAGGTTCCTAGCCCCTGCGGGCCGGATTTTATTTAATTAAATCTTAGTATTACTTTATTCCCGTTCCGTTCGTAAGTAAAGTCTTTCACGAAGCCAATACCTGTCAGCACTTTATCGAGGCTGGCTTGGTCGTATTCGCCTGAATATTGCCAGGTAGTTGCACCAGCCGGTAATTGCCCGCTTAACTGAATCTCCACGCCATACCAGTTTTCGAGCCGGGTTATTATCTGTTGTAAATCAGCATTCCGGAAATACAACAAGCCGTTGCGCCAACCCAAAGCTTCTTTGGCATGAAACGCCTGTTGCTGAACCTGCCGGTTCTGTTTATGATAGGAAAGTTGCCGGCCCGGGACCAGAATAGCCGTTTGCTCCGCAGCACCATTAATCTGCTCGGTTACGCTTACTTTGCCGGTTACCAGGGCCACCCGGATAACCGGATCGTTGGAGCGGTAGTTAATATTAAAGGAAGTTCCCAGCGCCTGGGTGGCAATTTTACCGGTCCGGACTATAAACGGATGAGCTGTATCCCGGGCCACCTCAAAAAAGGCTTCGCCGGTTAAGTCCAGTTCGCGACGCTGCCGGCCGAAAGGAACATGGTAAGTGAGCTTGCTTTGGGCATTAAGCGTTACCCGCGAGCCATCTGGTAGTTTTATTTCCCGCTGTTGTCCGGCACCGGTCTGCACAACTACTATACGGGTTGGTTCGGCCCTGAAAAAGAAGAGGTACAGGCCCACCAGCAACAGCGGCAGCAGTACCGCAGCCGCTACGTGCCATCCTTTTTGCTTTAATCGTAATCGGAGGGGAATTATTTTTCTCTCCTGACCAGCCTGGGTACTGGCCTTATTTTCCTGGTGGCCAATGGTGGCATTTATTTTGGCCAGTAGTTGCGCAGGGCTCGAACGCGGAACCGGGTTAACGCCAGCGGTAGCTGCCTGCTTCCAGAAGTTTTCAATATCTTGCTTTACCGTTGCGTCGGTCTCGCCGCGCCTGAACCAGGCTAAAACCTGCTTTACCTCTTCCGGGGTACATTTTCCTTCAAAATATTTCTGTATAAGCTGGCTGTCCATGTAAGATTGGGCGGGTTATATAACAGTTACTAACAAGCCGGCCCCAGCACCACCTCGTGTCAAAAATTATTTTTAAATAATTTTTGCCGTTTGTATTGTAAAATATAAATTCTAAATTAACCGTCGTTCCGGCAGATTTTTGCCTTATCGTCCTGGCTGAGCCACGGTTTATGACCGCATCAGGACGACGAATTTTACCAGCTTCTCTTCTTCCGTTACAATATTTTCAAATCAGATAATTGGTTAATTAATGTCCAACAACTGCCCGTTATCGGTTAAAGAGCTTAACGCTTTGCGTGAAGGCGATAAAGCGGCTTTTGAAAAGCTGTTTTACTCGCATCAAGAAAAGTTATTTGCCTTTATTTTTAAATTGTTACCGAACCGGGAAGAGGCCGAAGAGTTGGTGCAGGAAGTTTTTGTAAAGTTTTGGGAAAAGAAGCATTTTTTAGATCCTACCCAAAACCTGGATAATTATCTTTTTTCGATTGCCCGGAACCTGGTCTTTGATAAAGCGCGGCGGCGGGCTTATGAGTTTGCCTACATCCGGTACCTGAAAGAAAACACTGCCAGCTTTGCCGAGCTCACCGCCAACCAGGTGCAGTTTAACGAACTACAGCAATTAATAGATGTTATTTACGATTCATTGCCGCCTGTACGCAAGCAGGTGTTTACGCTCAGCCGCTTTGAAGGGCGCAGCAACTCCGAAATAGCCGAACTCCTGCAAACCAGCACGTCCAACATCGAAAATCATCTGAATAAGGCCTTGCGCGTTTTCCGCAAAAAATTTAAGCAGTATCACATCGAATGGTATTGCCTGTTGATCTATTTGGGTGCTTAAAATATTACTGCCTGATTCCGGATTTAATTTAATCTGACTAGCCAATTCTGCCAGCAGAAAATTGGCCTGCTGAAGTTTCTATTTTCCGGAGTTCTTCTACCTGCTACCTGTCTGCATCGCTAAAATATTACGTTTGCGTCTTGTTGCCAAGCGGCCATCTGTTGTAGCTTGCTGCCGACAAGTGGTGGCCTTTAATCAGCCAATATCCGGCAAGTTTCAGCACCCGCAAATAGAACTTCGGGAGATATGGGGCTTTGGTAAATAAAAAAAGCCGCTCGGTTCCTTTTAAATAATAAAAATCTATATACTTGTGTGTACGAACACGCTGATTTTTTTGCTATTATTGGGCGCGGCACCAAAACAAGGTCCGTGTTAATAATGGCAAATACAGCCACTTATAACCTTATTATCCCCGGCATAATGAAGAAATTATTACTCCTCCTGATCCTGTTTTCCATGCAACAAGTTGCGTGGGCGCAGGCTAATTGCCCTATTATTCCCCTGCCAGCCGCGTATAAAAATACTCCTGGAAGTTTTACCATTGACGCCCAAACCAATCTGTTTGTCGGCCAGCCGGAGTTGTATCCCATCGCGAATTTTTTGCAGAGAGAAATTCTGAAACATACTGGTATGACAATTCCCATTCTTACCCGGCAGGCTAAAAATACTATTTCGTTAGAACTTAAGAAGGCTAAGAATGCCAGGCCCGAAGCTTACTACCTGGCGATAAATGCCAGTGGCACGCAAATTAGCGCCGCTGCACCGCACGGGGTTTTCAACGGTGTTAATTCGCTGCTACAGCTTATCCGGCAGGCGCCGGTACAGGCAAAAAATATTACCCTGAGCGGTTGGGAAATTACCGATGCCCCAGCATTAGCATGGCGCGGAGTGATGCTGGACGAGTCGCGTTTCTTTTTCGGGAAAGAAACGGTGAAAGAAATATTAGACTGGATGGCCTTTTACAAGCTCAACCGGTTTCACTGGCATTTGACCGATACGCCCGGCTGGCGCCTAGAAATTAAGAGCTATCCGCGTTTGGCCCTGGTAGGCGGCGTGGGCAATCATGGTAACCCCGATGTGCCGGCGCAATATTATACCCAGGAAGATATTAAAGAAATAGTTAGTTACGCGGCAGAAAGGTTTATCGAAGTGATTCCGGAAATTGACATGCCGGGCCATGCCGCAGCAGCGAACCGGGCTTACCCCGAATTTAGTGGCGGAGGTTCCGAAAGGTACCCGGAATTTACTTTTAACCCTGGCAAAGAAGAAACCTATGGTTACCTTACTCGCATCCTGAAAGAAGTGGATGTGCTTTTTCCAGCTAAAAAGATTCACCTGGGTGGCGACGAGGTGCACTTTGGGAACAAGCAATGGCAAACGAACCAAGCGGTGCAACAACTGATGCAGGCACAGAAATTACCTGATTTAAAAGCGGTAGAATTTTATTTTATTCAGCGGATGACCGATTCGCTAAGCAAACTCAATAGTAAAATATTGGCCTGGGACGAAGTGGTAAGTGCGGCTTTACCGGTAAAAAATACCATTATTTTCTGGTGGCGCCACGACCAGCCCCAGCAACTGAAACTAGCTTTGGAAAAAGGATACCAGACGGTGCTTTGCCCGCGAATTCCGTTTTACTTGGATTTTGTGCAGGACAGTTCGCATTTTTCAGGCCGCAGGTGGAAAGGCGATTACAGCTCACTGGAAAAACTTTATAACTTTTCTACGGCTGCTTTTCCGGGTATTATAACTGAAAAGAACAAAAACTTAGTAGCAGGTATTCAGGCCGCGCTCTGGACCGAAACAATTTCATCGAAAAAACGGCTGGAGTTTATGCTCTTCCCCAGAATCAGCGCTCTGGCCGAAGCCGCCTGGACTCCACCGGGCAGCCGGAATTTCGGAACTTTTAAAACGCGCCTGACCAAACATCTGGAGCTTTACCGGCAGCAGGATATTTATTTTTACAATCCATTACAGCCAGCCAGCCGACCCGAGGTCATTGATATTTTCGAGAACAAGCCCATCGAATAATACTTTGTTGGATGAACCCTAGGCAATCGGTAAAATCAAAACTAACGCCATTTAAACCTATCATTGGGAAAGATTCTTCTGACTTGTTTAGTCGCTTCTGAGTTATTTAAGCAGGAGTTTCTTTTCTTAAAGCGGATGGGGCAAATTAAATTACGATTGATCTTGTAATAACCAACCATAGCTGCCATCGGCTAACTGAACCAACCGGAAAGTATCGTAAACGGCTACGATGGCCAGCGTTGAATCTTTTTTTGCCAAAGCAATGGCCGGGGCCAGGGTATCGGGCAACTCAACCAGTTCCACATCGGTTTTTAGCTTTTCGGTGCGCAGCGGTTTGGTAATGCTTTCGAGGCTACTCTGGGGCAGGTAGCCGGTTAAGCCGCTCGGCAATTGTACCCGGTACCAATTACCCGCGCCACCCGTTATTTGCAGAGCGGTATTTTTCGGCAGCGTGGTTACCGCAGTTGCTTTAGCCGAGGGCGTTAACCGGAGGGTACTATTATTTTTAGCTGTACGCCCCCACTTGCCCAATTGTTCCTCGGGCACCTGTACCGGCGTAGGTTGCTGACGAATATCGTTAATAAACGGAAATGGATCTACCGCTCCCTGGCCGAAAGCGTAGACCCCAAAATGCAAGTGTGGTACGGTGCCTCTGGCATTACCAGTATTACCTACCAGACCCAGGGTATCGCCAATATTTACCTGCTGCCCGGCCTGTACCAGTTGAGAATCCAAGTGGGCGTAGTACAAACTTTGCCGGTTGTTAATATCCGATAGCCACACCACTTTGCCGCCAATTGGTGTAGTACTTACCCGGCTGACAAAACCCGGGGCGGCGGCCAGCACTGGCGTACCCCGCGGGGCAAAAATATCCACTCCTTCGTGCTTTCGCGCGCCTGCATCTCGTTCGGCTCCCCAGTAACTCTGAATAGCCCGGCTGTTTTTACCTTTTACGGGGAAAGAGAGCGAGGGCCTGGTTACAATCGTAATGGTATAGCTGCCGCTGCGCAGCAATTCCGGTTGTACGCGCACCAGGTGGGGCATGGTGTCGGCTACCCGGTATTCCAGGCTTAAAGAAGTGGTATCGGCGGCGGCTACATGTTTGGTTTCGCAGGGCGATGTCTGGCTTAGTTCGAATAAATCAATAAATAATTTAATATCCTGCTGCGTACGGGTATTTACCTTAATATGAATCAATTCGCCGTGTTTGGCCAGAAAGCTGTAACTGCCGGCGGTTGGTTTGTCAGCCCGGAAATAAGCTGTCTCCTGAAAAGGCAAGCTAACCTGCACCGAATCGCGCAGCGCCCGCTGACCGGCCGTTAGCCAGGCTTGTCCCAAAGCCGTCCGGTCTAATTTAGCTTCCCGCAAACCATGCTCGTAAGCCTCGTAAGGGGTTCGTTTCTGAAAAATAGTTTTAACAGCTTCTTTGCCCCCGCAACTGGCCAGGAATAAAGTTAATAGTAGGAAATAAAAGGTTGGGCGGATTACCCGGGTTATATTATTTAAAATCATAAATGCTTTCAGGATTCTTTAACTCCGTATTCTTCAACAACACATTTACCAGGCAAATAGTTGGCCGGAATGTCTGGTAAAAGTCAGAGAAAATAATACTTGTTTAGCATCCGGATAAATGTTTGAAGTTTACTTACGGCTGATAATAACAACGGATGCACTGGGAGCCGGCTTATACCAAATCGCATAAACCAGCTGCCATAGGTTAAAACCTCACAGGTCCTAAATACTTGTGAGGTTTGTGCAACCAGGATAACCGTAGTTCTGCTATGGAAGAGCGTTGAAGAAATTTGGTATTAGGGAGATTGTAAGCTAAATACGCTAAAGTACTTGCCATTAATAGGTAGAAAAAACCGAAGAAGCATTAACTGGAATTTTATAAACTACAAACTGATGGAAAAACAATCTTTAAATTATTAAAAGTGGGATGCACCAATGGCTGTATCCATTAGTACACTCCTCATTTAATTTTTGATGAAGTACTATTAAGTCTAATAATTAAGGTTCGAAGACGAATGCTTGTAATCCTTTGAGGCTGCGCTGTATTAGTTTAAGCCACCCCTGCGGGTAGGTTTTGCGGGCACGGGCCATTTAGCGGGTTCGCCGGTTCTGACATTAATGGGTAAAACGCTTTTCTCCCGCGATGTCTTATTCGGGTCTTCGCTGGCCATGTAGGCGAGGATAGCCGTTAGGATTGCATTGTTGCGGACATCATCGAACACGATTTTATCGTAGGTATCGCGGTTAGTGTGCCAGGTATAAGTGCCGTAAGACCAGCTTAACGAACTTAAGGAAAAGGCCGGTACGCCCGCCGCTACAAACGAAGCGAAATCTGAGCCACCCGTGCCGGGAGTGCCCGGGAAACTGGTTTGGATCTGAGACCGGATGGGCTGGGGTACTTCGGTTAACCAGCGGCCTACATATTCATACGCATTTAAAAATCCTTGTCCCGAAATGTTTACCACCCGCCCGGTTCCGTTATCCTGATTAAATACCGCCTGAATATTGGGTATCATTTCCGGATGGTCTTCCACAAAGGCCCGTGAACCGTTTAAGCCCTGCTCTTCGCTGCCCCAATGCCCCACTAAAATAGTACGCTTGGGATTGGGATATACCTTTTTCAGAATGCGCATAGCTTCCATCATGGTTAAGGTACCGGTACCATTATCGGTAGCCCCCGTACCACCATCCCACGAATCAAAATGCGCCGATAGAATAACATATTCCTCTGGTTTTTCGGTGCCTTTAATTTCGGCAATAGTGTTAAAGGCAGGTACCACTCCGTTTTCTTTCGACTCCGTGTGCACCTTAATTTTTGGTTTATGTCCGGATTCTGTTAGCCGGTAAAGCAATCCATAATCTTCCAGAGAAATATCTACCGTTGGTATTTTTTTGGTGAAGGCACCAAATATTTTATTTACCCCAAAACCATTAGACCAGTTTGATTGCACAACACCAGCAGCACCCGCTTTTTCCAGAGCAACCGGTAAGGTACGAGCCGTGTAGCCGGTTTTACGCAGGCGTTTCTGCCAGGCTTCGGTTTGCACCGTGCGTTGCTTCTTCATTTTCTCCAACGATTCAGGGGTGGCAAATTCCTGCCAGTTGTAATCTGGCCGGCCGGTAGGCTGGTGCATTGAAACCAGAACGAATTTTCCTTTTACCGCCGGCATCCATTTCTGAAAAGCCAAAGAATCCGCTACCTCCGGAATAATGATTACTTCGGCTGTTACCGCTTTTTTCATGTTTGGGCTCCAGGCTAATTGCATGCCTTCCAGGGTCTTGGTCCGGGGGTACACCATATCAATATGCGAGGTTCCTCTTTCCCAACCGCGCCACTCTCCCCATTTTTCGGTACGGGCCGCTATGCCCCAGTCCGTATACTTAGCCACGGCCCAATCATTGGCTCTTTTCATTTGGGGTGTGCCTACTAACCGGGGGCCAATCACATCCATTAACTCGTGGGCTAATTTTTCTAATTGTGAATTCTCCTGCGCCTCTTTTATAATGTTGTTAACCACCGGTTGGTTACTTTGGGCAAAAGCGAGGCTTCCGTTTAATATAAATGCGAGAAAGAAGAAAAATCTAATTTTTTTTATCATGTTATCTGATGCGGATTTTTATCCTGCCAAATTACAGAATTAATAAAAGCTGTTTACAGCGGCTTGCGCCTTTATCGGATTAAAAATTGATTTTTGAAAAACAGCCGTGTCTTAATTCAGGCCAGCTAAATTTTCGACTTGAATTATTTGAGCCACGCACCCGAAGGAGAAATAATAGGACTCACCAGTTTATGGCTGCCCGCTAAAATTATTGTTGTAATATTATTAAATAACCTCGGATTTATGTGACAGGCGTTACGCAAGACAAAGACCTGGTCGAATAAATTATAGAAAAATCAATTATTGTCCTTCTGGAAACCCTTAGATTTTCAGAAGGACAATAATTGATTAGAAATTGATTAGATGATACCGCTTAAATAAACTTTGCGGAACAAGGGTTATCTAAACCGACTCCTGGGTAAAAGCGCCGTTGACTTTTCGCCAGATGTTTAAGGGATTGGCATTTTGCAGGGCCGGGGGTAACAATTGTTCTGGAAAATCCTGGTAGCAGATGGGCCGCGCAAAACGGTAAATGGCGGTAGTACCCACCGAAGTACTGCGGGCATCGGTGGTAGCGGGGTAGGGGCCGCCGTGCACCATGGCGTGGCCGACTTCTACGCCCGTAGGATAACCATTCAGGAGTAAGCGGCCCACTTTGCGCTCCAGTACACTAATTAATTCGGAATATTCCTGTAAATCTTCGGGCGTGCCGTGGATGGTAGCGGTTAAATGACCGTGCAGATTACGGGCTATTTCCAGGAGTTGCGCTTTGGAATCGGCCGTAATAATTACCGACGACGGGCCAAAAACTTCTTCGGCCAACTCGGGATTGGCTACAAAGGTGGCAGCATCGGTTTTTAACAGATGGGCCGCACCGGCACAACTATCTTCAGTGGCCGGGCCGCGGGCGATTACCTGCACATTGTTGACGCTGCTTAGTTTTTGCACTCCCTGGTCGAAAGCATTTTTAATGGCCGGCGTAAGCATGGTGCCGGGTTGCACGGCGGCTAATATTTCGCCGGCTTTTGTTACAAAGGTGTTTGTCTCGTCAGAAGAAAGCGAAATAACCAAACCCGGATTGGTACAAAATTGTCCGACACCCATGGTAATAGAATTAACCAAACCCTGGGCCAGCGCCTCCCGACGTTCTCTTAAGACACCGGGTAAAACAAACACCGGGTTGGTACTGCCCATTTCGGCGTAAACCGGAATAGGCTCCGGTCGGCGCACCGCTGCATCATAAATGGCTTTGCCGCCCCGGAAAGAACCGGTAAACCCAATAGCTTTTATCAGCGGGTGCTGTACCAGCGTCATGCCTACCTCTACCGATGGCCCGTGGATGAGTGAGAATACACCCGTTGGCATATTTGTAGCGGCCGCAGCCCGCAAAATGGCCTCGCCGACCAATTGCGAAGTGGCCGGGTGCGCCGGGTGGGCTTTGGCTACTACCGGACAACCGGCGGCCAGGGCCGAAGCAGTATCGCCGCCGGCAACCGAGAATGCCAGCGGAAAATTACTCGCCCCAAAAACACCTACCGGCCCCAACGGAATTTGCATGCTCCGGGTATCGGGTTTGGGCAGTGGCTGGCGGTCGGGTTGCGTGGTTTCGATGATGGCCTGCACCCAAGACCCTTCCCGCAGTAATTCGGCGAATAATTTTAACTGGTTTACGGTACGTCCCCGTTCCCCCGTCAGGCGGGCTTCGGGCAAGCCGGTTTCTTCGGCGCAGGTTTTTAGCAGCGCATCGCCAATATTCATTATTTCTTCCCCAATCTTATCCAGAAAAGCGGCTCTTTCCTGCGGTGTTTTAGCGCGGTAAGCTTCAAATGCTGCTTCAGCCGCCTCTACCGCATTATTTATTTCTTCGGTAGTAGATTCGGTGAACTCCTGCGTTAAGGCTCGGCCGGTTTTTGGGTTAATGCCGAAAAAAGTTCTGGGTTTGGTATTTTGTGTTACAGTCATAATTTACGCTTATGTATACTTCTGATCGGAAGTAGTATTTCAAAATAATGTTAAGTGGCCGGATCTTTTCTTCTGATGTCCACTTCTGGCGCAAGTCTGAAGCGAAGCGTGACTTTTGCCTATAAATTTGCAAGTCTAAAGACTTGCGAATATTTTACCTTGAATTTCGCCTGTTAGGTATAGAAAAGGAAGTCTTTGCCTTCCGGAAGTCAAAGACTTCCTTTTATCAAAAGGTCCAGGTTACGCTTCGCTAAACTTGAACCAGCGGGTGCTAAAATAGTCAACACCTTAAGCAACTTTATTTATCAGGGTGCCAATCTCATCAATGGAAATCCGGATTTCGTCGCCGCCGGCTAAAGTAAAATCAGAAGGCGGAATAATGCCGGTGCCAGTCATCAGGAAACAGCCGTACGGGAAAGAACATTCGCGGTACAAAAATTCTACCAGTTCGTCGTGGGATCGCTTAATCTGGTCTATCCGGATGCTGTCGGTAAAAACGGTTTTGTCTTGGCGGACTATTTCCAGTGTAATATTTGTATCCGGCGAAATGCGGGTGGGAGGCACGAAAATGCCCGGTCCTAAGGCAGCGCTGCGGTCGTAGGTTTTGGCCTGCGGCAGGTACAACGGGTTTTCGCCTTCGATGCTGCGCGAACTCATGTCGTTGCCAATGGTATAACCGCTGATGGCTCCCCTGGAATTAATAAATAGGGTCAGTTCCGGCTCCGGCACATTCCAGGTAGAGTCTTTGCGGATGTTTACCAAATCGCCGGAACCAACGGTGCGGGCCGCAGTAGCTTTAAAGAATAACTCGGGCCGTTCCGCATCATACACCTTATCGTAAAAGTCGCCACCGCCGCTGGCTTTCGATTCTTCCATGCGGGCGTCGCGGCTGCGGTAATAAGTAACCCCAGATGCCCAGACTTCCTGTCTTAAAATCGGCGGTAACAGTTCTTCCCGAAGTAACTTTTCGGCATTTGTAATGGGTTTGTTGCCGTTTATTTCAGACTGCAATTCCTGGTAAAGGTTTTCCTGGTTCAGCAGCCGATCCCAATCCACTTCCAGGGTCAGGTAATATTGATTTTCGTGTTCCAGCAGGATACCACTTTTCAAACGATATAATTTCATAACTACGTTTAAGACTTTTTAAGTGTACGACACTTTGTTATGGGTGAGCAAGAAAGCTTGCAGTTGATAACAGCGTAAGGCTCATTATTATTTTGGCTCTTGATGTCCAAACCTGTTATTCAGCAGGAAACTTGTTAGTAGGCCACGAACAAGTTTCCTGCTGAATAACAGGTTTGGTTGCAATTTATATTTAAACTAATGGGAGTCGCGGGGAACAGCCGAACCGGAATTACCAACGAGGTAATCCATATCGGCGCCCTGGTGGGCTTGCTGTACGTGGCGGCAATATAAGCCTACGTAACCGCGGTCGGTGTGCGGCGGCGGTGCTACCCATAGTTCGCGGCGGGCGGCCAGTTCATCTTCCGAAATATCGAGGTGCAGGTGGCGGTTAGCTACGTCCACTTCTATCATGTCGCCGTTTTGAACCAGTGCCAGCGTCCCGCCAATCGCCGATTCGGGCGAAACGTGCAGAAATACCGTGCCGAAAGCCGTACCGCTCATGCGGCCATCCGAAATCCGGACCATATCCGTAACGCCCTGGGCTAATAATTTCTTCGGCAGGGCCATGTTACCGACTTCGGGCATACCCGGATAACCCCGTGGACCTACGCCTTTTAGCACCATTACGCAGGTTTCATCAATATCCAGGTCCGGATCGTCGATACGGGCGTGATAGTCTTCGATGCTTTCGAATACCACAGCGCGGCCCCGGTGCTGCATCAGAGCAGGAGTGGCCGCCGAAGGTTTGATGACGGCGCCATTCGAGCATAAATTACCTTTTACCACGGCCGTGCCACCGTGTTCCAGAATTGGGTTTTCAATCGGGAAGATTACCTCGCGGTTGTAGCAAACGGCATCTTCAATATTTTGGCGGTGGGTTAAGCCATTTATGGTTTTTACATCCAGGTGCAAACGCTCGCCCAGTTCTTTCATTACCACCGGCACGCCGCCGGCATAATAAAAGTCTTCCATCAAAAATTTGCCCGAAGGCATCAGGTTTACTAAAAACGGAATGTGGCTGCCAATGCGGTCAAAATCTTCGAGTTCCAGTTCTATGCCCACGCGGCCGGCAATGGCCAATAAGTGAATAATAAAATTGGTGGAACCCCCTACGGCCGCATTTACCATAATGGCATTCTCGAAAGCCTCGCGGGTTAATATTTGAGAAGGACGTAAATCTTCGCGCACCATTTCTACGATGCGGATGCCGGCCATGTGGGCCAATATTTTGCGGCGGGCATCCACGGCCGGAATAGCCGCCCCGCCTGGTAACGTCATACCCAACGACTCGACCATACAAGCCATGGTAGAGGCGGTACCCATGGTCATGCAGTGGCCGCTGCTCCGGGACATACAGTTTTCGGCGAGCATAAAATCCTTCAGGGTAATTTTGCCGGTGCGCAAATCATCGCTGAACTTCCACACATCGGTACCCGAACCAATATCGCGGCCCTGGTATTTTCCATTCAGCATCGGCCCGCCCGAAACTACCAAAGTCGGAATATCCACACTCACGGCTCCCATCAGGGTAGACGGGGTAGTTTTGTCGCAGCCGGCCAGCAGAATAACGCCGTCCAACGGGTTGGCCCGGATAGATTCCTCTACGTCCATACTGGCCAGGTTGCGGTAAAGCATAGCTGTTGGGCGCATCAGGGTTTCGCCGAGGGAGGTAACCGGGAACTCCAACGGAAAGCCGCCGGCCTCGTATACGCCGCGTTTAACCCGTTCGGCAATTTCGCGGAAGTGGGCATTACAAGGCGTCAGCTCCGACCAGGTGTTACAGATACCGATTACCGGGCGTCCGTCAAATTCGTGGTCGGGCAGGCCCTGGTTTTTCATCCAGCTCCGGTAAATAAAACCCATCTTATCGCGTTTGCCAAACCACTCGGTGCTGCGTAGTTTTTTTTCAGAATTTTCCATCAAAAGAACTTTTTAAGGCGGCCGAAGCCTTTATATAAGGTGAAAAAGATAAAACTTAATTTATCGGGTTGGCTGGTCAGGTATATGAAATGATTCATACCAACTCCCGCCGGAAACCTATTTCGTTTACCGGACTATCCCGCCGCGGTAATTTAGTAAATTATAAATTAGGGTAAAGAGGAAAATGCACGATTGTTTTACTCAACGCTGCGGTTGTTCAAGCATCGGATATTTTGGTTAGGGAAAGCGGATGTTTTAAACTTATTTTGTAAAATTTTGTAGGAGTAAAAAGGCATGGCCGCTAACCTGTTTTTAAAAATATAATTTAAATGCAATTACTTTCAAATCGCTCAATCAAACCAACAAAAAATAGATTTACCGGGAAGGCCTTTGCCGGGGCAATATTCTTTTTATGCAGCCTGGTATTTTCTTTACCCGGCCAGGCCCAGTACCATAAGCAATTAAAAGCCAAAGAAGTAAAGCAGGCCATAAGCGGGGTAAATCCGGAAGCTATTAAAGCCCACATGACTTTTTTATCGGATGACTTGCTCGCCGGCCGCCGGCCCGGTAAACCTGGATTCGGCATTGCCGCCCGTTATATGGCGGCTCAGTTTGAAGGCCTGGGTTTGCAACCCGGTGGCGATAATAATACTTACTTACAGGCCGTTCCGCTGCGCTCCGGCGTAGTAACCGAAGCCCAGAGTGCTTTTAAAGTAAACCGCAACGGACAGGAGCAGGCTTTAACCTATTTAACAGATTTTGTACTGCAACCCAATATGGGTCAGGCGCAAAGCCAGGTAAGCGCGCCGGTGGTATTTGTGGGTTACGGCGTTTCGGCTCCCGAACTCGGGTACGACGATTACGCCAATCAGGATGTGCGGGGTAAAATTGTAATGTACCTGAGTGGCGCGCCCGCTAAATTCCCGAATAACGAAAAAGCTTATTTTTCATCGCCGGCAACTAAAAACGCTACCGCAGCCCAGAGAGGAGCCGTGGGCGCTATTATGGTAATAGCCGCCGGCGAAAACAACGCTACCTGGAACGCCTATGCCAAACGCGTTCGCTCGGGCAGTACCTGGTGGGCAGGTCCTAATGGCACTCCCAATACATACCTGCCGGAACTGAAGGGCCTCGCGGTTGTGTCGCAGGGCGTAGGCGATAGCTTTTTTGCGGGTACCGGTACCAACCTGTTGCAAGCGGCCGCGGCGCTAAGAGATGGTAAGCCTGCTTCGGTTAATTTGCCGGTTTCGGTAAGCTTAACTACCAGCACCAAATATTCCGATATTCCGAGCCATAACGTAGTAGCTATTTTGCCCGGCAGCGATCCGCAATTAAAACATGAATACGTGGTTTACGCGGCGCACCTCGATCACTTGGGCCTATCCACCCCCGTAAACGGCGACTCCATTAACAACGGGGCCCACGACAATGCTTCGGGTTCGGCGTTTTTAATCGAAACTGCCCGGGCTTTCAAAAGCCTGCCCAAAGCACCCAAACGCTCCATAATATTTTTGTCGTGTACCGGCGAAGAGCTGGGCTTGCAGGGTTCCGATTATTTTGCCAGTAACCCCACCGTACCCGCTGGCAGTTTGGTAGCTAATTTAGCGATTGATATGCCGTTTTTCTTTTACCCGCTCCGCGATATTATTCCGCACGGCATCCAGCACTCCAGCTTGCGCGGCCCGGTAGAAGCTACCGCCCAATATTTAGGCCTCAAAATTACCCCGGACCCGGCTCCCGAAGAAGTAGTATTTACGCGCAGCGACCATTACAGCTTTATTAAGAAAGGCATTCCGGCGCTGTTTATTAAAGGCGGCATTATTACCGGCGACCCGAACAAAGACGGTGCTAAAATTATTGCGGATTGGCGCAAAACCATTTACCACAAACCGCAGGACGACATGAACCAGCCGTTTGATTTTAACGCGGCGGCCATGCACGTAAAAACCAATTTCCTGATTGGTTACCTCACCGCTAACGAATCTAAACGCCCCACCTGGAATAAGGGTGATTTCTTCGGCGGCAAGTTTGGCGAAAAAAATAAACCCGAAACGGAAAAAGAGGACAGTGGCAGTTAAAATATTTAAAAGAACGCCGGCTTTTAGCCGGCGTTTTTGTTGTTAACCAGTTAAATAAATGCGCTTAGAAGTGTTGCTTAATAATGAAAGGCCTCCCGGTAAAAATAGCGGTTCTTAGTCGCAGAACTACTTACCATCAGCAAATAATTGCTATTCTAAAAATATTGCCTGTTAGGGTTGATTTCCTTGGCAATATTTAATCATCAGGCAGGACTTCGGCTTTAAAACCGAAGTCCTGTAATAAATTGATGAGGGCCGCGGGCTGAATGTAGCCGGAATCGCACTTTACGCGCAATATTTTATCGCAATCGTCCAGGTCGAAATTGGCTTTATAATTTTTGAAAAGCCGGTGAATCTGGTTCAGCAGCATGTGGGCCTGACCGGGGTGATGCACATTGGTTTTAAAAACTTCTACCATTTTCGTTACTGTTTTTAATCTCTAAAAAATAGGCCGAACCAGTTTAACCCTGTTGAATGGCATTCGCGTCCATGTACATAATTTCCCAGAGGTGGCCATCTAAATCCTGGAAGCTCCGGCCGTACATAAAGCCCTGGTCGGTAGTAAAGTTAGATTCCGTGGCGCCCGCCGCAAAAGCTTTATCTACGAGTTCATCTACCTGGGCCCGGCTATCAGCCGATAGACAAACAATTACTTCGGTGGTGCGGCCGGTATCCGCAATTTCTTTCTTCGTAAATGTTTTAAAGAATTTTTCAACCAGTAGCATCACGTAGATATCTTCGCTGATTACCATGCAGGTGGCGTCTTCGTTGGTAAATTGTGCGTTGAAGCTAAAACCGAGCTTCGTGAAAAATGCAACAGACTGGTTAAGGTCTTTAACGGGTAAATTCACAAATATTTTAGTAGCCATTTTTTTGGGTTTATAGGTAAATAAATAATTCGTTTTTTCCGGTTCTCATTTTGGACCTCATAATTGTATAATTGGTCAACACTGCCATCGGCGCCTTGCCTGGTGGCGGGGTAGATAGCTGCAAAAATTTTGCGTTCTGGTTAAACGGTTTTGGCAAGCGCTTACGGGGCTCGACAAAAGTTTGGGTAATATTTTAGGTGGCAGTGCCGGTCTCTTCCAATATATTAACTGTTTTTCATAAGTTCTATATTAAGCTTTTCGCGATATTCCGGTAAATAAAAGTTTCATTAATTCTCTTGAACTCAGACTGCCAACGGTATTTGGCCTTTATTTCTTTTCAGAAAAAATATCTGTCTGATGGTTTCAAAGGTATCGCAATCCTTTAAGTTAAAGCGGGGGTGTTTCCGACATTCTGCGTGGGAAATTGCGACAGTACGCTAAAAAGGAGGAGTTTAAAGAAATATTTACCGCAAGTTTTTGTTTTGGCGGGCCAGGATACAAAATTTGTACTCCGGAAGTACCGGTTGGTAAAACTTTGCCTGACCGTTTAGAATATTATTTTAAATTAAAGGCGCTGGCTAGCAGTAGTTTATTTGCTGCCCAGGATATGGAGTTGATACGAGACCGGTTTAGATTGTATTATCCTTGCTTGTACCCGGCCGGCAAAAGACTCGCAATAATGACCTGGGTTCAGTACCTTTTTTAGACAGGCAGGAATCCGGCAGTAAACTAAATCGTAACTGTGCCTGCTGCTATAATGGGAGGGCGTTACTGGTTTGACTTTTAGAAAAGCCACTGGGTTTTAATTTTTATTAGCCAACAGGGGTTTACCGGTCATGAAAACAACGGCATTATACACGTATTTGCCATCATAAATGGTGTGAATGCCCACCCTGGTAAACTTAGCGGTGGTTATAATATGGCGATGTCCTGCGGAATTACGGTAACGGGTAAATATTAATTGTTCCAGGCTTTTGTAGGGCTTTATGGCCGCGGCCAGCGGCTGATTCTTCATGCCGGCTTTGGCATAGCAGATTTCGGCACAGGATTCGCCGGCGGTTGGTACGCCCACGGCTTTTACCCGGTCCCGGATTAAAGGGAAGCGACTGTTCTGGTGCAGCTTATTAACATCATCGCCGCGGTTTTTAAATTTCTTTTTAATATAATTATCGAGCACCTGCAGCCGGGCGGCCTCTTCCAGTCCGTAATCGTAAGTAACTTGCGGCAAGCCCAAACTAGTTCTGTAATTATTCAGGTATTCTAACAGAACAGCATTATTTTTCTTGTTGTATAAATTATATCCGCCGGAGGCAGAGGGTAGCAACGGTAGAAGTACTAATAAAGCGAGTGCAAGGCATTTTTTCATGCTGCGGGAATAATTGCTTAACCTAAATAATAACGGGTATTGTTAAAATAATTTTAAATGAAACGCTGGGGCTAGACTTTAATTATACTGGTAGGAACTATTTAAAATTCTGGTCCGGAGCATTCATCACAAATCTATTTTGAGGAGACGTCACCAGCTTCCTGAAACAGTTCAGCGGACAATTAAACCACCTTGCTGATGGAATAAGTTTTGCAAGCGGGTATAATTACGTCGCAGTCAGGCGGGGAGATGCTTTTAATTATTAACTTGTTTTTTAAACGGATAAAAGCAGCACGCGTGCCAAAAAGAAGAGGTACCCGTTGGGGGCACTTCTTTCCTGTTTTTTCAGCCACTGAAAGGCGTTTTCTTTTAAAAGTTCAGGTATAATTCTTCTTCCCGGTTAAGGCTGATTCCGGCTTTAACCAACTCCAGTTCCTGCTGAAGTTTGTGGTTTAAATTTCTGGCTACCAAATATTGCGATAAGTTATCTTTTATATAATTACTCAGGTTCAGCAGTACTGCCAGGTCATCCCGGGTTACGCTTTGTTTTTTTACCAACTCCAAACCAGCAGTAATGTACATCAGCTCGGGATACCTTTCAGAATGCGATTCAACTGTATCGGCCAGCTTGCCGAAAATATAAGCTATATCGGTAACGTTTTCTTGTATTAATAATGTTGCCATGTGCTATGGTGTAATTGCTTTTGCTCTTTTAATCCTACTAACAAATAACTTTCCAAAATTACGGACTTCCTCTTTTTTGTAAAAATTCCATCGCTTGGCAATTCTAAGAACATCTTTACTTAAATAAAGAATTTTAGGATTGTCTGGGATCTGATGTTGTTTTTCTATTTAATATAAGTCAATCAGAAGCACTACCTTATTATTGGGATTTATGCAGAACGGTACAATAAGCCTGCACAGAAAGCCGGGCTTAAATAAATTTGCTTTAAGCTTTCTAATAGCAGCTACCTGCCAGCTTATTAAAAATAGGTGAAAGTCGGTTCTTCTAAAAGGCGTTGTTAAAGTGAACTTAGCGTACGCGAGAGATAATCAGGGTATTCAGGGATTGGTAAATATATAATTTAAGCAGGAATATTTTTACTACAAAAGTGGGGCATTAAACGTGGGAGGTATATAAGTGCAAAACAGTAAAGCTTGTATTTAAGTAAGGTTCAGGGTTTATTTATTTGTGGTATTGGCTGTTTATTGATTTTTAAATTCTGTTATTTTAAAATAATAGAGACTTAATAGAGAGTAAATTAATAAAATATTATAATTTTCTAATATTATAACAATTTGTATTTTATTAATTATAAAGTTTTACATATGTTTGTCTGGTCATTCAGTTTGAGCTTTATTAAATGATTAAAACCTTTATGTCGTTTTTGAATAAAAAGAAGGAACCCCATTTGTTGGTTTGCCTTTTTATCTGGATTTTTATAGGTCTGGAATCGCATCTTTGGTGGCAGACCAGCTTTCACGGCGCATCTGTACTAACAGCTCTGGTGGGTTATTCGCTGCTGTTCTATGTTTTGCCCCGTTTAACGGGTAAAGCTTAGCTGCAACCTATAGATAATTTGTGTTGGCAGAAATATATTTTAGAAGGAAGCCAGCCATTGCCGCTATCTTTATTTCTTTATAAAAGGTTTGTTTTTGGCGGGAATAAGAGAAGTGAAAGTTAAAAGCTAAGGCAGCCGGAAATATTCCTGATAAAGAAGTACTTGGGTTAAGATACCTGGATTTAAGTTATTAGCAGTAGCGATTGATTAAGAATTTAGCCGTCTGATATATTCCTATACCAGACCAGCCCAATTAAGCTAAAAAGGAATAATGCCATGCAAAGTTGCCTTTAAAAATAGCCTGACAAAGGTATCTAAGTTATAATCCTATACGTTATAAGCTAAATCAGAAGTGCCGGGAATTTTTTAACTTAAATTTACTTACATTGATGAAAGGTAAAAGCTTCATAACAAAGCTGGAGAGTATTGGATCGCTTACCCAAATTATCTGGGCTATCTTGGGGGGGCTCTTGTTGGTTTATGTCTTGTTAACTTTTTCTGATTCTTTATTGCCGAATAATAGCAAGGTGCTAAACTGGGGCAAGGTAGACCTGAAAAGCCAGTTGCCTTGATTAAATATTCCTTTTTTAGGGAGTGCCGGAGTGTCTTAAAATAGATGCATCCGTATCTTATTGAATGTAATAAATCAGAAATTGAAATAAACTGATTTCATTTTTCCAAAGCTGCCGTATAAGGTGGGTATAACTTTAGCTTATGGATACGACCAAATTACTCATAGTTGCCTGGAAAAAATTGCCGCCCCCGAAAGAACATCCCGAAGACCGGATCAAAATATCGGTTTCCCCGGAAGAATTAGAACACCAGGAGGAGGTGACGCTTAGCGGCAATCCCAACACCGCTGGCCTCGGCGAAAGCACCCACCAGATAGAATTTTACAAAAAAGAACAAAACGGAGAAATCATCTGGGAAGTGGGCAATATTACTTAAAAGCCTTACCAGTAGCAGTACTTTTGGTCGTTTTAAGTTCTGTTTCACTCCGATAAACTAAAAATAAAGGGCTTCTCCAGCTTAAAACCGTACTTTCATTATCAGGTTTAACCAAACATTTGAACGACTCAATAATTCAATAAAACACCTTTGATGGAGAGTTGAAAGCTGCCTGCTGGCATCGTCATTATCATAGTTCCATGATATCCTCGTGCCACAACTGAGGCTTTTCCCGAATAAAATCCTGCATCATGGTAATGCATTCGGCTAAGTTTAGGTCAATTACTTCTACGCCGTGGGCTTCCATAAATTCGCGGGCGCCGCTAAAGGTCTGCGACTCACCCACAATTACTTTGGGTATTTTAAACTGCACAATGGTTCCGGCACACATGTAGCAGGGCATTAAGGTAGAGTAAATAACCGTATCGCGGTAACTGCCAATCCGGCCCGCATTATATAGACAATCCATTTCGCCGTGCAGAATAGGATTGTTTTCCTGTACCCGTTTGTTATGGCCCTGGGCTATCAGCTGGCCATTTTTTACCAGTACCGAACCGATGGGAATCCCGCCTTCACATAATCCTTTCTGCGCTTCCGCAATGGCCACCTGCATAAATTCATCCATTATTATGTTTTTTAAGCTTAACCCCAATTAAACTCTGATTTAGCCCGGACGGTTGCGGTTAACTTTGTTCTACCTAAAACATTTGACCCAATTCGGCAAATAACTGTTCCTTTATAAGTGATTTTAGCAAGGCGGCATGTAGGCTAATATCTTTAAAAATACGGACACTAACCTCGGTTCTGAGTAGCAGGGTAAAAAAAACAAAGGTTTCAGGAAAATATAGACGAACTAAATGATTGCGGTTAATATGGGAAAGCAATCAGCGGAAAAAACACCGGTAGGTTTTAGGCTTGGGGCGGAAAATACTTATATAGCAGATTAACTACTTAATTTATAGTGGCTTGTTGAACCCGCGGGGCAAAAAGAAGGTACCTAATTCTATAACCAGAATAATAGCTCATGGTGCTAAACAGTAAAATATTCCGTCACATTGTTTTTTACGACCTGAATAAAGAACATCTTTTGGAGCAATACCGCAGTCAGTTTATTAAATTTGAAAGAGAAAATTTTGTCGGTGATTTCCCAACCTGGTCTGCTCCAACCGCAACCAGTGCCTTTATAAATAATAAAGAGGCGGCCTTTACCGTTAATTTTGCCTGAACCGAAAAATACCAGATTGAAGATACAAATCAGTCAGGCTCCTAATCCCGGAAATCAACTTTCCTATAATGGGGTTTATGACCCTGACTGATTTTATATCAAACCTTGATTCCTGATTAGTTTATTATTCGAAAAACTTTAGGTTTTATTTGCGGGTAGCCTGAAGCTTGTAAACCACCAAGCCGTCTGGTTCCTGCACCTTGGTTTGGCCATTTAATTTTCCGTCTTTAATGGTCCCGGTCATTTCAAAAATATAAGTGCCATCCTCCAGCTTTACTTCGCCGGCATATACGAATTTATCGCCATTTACTTCGGCTTTTGTTATTTTGGTGGGGGTTTCCTGCTGCAGTTCGTTTATCAGAATACTGCCTTCGTAGCCAGCCGGACCGTTGCCGCGTTTTACCGTCAGCACGCCGGAAATGGGTTGCCTTTCGGTAGGCGTCATGGTGAACTCCCATTTGCCTTCCAAATCGGCCAGCAATTTTGAGGCATTAACCCCAGGAAGATTTAGGTTAGCACCAACGGCCGAGCCGGCGCTAAAAGACAAAGCGGCGAAAACAGCCAAAACCAGTACGGAGGTAAGTTTTTTCATAAATATTTTTTCGTGAATACAGTTAATTACTTAATCGTTGATATTATTGATTGTGGAAGATAAGATAAAAGTCATTGCGTAAATAAGCTGCAAAAAAGAACAACACTAAGGGTTAAAATAATAGTGCTGTCTTATATCAGGAAATAAATGCCCATAACTACTCCGAACAGGAGAAATAAGTGAAACGGAACAAAACAACCGCTGCCAGACTACAATAACATCAATAAAATACAGGTTAGGTTAAATTATATTACTTACGGGTGGCCGTAACACTAAAAACAACAGGACCACTATCGGTTCTTACTTTATTCTGGCCCGTCATTTTATTACCTCTAATAGTTCCGGTCATTTCAAAACCATAGGAACCCATCCGGGTTTGCACCTCGCCAATGTAAGTAAATTTTTCGCCTTGTATTTCGGCTTTGGTAACTTTGGTTTGGGCTTCGTAATCAATGGTGCTTACCGATATCCAGCCGGTGTAGCCCGCCGAGCCGCCCCGCTGCACCATTAATACGCCCGAGAACGGATCCTGATCGGGGTTGCTCATGGTGTAATCCCATTTTCCTTCCAGGGTAGTTCGTTCGGCTGCTACCGGTACGCTAGCAGCTTGCTGATTGGCGGTGTTGGTGGCCGCGATAGTACTGGGCCTTACGCAGCCCGTTATAAATAAAAAGGCAGTGGCACCCATGATGGCGGTACTACTTTTTAATAGCTTCATTTTAATTTAATTTTTATCTAAAGGTAAAATCTAAAAATTTAATTATACAATTCCAATTTTATCGGAATGAAGTTGCCTAACGCGGACTCTTTTAGGTGTAAAAAGTTTATTTGCTGGTATAATGGAAGCAGGAGCTTCCGGTAATATTCTTCAGCATAAATGGGTATATTCTTTTTGCGCGTAATATCCAAAAGGCCCTTAAAAGAGTATAAAGGGCATGCACTACGTTTCCATCGACCTCGAAACCACCGGAACCAATCCGGGCAGGCACCAGATTATTGAATTTGGGGCCGTTTTAGAAAATACGAACAAAGATACCGACCTGCAGAATTTGCCGCGTTTTAAACGGATTGTAAAACATCCGGAATATACCGGACAGGCCTTTGCCTTAAATTTGAATGCCCGGATTTTTCAGGAATTGGTACAGCCGTCGGGGGCAGCCCAGGTGTGCGAAGCACCGGAACTGGCTCCGCAGTTTAAAGATTTTTTGTTAAATAACGGCTACGAAACCGATGAAGAAAAAAGCTACGTGCGGATAATTGCGGCCGGCAAGAACTTTGCGGCCTTTGATTTGGGTTTCCTGAATAATCTGCCGGGCTGGCGCGAGCATATCCGGATAAGCCAGCAGATTCTGGACCCGGCCATGTATTATTTAAATTTTAAAGAAGATCAGAAAATGCCGTCGTTGGAAGAATGTAAAAAACGCGCTGGTTTTGAGGATACCACGGTTACACACGATGCCCTCGACGATGCTTTGGATGTGGTGCGGCTGCTCCGGCTACATTACTAAAGCAAAGATCTGGCGCACAGGTTAGCCTTATTTAGATTTTTAAATATTATTTTCTGAAAGTATAACGGAACGAGATGCTGGGCCGCAGACCGTTAATAATATTATACCGTTTTTCGGCACCCCGGTGGGTAAAACCTAGAAAGCCTTTTCGTATATCGCCCGAAATAGTAAAAGGTAATTTTGGGAGTTGATATTCGGCCCCTAATACCCCCATCAGGGTTGTGGTGTTGGCAATAATCGATTTCTGCGGGTCCGGGTTGTTTGGATTTGTATTTGGATTAGAATTTAGGTTGCGGGGATACCTGTATACGTCGAAATTTAAGCCGGTTCCGGCATACCACTTCACCTGCGGGGCATCAGATACCGGAAAATGCCGCAGCACCGCCAGGTTGCTGCTGAGGATGTTTCGCCCGCCCGGCGTTAGATTAAACTCCAGGGCGGCCTTCGGCGAAACAAAATATTTAATACTTAAACCTTTGGGATTGGCGAAGGCCGAGCCGATGCCGGTTAGCTGAATACCAATAGCCGTTTTATAGCTATTATGAGTTAGCGGTTTATCTGTAGTGGTTTGGGTAGAATCCTGGGCAAAGCTGCTAAGGTGTATAAGCAGGAACCCTACCACGGCTCCTGATAATTTTAATTTCATGGTTTTAAATATAAATGCGTTCCTTTATAATAAGAGCCGGTTTTGGGGCGGAGGGTTGCATCGGGGGCATATAATAATTAGGCAGCGTAAAAGCTTAAGTTATTTGGTTTAAGTCCGGTAGTTGCAGCGCAAGCCAAAAGTAATTACCTTATCAAAAAAAAGGCCGAATTTAAACACTTCTGGCTGTTCCATTCTATGCATAAAATATACTTAACTTGTTTCCGGATACTGGTAGTGGGGCTGTTTTCTTTCATAGGTAGTACCCAATTGGCCCGGAGCCAGGGTATTAATATCAACTACGAAGAAGAAAAAGTTGGCCCGTATACCTTGCCGGATCTGCTCCGGCTGCCGGATGGTTCGGTTGTAACCAACCCCCAGCAGTGGGAAACCCAGGTCCGCCCGCATACCCTGGCCTTATTTAAAGAACATATAGACCGGGACAGAACCTATCGGAAATTGATGTAAGGATAGTAAAAAAATGCATTTGTTTCGTAAAGAGTATTATCCGCAAATTTCAGGTTTATTGTTGCCAATGAAACGCAAAGAGATAAGTGAGCCAGAGCGGTTGAGCCGCTTTGTACAATCCTTTGACAGCCATAGCCAAGACTTCAAGGGCCTTTGTCTGCAGTTAATCGGGACAGGCCAAAGCCTAGAGTCAGTGAGCGCTTTGACGGGCGTGAGTTGCTCTACGCTTTATGAATGGATAGGGCAGTGGAATGAAAAAAAGAAGTTGGCTTAGTCAACTGCCAGGGCCAGGGAGGAGGGGCTAAGCCACGCTTAAGTAAAGAGCAGAAGTTGCAGTTCAAGCAGTTGCTGCAAAGTGAATGTGCCTTTTACACCATTGGGCGGATGCGCCAACTGGCCCAGGCGCATTTTGGGGTAAACTACGGCCGACGACAGATGCTGCGTTTGGCCAGGCAGTTGGGTATGTACTGCTATAAGCCTCAGCCACGGGACTACCGGCAGCGGGATGGTGCCAGTTGCCGACTCAAGGAGCGCATACAGGCGGTGGCGGATGTACTAGGCATGAGAGGCCGGGACTTGAGCAAGCTGTGTATCGGTTTTGCCGATGAGAGTTCTCAGCAACTCTATGGCAACACGGCCAGGCTATGGTCATTTGAAAGGGGGCTTGTCAAGCAGGTGAACACAGAGAAGAAGAAACGTAATTGCTTTGGCTTCTATGCCCTGATGGGCTGCAGCGTACTTAACTTTATTGGCAAGGGGAACCAGCAGACAATGAGGCAGATGCTCCAGGCCATACGAGCCGCCAACCAGCAGGCAGAGACGATAGTGGTAGTGTGGGACAACCACCGTGCCCACCTAACAGCATCGGTGGAAGCCAAAGCATGGGAGTTGGGAATAGTGTTGGTGAACCTGCCGCCCTACTCCCCTGACCTCAACCCGATAGAACGCATATGGAAGCAAGTAAAGAAAGCCATAAGTGAACAAACCCTTATCAAGACGGTGGAGCAGTTAGAGGAAATTATTAATTCTACTTTTGCAAGTTGTTGCACCAAACTCTCTTTTGCCAAAAGCTGGATTGAAAACATCTATAATCCGGTATTCGAAAATTATCCTATACCTATTTCCGATAAGTTATGACGCATTCTATATTTACGGGCAGATGCCGGATAAACCGGCGGGCATGCGTTTTAAAGTCAGAAATGAAAATAAAAATGCCCTGGGCGGATTAGCTACGCGCAAACAAATTACCATTTATTTTACCCAGGCAGTAGATGCCCCCAGCATGGAAGTTTTGCTGTATCTGCCCAATCATGTTTCCGGTCCGGTACCTGCTTTTGCCGGCCTTAATTTTTCCGGTAACCAAAGTGTGCACCCCGATAAAGGAATATTTATGTCGGACCGCTGGATAAACAACAACCAGAAAGGAATACAGCGTAACCGGGCCACCGAGGCTTCCCGGGGATCGCAGGCGAGCCGCTGGCCCGTAGAAACCCTGCTTAAAAATGGTTTTGCCCTGGTAACAGCTTATTACGGCGACCTGGAACCCGACCATGCCGATGGTTGGCAAACGGGCATTCGGACCAGCCTGCAGCAGGAATTAAACCTGGCCCCGGATCAATGGGGAGCCATTGGCGCCTGGGCCTGGGGCATGAGCCGGATAATGGATTACCTGGAAACTGAAAAGAGAATTAATTCCAAACAAGTAGCTTTAACAGGTCTTTCGCGCATTGGTAAAGCTGCTGTTTGGGCGGGCGCTAACGATGCCCGGTTCGCCTTGGTGGTATCCAACGAATCCGGCGAAGGTGGCGCTGCCCTGGCCCGGCGAAATTACGGCGAAACCATTGCCCAGTTAAACCGGTCTTTTCCGCATTGGTTTAGTCCCGCTTATAAAAACTACAACCAGGCCCCTGATAAGTTACCCGTAGACCAGCACCAATTGCTGGCCCTCATAGCCCCCCGGCCTTTGTATGTATGTAGTGCCGCCGAAGACCAATGGGCCGACCCCCAAGGTGAATTTTTAAGTGCCGTCCACGCTGGGCCCGTTTACCAGCTTTACGGGAAAACAGGCTTGGGAACGGCCCAGATGCCCGCTATAGAAAAGCCGGTAGGAGAAACCATTGGTTATCATATCCGCACCGGCAAGCACGATATTAATCTTTACGATTGGCAGCAGCACCTAGCCTTCGCCCAAAAGCATTTCAGAAAGAAAGCCAAGCCAAAAACCTGATAAGTGCTGGTGCTCCGCCCCATTAAAAATTAGAAATCATGAATTGAAAAATTTAAATAATCGGGATAATAATATATTGAGGGCTTTCGCATAGTTATGGGAAAGCCCTCTTTGGAGGGTTTAGGGTAAGATTTAGAAAGATAAATCGAAAGTTTTGCGGCAGTTCTAATATTAATTAACATAGGACTTTCGCAAAATGATTTTTTAACATTGTAAATCCTCCCCCTTGCCCCCTCCGAAGGGGGACTTTGGATAAATTTGCGAAATTCCTGTAACAAATAAATTTTCTAAGAATTAGGTTGTAGATGCATGAGAAGGTTGGCGGCGAAAACCCCAATAAAAACCTTGAATATTATTCCTGATAAAAGAACAAGCCCACAACAATTTGATAAATTTACTCCTGGTAATCTCCCGATAGCGGATTGACAACTACATGAAACGCGTTTACAAAAATCTTACATTCCAGGTGCTAGTCGCCATTACCCTCGGCATTTTAGTGGGGGCATTTTTCCCGGAAACTGGGGCTAAAATGAAACCAATCGGCGATGTTTTTATCAACCTGATAAAAATGGTAATTGCCCCGGTTATTTTTTTAACCATTGTGTTGGGCATCAGCAGCATGGGCAACCTGAAAAAAGTGGGCCGGGTAGGGGGTAAGGCGCTGTTGTATTTTGAGGTGGTAACCACTTTTGCTTTGGTGATTGGGTTGGTAATTGCCAACGTAACCAAGCCTGGCGTAGGACTGGCAGTAAATAATTTATCCAAAGGCGATATTAGTGCTTACCAGAAAGGCGCTCAGGAAATAAACTGGGTAGAGTTTATTACCCACATTGTACCCGCCAACGTGGTAGATGCCTTTGCCAAAGGCGATATTTTACAGGTGCTTTTGTTCTCAGTGTTATTTGGGATAGGACTATCCAAAATGGATTTAGCCGGCCATTCGATCATCACCACCTTCGAAAAGCTATCCAAAGTATTTTTCAATATTTTAGCTGTGGTAATGAAACTGGCACCATTTGGTGCTTTTGGTGGTATGGCCTACAGTGTTGGTAAATTTGGGCTGGCTACGCTTATTCCGTTGGGTAAGCTCATGCTGTGCGTATACGCCACCATGTTCCTGTTTATTTTTGTGGTGCTTAATTTAATCTCCCGGCTGTACGGCTTTAGTTTGTGGCAATATTTAAAGTTTATAAAAGAAGAAATATTAATTGTGCTGGGTACCTCTTCTTCCGAATCGGTGCTGCCGCTGATAATGCGTAAACTCGAACGGTTTGGCTGTTCCAAATCGGTAGTAGGCCTGGTGATTCCTACGGGCTATTCTTTTAACCTCGATGGCACTACTATTTATTTATCGATGGCTGTCGTATTTCTGGCGCAGGTTTTTGGGGTAGAGTTAAGTTTTTCACAGGAAATGGCTATTATAGGTATTTTAATGGTTACGTCTAAAGGTGCGGCAGCAGTTACCGGCGGCGGCTTTATTGTGCTGGCTTCAACGCTGGGCGCCTTAAAAGTAGTACCCGTAGAAGGCATGGCGCTCTTATTGGGCGTAGACCGGTTTATGTCGGAGGCCCGGGCCATTACCAACCTGATTGGCAATGGGGTGGCCACCATTGTGGTAGCCAAGAGTGAGGGTGAATTTGACCAGGTGCAGCACGAAATTGCCTTAGCGGGCGGCGACCTAGTGCCGGCAGAGGAAATAGCTTAATAATTATTGCCGGTAGTACGGGTTAATATAGTCTTATAAGACCGGGGGAGCGTGTGGTCGTTCGTTGGGAGGAGCTAGTCTGTAGATATTCTACCTGGAACTTGTTTCTGCACCCAACTAAAATAGCAAAGCAGGGTATTCTTTTTCATTATACTAATTTTTATATAGTGTATTCGATAGACAGGTTCAGTTGTCAGCAACTCCGGGTATATTGCAGATAAGCCGAATATTCGGTTTAGCTGCTAGTTAGGCGTAATTTTAAGAAGACTTGAAACGAGACAAGATCTATGAGGACTTACATTTTTCTTCTGACTTTTCAGTAGAAGATTGGAACGCTTTATTAAAACTAAAACTAGT
>NZ_BJYS01000005.1 GCF_007991635.1 Adhaeribacter aerolatus | reverse complement strand
GAAATAGTAAGGGGCTTTTTTGCTTTGGGTGTGTGTGTTGTTATAGTTTCGTCGCTAGATGGTCTTGATAGATGATGGAATTAATACTATCCAGTTACAGGGTGTGTTAGCGGAGGTAAGCTAGGCAGTAGTTGGAAGCTGATAGTTTATAAAAATTCCTATCAAGACTTCTTTATTATTTCAAATTATTTAAAGTATTATATATTAACTAGTAAAGCATATTTGATTGATATCAAAGAATGCTTGCAAGAAAATAGAATTTTAATTGACTTAGCTCAATTTAACACCATCTCTAATAAGAAAACTTCGCTTTAGAAGTTTAGAAAATTTCATACTGTGCAGCCATCCTGGACATAGCTATTTTTTAATCCTTTATAAAGAAAGTGCAGACCAAGATAATAGCTTCCCGGTAGGTAAGCCAATTCAGAAAATAGTCCACAGGTATTTCAGAAGGTAAATTGAATATAGCCAGTAAAATAATTCTGAAAAATAACTACAGTTATATTTCGGGATTAAAGTCTTTAAATGTTTTGGCAATGTTATCGTTAGTTGCTTTATTTTTATTTTGCCAACCAGAATCTAATTCTAACGCAACAAGCCCTTTTAAATTTAGAACTGCCACAAAATCATCAATATCTTTCATAAACTCAGGTTTACGGCGGGATGATTTTAATGCATACTTACGCGCAAAAATATCTCCTTTAGTTTGTAGTTCATTTTTCTTTTCAATGATATAGTTAAGGCGTTCTACCAAATCTTTAGTAGAACGACCAATAACTTCTGTGGCCTCTAAGGTTCCTATTGTCATTACTAAGGTGCCACCGATTGTAGTAATTTTTTTGGTAGTGGCAGGTACTTCTATAACTACGGGTGAAATACCGGTAGCAGCTCCTAACGTTGCGCTGGTAAGAGAACGGCCTTTTTTGCCCCGGCGGGCACGGTTGTATTTACGTTTTAAATCTTTTTCAGCCTGTTTCAATTGTTCCATTAAATCCCAAGCCCTGACTAGTGAAGACCGGTACTCATTGTACAATTTTAAATCGCTTTCGGCTTCGTTTACCGCATTTATAATAGAAAGCGAAACAGTCCGCTCTTCTCTTTTATTTGATTTATCTATTACAAAAAATGTTATATTGAATGTAACAGAATCCTTTGGGTCCTTCACAAAGTCGTAACTGGGCTTCCAGATAAATTCGTATTGCGAAGGAGTGTTCTTTACCAATGCATTGGCCGGTACAGCAGTATTTTCCGAAAGAAAGCTAAAGGAGGCAATGTCGGCTTCGCCATTCGGATCATGCAACTGGAATTTAAGGTTTATGGTAGCATCTTCTTTATAACTGAATCGTTTTTTGGAAGGGATCAGCTGCATACTGGGTGGCAAATCTTGTTGCGTTACTTCTATCCGGAATTGGCCTTTGGTACGGGCTTTAGCCGGCTGATCCTCAACATAGAATTCCAAAATAATAGGGTTATTACGCAACCGGTTAAATTGTGTAATAGATGGCTTCCAGGTGAATTCTCCCTGACCTGACAATTTCGCGCCTTCGGGCATACTGCTAACAATAGGAACTATAATAGTTGGATCATTATCTTCGTCTTTAATAGCTGCCGATTCTATGTTGTAGGTGTTTTGGGTATTATACTGCACATAAAAGGGCTTTAATTCTCCTACTTGAGGCGGACGGTTAACGTGTTCTACTTTTATCGCAACCACTTGGCTAACCCGTTCATCTTTGTCGTTGCGCGCTTCAAATTGGAGCTGAACGGTGCGATCTTTATTTAACCGATCAACAAAATCATAATTAGGAGTCCAGGTAAAGCGGCCAAGGGTATCAAATTTAATGCCTTCTACCGAGCCTTGCGTAAGAGCAAAAGTATAACGGCTTCCCGAACCGCCAGTGGCTTTAACCTCAAATTGAACATTCTTTCCTTCTTGCACGACATTCCAACCGGATTGAGCTGGAAAAATTAATTTAATAGGAGACTCTTGGTTGACCGTGGGAGATGGGGCGGGTTCGGGGGTACCCTGCTGGGCATATACTTGGGAAATAAATAAGAAGACGGCAGATAAAAGAAAAATACACTTATTCATGAAAGCTATTAATGTGAAATAGAATCTTTTTCAGACATTAAAGGTAAGCAAGACATAGATGTTAACCAAAGCAGATATACTACAATTACATTGAGAAAACGAATAGATTCAAAATATTGTATATCTCTGCTGTTTTTATTCCCATGATCTAACATTTCGGTAACGAGGCAACACAGCCATATTGTAATTATTCCCCCGAAACTAAACTATGTATAGATATAGATTCTGTTAGCAAGGCATAGAATTTCATAAAATTAAAAATCATTAATGGGAAAATATAGAATTATAAAAAGGAATAAAAAGCAAAGGCTAAATTCAATCGTTTGATCTCGTTCCGAAAGGTTTATAGGTATTGTAAGCTATAGTCTGGTAAGTTGCGCAAAAGATGTTTAGGAGTTAATCGTTGTAGCAGATAAGCATAAATGCAGTGGCTTGGAGCAAGAATAAGACAAATTACATTTTTAATAAATATCTAGTACGCTGCTGATTTTTTTTTCTGCCGCCACTGCCAATTCTTTTCTTTTGCTGGTTACATCTTTGGGCCTGTTACATCCGAATAAGACCAGGAAAAACAAGCAAAGTAAAGTAAAGTAAAGGACACCTTCTAACTAGCGGTTATATTTTGATAAATAATAGGAAAAGTTTACTTGTTCAAATTAACTGCCTGGTTAAAAGACATATAAGTAAAAGATAATATTTTAGATGTCAAAAATAAAGAGATATACAGGTAAAAAAAATAATATTGGCAAGAACGGACGTATGAAAATAACACCATAAATACCTAAAAGTAGGTATTGTGCCAAACCATTATTAAACCCAAATTTGTGCAAGTATAACCAAGGTTCTTTTGCCGAAAGCATTTAAAATTAGATATTAATTTAGAAGAGCTGAGCAGAGGGGTATAAGTAAGTTTATAAAGCGATTATTGTTTAAAAGGTTTAAATATAAAAATATCCATTGCGAAGAATAGCATTCTGAAAAGTATGGCGGTATTTCTTCCCTAAAGTTAGATTTTTCAAAATGCCTTACTCTTTTCCCAGGAGTTAAGCCATATTATAAAAGATGCTGTGTTTGTAAGTGGGTGAAAAGCCGGAACTTTAAGTTTCGGCTTTTATTTTTTCATTTAATGGTAAAAAGCACTACATATCTTATTATTTCGTTCTGCAAATGATTACACAATTCATCCAAACTCAAATAGCCGAATAATTTTACAGAGATAAACAAGGTAAAGGGTTAACTGGTTAAAGATGGGACCAACTTGTTCAATCCCCGTTAAATTGTGTAATTTTGAGCCAATGATACTTAGAGCAGAACACTTATTTAAAAAATACAAATCGCGCACCGTGGTAAACGATGTGTCGGTAGAGGTAAACCAGGGCGAAATTGTAGGACTGCTAGGGCCGAATGGAGCTGGGAAAACTACTTCTTTTTATATGATTGTCGGGCTGGTGAAACCTAATTCGGGTAAAATATACCTCGAAAATGAAGAAATTACCTTGTTGCCCATGTATCGGCGGGCAAAGAAAGGCGTAGGTTATCTGGCCCAGGAAGCCTCAGTGTTCCGCGACCTGACCGTAGAAGAAAATATCTTGGCGGTACTCGAAATGACGGATCGGCCTAAACAAGAGCAGCGCGAAAAAGTAGAGGCTTTGCTGGAAGAATTCTCGCTGACCCATGTGCGCAAAAACAAAGGGGTGGTGCTGTCGGGTGGCGAGCGCCGCCGCACCGAAATAGCCCGGGCCCTGGCGGTAGACCCAAAATTTGTTTTGCTGGACGAGCCTTTTGCTGGGGTAGACCCCATTGCGGTAGAAGAAATACAGAGTATTGTAGCTAAACTAAAAACCAAAAATATTGGTATCCTCATTACTGATCACAACGTAAACGAAACGCTTTCTATCGTCGACCGGGCTTATCTGCTATTTGAAGGGAAAATATTGAAATCAGGCACCGCCGAAGAACTGGCCGCCGATGAGCAGGTGCGTCGCGTGTACCTGGGCAAACACTTCGAACTAAAGCGTAAAATTTAAAATAGTTTACTATTAACAATTAAGTCTTGGAAATAATTAATTCAATCATGACGTGGGTCATGAAAAAGCGCATACACCAGATAGACCTTTTTCGGAAATACCCGCACGATGTTCAGAGCGAATTATTTACCAATCTTCTGCAAACGGCCAAGAATACCGATTGGGGTAAAAAGTATGGTTACGCCGAAATAAGTTCTCCGGAGCAATTCCGGCAACGGGTGCCCATTTCGGCATACGAGGATCTGTATCCCGAAATAGAACGTACCATGAAAGGTGAAGCCAATGTGCTGTGGCCGGGTACTGTTAGCTGGTTTGCCAAATCATCGGGTACTACCAATGCCCGCAGCAAATATATTCCGGTTACAAAAGAGGCGCTGGAAGATTGCCACTACAAAGGCGGCAAAGATATGTTGGGTATATATGGTAATTTAAATCCGGATACCAAGCTATTTAACGGTAAAATGCTTTCGATTGGCGGCAGCCTGCATAGCAACGAGTTCAACCCCAACAGCCAGGTAGGCGATGTTTCGGCAGTAATTATGCACAACCTGCCTATTTGGGCCGAAATGGCCCGTACCCCACCTTTAAAGATTGCTTTAATGGATAAGTGGGAAGAAAAGATTGAGGCTATGGCCGAGGCCGCTATTCCCGAGAATGTAACGGGTATATCGGGCGTGCCCACCTGGACTTTCGTGCTGCTGAACCGGATTCTGGAAATTACTGGTAAACAGTATATAACCGAAGTTTGGCCCAATTTGGAATTATTTGCACATGGGGCCGTTGCTTTTGGTCCTTATCGCCAGCTGTTCGCCGATATTATTCCTTCAGATAAAATGCATTATCTCGAAATATATAATGCGTCGGAAGGATTTTTTGGGATACAGGATCAAGCTGGTACCGAAGACGAGATGCTGTTAATGCTGGATTACGGCGTTTACTATGAATTTATTCCGGCTGACCAATTCGATGTTGAGCAGCCCAAAACTATTGCTTTAGACGAGGTAGAACTGAATAAAAATTATGCCCTGGTAATATCTACCAATGCAGGCTTGTGGCGCTACAAAATTGGCGATACGATAAGATTTACCAGCCTAGAACCGTACCGCATTAAAATATCGGGCCGCACCAAACATTACATTAATGCTTTTGGCGAAGAAGTAATTATTGAAAATGCCGAAGCGGCCATTACCAAGGCCTGTGAGCATACAGGAGCAATAGTGGCTAATTTTACGGCGGCGCCCGTTTATTTCGAAGGCCGCAACCGGGGTGGCCACGAGTGGGTAATTGAGTTTAAACGCCAGCCTAACGATCTTCAGCAATTTACTTTTGAATTAGACCAGACGCTACGAAATATTAATTCTGACTATGATGCTAAACGTCAGAACGATTTGGCTTTACAGGCTCCCTTGGTGCAGGTAGCGCCCGCAGGTACGTTTTATCGGTGGCTCAGCCAGAAAGGCAAGCTGGGCGGGCAGCACAAAGTACCGCGGCTATCTAACACCCGTGAACACCTGGAAGAAATTCTGAAGCTCCTTTAATCAGGCAGATTAAATCTTATTGATGCTTATTATTCTTATTTTAAGCAATGCAACCAAAATAAGAATAGCCGGGTCATGCCTATATAAAAGGAGAATATAAGAAGAATATTATGAAAAAAATATTTTTGTTCGCTACCGCCCTCAGTCTAATGGCTTTTTCCTGTGAAAAAGAAGAAGATCAGGTTTTATTGCTAAACAATACCTGTACAGTAAACAGGCCTCTAGAAGAACTTGCGTGGCTCAAAGCCGAAGTACAACGCCAGGAGCAAAGTACATCTGATGTTGCTAAATACTTTTACATTCAGCAGGCAGAGTATAAGCAACAAACGGTATTTATTTACAACAGTTGTTGCCCCATGTGTTCAATCATTGTCCCGGTTTATAATTGCCAGGGCGAATTACTTTTCTACCTGAGCGATAAGCCGGAAGAAGGACAAAATATTAAGAATACCAAGGTCATCTGGAAACCAAAAAATTATGCCTGCACCGATAAGTAAAGCGTACTTATCTGGAGGTAAAAACTAAAAGGTGCGCATCCTTTCTGCAGGATCAGGCGCACCTTTTTAATTATTTCAAATTACAGAATTACTCTAAAAAGCTACTCAGCAAGCCACCTTCTTTATTCGAATTCTGGCCATTCGGCATTAAAGCCTGTATCAACTTCTTCACCGGCATAGATTGCAGCCAAACGCGGCCCGAGCCGCTTAAAGTAGCTAGCAACAAGCCTTCACCGCCAAATATCATCGATTTTAAGCCCCCAGCGCGCTGAATATCAAAATCAATTCCGCTTTCAAAGGCAACTACGCAGCCCGTATCTACTCTTAAGGTTTCGTTGTTCAGGCGTTTTTCTACTACGGTGCCGCCAGCGTGTACAAAAGCTAGGCCATCGCCGGTTAGCCGTTGCAGAATAAAGCCTTCGCCGCCAAAAAAGCCAGCTCCCAGTTTCCGGTTAAAATGAATAGCAATTTTAGTGCCCAGCGCCGCCGCTAAAAAACCATCTTTCTGCACAATCAATCCGGCTGGTATCTGGCTTAAATCTACGGGCATGATGGTGCCGGGGTAAGGCGCCGAAAAAGCAACCCGGCTTTTAATATTACGGCCGCGATGGGTAAAGTGCGTCATAAACAACGATTCGCCGGTAAGCAGGCGCGAACCTGCCGAAAATAATTTGCCCATAAACCCCTGTTCCGGTTCGGAACCATCGCCCATTTTCGTTTCAAAGGTAATGCCGTCTTCCATGTACACCATAGCACCGGCTTCGGCTATAACCGTTTCGTTTTGGTCTAATTCTACTTCCAGCACCTGGATATCATTGCCCATAATGCGGTAATCTATTTCGTGCGAGCGCATAGTTTTATTTCTTGGTTTATCGGGTTATCAGATATAAAGCAATAATAATTACTTTTTACCTGCTTAACCAACGGCGGGAAGATAATATTTATTTCTTGCTCCTGGTTTTAGGGGGCAAATCTTCATCCTCGTCGTTGGCCGGACCTTTAAAAATATCCTCGTCGTTGTCCTCGTTTTCATCCGATTCCTGCACCGGGAACTCATCATCTTCGTCATCAGTGCCTTTGTTCACCAGCTTTTTATCGTACACGTTTTTGTCTAAAAACTTATTTATCTGGTCTATATCATAATTAGAAGTAATTTCTCCCAACGGATTTATTTTTATTTCGAAGCCCTCGAGGTCTTTGTGTACCCGCGCTTTCTTTTCGGTAGTTTTCTTCTTTTTTGCCATTTTATTGCCTGGTTAAAGGTTAAGCTGATTTTAGAGATATTAATTGTTACTAATCAGTACGGATCTAAAACGAAAAAACCCGCTTCACGGATGAAGCGGGTTTTAATTTAAGGTAAATATTGGCGTATTCCGGGTATGCTAATTAATTTCTCAAAACAGTTTTCAAAATTAAAAAGTACTTGTTTTAGCTTGGAATATAGGCTTGCAGTTTTTCAGTAGCAGTTTCTATACGTTTGGCAGTTTCGTCGGGACCAATAATTTCAATAATGGCCATTAAATCCGGACCAGCTTCTAAACCGGTTAGGGCCAGACGTAAAGCCTGCATTACCTGCCCAATTTTCATGTTATGCTGCTCTAAAATTTGCAGTAACAAGGCTTTAATATTATCGGCGGTATATTCCTGAATATTAGGTAACTGGTTCTTGAAATCTTCGAACACCGCCACGGCCGCATTGTTCCATTTCTTTTCAGCTACTTTCTCGTTGTAAGTTTCCGGCGCTACAAAAAAGTAAGCGGCCTCGCGCCAGAAATCCTGCGGAAACGTAACCCGCTCTTTCATAACGCTGGCAATTTTAACGGCTTTTTCTTCGGAACACGCAATATTATGCTCGGCTAAGGCGGCTAGTAAATATTGCGCTAGCTCCGCATCTGGTTTGGCACGTAAATATTGCTCGTTGTACCAACGGGCTTTGTTTATATCGAAACGGGTACCGGATTTACCAATACGCTCAATCGAGAAAGCTTCGGCCAGTTCGTCCATCGAGAATATTTCCTGATGCGTACCGGGGTTCCAGCCTAAAAAAGCCAGGAAGTTTACAAAAGCCTCGGGCAAATAGCCGCTTTCGCGGTAGCCGCTCGATTTTTCGCCGGTAAACGGATCATGCCATTCCAGCGGAAATACCGGGAAGCCTAATTTATCACCGTCACGTTTGCTTAATTTACCGTTACCATCGGGTTTCAAGAGTAATGGTAAGTGCGCAAATTCGGGCATGGTGCTTTCCCAACCCAGGTACCGGTACAGTAACACGTGCAGTGGCGCCGATGGCAACCATTCTTCGCCCCGAATTACGTGCGTGATATCCATTAAATGGTCGTCTACAATATTGGCCAGGTGGTAAGTAGGCATTCCGTCCGATTTCATCAGTACTTTATCGTCGATAGAGGACGAGTGCACCAATACCCAACCGCGGATTAAGTCTTTCAGGCGAATTTCTTCTTTACGCGGCACTTTTAACCGGATAACGTAAGGTGTACCACTTTCCAGGAGTTCTTTTACTTCATCTTCGGGTAAGGTAAGCGAATTGCGCATGGTGTTGCGCGTAATGGCATTATATTGCGGTGTGGCTACTTTGGCGGCTTTTAAGCGCTCGCGCATGGCATCCAGCTCTTCGGCGGTATCAAAAGCGTAATAGGCATGGCCGTCGTTTACCAGTTTCAGGGCGTAGTCCATGTACATGGGCTTGCGCTCCGATTGGCGGTAAGGTGCGTGCGGACCGCCGTGCACCGGACTTTCGTCGAGCTTAATACCGCACCATTCTAACGATTGAAATATATAATCTTCGGCGCCCGGCACAAAGCGGTTCTGGTCGGTGTCTTCGATGCGCAGCAGCATTTTGCCGCCCATTTTTTTCGCAAATAAATAATTATACAAAGCGGTCCGGACACCACCAATATGTAAGGGCCCCGTCGGGCTGGGAGCAAATCGTACTCTTACTTCTCTTTCCATGTCAAAATAATACTGACGCTAGTCAGGTCGTTTAAAAATCGGTGCAAAGGTACACAATCTATCGCTCATTTTTATTCATTTAGGTTACCTGCCGGAACGCATCAGAATATTATAAATTAAATATAGTAATAAGATTATAGCATCAATTTAAGTAAATACGTATCAGGTATTTAAATAGGTTAATTTTACCATGCCGCTCAACTTCAATCAGCCCGTTATCCGGTTATTGCCCAAAATTGGGAAAGGCTCCTGGGTTTTACTCCGCGATACTTGGTACGAATTTTTAGAAGATAACGCTTTTGATAAAGGCGCTGCCCTGGCCTATTATACCATTTTTGCCTTGCCACCCATTCTGATTATTATAATCAACTCCATTGGCTGGGTATTTGGCGAAGACGCCGTAAGTGGCGAAATTTATTTTCAGATTAAAGGTTTAATCGGTTCGGAAGGCGCCTTGGAGGTGCAGCGTATGGTCGAAAATATTAGCCAATCGAATGAACTGACGTTTTCGACGGTGGTGGGGTTAGTTACCCTGCTATTGAGCGCTACCGGTATGTTTATATCCATGCAAAACTCTTTGAACGTAATCTGGGGAGTAAAACCGAAGCCTAAGCGCGAGTACCTGAAAATGGTAAAAGACCGTTTGCTTTCTTTTGCTATGATTTTAAGTATTACTTTTCTGTTGCTCGTTTCGCTGGTGGTACACGCTTTAATGGCCAAAATTGGTAATTATTTATTAGGCTTTCTGGGCGATACGGCGGTTATCCTGATTCAGATGCTTAATACCATATTTTCGCTTACAGTTGTTACATTCCTGTTTTCTGCTATTTTTAAATTTCTGCCAGATGCAAAAATTCGGTGGCGCGATGTATGGGTGGGCTCTATTGTAACGGCTTTGCTCTTTGGTTTAGGTAAATATTTAATTGGGTTGTACTTGGGCAATAGTAATATTGCCAGTGTTTACGGAGCGGCTGGTACCGTAATTGTTATTTTGGTTTGGGTATTTTACTCGTCGCAGATATTGTTTTTCGGGTCCATATTTACCCTGATTTATTCCCGGAAATTTGGTTCTAATATTTACCCGTCGCCGTATGCGGTACGGGTAATTAGGCAGGAAGTAGAAGCCGGTAAAACGGCTGTAAACAAAGAGCCGGAAGAAATGGAGAAAAGACAGCAGTAGCCATTTACCGGGGTGGTACATGGTTACTGCTGGTTAATTAAGCTAAAACGGCCATACACGAAATTTCTACGTTTACATCTTTCGGCAAACGGTTTACTTCCACAGTTTCGCGGGCCGGCGGGTTCTGACCAAAGTAGCTGCCATACACGCCATTAATAGCCCCAAAATTATTCAGGTCTTTTACAAAAATAGTACACTTTACTACCTGGGCAAAGCCGGCACCAGCCTCCTGTAAAATGGCTTGCAGGTTTTTCATCACCTGGTGGGTTTCAGTTTCGATATTATCTTGTACCAGTTGGCCCGAAGCCGGATCTAAAGCAATTTGACCGGAAACGTACAAAACACCATTGGCCAGAACAGCCTGGCTATAAGGACCAATAGGAGCGGGGGCATAAACGGAATTGATAATAGTATGAGGCATAGCTAATTAGTTTTTATCTTTAATTTAAGGCCTAAATGTACAGTAAAATGCAGATAGTTGTTGTAGCACCGCCCGAAATTAAACCGGAGTTTGCGTTGAAGTTTACGGCTCCCCATGATTATATTTTTGCAACAGACTACAACCAAATTCGGAATAATTTAAAAGAGGCGCAGGTGGTTTTTGATTTTTTTCTGAGCGATAATCCGGACAGGCTCCGGTTGTACCAGGATCGGAAAGGCTTAATTATTTTTTGTCAGGCTGTTACTTCATCGTTGGCGCAACTGGTGTATGATGCTCAGACCGAATTAGCCTGTACGCTGTTTGGGTTTAATGGCTGGCCTACTTTTCTGAACCGGCCCTACCTGGAGGTTACTATGTTAAAAGAAGCAGATAAACCAATTTTGCAGGAAATTTGTGCCCAGCTTGGTACTGAATATTTAACGGTGGATGACCGCGTAGGAATGGTAACGCCGCGCGTATTAGCTATGATTATTAACGAAGCTTTTTACACATTACAGGAGAATACAGCTACTACGGCTAATATTGATTTTGCTATGAAATTAGGCACCAATTACCCGTACGGGCCTTTTGAATGGACTGAAAAAATAGGACTTGGCAATATTTATAAATTATTAGAAGCCTTGTACGCCGATACGCACGATGAGCGGTATAAAATCTGCCCGCTGCTGAAGAAGAAATATTTGCAAGAGTATCAGGGGGCACAATAAAAAAGGAAGCATTAACGCTTCCCTTTTTATTTATTTCAAAACGTAGGACGTAAAAAGTTTTACTCTACTGTTACCGATTTGGCTAAATTACGCGGCTGGTCTACGTTGCAGCCCCGCATTACAGCAATATGGTAAGAAAGTAATTGCAACGGAATTACCGATACCAATGGTGTCAGGAATTCGCTGGTTTCGGGTACTTCAATCACGTACTCCGCCATGGCCGGAATTACCTGGTCGCCTTCGGTAACAATGGCAATAATGCGGCCCTTGCGGGCTTTTACTTCCTGAATATTCGATACAATTTTTTCGTAAGAACTATCGCGGGTAGCAATTACAATTACCGGCATGTTCTCGTCAATGAGGGCAATCGGGCCGTGTTTCATTTCGGCGGCCGGGTAGCCTTCAGCGTGGATATAGGAAATTTCTTTCAGCTTTAAGGCGCCTTCTAATGCAACCGGGAAGTTATAACCCCGTCCTAAGTACAGGCAGTTGGGCGCATCCTTAAACTCTTCCGAAATCTCTACAATCTTCTCGTTCAGTTCCAGTGCCTTCTCTACTTTAGCCGGTATATTTTCCAGTTCAATCATGAGCTGGCGCAGCTTGCTATCTTCGATGGTACCGCGTTTGCTGCCAATAATCATAGCCAGCAGCGTGAGCACCGTAACCTGGGCGGTAAATGCCTTGGTACTGGCTACGCCAATTTCCGGACCAGCGTGGGTATAAGCGCCGGCGTCGGAAGCGCGGGCAATAGAAGAACCCACCACATTACAAATTCCGAATATGGTAGCTCCTTTCGACTTGGCCAGTTCAATGGCAGCTAAAGTATCGGCTGTTTCCCCGGATTGCGAAATAGCAATAACAATATCGCCTTCGGTTATAACCGGATTGCGGTAACGGAATTCCGAGGCATATTCAACCTCTACCGGAATGCGGGCTAAATCTTCAATTAAATATTCGGCTACCAAACCAGCATGCCAGGAGGTGCCGCAGGCTACTATAATTATGCGCTTGGCATTTATAAATTTATTTTCGTACTCCCGAAAGCCACCCATAATTAAATGGTTATTGGCGGCAATTAACCGGCCCCGCATGCTATCGTGAATAGAACGAGGTTGCTCGAAAATCTCTTTCAGCATGAAGTGCTCATACCCGCCTTTTTCGATGGAATCCAGTTCCATCTGCAGGGTTTGGATATAAGGCGTAGTCGGAACGTCTTCGCGGGTTTTAATATTGAGCTTACCATCTTTAATAACAGCAATCTCATAATCGTTTACATACACCACCTCGTTGGTATATTCAATAATAGGCGTGGCATCCGAAGCCAGAAAGAACTCATCTTTACCTACGCCAATTACCAAAGGGCTGCCTTTCCGGGCAGCAATCAGTTGGTTGGGCTCTTCTTTAGAAAGTACCACAATGGCATAAGCTCCTACTACTTCGTGCAGCGCCAACCGTACCGCTTCCTCCAGGGTACAGCCGTTTTCGTTCTGGATATCCTCAATCAGGTTTATAAATACCTCGGTATCGGTATCGCTGTAAAAAGTAAAGCCTTTGGATTGTAATAGCGTTTTTAAGGAGGCGTAGTTTTCGATAATGCCATTATGAATAATGGCAATCCGGCCCGAACTGGAATAATGCGGGTGCGCATTAGAGTCGTTGGGTTCGCCGTGGGTAGCCCAGCGAGTATGGCCCATACCAATATGACTATGGGTATCTTTATCGGCAATAAATGCCTGTAGGTCGCTTACTTTGCCTTTTTTCTTGTAAACGTTTAATTCACCGTTTAAAAGTGCAATACCGGCACTGTCGTAGCCCCGGTATTCCAAGCGTTTTAGACCTTTGATAATGATCGGGCACGCTTCTCTATGCCCAATGTATGCTACAATTCCGCACATATCAAGTTTGTTAGATGGAATATTTGGTTAGAAATATAAATGTTTTATTGTCTAAGAACTCCGGGTGATTTATTGATTGGTGGAATAGTAAACGCGTAGCTTAATTGGGGTATTAGGTGCCAGGTTTATTAACGTCTGGTTTAACGATTGCATGGACAATGCCTCTAAACTGGTTAGCTGGGCCGTTGCAGCCGGCGACAATATCAGGCCGTGATTTTGTACCAGGCGGCCGTTTACGCGGCTATTATAAAGCACTGCCTGCAGGTAAGCGGTAATATTTACCGTATAAGTTTGGGTAGTGGTGCTATAAGCCGCCGCGGCGGGCTGGCTAAAGCCTGCCAAGCTAGAACCATTGGCCGGAACACCAACAGGTACCCCATTCTGCCGCACAATCCGGTTGCTTTTGTTTGTTTCGAATAAATATAGATACGGCGATGGCGGAAAAGCCGCTGCAGATTTAACCGGAATAACCAGTTCGGCACGGTTAATAGCTACAGAGCCCAAGGCCTGCTTAAATTTATTTAAATAAGGAAAAGTAAGCTTGGTTTTAATACCAACCGATTCCTGCATAAAAGCAGTGTTGCCGGTATTAACAGCCGAGATAGAATCGCCGGGCTTCTGCAAAACTGCTAACGGCGAATTACTGCGATCAGCTGCGAGTTGGCTAAACCTGTTGTTGGTACTGCTGATAATAAAGTTGTACTGCAGCTTTTTGTTGCCGGCGGTATAATAAATTTTAAAGTAAGTACTATCAGAAAAGGTAAAACCTAAGGCTGATTTGGCATTATTGCCGCCGGTAAGCGCAATACCCGGTAAAAACTTCAGGAACTCGGTGGGATTAGAGAGCGCTGTTTTGCCGCTTTGCGCCAGCATCTCGGCACCAAAAGCGGGTGTCAGGCGAATGCGCACCGGAATAGAGGCATTCACGGTAGTATTGGTTAATACTTTCCGGATGGTTTTGCGGGGAGTGGGCTTAAAGGTGGCCGACCCAATTACCGCTGACTCGTGCGGCAAAGTGCTGTTAATAAAGTACGTAACATCATCGCGGAAGCCTTGCTGCAGCTTATGCACATTAACTGTCAGGTTCTGAGTAGTATCGCCAAAAGATTCGTTGTAATCGAGCACCAGCACCGTAGAGTCGATACGGGCATTGGCAGCATCTTCGAAAGCAGCCCCCGAAGTAATGCCAACTTCCAGAAACGATTTGGCCGAGACAGTACCAAAATTCGCATTAGAAAAACTACCGGTTAAGAGGTAACCCCGGTTGCGGGCTACAATAGAGTCGGCGGCTAAAATAGTAGATGCTTTTACCGTTAGGGTATCAGTAAAAGCAGTCCCTAATTTAGTATTATCAATATCTAAACCAATTTCACCGGGTTCTTCACAAGAAAAAAAGGCAAATAGAGAAAATGTAAAAAAGAAAGCGGTCCTAGTTGGCCAATTCATTGTAAAGGTTGTAGTAAGAATCTAAAAAGTTTTCGTCCGTATCAGCGCTAACCTCGCGGGCTTTGGTAAAATCGGTAAACAAAGCGTTGATATTGTCGCAGAAACCATCTTCGTGTGATTTCACTACCATATCAGCATATTCCATACCTACTTTTACAAAACCTTCAAAGTCGGCCGATTGCAGACCGGTAAGCATGCTGTCTTCAATATCCAGCATTTTTACTTTTTCCAGCAGGTCGCCATCAAATTTATGGTCGAACTTGTTGTTGTAAACCGTAAAGATAGACTTGGCATCTTTAAAAATCGGATCTTTTTTATAAGTTGTTTTCAGGTACATCGGAATCAGACCGGTCATCCAGTCGTTGCAATGTACAATATCGGGTTGCCAGCCTAATTTTTTTACCGTTTCCAGCACGCCTTTGCAGAAAAAGATGGCCCGCTCGTCGTTATCCGCATGGAATTTATTGTCTTTGTCTACCAGAACGGACTTGCGGTGAAAATAGTCTTCGTTGTCGATAAAATATACCTGAAGTTTGGCATTTGGAATAGAGGCCACCTTAATAATAAGCGGTTTTTCTTCTTCGCCCACCGCAATATTTATTCCGGATAGTCTTACTACTTCGTGCAACCGATTCTTTCTTTCGTTAATCAAACCAAAACGCGGGACAAAAATCCGTATTTCCATGCCTCTTTCCTGCATGGCCTGGGGCAGCATTCTCAGGAATTCCGCTACTTTTGTGGTTTGTAAGAAAGGATTGATTTCGGTGGCAGCGTATAAGATTCTAAGTTTAGACATAGACTTGAAAAGTAAGGTTTAGATAAGGCACAAAATTCGGCAGCACAAAATTACATATTTTTTATCATACTTTCAATTTTATTCGGTAAAATATACCTTTTAGGCCCTTTAATGTTTAATTTTAAACCATTTACATGCAAATAATTTCTACCGCAGCTGCTATAAAGAAACAAACCGAACAGATTCGTAGTTCCGGTAAAACCATCGGATTTGTACCTACCATGGGTGCTTTGCACGAAGGTCATCTGCAATTATTGCGGACGGCGACCCGAGAAAACGATGTTACTGTTTGCAGTATTTTTGTGAATCCCACGCAGTTTAATAATGCCGAAGATTTTAAATTATACCCGCGTTTGCTGGAAGCCGATGCGGCCGTTTTAGCGCAGAATAATTGCGAGGTGTTGTTTGCCCCCGAAGTGGCCGAAATGTATACTGAAGCCTTGGGATTAAAATTTGATTTTGGCACCCTGGAAACCGTAATGGAAGGCCAGTTCCGGCCCGGCCATTTCACCGGGGTAGCGGCAGTAGTAAGCAAATTATTTCATTTGGTTAAGCCCCACAAAGCCTACTTTGGGCAGAAAGATTTGCAGCAGTTTGCTATTATTAACCGCCTGGTAACGGATTTAAGCTTCGACCTGGAACTGGTGCGCCACCCCATTGTGCGGGAACCGGACGGATTAGCGATGTCGTCGCGCAACCACCGGCTTTCGATGGCCGAGCGGCAGGTAGCTACGCATTTGTACAAAGCGCTCCAGTTAGCCGCACAAAGCCTGGCGCAGCAATCGGTGGCAGAGGTCAAAGCAACTGTTCAGGAATATTTAAGTCCCTACGAAATCATCCGCCTCGAATATTTTGAAATTGCCGATAGCCAGACCCTGCAACCGTTACATAACCTCGAAAACAAGAAAAATATTGCTTTATGTATTGCGGCTTTTGTAGGCGAAGTGCGCCTGATTGATAACCTGGTTATTGATGCCTGATGCCGTAGCAGTTTTAGTTAGGAGCCTGTTACAGGCGCATAATCTAATGTAAAATTAGCTACCTTTGTGTTTTATTTTAATAGAAGCACATGTTAATTGAGGTTTTAAAATCTAAAATACACCGAGTAAAAGTTACACAGGCGGAGCTGCATTATGTGGGAAGCGTAACGATTGACGAAGACCTGATTGATGCCGCCAATATGGTGGAAAACGAGAAAGTTACCATTGTAAATATAAATAATGGGGAGCGTTTTGAAACGTACGTAATAAAAGGAGCGCGCGGTACGGGTACTATTTGCCTCAACGGCCCGGCGGCCCGCAAAGTACAGGTGGGCGATGTGGTGATAATATTCTCTTACTGCCAGATAGAATTCAGTAAAGCCAAAGAACACCAGCCCACCCTGGTATTTCCCGATCAGCATAACCGATTAGTATGAGCCCACTACTAAAAAAACTGCTGGATATTGTTAAGTATGTAGTGGTTTTAAGCCTGTCGGTTTTTTTAATGTGGTATGCCCTAAAAGGTATAAACTTTGATTTGCTCCGGGCGCAATTATATCAGACTAATTTTTACTGGCTGGGATTATCGCTTACTATTGCTCTGTCGGGTTTTCTGAGCCGGGCTTACCGCTGGAAAATGCAACTACAGCCAATAAACCCAAAAGTAACTTTTACTAATACTTACCACGCCATGATGATTGGGTACCTGGCTAATTTGGTTTTGCCCCGCATGGGCGAAGTATTCCGGTGTTCGATTCTTAAAAGAAGTAGCGATATTCCAATTCAGGCTTCGTTTGGCACCGTAATTACCGAGAGGTTAATAGATATGGTCATGCTTTTATCGCTGATGGGAATTGCCTTTATGGTGGAGTTCGACCGCTTGCACACGTATTTTCTGGGTTTACTTACCGACCGCTATAACTCCGTGCAGCAGAATAGTACCCTTATTTATGTGGTAGTAGGATTGTTTGTAGTAGGAGGGTTAGCTTTAATAATTACACTGGTATTTTTCTTGAATAGCCTGCGGCAAAACAAGTTTTACCTTAAAGTAGAAGCGTTGGTAAGAGGTTTTCTGAACGGTATATTTAGCATTGCCAAATTAGATAACAAACCGGTTTTTATTGCGCACACTTTGTTTGTCTGGCTTACTTATTACCTGATGGGTTACTTGTCCTTTTTTGCCTTGCCCGCTACGGCTGGGTTAAGCCCGATGGCGGCTTTTGCGGTGTTGGTTATTGGTAGCTTAGGCATGAGTGTGCCGGTGCAGGGCGGTATTGGCGTGTTCCACATGATGGTGACTAATACGTTGCTGTTATACGGCGTAGCCAAGGAAGCCGGAATGGCCTTTGCCCTTATTAATCATACTTCCCAAACCCTGATGGTCGTGTTGCTGGGTGGTATTAGTTTCATTATTAGCTTATCAAAAAAGAATAACCCCAATACTGTTATAAATATTGTTGCCACGCCCAATGAAATCCATCGATAAAATATTGACCCGTTCTGAACTGGTGCAGCAGGTAAACGATTGGAAGGCTCAAGGGCTGTGCGTGGTTTTTACCAACGGCTGCTTTGATTTGCTGCACCTGGGGCACATTGATTATTTAGAAAAAGCAAAGCAATTGGGTGACAAATTGCTGGTGGCCGTTAATACCGATGCCTCGGTAAGCCGCTTAAAAGGCCCCGAAAGACCCTTGCAAGACGAAATGTCACGTGCCCGTATTATGGCATCCTTATTGTTTGTAGACACCGTAGTATTATTTGATGAAGAAACGCCTTACGAGCTTATTAAAGCGGTAATGCCCGATATATTGGTAAAAGGAGATGATTACGCCCTTGAAAATATAGTGGGCCATGACATCGTTTTACAAAATGGCGGCGAAGTTAAAACCATTCCGCTCGTAAAAGGGTATTCAACATCAGGAATAGTAGATAAAATAAGACGATAATTAAATAAGGATAAAAGAAAATGGGTGGTATATATATAATTATGATCATCTTCATGCTGGCGAGCATGGCGGTGAGTTGGACACTAAAAAGTAAATTCCGGAAATATTCCGAAATAGGTTTGCGCTCGGGTTTAAGTGGTAGAGAAGTGGCCGAAATGATGTTGGCCGACAATAATATTACCGACGTGCGGGTTATTTCTACCGAAGGTATGCTGACTGACCATTATGACCCAACGAACAAAACAGTTAACCTGAGTGAAGGGGTTTACGCTTCGCGGAGTGCTGCTGCGGCAGCCGTAGCGGCCCACGAATGTGGTCACGCCGTACAGCACGCTACAGCTTACAGCATGCTTAAATTCCGGTCGGCCATGGTGCCGGCGCTGAGTGTGGCTTCGCGGTACATGCAATGGATACTGCTGATTGGTATTATTATGATTCAGACTACGCTGATTCCTTTGGCAATTGGGGTGGCTTTGTTTGCCTTAACTACTTTGTTTAGCTTTATTACCTTACCGGTTGAGTTTGATGCCAGCCGCCGGGCACTGGCCTGGATGGATACCCGCGGTATTGTAACCACCCAGGAGCATGCTATGGCGAAAGATTCGCTTAAGTGGGCGGCTATGACGTACGTAGTGGCAGCGCTTGGTTCATTGGCATCTTTGCTGTACTATGCCTCTTTATTACTGGGTGGCGGCCGGCGCGAATAATAACCTTTACCAATTAAATAAAACTTAACAGGCGCTGCATCTGAATAATATCGGATGCAGCGCTTTTTTGTGAATATAGTGTACTTTAAGCTATACGTAAGCGTTTTAATGGTATGCTTGCATACTAATATTTACTTTGCTAAATTTCAGGCACTTAACTTAACGTCTACCTAAATATAGAGAGTCCTATGAATTTCGAGCTTACGGAAGAACATTTGGCAGTACAGGAAGCAGCCCGTGATTTTGCCCAAACTGAGTTGCTGCCGGGTGTAATAGAACGCGACGAACACCAGAAGTTTCCGGCGGAAGAAATAAAAAAAATGGGAGAGTTGGGCTTTTTAGGCATGATGGTGAGTCCGGAATACAATGGCGGCGGCATGGATACCGTTTCTTATGTGCTGGCTATGGAAGAAATATCTAAAGTAGATGCTTCGGCTTCGGTGGTTATGTCGGTTAATAATTCGCTGGTGTGCTGGGGCCTGGAGAAATACGGTACCGAAGCCCAAAAGCAGAAATATTTAACCCGTTTGGCGGCCGGGGAGATAATCGGGGCCTTCTGTTTGTCGGAGCCCGAAGCCGGTTCGGATGCGACCATGCAGCGCACCACCGCCGAAGATAAAGGCGATTATTACTTACTGAATGGCACCAAAAACTGGATTACCAACGGTAGCACGGCTTCGGTTTACCTGGTTATTGCTCAAACGCATCCCGAACTGAGGCATAAAGGAATTAACGCCCTGATTGTGGAGCGCGACATGCCAGGATTTGAAATCGGACCAAAAGAAAATAAAATGGGTATACGCGGCTCCGATACACATTCGTTAATGTTTACGGATGTGAAGGTGCCGAAGGAGAACCGGATAGGCGAAGATGGCTTTGGGTTTAAATTTGCTATGAGTGTGCTAAATGGCGGCCGGATTGGCATTGCCTCGCAGGCCCTGGGTATTGCCTCGGGCGCGTATGAACTAGCGCTTAACTATGCCAAGCAGCGTAAAACCTTTGGCGTAGAAATAGCTCAGCACCAGGCAATTCAGTTTAAATTAGCCGAAATGGTTACAAACATTGAGGCAGCCCGTTTGTTATGTTTGCAGGCGGCTTCAGATAAAGATGCCGGTCGTGATTACGCTAAATCTGGGGCTATGGCTAAGCTTTATGCATCCCGGGTAGCTATGGAAACTACCATAGAAGCGGTGCAGATACACGGCGGCTACGGGTTCGTAAAAGAGTACCACGTAGAAAGGTTAATGCGCGATGCCAAAATAACCCAAATTTACGAAGGAACCTCTGAAATTCAGAAAATTGTAATTTCGAGAGAAATTTTAAAATAAGAAAAATTTGGGATGTTGGAGTATTCTGTTAACTGTAAATTAGGTGTAAAAACTCGCTATTGTGAAAATTCTTCAATTTAATTTGAATTATTAAAAGAATTGTGGTAGCTTTACATCGAAAAATATAACTTTAAGGGAAAAAAATAAATTTAAAACATCATGGAAGATTACAATAAGGTGATTGAGTCGCTCGGCGTACGATATATCAAATCTAAGAACCAAGTTCTGCAACAGCCATTTATGGTGCGTAACTTTTATGATGTAGGGAACAATCTTATATTACTGCATAAAGGCATGATTGCTTTCGGCGATGAACAACAGGTTGTTGAAGAAGGCGAAATGCTCTTTATTCCAGGTGGGCGCAGCACTAAAGTTTATTACGGCGAATTAGATGGGCGTACTATTTCGAACGACGATTTAATTACCAACCGTGATAAATTCTTTAAGAGCAACAACGAATTAGACTTAATCGGCGATGCGGATGACAGCCATAGTTTGGTGAGCTTTGAAGCAAAAGTGTTTGATTCTGTTAACTTCTTTGCGTCGCTGGATGTGCCAGCTTTTTTAATTTCGGGAAATTCTAAACTTGCTAACCTGATAATCAAGGTTATTGAGGAGAGTATGCAGGATTTACCGGGCAAAGAACGCCTAATAAATATTTACACCGAGAATATTGTAGTAGAAATTGTTCGTTACATCTTACGGAACAAAATGTTTGTGGAGCAGTTGGCCACCAACAGTACTTACTTTAAGGATCCGCGTTTGATAGACCTGTTCAACTACATTAAAGAAAATATTGGCGGGGACCTATCGAATAAAGTATTATCGAATGTTGCTAACGTTTCTGAAGATTACGTAGGGCAATATTTTAAAATGCTAACCGGTATTAATCCGCAGGATTATATCGAGTATCAACGTATGGAGCGGGCCGTATTCCTGTTGCGTACTACCAAAAAGAGCATCCGCGAAATTGGCAAAGAAGTTGGGTACAAAGATACCGCTTACTTTTGTCGTCGTTTTAAGATGATGTTTGGTATACCGGCCGGTAAGATGAGACGCCGGGAGTCGGCAATGAATGAATAGAAAAGGCGAAATTTATTAACAAAAAGCCCTGGTCTTATGGCCGGGGCTTTTTGTTTTACATAGCTAAAAAAAATAAATATTTTTTTTTCAAATAAAATATATAATTAAAGCATGAATAGTAAAAATATATATTTAGGACTTTATTATTATATCAGGTTTTCCGGACAGATGAAAACAAAGTAAATATATACAAGTTTTAATATTGTATAGATACGAACGTAAAAACATTAAAATAGCTGATTATAACGCTATTTCATTATTATACTCCCGCACTAATTGAGCTATTTTACCTATAAATATGGGGTCATTTTCTATATGATTACCTACCACAATAATATCAGCACCAGCAGCTAAAGCCGCAGCCGCTTTTTGAACGTTATTTATGCCACCACCTACGATTAAAGGTATATTAATGGATTGCCTAACAGCTGCAATCATTTCGGGCGTAATTGGATATTGCGCGCCGCTACCGGCATCGAGGTAAATTACCTGTAAGCCCAGCAACTCACCAGCCAAAGCGGTGCTGGCGGCAATAGCAGGCTTATCGTAAGGCAAAGGAGTGGTGCCACTCATGTAAGATGCCGTGGTTTGCCGACCCGAATCTACCAGCATATAACCCGTAGGAATAACTTTAAGCTTGCTGGCTTTAAGCAGGGGGGCGGCAATAACGTGTTGCCCAATTAAAAACTCAGGATTGCGACCCGAAATAAGCGATAGAAACAGAATACCATCGGCTTGCACATCTATATGCAGGGTGCTGCTCGGAAATAATATTACCGGAATAGCCGTATTCTTTTTAATGAGCCGGATTAAGGCGGTTTGATTGGTTTGCGTTACGAGGCTGCCGCCTACTAATATATAATCTACGGCGTGGGTGTTGCAACGCTGAATTAAATCCAGACAACCCTTTTCGTCAAGGTTGTCTGGATCCAGAAGGACGGCAAAGGCTTTCCGTCCGGTTGTATTTTTAGGCGTATGTTTCTGATCTAAAAGGCTAAACGGCATCCTCTTCGTGGTAGGAGAAATCAATATCTCTGGTTTCGGGTTCATTCGAAACAGCAATATCGCTATTTTTAGGTTCTTGCAGGTATTCTTCGGCTTTTTTAGTAAGATATACCAGTAAAAATGCCGTTAATTGCTGCGTAAGCGCCTTCGCCATATCCGACTGGAAAAAAGCATTGGCAATATCTACCAGGGCAGAAGGCTCATGGGTTTGCGTGGTATGTGCTTTGGCATACTCGGCGGTGGTATTAATATTACCTGGTGCCTGGTGTAGCGCATCGGCGTAATTCAGGCTGCCATCCGGCTGTACCACGTCATCGGCCGACTTGTAAGCCGGCGGACTTAGCAATAAGGGGGCCTTGCCGGTTTTCAGACGTTTACTGCTTTTTTTTTTACCTCGAAACATCGTACTTACCAACCAAACGCCTGCCAGGGCGCCGCCAGCAATCAGCACAGTTTTACCTATTTTCTGCGATTGCTGCTTCAGATCCGTTACATCATTCAGCAAAGCATTTTTATATTCTTGTTTTTGTCGCTCCAGGAATTCTTTCTGATCTTCAAACAGGGGATTGTTCAGTTCGCTCATAGTGGCTCGTTTCGTTTATCGTGTTTATAAATTGTATTGTCAAAGGTTTTATCGGCAATGCCCTGGAATACCTTTTTATCGACGCCCATTACCAGAATTACGAGTAAAACTACGTAAAAGAGCGTTAAAATACCAAATCCCCAAAAAGGGCTGTCGAGTAAGTCATTCAGTAACAGACCCAGGAAGATATTAAAAAAGATGAGCGCCATAAAGGCGGCAAAACCTAACAGAATAGCGTGCAACAAACCAATAAAGCCGCTTTTTAACTTCATTTGCAGTTCCAGCTTTATCAGGTCGAGGCGCGTATCAATATACCCCATCAGGTTGCTTATCATGCTATCCGTTCGTGAGTTTTTTTCTTCATTCATCATAATTTTATTTCTTTTATTTAAAAATTCGGGAACATTATAATATATTTTACAGGTTCGTTAACAAACAGGTTTATGGGTTTTAGAATATATTAGATAAATACTATAATATTCAAAAATTGTATTACGAAAAAGAAAACAGATGGTCTGAGTTTTTACGTAATTAAAAATATTTAATAGTTCCAGGTTATACCTTCTTGCATTTGAATTACTATCATACTCTGGGTGTTTCGGCCTCCGCTACCGTACGGGAGATAAAGCTGGCTTATAAAAAGCTGGCCATCCAGTACCATCCGGATAAACACCAGGGGAACACTTATTTTGAAGAAAAGTTTAAACAGGTAAACGAAGCCTACCAGGTTTTGTCGGACCCGCATAAACGTGCTGCTTACGATCTGAAATTGCAATATTTGCTGCAGTTAAAAATGCACCAGCAAGCTGGGCATCAGCAATACCGCTACCAGGGCCCGGTCCGCCGGCCTTCTTCGGTTTCGGAACGGCATTACCGCCCCATTCCCCAATCGCAGTTTATTAAAAAAGACTGGTACATTGTTGGGTCCATATTTGGCGGCATCATTATTTTCAGTCTTATTCTGAAACTAATAATGGACCACGTGACCGCAGTAGATAATTACGAAAAGGCCCTTGTTGAAATAGGAGAGGAGCGCTGGAGTTCGGCGCACGCCCATTTAACCGAAGCTATTTATTTTAAACCTTCTTACGCGGCGGCTTATATGCAAAGGGCGTATATTGAAATGGAGGTGCGGCAGGATTACCCGGCTGCTCTGGCCGATTTAGACGCTACTATTGAGAATGCCGAGGTAAAAACCGCTAAAATGTATTATCTGCGAAGCAAGTGTTTTCAGGAACTGCGGAATTATACTAGTGCCGAGGCAGATTTAACCAATGCTATTCAAATTAACAGAAATTTTACCCAGGCTTTTTACGACCGGGGCATGCTACGGGCCCGCCTGTTAAATAAGTTTCCGGAGGCCATTAAAGACTTTACCCAAAGCCTGAGATTAGGTTTACCGGAAGCCGCCATGCGCAAAGATGCTTTGTATTACCGGGGCTTTAGTTATTACCTTACGTTGCAGAATAATGCGGCGCTACAAGATTACCGGCAAGTATTAAGGCAGGATAAAGAAAATGCCCGGGTCTATTTCCTGATTGGTAAAGTGCAGGTAGAAATTGACAGCACCGCCGCGGCCTGCCAGAATTTCGAAAAAGCTTTCAACCTGGGCTATCAGTCCGCTATGGGAGATATTCAACGGTATTGCCGTGACACCGATGCCGCCAGTGCTCCCTAAAATTTTATCGAATAGTTAACGCACCGCAATAACCTGTTTGTACCGGTTGCCTATTCTGCAGGTGTTCGTTATTCTCCTGTTGCTTACGTTTAGTGCTAGTCTTCCCAAATGGCTACGAAAGGCTCCTGATTGTTTTGGCGGTAGCCTCTAAACATTAATTGGGTTTCGTACTCCAACGCAATATTGCCTTGCGGGTCAATGGCCACCAGGTTGCGATCCTTTTCTATTTTATCGTGGTACATTTCGCGGGCTTGCCGGGCTGCTTCGGCAATAGGTAATTCTTTGTACTTCATCAGGGCGTAAACTTCGTGGGCAATAACGGCCCGGGTAATACTTTCGCCGTCGCCGGTACATGAAACCGCGCAAACTTCGTTGTTGGCATAAGTTCCGCAGCCAATTAACGGGCTGTCGCCAATGCGGCCTTTGTGCTGGCCGGTCAGTCCGCCGGTAGACGTGGCCGCTGCCAAATTGCCTTGCTTATCCAGGGCTACCGCCCCTACGGTGTCTTTTGTCACCTCTTCCAGTTTTTGCTCTTTTTCTTTTTCTAACTCTTCTACCTTTTCGGCAGTGGTAAAATAGCTATCGTTTTGCACCAACTCCAGCTTCTCTTTTTTAGCAAATGCTTTGGCCCCTTCACCGCTGAGTATTACATGCTCGCTGCGCTCCATAATGGCTCGGGCTAGGCTAATGGGGTACTTTACACTTTTTACGCCGGCAACCGAGCCGGCCTGCAACGTTTTCCCATCCATAATAGCCGCATCAAATTGATGTTCTCCTTCTATGGTAAGAGCCCCGCCCCGGGCTGCGTTAAATAACGGGTTGTCTTCCATACTCCGGACGGCCGCTTCTACAGCCTCTACCGCCGAGCCGCCATTATTTAAAATATTCCAACCGGCCTCCAGGGCATCGGCCAGGCCTTTCCGGTAACCAGCCTCTTTTTCCGGACCTATTTCTGCACGACTTTTGTCTTCGGCGCCGCCGTGGATTACAATTGCAAAATTCTCTATCATGATAAACTAAAGTTACAACGGGAATATTTTTGTTAAAACACCTGCGAAAGTAGTACGCTTGTTACCGAAAGGCGTTCCGGAATAAATACGGAAAATACCCTCCGTAAAACCGCCTTTTTTAAGCTGGCAGGTATAAATCCGGCGAAATAAACCGGAGAATATTCCTTTTTAGAAGGCGGCTTAGAAGGGAACAGGTCCAGGCACCACCAGCAGGATAGCTTCTGTAGTCTGTATTTGGCTATAATATTTTAATTTGCTAATATTATAATATATAGGGTATCTTCAGGTTTTAACAGGTATAATGGCAAAAGAAAAAACAGATTTTAGTTTACAACCGCAGTTTGCAGCAGCTAATTTATTGCCGGGCATTTCGCCGGTTATACCAAAACAATCTAATACTTTTGGCGCTGATTCGCTGGTAAAACCTTCTTTTGCCGCCTGCGCCGAGACGGGAACAGAGAACAATATTACTTTACAGAAAACTAAAACCTATCCGGCAACTTTAAAAGTAAGCCAGCCTAAGCCGACGCCAGTCACACCGGGTAAACCTTTTACTCCTCCAGCACCCCAAACTACCGGTATTAATACTCCTGAAATTGCTGAATGGACCCGAACTGCCGGCCCCGATGAGTCGGTGGTGCTGACGGGCGTAAATTTTACCCAGAATACCCGCTTTGTGGTGTATGCCCACGACCAGATAAAAGATGCTGTTATTCAGCGGATTTTACCCGATCGGGCCATTATTACGTTGCCCAAAGATTTACCCAAATGGCAGATGTACCTGTTGTGGCCGGTTAATGAAGCGGGTTACGGCTTGCCGGTGCCCGTAAACAAAACCGAAACTTGGTGGGTGGGACCCGACACAGCCAGTCCGGGGCAAACTACGTCGGTGTACGGGTGCAATCTGGCCCAGAACAATGGCCGGGGAGCTTTGGCAGCTTACGTTTACCTGACTTCGAATAACGGCAAAGGCTATTGGGCCAATGTAAAAGAAGTTAATCCTTACAAAGTAGATTTTATAATACCAGCTGTTGTACCCCCCGGCGAATACGAAGTATGGGTATATAACGGGCAAGGCAGTAATTTTGGCTGGGCCGCTCCCCAGCAACTTACCGTAAAAAAAGAATTTAAATTTACGGGTAAAGAATTGAACGTGCGGGATTTTGGTGCTTCGCCTACTGCTTCGCCGGAAGCCAACACAACTGCCATCCGGAAAGCCATTGATGCCGCTAAAAATGCCCCGGGAGCTACAGTAGTTTTTCCGGCCGGTACGTATTATATCAGCGATTATTTACCGGCTAGTGCCAATGCCAGGTGGCGCGGCGCCGGCCAAGATAAAACCTTTATAAAATGTGCGGCCAGCTTTTCTAAATCGGCGCAAGGCATGCTTTCGGGTGCGGTAAAAAACTTTTGGGTAAGTAATTTAACTTTCGATACCAACCAGAATTTTAGAGGAGCCGCTGACAAGCCTTTTTTTATGCGGCACAGTACCCAGGTAAAATTTCAAAACGTGGGTTTCTCTTGCCAGGGCTACGATTTATTTGATTTACACAACTGCCGGTATATTTTCTTTAGCGGGTGTGAGTTTATTGGCAAATCGTCGTTTTTAGGGAAGGGCTCGCAGTTATTTTACGATGGCAACAGCTTTAAACTAACCAACGATACCGATATGGCCCTGCATAGCTGGGGCGGGGTGGGCATTAGCTTAACCCACAATACCTGTCAGGATTTAGACAACCGCGACCTGGATAGTGGCGCCGGGTGGGGCAAAGGGCGTTTTTTTACCGGCAACGGTATTTGGGGCAGTTGCCGGAACACCTACTTGGGCCAAAATACTACCACCGACTTAACCGTTAGGCCGGCGCATAACCCTATCCGGCACGGCGAAGACCCGGACCAGAACTCGGGTGAGCAATTTATGTGGGAAGGCGGGGAAGGTAAATGGGCTGGATTCGTGAAGGCAGCTACCGAAAATACGGTTACTATTGCAGGCTACGATCAGAAAGTTCCTGATATTCAATATGCGGTTATCACCAAAGGGAAAGGTTTTGGGCAATCCCGGCGTATTATCCGGAACGAAAATGGCGTCATTACCCTGCACCAGCCCTGGCGGGTGGTGCCCGATGCCAGCAGCTATCTGGTAATCGGCGATTTCCACGACCGCATTGTGGTTTATAAGAATTTTCTGGATGGCAAAACCCGGGCGGTAATGTCGGAGGAGCATACCGCTGCTGCCGGCATTGAGCCCTTTGGCGGCGTGCTGAATTTTATAGCAGCTGAAAATACTTTGCAAAGTTTACGGGCCGGCATTGCCAATTTTGCCATTCAGCATAATATCGGCCACGATCCTAACTTCTTCCACCTGTATTTGAATAATAAATTTATAAACTGCCGGTGGGCCATTAAGAATTGGGCTTTCCCGAACGGCGGCAAAAAAGTAGCTACCCAGGGGCCATTTATGTTTGGCGTTATTTACCGGAATAATGTGGCCCAAGGTTCAGTTATGAATGATGTGGTAAACGAAGTGCCTAAAGCCGGAGCGGCTTTACTGAACATGATTATTTACGAACATAACCAGTTTAAAGCAGACAAGCAGGAAGTAGCCGGCTTAGGCGAACAATTATTCTATAAAAATAAAAACTAGGCAAGCCTGCTCAGGCAATTATAGCCTCGGGTTAGCTTGTAAGTTGTAAATACTTGCTTTTTATGGTAAATTAAAGAAGCCGCTGGCTGGTTAGATACTGGCCAGTTGCGGCGCGGGAGGGGCCTCTTAACCGACTGAACTGAAATTTAACCGAAAGCCTATGAAAACTTTATCATCCTGTATTGTATTCATCATCTGGTTATTAGGCGTTGGCTGCAGCCAATCAACCAACTTCCCGGCGGGACAGTGGATAGATTTATCGTACGACCTTTCGGCCCAAACAATTACCTGGCCTACTTCAGAACCTTTTCGGCTGGATACGGTGGCGGCGGGCCGAACAGAAAAAGGCTATTATTATTCGGCGTTTAATTTCTGTGGTTCAGAACATGGCGGTACACACCTCGACGCGCCTATTCACTTTGCAGAAAACCGAAGAACGGTAGACCAGATTCCTTTAAGCCAATTAATTGGCCCGGCCGTAAAAATAGATATATCCGGCCGTGTAGCTGCCAACCGCGATTACCAGATTACCGTAAGAGATTTGCTGGATTGGGAGGCGCAGCATGGCCGCATACCGGATAGCAGTATTGTGTTGTTGTATACTGAGTTTGGAAAATATTGGCCCGATCCAACTAAATATTTGGGAACAGATAAGCGGGGCGCAGCCGGCGTCGCCGCGCTCCACTTTCCGGGCCTGGCTCCGGCAGCAGCAATATGGCTAATACAAAACCGCCGGATAAAAGCCGTAGGTATTGATACGGCCAGTATCGATTTCGGGCAATCGCAGAACTACGGTAGCCATGTAGCCCTAATGGAGCAGAATATACCCGCTTTCGAAAATGTAGCTAACCTGGACCAGGTACCTGCTGTGGGCGCGCAGGTAATTGCTTTGCCCCTGAAAATAAAAGGTGGCAGCGGTGGACCCTTGCGAATGATTGCTTTTATAACCGAGAGTCCAGCTAAATAAATTAATTAATGCAAGAGCATAGGAGCCAAGTTGTTCAGGAAGTGAGTAGCGCCCGGCTGCTAATTGCTAATAGAAGTACTTAACCCGCAAGTAGTTTATGAATTTTTATTTCTTCTTCGCTTTAGTTCTCTTTCTAATAATTGGCTTCGCTTTCGCAAAATGGTATTACAAGCGCAAAATTATTCTTTTCCGATCCGGCGATTTAATTCAGGAGCGTAGCCTATTCGGGAAAAGCCGCACCGCTACATTGTCGAAGTTTGATGAAGAGCGGTTATCCTATATTCCGGATAATGGGTTTGATTTAATTCATCGCCGGTGGTACTGGTTCTATTTGATTAAAAATATTTCGTTTAACGAGCGAATGAAGTAGAATTCTCCAGAGAAGCTGTTTAATATTCTATAGATTAGCTGGAACCACTACTCTTGCTGCGTGTTTTCGCCAGAAAGTAGTTTGACAGAACCTTTATATTTGGCGGTGATAATACCGCCAATGGCGGCAAATATTGCTCGAACCAGAAAGCATATTGCAGTGAAAGTCTAAAAGAATTAAAGGTTTAAGCCTCTTTTTATATAACTAACCATTACAGCACCAATAATATTAAAGCTTCTTTATTGGTACTCAGGTTATCAAAAAGAATATTTTGGCGCAGCCCGTAGCAGGTCTACTGTTATACAATAAGTTTAAGCATTAAGTCCTTCGGCCGAAGCAATCAATTCAGCAATATCAAATACTTGTACATCCTGTTCCCGGTCTTTGTTCTTAACCCCGTCTGATAACATCGTCATACAAAACGGACAGGCCGAGGCTATGATGGCAGGTTCCAGAGCCAGAGCTTCTTCGGTGCGTTCGATGTTGATGTCTTTGCGGCCAGGTTCGGGCTCTTTCCACATCTGGGCACCGCCTGCACCGCAGCACAAACCATTGGCCCGGCTCCGCTTCATTTCTACTAAATCTACATCCAAAGCAGCAATTACTTCGCGGGGCGCCTCGTAAATGCCATTGGCCCGCCCCAGGTAGCAGGAGTCGTGGAAGGTAATGCGCTTTCCTTTAAAGCTGCCGCCATCGGCCAGGCGTACTTTGCCCTCGTTAATGAGTTGCTGCAAAAACGTGCTGTGGTGGATAACCTCGTAATTACCGCCTAATGCCGGATATTCGTTTTTGATGGTGTTAAAACAATGCGGACAAGCCGTTACAATTTTTTTGATGCCGTAGCCATCGAGTACCTGAATATTGGTCATGGCCTGCATCTGAAACAGAAACTCGTTGCCTGCCCGCTTGGCCGGATCGCCGGTGCAGCTTTCTTCTAAACCCAACACCGCGTATTTAATGCCCACGTGTTCCAATATCCGCACAAAAGCCCGCGTCACGTTTTTATAACGATCATCGAAAGCGCCGGCACAACCCACCCAAAACAATATTTCGGGCATTTCGCCGCGGGCCATGTAATCGGCCATGGTGGGTACCGTTATTTGTCTTTTCATTTTTAGTAATTAGTCTTTAGTAATTAGCTTTTAGTTTTAGTAATGATAAATGGAGTAGTGGAAGATTTCTTTAACCACTAATAACTAACAGCTAACTACTTTTTTCTTCTATAAACAAATTATTGGCCCAGTTCAGCCGGTCAGATGGGGAGAAGGCCCAGGGGGCACCGTTGTTTTCGATATTGGTAAACATGCTGTTGAGGGCATTGGGCGCTGCCGATTCTTCCAGCACCAGGTACCGCCGCATGTCCATAATTGACGAAAGCTGGTCGATATTTACCGGACAGGCTTCTACGCAGGCGTTGCAGGTAGTACAGGCCCAGAGTTCTTCGGGAGTTACGTAGCCGCGCAGCAACGTTTTTTCTCCGGTGGTCTTTACCCGTTCTTCGCCTTGTTCTTTATAATGATTGGGCCGGAATATTGCCGGATGTTCACCTTTCTCTTCCAGCCGGTCGCGGGTATCCATTACAATTTTGCGCGGCGACAACAACTTGCCGGTAATATTAGCCGGACAAACATCGGTACAGCGGCCGCATTCGGTACAAGTGTAGGCATCCATTAGTTGCTTCCAGGTCAGGTCTTCTACATCTTTCGCCCCAAACTTTTGCGGTTCAACTCCTTCGGGCAGTACCGGCACCTGGTAGCTGGGGTCCAGCATGGCCTTTATCTCATGGGTAATACTCTCGTTGGTAGTAAACTGGCCCTTGGGCTCCAGGCGCGAATAATATACGTTGGGGAATGCCATAATAATGTGGAAGTGCTTGGAGCTGGGCAAATAATTGAGGAAAGCCAGAATACCCAGAATATGTATCCACCAGCCTGTCGCCCGGATTACTTCCAGCGTAGCTGTATCGCTGCCAAAAATATTTACAAATAATTGGCTAATCGGAAAACTGCCTGCCAGTTCTTCGCCGCGCTGCGCGTACATTTTTAAATCGGCAATATTAAAGGCAAACAAAGCCAGCATCAGCACAATCTCTACCACCAGAATAATATTGGCATCCAGCTTGGGCCAGGCCCGCATCTCAGGGCCGCGGGCTAAGCGGGGCACTTTGGTAATATTGCGGCGGGCCAGGAAAATAACGCAGGCTATTATTACCAGGAAAGCCAATATTTCGTTCACGGCCATTAAGGCGCTGTAAACGGGTCCCAGGAAACTCAGCACCCGGTGTGTACCGAAAATGCCGTCTATTAATATTTCCAGCACCTCAATATTTATTACCAGAAAGCCCACGTATACCACCGCGTGCAAAATGGCCGGCCAGGGCCGTTTAAACATTTTCTGCTGCCCAAAAGCCACCAGCAACAATTTATTAATGCGCTCCGCCGGGTTACCCGCAATAGCCTTGTCGCGGCCCAGGTTTATATTCTTGCTTATTTTCCGGACTTGCCATGCAAAAAGGCCAATACCGGCAATAGCTACCAACAGGAAGATTATATTACTAACCATGCAATAACAGGTTGGGGTTTTGAATACCGTTACGTAATGATAACAAAAGTAAACTATATCTTTTAGTAAAAATTATTTTGCCAATCTATTGCGTAGTCAAATCAGAATACATACTTTTGCATACTTTTTAATCAAAAGGTGCTGGTGATGTAGCTCAGTCGGTAGAGCAAAGGACTGAAAATCCTTGTGTCGTTGGTTCGATTCCAATCATCACCACCAGCATAGCCCGTAGCAAGCTAAATCGAAGCTTGTTACGGGTTTTTTTTGTTGATACTTTCGCAAAGTCGAAAAAAGACATCTGAGATTTGTTAATTGCTGGCAAAGATATAGGACGAGTCTTTTTTAGCTGATAAATTGTTTCTCCGTATCTCAGGCTCTTGAGCCTGGTTCAGCCGAGCGTTGTCGGTTAGCAGCTTTCTTTTTCTAGGAAACTGCTCCATCCACCACCTTAGGCAGCAATATTCTTTAACAGGTTGAACAGACCCTGGTGCTACATTATTGGTTACGATGTCTTCCGTCCGGAAACTGTTGCAGCCTAACCCGCTTACGCCTCTCTCGTTCGGCTTCGTGACAATGCAATTCGTCTGGCAGCATAAGGTTATGGCTTCGGTTATGTAGCTGTAACGTTAATTAACCAATGTACTGAACAAAAATGCATCGTACACCTCTGGAACTCCTTCATTGCTATTCCCCTTCCCTGATTTCTACCCCTTTTTATCTTCTTTATCTTATTTGACTAGTCTGCGAAAATATTATTTAGCATTATCTGTGACTTGCACTTTAAAATTAATTTTTTATATTTAGAAACATAAAATTTACATAAGTCTTAGATCTGAAAAAATTATCCAGACAAGCCAAACAGCTATTCAGGAGTTAATAATTTTCTCTTAATTATTTAAGCATTTCCTGCATCTACAATCTGTAACGCTCCAGCATAAAATTTGAAATATTTTATAATATAATAACTACACCATTAATCTAGGTAAATAATGAAGCTGGAATTGGAAACCGTTTTAGAGCAGGAAGATCCGAAAGCTTTGTTAGTTAAACAGGAGGCAATAGTTACTGATAATGAAGCTTTTATCAGGCAAGCTTTTGAAGTAGACCCGCGGCAAGGGTGCGAATTGCTTTTCCACCATTATTATCAATCCTTATGCAGTCATGCCGTGCGGTTTCTTTACGCCAAAGCAATTGCCGAAGATATCGTTTCAGAAATATTTTACCAGTTTTATAAAAAAGAAACGTATAAACAAATTACTTCTTCTTACCGGGCTTACCTATATAAAGCCGTTAGAAATAGTGCTTATAATTATTTGCGTTGGGAAGCTAACCGTTCGGTTGAATTAGAAGCCTGTGCGGATATTTCGGATTTGGTGTGTCAGCAGCCGGATGCTATTGTTCAGTACGAAGAATTGTACCAGGATGTAGAGGCTGCCATTGATTCTTTGCCGTCTCAGTGCCGTAAAATTTATTTAATGCACCGCTTCGAAAACAAGAAATACGCTGAAATTGCGACAGAGCTACAGCTTTCACCCCGAACTGTCGAAGCTCAAATCAGAAAGGCGAGCCTTTTTTTAAAAGAGATATTACGCCAAAAGTGGCTGCTGCTTACCTTACTTGTCTGTTTAGCTTAATCATCTGCATTATACCTCTCTCTTTACTCGTCCTGCTTATTTAAACCAGCTTTTTTAGCTTAGTTTTCGCAGATTTCATTAAAGCCCATATTAAATTAGGGAGCGCCACCCAATGGTAGTTTAGCATTAATTTCTACTGTGGTTATGGTGGTTAAATTGCTTCATGTTTAGGCTTTTAACCAATATTACCTATTTCATGGTTTTAGGCGAACCGAATATGCAGGCAGTTAAACTAAATATTCGGGCTAAATATAATAGCCTGTTTGATTCAGTGGATTCTTAATGCCAGTAAGCTAAACCAAGCGTGAATGATGAGGACAATTTTCTTTTTTGCGCTTATAAAACCTTTAAGAAAAATTATTTAAAAAAATAATTCTTAGCGTAAGGGTTTTTTGTTGGTTACTTGTCTAACCTATATCAAACCATACAAGGGTACTTTCAGGAATGTCGTTACATACTCCCATTACCGAAGAATTATTGTTTTCTTATTTTGCGGGCCGGGTTACGCCCTTGCAAAAGCAGCTAATTCAGAAATGGGCAGAAGAACCGGAAAACGAAGAATTTTTTTATGCCTGCTTGTTTAATTGGGAAAAAAATAATTTGCAGTACCAGGTTGATATAAACAAAGCCATAGCCGACTTTAATGATAAACTTATAAATACAGAACCGGCTTCCTCCAAACCTTCCGGATTGGCAGAACCGCAATTTATTACCAGGGTAACCTGGCAAAGATGGGTTGCCGCCGCTGCTATTATTCTAATAATGGGGATAAGCGGCTATTTTTCAAGGAATGTTATTTTATTAAAAACTTACGCCACTGGCTACGGACAAACACAAGCTATAAATCTGCCGGATGGCAGTAAAGTAATACTAAATACTAACTCTTCGTTGCAAGTACCGCGCTTTGGGTTTGGCCGGAATAGCCGACAGGTATTTTTAAAAGGCGAAGCGCATTTTTCAGTAGTACATACCCCTGAACACAAGCGTTTTGTAGTGCAAACAGATTCTGCTTTTAAAGTAGAAGTACTGGGAACGGAGTTTAATGTTTTTGCCCGGCCCCGGGAAACCAAAGTAGTTTTATTAAAAGGAAAAGTAAAGTTGTATTATGGTTCGGAAAGCCGTAAGCTGCTAACCATGGCCCCAGGGGATTTGGCTACACTGGATAAAAAAACAGCAAAACCACAGATAGAAAAAGTGGTACAGCCGGAAAATTATGCCGCCTGGCAGCAAAACCGGTTTGTTTTTGAAAACACCTCGCTGGAAGAAATTAAAAATATTTTGCGCGAAAATTATGGCTTGGAAGTGGAACTGTCGGGCCCCAATTTAGCTGCCCAAACCTTGTCGGGCTCCTTTAAAGCCGAAAATGCCGATGAGTTTCTGGAGGGAATTTCGGAAGTGCTGGAAATTAATGTAAACCGGCAAAACAATCATGTTATTCTGTTTAACAAATAACCTATATCCACCACATAATTAAGCGCCAAATGAAAAAAATAGTACCGTGTTAGAAGCAGGTTGAAAAGGGTTGACGTTAGAATAATTAAAAACCTGCCTGAATCTTTTCTTCCTCAATCTTATAATTTTTAAGCCCTTCGTAGCAGCTATATTTTTATAGCCTGGAAATCCTTTGCCCTTATTATTCCAATTCCAACATCCTTATCCTTAATTATTACCGCACCATGAAGAAAAGAATACGCCAATTAAATGCCTGCAGCTTACCCATAATTATTATGCTCGCTTGCCAGCCATTGTGCCAGGCTCAAACCCTGGCCATGGGGCAGAAAAAACAAAATAATCCGGTTACTACCCAAAATAACTCTGCTACCAGAAAGGTGAAAGATGTATTATATGATTTAAGAGTGCATTACAAGGTAGATATTTTATTTTCTGACCAGATGGTAGCCGGTTATTCCACCTCGCCTGATGTTGTCAATCTTAAAAGCTCCCTGGAAGCAAATTTAAAAGCAGTTCTGAAACCTTTGGGGCTTGGGTTTAAAAAAGCAAAAGATGGTTCTTATTTTATTAACCGCCATGTACCGGCCGGTAAAGCCCTGGATAAACCAAAGGCGGCCGTTCCGTTGCACCAAACAGATTTAAAAGTAACTGATAATTTAGCGGCCAGACCTATAACCGGTAAAGTTACCGCCGAAACAGGTGAGCCGCTAATTGGGGTAACCGTTGTTTTAAAAGGTACCACTACGGGCACCAGTACCGATGTAGCGGGTAATTATTCGATAGAAGTGCCGGACAATGGTGGAACATTGGTTTACTCTTACATTGGTTTTCTGGCCAAAGAAGTAATAGTGGGTAACGCTGCCACACTTAATATTACCATGGCGGCAGATGCCAAGGCTCTGGAAGAAGTGGTAGTAGTAGGGTATGGGAGCCAGAAGAAAAGCGACATAACTGGGTCGGTTGCTTCTCTGCCGAAAGAAAGGCTGGAAATGGTGCCTAATATAAATATTGCGCAGGCCATACAAGGGGCTATACCAGGCGTAATGGTGCAGAATACCTCTGCCGGTGCGGTTCCCAACCAGGAAATTATGGTAAGGGGGCGTAACTCCATTGGGGCTAATAATTCGCCGCTAGTAGTGGTTGATGGGGTGCCGTACGGCGGAAATTTATCCGACATTAATCCGAATGATGTTGAATCCATCGAAGTTCTAAAAGATGCTTCCTCGGCGGCTATTTACGGGTCGCGAGGTGCGAATGGCGTTATTTTGGTTACCACCAAGCTAGGTAAAGATGGTTCTCCTAAAATTTCGTACGATGGGTTTGTTTCGATTCAGAAATTGGCCAACCTGCCGGAATACTTAGACGGGCCAGGGTTTTATAAGTTTAAAAAAGACCGTCTAACCGCCGGGGTAACGGCATCGGAACAGGCCGTTTACGATGCCGGTGAATGGGTAAACTGGATGGACCATTCGATACGAGCCGGTATTAGCAACCAACACAACTTGGCAGTGTCCGGAGGCTTTGGCAAAACCTCCTATTATATTTCGGGCGGGGTAATGAATGTTAAGGGTATTGTGGTTAACGATGATTATTTCCGAGGAACCAGCCGGTTTAATATTGATACCAAAATAGCCAATTGGCTTACTATCGGCACCCGCACCCAGTTAACCTTTTCTGACCAAAGCGGCGTTGCGCCCAATATGAACGATATTTTTCTGGCCAATCCGCTGGCCGTGCCTTACAATCCGGACGGCACCTTGGCCATTATTCCGGTTAAAGATGATCCGGCCCGCGGCAATCCCTTGCAGGCCACCTTATTCGACAATAAAGATAAATCACGGCAGGTAGTAACTAATAATTTCGCCATTGTCGATTTCGAGCGGTTTGTTCCAGGGCTAACCTTCCGGTTTAATTATGGATTAATGGATAGAATAACGGAAGCCAATACTTACCGCGGCCGAAATACCTTAGATGGATTGGTTGCCCAGGGCAGTGCCAGTTTACGCAAGGATAATGTTAATAATACAGTCCTAGAAAATATTCTCTCATATAATAAAACGTTAGGCCTACATTCGCTCTTTGCCACGGCGGTTTATAGTATTCAAAAAGATTCATATAACTCGGAGAGCACCGAAATGGGCGGCTTCCCGAACGATTTATTAGGTTGGTTTGCCGGCGGACAGGCCGATTTGGTGAAGCCATCTTTTGATTATACCGATTCCCGGCTGGTATCGCAGATGCTGCGGTTAAACTATGCTTATAACAGTCGTTATCTCTTAACCTTAACCGGCCGCCGCGATGGCTTCTCCGGATTTGGCGCCGACTCTAAATGGGGAATATTTCCCTCCGTAGCCTTAGGCTGGAATATCAGTAACGAAGCATTTTTCCCCTGGAAAGAATTATTTAATGAACTGAAACTGCGCGGCTCTTACGGTTTAAATGGTAACCAGGCAGTGGGTTCTTATCAATCAATGGCCCGTTTAGCAGAAGAGAACTACCTGTCGGGCAACACCACCATGCCGGGCTATTTTCCGAGCACCCTGGGGCAGGAAGCGCTTGGCTGGGAAAGCTCCCGTTCCACCAATATTGGTTTAGATTTTGGCATTTGGGGTAACCGGGTATCGGGTGTTATTAATGCCTTTCACACAAATACTTATGATCTGCTGCTGCACCGGTCTATTTCTTCGGTGCATGGTATTACTTCTATTTTACAAAATATCGGAGAAACTGAAAACCAGGGGGTAGAATTTTCTCTTAATACCAGAAATATATCCACCAAGAAATTTACCTGGTCCACCTTCGGGAATATTGGCTACGTGCATAATAAGATAGTGGATTTATATGGCAACGGGCTGGACGATATTAACAACAAATGGTTTATCGGACAGCCCATCCGGGTTAACTATGATTATGTATTTGATGGCGTGTGGCAGTTAGACGAAGCCGCTAAAGCGGCAGAATGGAAGACAAAACCCGGCTATATAAAAATTAAAGATTTAAACGGCGATGGTAAGATTACGCCCGACGACCGGCAAATAATCGGTCAGCAGGATCCTAAATTAAACTGGGGCTTAACCAACACCTTTTCTTACGGCAACTTTAGCTTAACGGCTTTTATCCACGGAGTACATGGCGTAACCAAACAGAATATCTTAATGGATGATCAGGTTGTAACTTCCGGCGTTCGGCAGAGCACCATTGTAAAAAACTGGTGGACTCCGGATAACCCGAGCAATGAGTGGTATATGAACCACGTAGATGCCAACCGGATGGCCGGTGTTACTACCAATATTTATGAAAATGCCAGCTTTGTCCGCTTAAAAGACATTACGCTTGCTTATGACCTGCCAAAAAATTTAATCCAGAAAGTAGGCGGCAACCGGTTCCGGGTTTATGCTACCGGGCGAAACTTACTTATGCTAACCGATTGGCGGGGTATGGATCCGGAGTTGGACAACCAACGGTCTATTCCTTTGCAACGTGAATATGTTTTCGGCTTGCAAGTAGGGCTATGATTGCGGCTTCTTGAATAATTCTTTTACATCTAAAAAGTACTACCATGAAATTATATAAAATAGCAGCTATATCCTTAACCTTAACCCTGTTTTCAGGTTGTGACTTAAATGACCCTTTAAATGAAGACCCGCCACATTTAATTACCTCCGATAAACTCTATACAGATTATGCCGGGTTTCAAACCGGCATTAATGGTGCTTATTCCGAAATCCGAAACGAAATCCGCGATGCCAGTATGCCTTTCCAGGTATTTGTAAATGGCACCGATAACATGAGCCCCAATTATATTTCCGGCTTTGGTAACCTGGCTTCTAAATGGGGCGACGTTAATAATTCGGAAAATTCTACACTCCGGGATGTGTTTTCTTGGCTCTACGGCATTGTAAATGCTACCAATACCATCATCGATCGGGCCGAAGGAGAAACGGTAAACTGGAAAGGAGGAGCGGGAGATGAAACAGCTAACAAGAATTTTGTAATAGCAGAAGCCAGGGCCATAAGAGCCTGGGCATACCGCCACCTTACTTATCTCTGGGGCGATGTGCCTTTGTCGTTAACAGAATCGTCGGGCAACTCTATTAAAACAAATTGGGCCCGGACCCCGGTTAAAGAAGTAAGGGCGCAAATTGTAGAAGATCTTTTGTTTGCCGAGCAATATATTCCGGTGCAGCCCATTGCGGGGCGAATGAGCAAAGGCGTTATTCAGCATTATCTGGCCGAGATGTACCTGGTAATGGAGGAACCGCAAAAAGCTTTGCAATATGCCGATAAAGTAATTAATACCCCACAGTACAAACTTATTACCAAACGATACGGGGTAAATGCAAGCAAACCGGGCGTTCCGTTTATGGATATGTTTTATGAAGGTAACAAAAACCGGGAGCAAGGCAATACCGAAGCCTTATGGGTGTGGCAATTCGGTTTTCAGGTAGTTGGCGGTGGTACCAACCCCCGGCCCCGGGCTATGCACCTGCAAAGGTATATGGATATTAGCATTGGCGGGGTGCAGCCTTTGCAGATTACTTTCGCCAGAGGCGGCCGGGGCAAAGCCTATACCGCACCCACCAAATGGTGGATAGAGTCTTATGAACCCCAGGATGACCGGGCCAGCAATCATGCCTTAAGAAAGTATTTCATTCTTAATAATGCAGCGGCCAATGCCCCGCACCCTGCCGACCGGTTACCGAAAGGTTATGCTTATGGCGATACCCTGAAATTAAACTGGAGCAGGCCCCTAACCGCTGCCACCTGGGAACGAAACGATTGGCCCTATTCCCGGAAACACGAAGGCAGTATTCCGGATGACGTTGCCTCGGATTTTAATTACGACGATTACATTGCGGTAAGGCTGGCCGATACTTATTTGTTAAAAGCAGAGGCCCAGTTTAAACTCGGCAATGCCGCTGGGGCGGCCGAAACCATAAATATTATCAGAAGAAGGTCTAATGCCAGCGATGTAAAAGCAAGTGATATAAATATTGATTTTATCCTAGACGAGCGTTCGCGGGAATTATTTAACGAGGAATACCGCCGCTACACCTTATTACGAACCGGCAAGTGGCTGGAAAGGACGCGAAAGTATAATACTTTTGGCGGGCAAAATGTAAAAGAAAGAGACACCCTGTTCCCCATCCCGCAATCGGTTATTGATGCTAACTTAACAGAGAAGATGCCGCAAAACCCAGGGTTTTAGATTGAATATAGTTGTTGAGCAAACTTTTAAATTTATGATATTAGCTAAATAGCCTTCTAAAAATCAGGAGGGCTGTTTAGCTTATTTAATTCCCGAAACTTCTATTAATTCATGAAATCTACCCTGCTCCCTTTATTGTTACTTTTTTTCATCCTTGGCGCTTGTAACCAGACTCCCCAGAAAAACCAGGAGTCCTTATCGGTTAACCCAAAAATAAGCAACGCTGCTAAAATCGCGCCCTTGGTAGTAACGGAGCCTGCCGCCCACGATACCGATGATCCGGCCATCTGGATTAATCCGCAGGACCCGGCCAAAAGTTTAATTATTGGTACAGATAAGAATCAGGAGGGGGCATTATATGTTTATGATCTGGAAGGAAAGATAATAAAGGAGAAAGTAGTAACCGGACTAAAAAGACCCAATAATGTAGATATTGCTTATGGCTTTAAATTGCGCGGTCAACTCATAGATTTTGCTGTAACAACCGAGCGGCTGACGAATAAAATCAGAATCTATCGCCTGCCGGAAATGCAGCCGATAGATAATGGGGGTATTGATGTATTTGCAGGGGAGAAACAAAGGGCTCCAATGGGCATTTCCCTGTACAAACGGCCGTCTGATGGCAATATTTACGCCATAGTTGGCAGAAAAGATGGTCCCCGAAACGGTACTTACCTGTGGCAATATTTATTGGAAGAAGATAAATCTGGTAATATCAAAGGCCGGAAAGTGAGGGAATTTGGGAAGTATAGTGGCAACAAAGAAATAGAGTCGATAGCCGTAGATGCTGAACTGGGCTATGTTTATTATTCTGACGAAACCATTGGCGTAAGAAAATATTATGCCGACCCGGATAGTGCCAACGTAGAACTGGCTTTATTTGCGACCTCCGGTTTTACCGAAGACCATGAAGGAGTTAGTATTTATACCAAAAAAGATAAAACCGGCTATATTATCGTGTCAGATCAGCAGGCAAATAAATTCCATATATTTACCCGGGAAGGAACAAAAAATAATCCGCACGATCATCGCCTGGTCAAAGTAATTGATGTTTCTACCATAAGTAGTGATGGGAGTGAAGTTACCTCTGTTGCATTAAATGAGAAGTTTCCTAAAGGCCTGTTCGTGGCCATGTCAGATGATAAAACCTTTCAATATTATTCCTGGCAGGATATCATAGAGAAATAATTTAATGTTTTATTCAGCCCGGTAACTTATAGATAAAATAATTTGATTTTTAAATCAATAAAGCTTCAAACTTAATAAGAAATTAAGTAATGGCTTGTTAAAAATTGCTACTCTACCCAACTGAAAACGGGGATAAAGGCAGGCAAATCTGTAAATAAGTTTTTCATAAGGCATTGTTTTGAGTGAGAATTTTTCTTCATTCAATTTTTATTAAATAATTATTCCTCATAAATTAGAAAAATTAGAAAACATTAAATATTAAACAGTTATGAGCCGAAACCAAAACACCTCCAGACGCGACTTTCTTAAATTAACCGGTATGGCCTCGCTGGGGTTTATGGGCTTACATCATTTTGTTCGCAATCCTTTATTGGCTGCCGAAAGCCCTGCCGCCAAAATAGGTTACGGCCCGCTGGTGCCCGACCCGAAGGGCTTGCTTAGTTTGCCCCAAGGTTTCTCCTACAAAATTATTTCTAAAAAGGGTAACCAGATGAGCGATGGCTTATTAGTGCCGGGCGCGCCGGATGGGATGGCGGCATTTAAGGGTCCGAAAGGACGCGTTATTCTGGTTCGCAACCACGAGCTGAGTGCCACCCCGGGCAGTGGCGCTTTTGGGGCGCAAAACGAAATGCTTTCGAAAATAGACAAAGATAAAGTTTATGATTTTGGTAAGGGCGATCCGCAGTTAGGGGGCACTACTACCGTTGTTTACAACCCGGCTACCGGCGAAGTAGAAAAAGAATTTTTGAGCTTAGTAGGTACTACCCGCAATTGTGCCGGCGGCCTGACCCCCTGGAATACCTGGATAACCTGCGAAGAATCGGTGTTAAAGCCCAATGCGGAAAACGCTTGTGAAAAAGAGCACGGTTATAATTTTGAAGTGCCGGCCAGCGATAAAATGCAGCTTACCAAGGCAGTGCCGATAAAAGCAATGGGCCGCATGAACCACGAAGCCGTTTCGGTAGACCCGCGGACCGGCATTGTTTACATGACCGAAGATACCTCGGACAGCTTAATTTACCGGTTTATTCCGAAAAAGAACGGCAAATTATTAAAAGGCGGCAAACTGCAGGCGCTGGTAATACGCGAGCAGAAAAGTATGGATACCCGCAACTGGGCCAAATTAACTACTCCGCCCATGCCTATTGGTCAGGCCTTTGATGTAGCCTGGATAGATATTGAGAATGTGGAGTCGCCGGAGAACGACTTGCGGTTGCAGGGTTACGATAAAGGCGCTGCCCGTTTTGCGCGTGGCGAAGGCATGTGGTTTGGCAACAATGAGGTCTATTTTGCCTGTACCAACGGCGGTAAATTATCCTACGGACAAGTATTTAGGTATACGCCAAGTATGTACGAAGGCAAACCCGATGAGGCGAAACAACCCGGTAAATTAGAGCTTTTTGTAGAATCGCACGATTCTACTATTGCCAACGCCTGCGATAACATGACGGTATCGGCCTGGGGCGATTTAATTTTATGTGAAGATAATGCGGCGCCTTTTGTAGTAGGTATAACCCCCAAAGGTGAGTTTTACAAACTGGCGCAAAATATAGGTTCTGCCAGCGAATTTGCCGGCGGCGTATTTTCACCAACCGGCGAAACTTACTTTGTAAATTTACAAGCGGCCGGCCTAACGGTAGCTATCACAGGCCCGTGGCATACCCGTACGGCTTAAAAAGCAAAGAGCATTCAATAATACGCGAGAAGCACAAAGCACAAAACCTCTTCGGCAAACCGGGGAGGTTTTGTGCTTCTACAGACTATTATAACCGTAATTCAATTTGGTTTTTATTTGGGCTTGTTAACTTAAGTCACTTACCCCGGAATTCATCTTTCTCTTTCCTCCAACGAAACATTTTCCATAAAAAAGAACCAGTACCATTTCCGTTGCACAATGTGGTAGCCATTATTCGGGATAAAGTAAATATTGTTTTTATCGAACCTGGATAAAATGCCCGATCGGGTTTTACCGGTTAATTTCCAGATCTGAATAATATCGCCGGAACGGAAGTACCGGATGGTTTTTATGTAATGCCTCTTGGCCAGCCAATAAAGCAGTAGCAACAATAAAACGGAGGCTGCCACAATCAGCTTATTTTGGTAAATAAGATTTAAAAAATAATCCCAGTTTTTTAGCTTTTCGGATATGAGTTCTAAATAATATTCCCAACTTTTAAGCTCCAGATTCATTAGTTAAATTCTTGGTTTGCTGCTATAACGATAAAATACAAAGAATAAGTATTTACGATATTCAGCCCAAATAGATAACCAACGGGAACGCGGGTAACCAGTAAGGTCTACTTTATTCGGCTACGCCACTTTTAAACGCGGCTAAAATTAAAGACAATTTCCCGGTAAGCTTTCCTGATAATAAATAGTTGCCGCACTTGCGGAAAGTGGGTAAATGCTGCAGTTAGGGTGCTATTGGCGGCTGAAAATTTTGCGTACCAACTATTATCGAAGCAACCACGAAGGCCTTTGCAGAAATAGCCATACCAAGAGCATAGCCAAATTGCCTATCTTTGCTTTGCTTGAAAAACAGAAGCACGTTAAATATTAAACACCGCGTAAAGTTTTGTTAACCGGTCCGGAAGCCTGAATTGCTGTTTGGGCTCGAAGCGTTTTATAATGTACCGGCAAACCTAAATTTAAATAATTTAAAAATTATTCGTTTTCTTAAAACTTTATAACTGCTTTTGTTATACACAACAATGTTAGTGCAACGAAATATTGACAACCTGCTCATCGTTTTTTTGAGTAAGAAGTCTGATAATCAATATAATTTACCATGGACTAACGGCTAAGTATATCAACCCTTACTTAAACATAGACTCTAAAAGTAATCATAAACAAACAAATACAGATTAATAATGTATATTCCATTTAACCAATTGCCGGAAAATGCCCGCGTTTGGATTTACCAGGCCAGCCGTACCCTTACCAATGCCGAAGTAGAAGCCGTTCATCCGTTACTTTCCCGGTTTTCAACCGAGTGGACCAGCCACGGCGAGATGCTGCAGGCTTCAGCACAAATATTCCATAACCGTTTTTTGGTGCTGGCCAATAACGAAGACGTAAACTCGCCGAGCGGCTGCTCCATAGATGCTTCGGTGCGGTTTGTAAAACAACTCGAAGAACAGTTAAACGTTTCATTCTTCGACCGCACCCAATTAGCCTTTTTAAAGGATAACGGGGTAGAAGTAGTACCGCTAAAAGCCATTAAAGAAAAGATTAGCACCGGCGAGTTGGCAGCGGAAAGCTTGTATTTTGATAATACTGTATCTACCGCCGGCCATATATTTAATAACTGGCCCAAACCGGCTAAAGAAACCTGGTTGGCGCGTTATTTTTAAAATAATATATAAAGGAGATAATCGTTGTAATATTGCTTTTATTCCTTTTTATTACCCTGTTTTATAAACTGCTGCCGAAAAATTAATGAAGCAAAAAATATACACGCTCCTTTATAGTTTTCTGTTCCTGTCGCTGGCGGCCTGCGCCGTGGTTGATAAAGCTGGCAAAGCCGATAAGCTTTTTGCCCGCGAAGAATACCAGCCTGCTATTGCACTTTACCAGAAAGCGTTAAAAGGAAAAGAAACCAACGCCGAACTAAATTATAAACTGGCCGAAGCGTATCGTTTGTCTAACCGCATTCAACTGGCGGAGCCTTTTTACAAAGCGGCCCTGGATAATGGCTACAAAAAAGATGATGTTTTTCTGAATTATGGCTTAGCCCTGCAAGCAAATGGCAAATACAACGAAGCCAGCACCGAACTAAGCAAATATATTCAGGTAGGGGCTAACAAAGTTGCTGTAGAACGGGCTAAGCGTGAAGTCGCTAATCTGGCCGAATTGCCGCAGGTGCTGAAAGCCAAAAACTATTTTGAAATAACGCCGCTGGAACAAATAAATACGGAGGCAGCAGATTTCGGGATAGCCATGGCCGAAGGCGAAGTTATTTTTGCCTCGTCGCGTGGTGGTGGTGCTACCTTTAAAGGCAACGGCCAGGGTTTCACCGATTTATACGCCTTTAAACCCAGCAACCCCAACGATATGCTGAGTGCCGGTTCGGTGCGCAAATACGAAGCCCTGCTGAACTTATCTGGCATTCACGATGCGGTAGCCACCTTTACGCCCGACGGCAAAACCGTAATATTTGCCCGCGGCAACGAAGGCACCAAAAAAGGTAGAGAGAATGTAGATTTGTTTATTTCCAGGTTTAGATCCGGTGCCTGGTCGGAGCCCCGCCTCATTCGGCTGAACAAAACCGATGCCTGGGATTCTACGCCATTTTTAGCGCCCGACGGCAAAACCCTTTATTTCGCCTCCGACCGAAAAGGCGGCCAGGGCGGTACCGATATCTACAAAGCTACCCTTGATAATGCCGGTAACTTCTCGGCACCCGAAAACCTGGGGGCACCTATCAATACACCTGGTAACGAAAGCTTTCCGGCCGTAGGCGAAGATGGTACTTTCTATTTTGCTTCGGATGGTCACCCTGGTTTAGGTAAGCTCGATATTTTTAAGGTAGTAGAGAATAAAGTCGTAAACCTGGGGCCGGAGATTAACTCCACTGGTGACGATTTCGGTATTTACCCGTTAAGCGCCGAATCCGGGTTATTTTCTTCGGAGCGCGAAGGGGGCAAAGGCAGCGATGATATTTACTTCTTCAAAAAGAACCAGCCTAAATTGGTGGCTTTCTTCCTGGATGTAAAAGTACTGGAGCAACTCGAAGGCAATGCCGGTACCAAGCCCATCAATAACATCCGGGTAACGCTGCAGGATGCCCAAGGCAAACGGCTGGAAGATGAATTGACCAATGAAGCCGGTGTTTTAAGTTTTGCCCTCGATACAGCCAGCACCTATTCTATTATTGCCCAGCGGCCCGGCTATTTTGCCGCCCGTCAGGCCATAACAACGGTGGGGAAAACACCGCCGCAGGCCTCGCTTACCAAACCTTTAACTGATATTCGGTTATCAGCTACATTAACCCTGTCTAAGATTGTGAAGAACAAGCCGATTGTGGTCGAGAATATTTACTACGATTTAGACAAAGCCGATATTCGTCCGGATGCGGCCCTGGAACTGGATAAACTGGTGCAAACGCTGGTAGATAACCCGAAAATTACGATTGAATTAAGCTCACATACTGACGTACGTGGCAAAGATGCCTATAACTTAGATTTATCGGACCGGCGGGCTAAATCGGCGGTGGCCTATATTATTTCCAAAGGCATCGATCCCAAACGGGTAACCGCTAAAGGCTACGGCGAAACCCGGTTAATTGTGAAAAACGCTAAAACCGAAGAAGAACACCAGCGCAACCGCCGTACCGAGTTTAAAGTTACCCGGATAGCGGAATAATTTCGTTGTTCGTTATTCGAAAAAATGTTTTAAGATTATCTTTGAGGAAACTCCTGCCGGAAAGCCGCTTATTAAAGCGGCTTTCTTATTTTTGCACTGTCGTGAGCGTTGCAGATTTTAAATTAACGAAATTGACCAACGAATAACGAACAACGAACAACGAAATCATGGAAAATCGCTATCTCCGGCGGGGCGTATCGGCCTCGAAAGAAGACGTACACGCTGCTATTAAAAATATCGATAAAGGCTTATTCCCGAAGGCATTCTGCAAAATTATTCCCGATTTATTAGCCGGCGATCCCGATTACTGCAATATTATGCACGCCGACGGTGCCGGTACCAAATCGGCGCTGGCTTACTTGTATTGGAAAGAAACCGGCGATTTATCGGTCTGGAAAGGGATTGCCCAGGACGCCATTATCATGAACGTAGACGATTTGCTGTGTGTAGGCGCGGTGGATAATATTTTGCTTTCGTCTACTATTGGCCGGAATAAAAATTTGGTACCCGGCGAAGTAATTGCCGCTATTATTAACGGTACCGAGGGAATATTGCAACTGCTACGGGATAACGGCATGGGCATTTACAGCACTGGCGGTGAAACGGCTGATGTAGGCGATTTGGTCCGCACCATTATTGTGGATAGCACGGTTACCGCCCGGATGCGCCGCGACGAAGTAATTTCGAACCACACCATTCAACCCGGCGATGTAATTGTAGGTTTTGCTTCGGATGGACAGGCTACTTACGAAACCGAGTATAATGGCGGCATGGGCAGCAACGGCCTCACCTCGGCCCGCCACGATGTATTTGCCAAATACCTGGCCCAGCAATACCCCGAAAGTTTTGACCCCGGCGTCCCCGCTGATTTGGTTTATTCCGGCCAATACAAACTCACCGATGTAGTACCCGAAGTAGGGGTTACCATGGGTAAACTGGTATTATCGCCTACCCGCACGTATGCTCCGGTTGTCCGTGCAATATTGCAGCAACACCGGGCCAATATTCACGGCTTGGTGCATTGCAGTGGTGGGGCTCAAACCAAAGTACTGCATTTTACCGAGCAGGTACATATTATTAAAGATAATCTTTTCCCCATCCCGCCTTTGTTCCGCATTATTCAGGAAGAAAGCCAGACCAGTTGGCAGGAGATGTACAAAGTGTTCAACATGGGCCACCGCCTGGAAATATACCTGCCGGAACAGTATGCCCAGGATTTAATAAATATTGCTGCCGGCTTTAATATTAATGCCCAAATAGTAGGCCGCGTAGAAGCTTCCGAAACAAACCGCTTAACTATTACAAGCCCCTACGGCCAGTTTGAATATTAATGGGTTATTTTAATTGTGGTTTGTTAAGCAATTTAAATCAAAACACCCCTGCCCCTCCTTATCCAAGGAGGGGAGCTCCCTGTAGCTACAGCTTATCTTTAATAATGAGCTGCAGCAGGCAATGTGTATTTTATTATAATTATTCAGTTAGCGAGTTTAATTAGCCTTGGTTCTTTGGAAACTCCTTCCCTAGTTTAGGGAAGGTGCCCGGAGGGCGGAAGGATTAATCTCCGGAATGAAAAAAGTAAGTGCCTTCCACACCAGTGAATATACTTTTCTTCTTTCTTACACCGATTTTACCTGCTTGTCGCTGTAACTTGTCGTTCGTCTGAACTAAACAATATAGGAGCATAAATATAGAATATCTGGCATAATAATTGGCTTTGGGTAAGTATGATATAACCTTTACACCTAACACTTACCCCTATGAAACCTTTAGTGGTCTTATTCTTCGGAATGCTCCTCTGGACCCAACAAGCCTTTGCCAGTCGTGCCAGTGTATCTTTTGCCTCCAAACACGGAGAGCCCTTTCTGGTAGCCATCGACGGTCGCTTAATCAATCATCGTCCTACCAACCGTTTTCGGTTAAACGATATTCCGGCCGGCTATCACGATGCGGAAATTCGTTTCCCGGACCGCTATGGCGCATTGGTACACCGGGCCCGCCTTTTTCTGGAGCCTGGCTATGAAACCGAATATGTTGTGCAGGTAGTTGGTCGCCGGCCGCGGGTAGTTCTGAATCAGGTTCGTCGTTACCCCATTAACGGGGGCATTGTGCCGCCGCCATATCCGGTTCCTGAACCGCCTCGGCCCCGTCCGGATTACCCCGACCGGGATAACGACCGCGACCGCGATAATGCCTGCCCTGATTTACTGGCCGGCGCAGAATTTGAGCGTTTCTTTAATACATTGGCTAGCCGCCCTTTCGATGATGATAAGCTGTCGTTGGCCAAGCAGGTAATCGGCCAGAGCACTATTTACGCCGAGGACTTAAAGCGGGTAATGAAGCAGTTTAGCTTTGATAACCGGAAAAGTGATTTAGCTAAGTTCGCCTACAACAACGTGTGCGACCGCCGCAATTTTTACGTGGTATACGATGCATTTACCTTTGAATCCAGCGCGCGGGAATTAGAGAGATACATGAACGAGTTAGCCAGGTAATATTGTAAAAATTGAGATTGATATAGGCATACAAACAGAAGCCCCATCTTATTAGGCGGGGCTTCTGTTTGTATTTTAGATTCTTTTTGGGGTAGGGATAAGATAATAATCTTACCGCAACCGGTCTACCGAACGGACCAAATCCTCATCGCGTTTAATAAACCGATTAGCCAGGGAGTTCACAATTAGCCCCAGAATGGGCAGATAGAAGCCAGCCTGGTAGTCACCGGGAGTAGTGGTTTTTACCAAAGCATCGCCTACGTACGACGAATAATAAAAAATAGTACCCAGCAGGGCCGCCAATAATAAGGAATTGAGCAGTCCTAATTTAATTTGGGTAAAGCGGTTTTTGTACTGGAATATTTCGTACAGCGCTACCAACGCAATAATAATTGCTAAACCGCCTATAACCATGGTGTTTTCATTAATAGCGCCCATGGTGCTTACGGCATCGGTGGGAGTAGCCGCCTGAGAACTTAAAGAGAAAGCCGTTAAAACAACTTCCTGGTTGTTATCCGGATTAGTCTTCGCCCATAAAGGCAAAAACAGCAGGCTTATCATGGCAATAACCAATATTAGTAGAAATACGCTTTGAATTCTTTGGATCATATTATCGTTAATTAACTTGCAAATGAATTGCAAAATTAGGTAAACCTATCCGAAAGTAAAACCATGCAGGCAGCATATATTGTGGATTTAGTGCGGACACCTATCGGAAAGTTAGGCGGAGCCCTGAGTACGGTACGTCCTGACGACCTGGCGGCGCATGTGATAAAGGAATTGCTGGCCCGTAATCCCGCTGTTGAACCTGAACTAATAGACGATGTAATATTAGGTGCGGCCAACCAGGCCGGCGAAGATAACCGCAATGTTGCCCGCATGGCGTCTTTGCTGGCTGGTTTACCGGTAGAAGTGCCGGGCGTAACTGTAAACCGGTTGTGCGCTTCCGGCTTGCAAGCCATTATAGATGCCAGTCGGGCTATCCGGAGCGGCGATGGGGAGGTATTTATTGCCGGTGGCGTAGAAAGCATGACCCGCGCGCCTTTTGTAATGGCCAAAGCCGAAGCCTCTTTCTCCCGCGACCCGCAGGTTTTTGATACGACCATGGGCTGGCGCTTTATCAATAAGAAATTAGCGCAACTGCACCACCCTTATTCAATGGGTGAAACCGCCGAGAATGTAGCCCGCCAATGGCAGATTACCCGCGAACAACAGGATGAATTTGCTTGTAATTCGCAACAAAAATACCAGCAGGCTGCAAAGCAAGGTGCTTTTAATTCAGAACTGGTACCCGTAACAATACCCCAGAAAGACGGCGAACCTATTGTGTTTTCTGTTGATGAACATCCCCGTTTAACCAGTTCCGAAAAGTTAGCTGCCCTTAAACCGGCTTTTCTGCCCGAAGGGGGAACGGTTACGGCCGGTAATTCGTCGGGCATAAACGATGGCGCGGCAGCTTGTTTGGTGGTGAGCGAAAATATGCTGACCCGCTATAATTTAAAGCCGCTGGCCCGGATTGTCTCTTCGGCAGTGGCCGGGGTTTCGCCGGATATTATGGGTATAGGCCCGGTACCGGCTACCCGGAAAGCTTTAAAGCAAGCCGGCTTAACCGTTAATAATTTAGATTTAATTGAATTGAACGAGGCGTTTGCGGCGCAGGCGCTAGCGTGTATGCACGACCTGAACCTGGCCCCGGAGAAAGTAAATGTAAATGGCGGGGCTATTGCTCTTGGTCATCCGTTGGGCGCTAGTGGCACCCGTATTTCGGCTACGCTCATCCACGAAATGCAAAGACGCCCAAATGTTCGCTACGGACTGGCTACTATGTGCGTAGGGGTAGGACAAGGTGCAGCCGTTATTTACGAGAAGTGTTAGGTTTAGAGTTGTAAATATTAAGTTATAAGCTACAAGCGCTACTCTTTGTTTGCCTAAATAATTGCTTCCTGCTTTAAGCCTAATTAGCACATAAGCACATTAAATAATCTGCACATTAAAAAAACAGCACCTTAAATAAATGCGATATTTTTTAGAGTTGGCCTACGACGGCACCGATTACCATGGCTGGCAAACCCAGCCCAATGCCCGAACGGTGCAGGAAATATTAGATAAATGCCTTGCTACTATTTTGCAGCAAACCATCGAAACGGTAGGCAGCGGCCGGACGGATACCGGCGTACACGCGGCTCAGCAATTTGTACATTTCGAACTGGCCCAGGCTTTACCCGAGGTGGATAGCTTGTATTACCGGCTCAACCGCTTATTACCCGCCGATATTAGCGCTATAAAACTTTACCCGGTGGGCCCGGAAGCGCATGCCCGTTTTGATGCGGTAGCCCGCACCTACGAGTATCGTATTACCCAGCTTAAAAATCCGTTTCTGCAACGATACGCTCATTACCTCAACCGCCCAGTTAATATAAAGCTGCTAAACGAAGCGGCTGCTCAATTATTAAATTTTGAGGATTTTACTACTTTCTCGAAAGTTAAAGGCGATACGTTGCATTACCGCTGCCAGATGCATGCTGCCTACTGGGAAGAAACGGAGAATGGCTTACGCTTTACCATCCGGGCCAACCGGTTTTTGCGGGGGATGGTGCGCCTGATAGTAGGTACTTTATTAGATGTAGGCACCGGGAAAATATCACCGACAGATTTTATAAATATATTAACCGCCCAAGACCGGCGCCGGGCCAGCGGTGCCGCACCGGCAGCCGGCTTATTTTTAACCCAGGTTACCTACCCGAAAGACTTTTTTTCGGAACAAAAAGAAAAATTTATGCAAGATAAAACCTCTGCCTTGCTTTAGCAGTTACACCTTAGGCTGTGGGCTACGAATAAAAGTAGTATTTTTGCCGTTATAATTATTCAGCAGCAACGTTTAGCCGGTAGCCTTCCGGCCGGTTAAAAAAAGGAAATTACTATTGGAACAGAAAACAGGTAAACAGGCAGGCAGCGCCTTCGATTTAACAACCCTGAAGCGCCTGTATGCTTTTGTTAAACCTTATAAGCGCGTATTCTATTTTATTATATTTCTTACCGTTGCATCGGCTATTCTGGCGGCGCTGCGTCCCTTTCTGGTGCAGTACACCGTAGATAACCACATTATGGTAGGCGATTTAGAAGGCCTGACTAAGATGTTTATCGGGTTGGGCATGTTGCTGGTGGTACATACGGGAGTTGAATATTTACATACCTATTTTGCCGGCTGGCTGGGTCAGCATATTGTGCGCGATATCCGGGTGCTGCTGTACCGGCACATCTTAAAACTCCGGCTTAAATTCTACGATCGCACACCTATTGGCACGCTGGTTACCCGTAACGTATCGGATGTAGAGCAGTTATCGGATGTTTTTTCCGAAGGTTTGGCCGCAATGTCGGGCGATATTTTACAGCTCGTATTTATTCTGGGCTACATGCTTTATATCGATTGGAAACTGACCCTGGTAAGTCTGGCTACTTTCCCTTTTTTGTTTATCAGTACCTATATTTTCAAAGAAAAAGTAAAAGTTTCTTTTCAGGAAGTGCGCACGGCGGTAGCCAATTTAAATGCGTTTGTGCAGGAACATATTACCGGTATGAACATTGTGCAAATATTTAACAACGAAGCCCGCGAAGAAAAGAAATTCCAGAAAATTAACCAGGAACATACACGCGCCCAGATCCGGTCGGTAATGTATTATTCTATATATTTTCCGGTGGCCGAAGTAATTGGCGCCACCGGTACCGGCTTGCTGGTTTGGTACGGTGCGCGGGGTGTTATTAACGAAGAGGTAACGCTGGGTACGCTCATTGCCTTTATTATGTACATCGCCATGTTTTTCCGGCCCATCCGGCAAATTGCCGACCGGTTTAACACGCTGCAACTAGGCGTGGTAAGTACCGAACGCATTGTGCGCCTGCTCGATTCTAAAGAATTAATTTCCGATACGGGCACCTATGCACCGGCTACTATCCGGGGCGATGTATCGTTTAAAAATGTCTGGTTTGCCTATAACAACGAGGAGTACGTGCTGCGCGATATTTCTTTTGAGGTAAATGCCGGGCAAACCGTAGCTTTTGTGGGCGCCACGGGTGCGGGCAAAACCTCTATCATTAATTTATTAAGCCGGTTTTACGAAATTAACAAAGGCACAATTAACGTTGATGGCGTAGATCTGAAAGAGTACGATCTGGATGTACTGCGGCGCCACATTGGCGTAGTGTTGCAAGATGTATTTTTGTTTTCGGGTTCTATTGCCGATAATATTAGTTTGGGTAACCCCCATATTACGCGCGAGCAGATTTGGGAAGCCGCCGAAATGGTAGGTGCCCGTAAATTTATAGAACGCCTGCCCGAAGGTTTGGATTACAAAGTAATGGAACGGGGCGCTACTTTATCGGTGGGGCAGCGGCAATTAATTTCGTTTGTCCGGGCCATGGTGTACAATCCTCGTATTATTATTCTCGACGAAGCTACTTCATCTGTCGATTCTGAAACGGAAGAACTGATTCGCTACGCCATCGACCAATTAATGCAGGGCCGCACTTCTATCGTTATTGCGCACCGGTTATCAACCATCCAAAAGGCCGACAAAATTATTGTGCTGGACAAAGGCGAGATAAAAGAAGTTGGTAACCACGAAGAATTGCTACAGCAGCAGGGTTATTATGCGCAATTATACCAAATGCAATACAAAGATGTGCTGAGTTAATACCGTAAGATTAGGCGGGCCTTAACTTGAAATTAATTAAAAGCTTACAACCAATATTTTAAAACGTGAATAAAAAATTTTTATTAATAGCATTAATAGTGCTGGGTTTCGGTTTTTCTGTTTATGCTTACTTAGGTGGTTTTAGCACACCCGAAATAAAAGTTACTAATGTTAAAACCCGGTACCTGGCGGGTAATTATTATGCCGGCCCCGTAGAAGGAGAACAACTGGGCCAGCTTTTCCGGCAAGCAGCCGAAGTTTTAGAGAAAAAAGAAGTGCCGGGAGTATTGGCTAATATTTACTACAACAACCCCGAAAAGCAATCCGACAGCCTGAAAGCATTCATTGGCATTATGATAGAAGATAGTACTGCCCAATTACCGGCCGGGTATAAGTTGCAGAAAGTGGCTGGAGGCAAAGTAGTACAGGCTTCGGTTAATGCCCATTATATGCTATCGCCGAAGAAACTCTATCCAGCCCTTTTTGATTATCTGAAAATGGAGAAGCTAAAAACAAAACAAACTTACCTCGAAATATTTCCCACCGATCGTACGGCCATTGTTCAGGCCGAAATTATCCCCTAGAAGTACTTCCTTAAAACATATTATTAAGTATTATCTTCCTATTAAATACCCAAAATTGGGTATTTTCTAATATTTTTTTTAAAAGTAAATTTGAACTAAATATTATATCCCGGCCGAAACAGAAGCAGGGATAGCCTTGTTTTTATAATAATTATAATAAATTATATCAAAATAAGAAAAGAAGAGTTGGCTGAGAGCAACCAATCGGTTTCCGGATAGATACATAAGCAGTTGACGAATGGTTAAGGTTGCTATTATTGATGAAGATGACCAGCATAAACTGGCCTATAAAAATTTTATTGATGCGCAGCGAGAATTAAAATGCGCTTGCGTGGGCGCTTCGGTAACAGAAGTATTAAATCTGATAGCTAATAACAGTACCGTGCAGGTAATAATTATTAGCGTGAGTGACAAGAATTTAAGTAAGCTTTCGCCGGCACAGTTAAGAAAGATTAAAGAAACCCAGCCGGCAACGGAGATATTGGTTTTGGCCGATAGCGTTGAAACAAAGAAAGTTATCACCTTGTTGCGGGCCGGCGTAGTTGGGTATTTGCCCCGGCATACTTCTCCGGAAGAATTAAAGGAAGCTATTCTGGGTATTTGCCAGGGAGGGGCTTACATTATGCCGGTAATGGTGCGGAAGATGTTGGATTATTTCCGGTCGCAGGAAGACCTGGAAGATGTGCTGACAGAACGTGAAAAGGAAATTGTACAGTGCCTGGTAGAAGGAATGAGTTATAAACTGATCGCTTTTAACCTGGATGTAGCCTTAGATACGGTGCGGTATCATTTACGCAATATTTACAAGAAATTAAACGTGCACAGTAAATCGCAGGTGATAAGTAAGGTAATTACCGGTGAAATAGGGCTTTAAACCTATCGAAATTTTATAGAAAATAAATTAGAAAAAATTTAATTTAACCTACCCAAATATGTAGTTGACATTATGCACAAAAGCTTGTAACTTTATTTCGTAATATTTATAAAAATTAATAAAATAATTAAAGCCGAACTAAATAAATTGTATCTAACACACATAAACTTTAAACGCGTATGAAAACAAAAGGTAATTTCTTAAGCTATATTGTAGCAGAAAAGAAGCAGAGAAAAGAAGAAGTAAAAGTGCCTGCCAGTCAGGGAGGTTACACTGGATCTAAGTCAAAAAATTCTTCATCCAGTAGCGGGTCAGTACAGTACCAGGTTTCTTAATTAAAAATTTAGCTTATTTATTACACTTACACTAACAGGAATCTTAAAAAACACCTTTTTAGCCATTTAAATTTTATGTGGTTAGAATAAAAGATTTAATCAACTAAAATGGCTCTCTCTCCTGAAGAGCCCGTAATAAAGAGGCCGCCCAAGGATTTTGCCCGCCTGGCTGATTTATTATAAAACAAAGCCGGCCCGTTTAACTTAGATTAAACGGACCGGCTTTTGGTTTTATAAGGCAGGTTTATAATACTGGTTCAGGCAAGTTGATATGAGTGGGCCACCTGACGTAAGCATTTATGGTCAGTTATATGGCTAAAGTTTACGCGTCAACTCGGTAATTCGGGCTTTCAGGTTATCAATCTGCGACTTGTTTTCCTTTGATTTTTCAATGGCATCCAGCGTTTCCAGCAATTGCTGCATTTCCTGCAGGTGCTTAAGCCGGTTTTTTTGCATGGTAGCAGTATCGGTGTCGGCTGGTGTCGTTTCCGATTTAAAAATATTGCCTTCACCATAAATAACCCAATGCGGGTTTAGTTCGGGTATATTGTTAAGTACCGACAATAAATCATCCATGCAATAATTCTTGCCGGCAATAATATTCGAAATTAAAATGGCAGAGGTGTTGGTAAATTCGCCCAAGGCAAAAATATCCATGCCTTTAATTTTCATAAAAAAGCGAAGCCGGGTTCCTATCTGTTCTAAATTTGCCGCCATCTGTTTTTTCTAAAACTGTTTAATTATACCGGAGTTATTTTTTAAGCAGGAAATCACCATATTATATTCTCTTAACTATTACAAAAACTAATCCGGCTATAACCTTGCCCTTATTATACGTGCGCAGGTAGCCAAGTAGTTTAACCGGTCGAATTAAATTCGGGTTATTTGCTGTACGGGTATAAACAGAAAAGCCCGGCAATAACCAGGCTACACAAAGATTAAATAATTATAAACTGTTAAACGGAGAACCGGCAGCAGCTAAAATTAATTTTCGGAGAAAGAATAAAGGCCGAAGTCCGGGATAATAATATAGGCATAAAACCGGTTAGTATCGCTGGCTTTTACTTCTTTATTATATATAATGCGGGGTGTTAAGTCGTTTTTTAACCGGTTGCTGTAACTTAATTCTGAAGGTAATCTTATTCCTTTTTTCATGAGAATATACTTTTAAGGTAAAAGAATAGCCAAACCTGATTTTGTAAAGCCTGACAATTGAACATAGCCGCACATAACCGATTAGAGTAGTAGGTTACCGACCGAAAATTTATACGGCACCAAGTTTATTTTGAACTGGTATTATTTCAAGGAATGTATTGCACTATTGAAAATTTTTATTATAAGTTACTTTAAGTTAAGGGTACTGCTTTTATTAATGTTTTATAATGCAGCATTTTATTCAAATTAACCTATGGTCGCGTAATTTTACTTTGCTGGTTTTGTCCTGTTATTATTAAAAACGGAGAATTGCTACTTCGCTAATTATTCATTTAGATAAAACAAAATAAACTGCATCATAGAATCCTAGGCGCTGGTTACCTTTGCGGGGTATTTTCGCCAGTAACTTGTTAATTTAAAGAAGCCGCAGAGGCACAGGAATTCCCATGCACTTGCTATAAGTCTTGTAAAATTAAGTTTCGGCGGCTTGCGCTGGTTTGTTTGTACTAGAGGCATCTTACAATTAAACTGTAAAACAATTAATTTTTAAGTCCATGCCGGTAATTATCCGGCAAGCAGGTAGGCAATTAAATTGCAATAAACATTCTTAATCGTTCGCCACGCTAGCCCGTTAACTAATATTCATGTTAAAATGATTTATCTCTTCTACAAAAGTATGTTTACCTGTAAGCAAGCATTAGCCGGTTTGGATATTAGTGCTTTGCCGATTGGGTTGTTACAAGCCTGTGTTCCGAGATTTTGGTGTGCCTCCTCTCTTTACTTGCTTTTGTTCGTAGGCAATTATAGCATAAATATGCTCTTTTAATTCTAATGCGCCGAGCGTCCGGGGTTCGGCATCTACCAATTCTTCTAGGCGTTTGGCAATGGCATCGTAATCGCGGTTGTTTTTGATGGTGTTCGGTTTCATAAGGTTTTAAAAATAAGGCTGAAAAAACTTTACTAATACTGGTTATGATTCGGGACCGGGTAATTATTTACAGAGGCACTTTTTTGTCTATATTTCTGCCAGAGAAATCGTCTTTTTTGCTGGACTTTACGCTTGTCAGCTTTGTTCCTTTTAATCCATAGTTCGTGCAATTCCCACAAGCTTATGGTAACCAACAATAATATAAATACAATGTAATATCCCAGAGCTGCTACCATTTTCATAACGAATGCATTTGCCAGGAGTAAGGCAATATATATACCAAAAGCATTATATATTATAAGTTTATATAAAATATGTAATATAGTGCTATTAATATATAAAAAATTATATATAAAATATTGGGTTAAAACCGGTACTTCCAAATTCTGGAAAAAGGCTTCTACAAAGTGGAAAATCTTAAAACAGAGTTCAAAAAGTGGAATCGCTCAGGTAGAAAGCAGCGAAAAACAAGCCGGCAAAACGTTAAGGATTTAGCTGTAGCAGGAATGAGGCCATGGAATAACAGAATATTTATTTAAAGCCCATCTTCGGGTAAAGGGCAGATTTAAATGCAGCTTTATAAACAAAAAGAAATATTTAAGCGCTTTTACGCCCGCGCCATAAAGGCTTGCAGGTAATTGGGGGAGGGATATTTTCGGAGCTATATTCAGCGGCTGCCCGAAATAGCGCGTGTGCCGGTTGATTAAGGTAGGTACGTAAGGGTATAAGGGCAGAATGCCGTTAAAATCTACTGGTAGGCGCTTGTTGCGGTTAACAACGATCGACCACAATTAGCTATTCTCTGCTCGTAAAAGCTCTGATACCTGCTACTTCATTCGATTTATTATCGTACCAAACCTCAGCAAAAAAAGCAGGCAAGTGGTATGTATTTATTTTATAGGCTTCAAAATAGCGCGTACCCAGGTAAGTGCCGTTCTCCAGCAGGCAGTCTAATTGTTCGTAGTAAGGCAGTAGTTTAAAGTTATGAAGTTCCAGGTCTTCTTCTTCTGGCTTTACACTAGCTTGCACGCCATGCTTATTGTCTTTTACCATATTTTTCTGAATGTAACCTTAAATATTGAGATGCTTGCTGCCCACCGGATTTATTTTGCATTACAGGGCCTCTATTGCACCGCAGAATTAAGTTTAGTAAAACGCATTCTTTTGTTTGCTGGTAACTTCGCAGGCTCAGCCTGTGAGTACTTTTTGGTTAAACCTGCCCGAACTTTAGCGTTTCGTTGGGTTTATTTTGGTACTGCAAATTTTTATAAATAAAATAAAAGAGGTGAATATCCCAAAAGGAGTGAGAAGGATTTTAGGTGGTATAAGTCTGGGTTGCAGAGTATAGAAAAGCAACTGTTTGTGGATCAGGGTTTTGCAGCCGGAAGAACAAACGGGAAAAATAATCCGCTAAAGCAAAAAAGTATGCTTATATAAAGCAAAAAGGCCTCTAAACAGTGTTCAAAGGCCTTTTTTCTGTCGGGATGGCCGGATTTGAACCGACGACCTCCAGCACCCCATGCTGGCGCGATACCGGGCTACGCTACATCCCGAGCGTGCTACAAAACTAATTAAAATTTAATAATCCAAAAAGCCCATTGTCAAAATCTCTTTATTAATATTCAATTCTGCTGCCTGGCCGGTACTGGCTACTCAATATCTTCTGTTTGTAATTGTTTTTCGTAGAGGGCTTTGTACAGGCCTTCCTGGGCCAGCAAATCGGCGTGGGTACCATGCTGCACCACTTCACCATCGTCGAGCACCAGAATATGATCGGCAAGTTTGGCCGATGATACCCGGTGCGAAATAATAATGGTGGTCCGGTTATCCATAATGCGCTGCAGATTATTCAGAATGGCATTTTCGGTTTTGGTATCTACCGCCGAGAGCGAATCGTCGAGAATTAAAATGCGCGGTTCCTTAACCAAGGCGCGGGCAATAGAAACCCGTTGCTTTTGCCCGCCGGATAGGGTAATGCCCCGTTCGCCCAATTTCGTCTCAAACTTCTCTGGGAAACGCATAATATTTTCGTATACGTCAGCGTCTTTGGCAGCCTGCACCATTTTTTCTTCGCTGAGTTCATCCATGCCAAAGCCAATATTGTTCCGGATGGTATCAGAAAACAAAAACACATCCTGCGGTACATAACCAATCTGGCTGCGCAAGGTGGGTATATCGAAATCGCGAATATCTGTGCCGTCGATGGTGATAGCGCCGCTGGAGGCATCGTAAAGGCGGCAAAGCAGGTTGGCAATGGTGCTTTTGCCCGAACCGGTGTTGCCAATTACTGCCAAAGCCTCGCCATGCTTAATCTTAAAACTCAGATTCTTCAGCGCGTGAATTTTGGTATCGGGGTAAATAAAATTAACATCCTGGAAAATTACATCGCCGGTGAGTTCCTTTTTAATATTTGCCCGCGAAACAATGTCGGTTTTGGTGTGTAAAAACTCGTTAATGCGTTCCTGGGAGGCGGCCGCCCGTTGTACCAGACTGGTGGTCCAGCCGAGGGCGGTTACCGGCCAGGTAAGCATGTTTACGTAAATCAAAAACTCGGCAATATTGCCGGCGGTAATGCTGCCGTTTATTACTTCTTTGCCGCCAATGTACACCGTAATAATGGTGCTCATGCCAATCAGAAATAAAATAAGAGGAAAGAAAAGCGCATTTACAAAGTTTAGCTCCAGCGATTTATCTTTGTAGTGGTTGCTGGCTAAGGTAAAGTTCTGGTGCGAATCGTCTTCGCGCACAAACGATTTAATAACCCGGATGCCCGAAAAAGCTTCCTGCACAAACGTAGTAATGCCCGAAAGGCTTTTCTGAATTTCGTCGGACTTGCGCTCGATAATGCTGTTAACGTAATAAATACTCACCGATAAAATAGGCAGTGGCAACAAGGTATAAAGGGTCAGGCGCGGATTAACCGAAAACATATACGGTACCACCAGCAAAAACAAGGATATTAAGTTAATGCCGTACATAATAGCCGGCCCTAAATACATACGTACCCGGCTCACATCTTCCGAAATGCGGGCCATTAAATCGCCGGTGCGGTTTTTCCGGTAAAAGCTCAGCGGCAGGGTTTGGTAATGGTGGTAAATCTCGTTTTTAAGGTCGTTCTCTATTAACCGGGACATCACAATAATGGTCTGGCGCATGTAAAACGTAAAAACCCCTTTCAGGAGCGCCATTACCAAAATAATACCGGCGTAGAGGCTTACGTTGCGTGCAAATACATCGTAAATATCCTGTTGCTTGTCTAGGCCGGAGTACAGGTTGTGCAGGGTTATGCCTTCTTTTACCAAATCGAAAGCGTGCCGCACTATCTGGGCCGGAATAATGGCGAAAATATTAGATAGTACTACAAACAAAACGCCCAGCAAAAACCGGTACCGGTACTTATATAAATATTTATTTAAATAGCTTAAAGACTTCACAAATGCGGGTTTTAGTAGAAAACGGTTAAACGTAAATAATCGGCATTGGGCTATTCAAAATAAAGCAGTAATTTTGCACCCCAATTTAGTGGCCTTGCGTTTAAACATTCTCGCAAAGATAACAGCCGCCGCCGAAAACAAGGTGTTTGGGTTAGTAACAGTTTTTAGATAAATAAATTACGGCAGGTTGCGTGGATGGCAGGTAGACTAAAACTGGCTGACCCTTATTCCCCAATTGCTGTACGCTTAAAAGTATTACACGTTCTTACACATATCGCTTATGCTTAACCGCAGAACATTACGAATAAAGGCCATGCAAGCCATTTACGCCTACCAGCAGGCCGAAGGTTCGGACTACCTGATGGCCCTCGACCGCATAGAAGAGCGCTTTGCGCCTGATTTAAATTCGATGGAGCCGCAGGACCGCAATAAATTGCAGGGCCAGAAAGAAATAGCCGCCATCTCATTTAAAGAGTGGTACGGAACCCGCCGCCTCGACCACGACGAAACAGACCCCGAAATAAAAACGGCCGTTAACCAGGCCATTGTTTTTTATCAGAACCAGCTAAAAAAAGATTTTAAATATTTTGGCACCCAAATGCTGCAGGCCGTAGAGAAAATCTACGACCATTACCTGAATACCCTGCAGATAATGGATGTTTTTGTAAGGCTAATTGGGGAAGAGCAGCAGCGCACGGCCAAACGCTATACCGAAACCACCGAGAAAAGCGCCGAGCCATTTTTACGCAACAAAGTACTGCAAAAACTACTGGCGAATAAATCGTACCAGGATTATATTGTGCGGCGGAATATTAAGTGGGCCGATGCGGATTTAGATGTTATCCGGCAGCTGTATAAAACCGTATTGCGCAAAGATGAGGCCTTTTTAACCTATATTTCGGGTGGCGCACATACCTACGAAGAGGACCACCAGCTCGTTAAACATATTTTTAAAAACATTATTTTTAAAGATAAAAACTTACAATCTTTGTTTGAAGAGCGGGATATGAACTGGGAAGAAAACCGGGTAATTGTAAAGAATCTGGTAAATAAAACCATAAAGCTCCTCGACGAAGAAAGCGACGAAAACCTGATGCTGCTGGATCTTTCGTCGAACTGGGAAGACGACCGGGCTTTTTTTGAAGAACTGTATCACAAAACCCTGGAAGACGATACCCGCTACGAAGAACTGATTATGAGCCACATTCAGAACTGGGATGTGGAGCGGATAGCCTTAATCGATAAAATTATTCTGAAGATGGCGCTTTGCGAAATGCATATTTTCCGGAGCATTCCCGTAAAAGTAACCATAAATGAGTATATAGAAATATCGAAGCTTTACAGTACGCCCAAAAGCAAGCAGTTTATTAACGGCGTATTAGATAAGCTGGCCCAGGAATTAACCGAAAACGGGACTATCCGTAAATCGGGTAGGGGGTTAATAGATAATAAATAACCTCCTAAATTAGTTAATAAGCCAGGAATGGCGCAGAAGCCGTTCACATAAATCGATTAACCGGGTTTGGAAAGCAACCGGCTTGCATTACCTTAATATAATATAACTACTAGCATGAGTAAGAAAATTCTTAATACTTTGTTGGCTTTTATATCCGGCGCAGCCACCGGGGCCGCTTTTGGTGTTTTATATGCACCCGATAAGGGCCGCGAAACCCGTGATCGCCTTACCTACCAGCTTTACCGCTACCGCGATATGTTAAACGACTTAACCGATAGCCTGCGCGACGGCAAAGAAGATGTGCCCTCTACGGCCAAATCAGAAGGTCAGCGCGTTATCAAAGACGCCAAAGATAAGGCCGAGAAATTGCTGGGCGATGTAGATTCGCTCATCCACCAGATTAACAGACAAAGAGAAGTGTAAATATTAGTTGTCAGTTGTTGGTTGCCGGGTGTTACTGGCTGCTTCTATTGAATTAGTATACCAGAAAAAGAAGCAATTTATGATTTTTGTAGCATAAACGCTGATAACCGACAACTAGCAACCAACAACTAAAAATAAAATATGAAACACGTAACGCTGATTCCAGGTGATGGGATAGGGCCGGAAATTACAGAAGCTGTGAAAGCAGTTTTTGAGGCGGCGCAGGTGCCGGTAGTATGGGATGTGCACAACGCCGGTTTAGCCAGTCTGGAAGCCGGTAACGAATTAATACCCGCCTCACTGATAGACTCGCTGAATAAGAACCGGGTAGCTTTAAAAGCGCCAATTACCACACCGGTAGGCAAAGGGTTTAAGAGTATAAATGTGCAGTTGCGCCAGAAGTTTGATTTATACCAGAATATCCGGCCGGCTAAATCTACCGAAGGTATTAAAACCCGCTACGGCAACGTAGACCTGGTACTGTTCCGGGAAAATACCGAGGGTCTGTATTCCGGTTTAGAGATGTACGACGAGCGTTTAGGTATCTCGGATTCAGTAGCCCGCATTACGCACGTTGGCTGCCAGAAAATTTGTGATGCTGCCTTTGAGTATGCCCACAAGCACAACCGCAAAAAAGTAACTATTATTCATAAAGCCAATATTTTAAAAACCGCCGGCAAAATATTGCTCGATGCCGCTGCTAAGTCGGCCGCCCGGTTCCCACACATTAAGCTCGAAGATAAAATCATCGATAACATGTGTATGCAACTGGTAGACCGTCCCGAGCAATTTGATGTGCTGGTAACCACTAACCTGTTCGGCGATATTCTGTCAGATTTATGCTCGGGCTTGGTAGGTGGTTTGGGTGTAGTGGCCGGGGCCAATATTGGCAGGGACATGGCTATTTTTGAGGCGGTACACGGCTCGGCTCCGGATATTGCCGGTAAAGGTATTGCTAACCCTACGGCTATTTTACGGTCGGCCTTAATGCTGCTGCACCACATAGATGAGCATGGCCAGGCCTTTAGAATAGAAGCCGCCCTGGAAAAAACCTTGCTGAACAAAGAGCAATGCACCGGCGATTTGGGCGGGAAAGCCAGCACCATGGAGTTTGCCCAGCACGTGATTGATAATTTAGCGGCTTACGCGCCCGGCGGAATTGCCGTGGAAGCATAAACATATTTTTAGTTTACCGGAAATCTGAATAATTTTAAGCAATCCTACCCGTTTTGGGATTATTAGCTAAATAATAGATTTTAAAACATTATTTTTATAAAGATGAAAAAGAATATAATAATAGCTGCCGCAGCCGCATTATTTTTTGCTACGAGCTGCGACCAGAAAGCCAGTACTGATGCCGGCACAGAGCAAACTGCATCGGCTAATGCTACTTCGGAGGTAGCCCACAATACTGTTCATAACCCTAATACGGCTAATCCGCAGGAAATTACCGCTAACGCCGATGCCCCGGTAATGACGTTTAAAGAAACAGAATACGATTTTGGCAGCATTAAAGACGGTGAAGTGGTAAGGCATACCTTTGTTTTTACCAACACCGGTAAGTCGCCGCTGGTAATCGAAAGTGCTACCTCAACCTGCGGTTGCACGGTGCCCGAAGTGCCAAAAGAGCCGGTTGCTCCGGGTGCGGAGGGGAAATTAGAAGTTGAATTTAACAGTGCCGGTAAAGGCGGGCAGCAGGTGCTGAAAGTAATTAGTGTAAAAGCTAACACCCAACCCGAAATTAACCAGGTTAATATTAAAGTTAATGTTAAACCAAGTCCGGGCGCTAATGGGCCTTTCCGTTCTTAATTTATAAACCAAATGCTTCATCAGATTTTATTACAGGCTCCGGCCGCCGGCAGCAACATATCCTCTTTACTTTTTATAGGAGCTATGGTGCTGGTGTTTTATTTTTTTATGGTGCGCCCCCAGCAAAAAAAGATCCGGGAGCAGAAAAAATTCCGGGAATCTTTATCCAAAGGAGCCAATGTTGTTACGGTTGGCGGCTTGCACGGGAAAGTGGTAGCCGTAGAAGATACCACCGTGGTATTGGAGGTAGATCGGGGTTTGCGCCTGACATTTGAGAAATCAGCGATTGCATCGGAAAAAACGGCTGCAGTTGCGCCCGAGATAACTTCTAAATAATAACCATTGATTTGCCGGCCGAGAAAGCAAAATTTTTTATATTATGGTTGCTAAAACCATTTTATTCAAACGATAAGCAATACTGGAAAGTAGTGCTGCTGTGTTTTATGGCAGCCGCTACCTTCTGGTTTCTCAACGCCCTAAATAAAACCTATACTAATATCCGGACGTCGTATCCCATCCAGTTTGTTTACGACGAAAAGAAGCTTATTCCGTTAAAACCTCTGCCTGAAGAGGTAGATATAAACGTAACCGGTAAAGGCTGGAAAATGCTCCGGAAAAGCCTGATGCTGAATGTTCGGCCAGCCGAAATAATGGTTTATTCTTTGCCCCGGCAGTCCTATTTAACCGGCTCGGCTTTGCGTCCCAGTATTTCGGGCGTACTGGATGGCCTCCAGTTAAATTTTGTTCTGACCGATACCATCCATTTTCGCTTCGATAGGCGTTTGCGCCGTAAAATTCCTTTAGCTGTAGATTCTGCGGCCATCAAAACAGCCGCTAATACCGTAATAGCATCGCCGATTGCCATCACTCCTGATTCAATTGTTTTCGACGGCCCGGCTTCTATGGTGAGCAAATTGCCATCGCCTTTCCAGGTTAAATTACCTATTACCAATATAGACCGGAGTTTCAAGCGGTTTGTTCCTGTGGAATTTGGTAATAGCGATTTGGTAAAGGCTAATGTGCCCGAAGTAGAAGTGTCCTTTGCCGTAAGCCCGCTTATTTGGGAAGAAAAGATGGTTGTTCCCGTGGTGTTAAATGCCCCTGAAGGTGCGCCGTTGCAATTGCAGCCGCCGTTGGTTAGCATCCGGTACGGTTACCGGCAAAGTAATGCCGCCGCCATTACACCGGAGCAATTTGGTCTTACCCTGAACTACGCCAACCTGAACCCGGTCGATTCGACGGTAGCGGTGGAAGTTGCCCGGAAACCAGTACAGGTGCATCAACTCATATTAAAACCGAACCGGGTTAAAATATTACCGGCTTTACCGGCTCTGTAAGATGCTGAAAATAGGAATAACCGGCGGTATCGGTTCGGGTAAAACCATTGTGTGCCGGATTTTTGCGCTGCTGGGCGTACCCATCTACGATTCTGACTTCCGGGCGAAATGGGTGATGCACCACGACCAATGGCTGCGGCAGGAACTGGTAAAGACTTTCGGCGAAAAAGCTTATACCCCCGGCGGCGATCTGGACCGGCCTTACCTGGCCAGCCTGGTATTTAACCAACCCGCTAAACTCGCCTTATTAAACAGCCTGGTGCACCCCCGGGTAAAAGACGATTTCACCAATTGGGTTGCAGCCCACCAAAACTACCCCTATATTTTAAAAGAGGCCGCCCTGATGTACGAAAGCAACGCCTACAAGCAGGTAACGAAAGTAATTACCGTAAGCGCTCCCCTGGAAATACGCATAACGCGGGTGCTACAGCGCGATGCGCACCGCCAGCCGGCCGAGGTACAGGCAATTATAGATAAGCAACTTCCGGAAGAAGAACGACAGCAACGCGCCGACTACATTATTTACAACGACGATCAGCAACCTGTTATTCCGCAGGTGCTGGCCTTGCATCAAAAGCTCCTGGATTTAAACCGGCAGAGCGCTTCTGTTTCTCGCTAAGCAGCAAATAATGGCTATTTAATTAACTTGTTAAAGTTTGCCTGTTTCCTCTCATTATTTTCTCAAGTCGTATTTCACGCCCAGGTTTATACCAAACTTGTGTTCCGGATTGAAATATTCTGGCTGCCGAAAATAAGATTTAAGATAAGGCGTTACCTGCCCAACCAGGCGGCCATACTTATATTGCACGCCTACCCCGTAGCGCAGGCTATTGAAAGCGCTGGTTTTAGGCCGTGCTTCAAACCGGTTATAGCGCTCCTCTCCCTGGAAAGTACTGCGGAACGCCACCAATTGGTTAGCCGATAAATTCAGGCTGGTGCCTCCAGAAAGCATAACAGAGAAATTACTGTTGGTTGGTAAATAGTAGTTCAGGGTAATCGGTAGCCTGATTAAAGAAGTTGTTACTTCAATTTCCCGTATACGGTCGTAGCGCGGAATATGCCGCCGGTATACATCTTCAAATCTTTTGCCGGTAACGCGGTTAAAATCCGGCGGGCCTGCATGTTTTAGCTGTGAATGGGAACCTACGGTAAGGGCTGCGTTCAGGCTGAAACGGTCGTTCCAGAATAGTTCCAGCGCGGGACCGGCGGCAAAGGTTTTTAACCCGTTAAAATCGGTAGTTAAGCCCAAACGTATCTGCATGGCTGCTAATAGATTGCCCCCCGGTTTTTGCTGTTTAGTTGCTTGACTGGTGGTGCCCCCGGCAGAATCCGGCTGTTGCGCTATTATTGCTTTCGCAGCGGGAGAGGCTAGCGTATGAGCGGGTATTTTTACGCTATTACTTAAACTATTGGGGGGGCTTGCAATGCTGGTGTCTGAACTATTTACAGGCGTTTTCTCGGTGTCAGAAAAGCCCGGAAGAGCCGTATTCCTATTGCCCGGTACGTTGGTTTGAGTAATATTTCTTTCCTTCTCCTGTATTAAAATAGGTAAGACTTCTGGTTGGCGGGATGGGGTGTCTATAGCCTTCTCGCTTTTCTGAATACGCTCCGTTTCTGTCGTTTGGGATAAAGGTTGCTCGGCTAAAGCTATTTTCCGGTCGGGCAGGGGCAAAGCGTCTTCCACTGCAACTTCAGGAGTATTTTTGGCGATAGTGAGTATTGGTGGTGCTATCTTTACCGAATCTGTACGGGCAGGCTTCGTTAAAACACTATCCTGGAAAACAGCGGTATTATCTGGGGTTTGTAAATCCTGAGACTGAAGGGTAGCTATTGTTTCATGCAAGTTTTTGTTTTCTTCTTTTTGCTGATAATATAAATAAGAGGTAGTTAGCACGGCCAGGGTGCTTAAGCTACCATAAACCCATCCTTGGTAAGTTTTAAAAAACGTTACGTACCAGGGTTGGGGCAATAAGTTTTTGAAGTTCTGCCAGGCCTGTTCCTGATAGGGTGGCCGCACCGACTCCAGTTTTTTTCTTATATGTTTATCAAACTGTTCGCTGGACATAGTCATCTGGTTTTATAGGAGTAGCTTCGGACAAATTATGCCTAATCCATTCCTGTAATTTTAAACGGGCCTTAGCCAGATTAGAGCGGGAGGTACCTTCGTTAATACCAAGCATCTCCGCTATTTCGGCATGGGAATAGCCATCTACTACATAAAGGGAGAAGGCTGTTCGGTAAGCCGGGGGTAATTTCTGTACCAAGGCCATAATTTCATCGGCCGATAATTTCTGGATAAGTTCATCATCAAACTGAATTTCGGGCGCATCCTGAATATCAATAATCGATATTCTTAAATGATTGCGGCGGTAATAATCAATGCTGGTCCGGACTACAACCGTTCTGAACCAGGCTTCGAAAGGCTGGCTGGGGTCGTAGTAAGGCAATTTGGCTAAAACTTTTAAAAAGCCATCGTTCAGCATTTCTTCGGCTTCTTCGGTATTGGCAGCATAGCGCAGGCAAATACTTTTGGCAAAGCTGTAGTATTGCTCAAAAAGTTGCCGTTGCGCACTTTGCTTCCCTTTCAGGCAGCCGGCGAGTACTTCGGGCAAGTTAAAGGTCTTACTGTTTTTTCTAAAAAACACGCAGGAACAGGCTAAGGTATATGTTCACTATTATCAGGTTAAAATTTCCGGGACAAAACCCAGGTATATTTTGCGCTTGAGTGCCTTGCTATTAACATGTTAGCAGGTGTTTTTATTCCACCATAAAAAAGAAAAACGCTTGCTGCTGCCTTCCCCTATAATAAAAGGTTTTAATATAAAAGCCCCACATCTTATAATACGCTGCCGTCCTACCATTTCGCAGCCTGTAAAAATAAATATTATTGCCAGGCAACGGCGGCTTTCCGGGGCAGCGTAATGTTAGTTAAAGCCCATACCAAAACAACTTAAATATTTAAACCACCTTACTTACACCATATGAATTAACTTTTACCAGTACTGCTGGCCAGCTTACTGCCTGTTTTCAATCTTAGAGTCTTAAAATTTATTTAAAACAAAAAACAACCATGAAGAAAAGATATTTTTTAGCGATCCTTTTAAGTGCATCGATGGCTTTCTACAGCTGCGAAAAAAATGAAGTAGAACCTACTGATGATGCCGCCCTGGTAGAACTGGCCTTACTGGCAACGGCCGATGATGGCAGCGGTACGACCACTTCTACCCCCACTAAAACCAAGAATGGTTGTAACCTGAACCAGGTAGCCGTTACCGATTTACCAAGTGCCGTTACGACTTACATTACTACTAATTACGCGAATGCTACCATCGAGCGGGCTGCTAAAATAGAGGCCGGCGGTTACTTAGTGCACCTGAAAAAAGCCGACGGTACTAACGTGGGTTTAGTATTTGATGCCAGCGGCAGCTTTGTAAGCGAAAAAGCACACCCCAAAAACCATGGAACACCGGTAGCCGTAACCGATTTGCCGGTAACAATAACAAATTATGTAGCGGGCAATTACAGCGGTGCTACCATTGCCAAAGCCATGAAGAATGACAGCGGCAACTATGTGGTGGTGGTGAAAAAATCAGATGCCAGTGTAGTTGGTGTTGCCTTTGCCGCTGATGGAACCTTCACCGGTGAGGTAACGGTAAAAGGTAAAGGCGGTGGCCGGCATGGCAAAAAGCATAAATAAGTGTTAAAAGCAGCCGCTTCATGAAGTGATTATGGTTAGATAAATATAACAAGGGTGCTCTTGGTACCCTCGTTATATTTATTTGCTTCCGCATTTTGGGTTTGGCAGTGGAGAAATAAGACTGGTGTTATACCTGGTTTAAGGTGCTATAGCTGTACTCCTTAAAAAATGCTGTATCGCCCTGTTTGCGAGGCATTAATGTAATACCAGAACTCCTCTGAAAGCTTGGCCGGTGAGCAGGAAAGCCACGCCATACGATGCCATACCAGTCCAGTCCTTATATTTCACTCTGCTTACCGCTTATCCTAAGCAGTTTTAAGTATCAACGCTTCCCTATTCCGCCATAGCTTTTTGTGCCGATAAATATTACTCTAAAATATACCTCTCTGCCAGTTTAAGGCCTGTAGCAGCCAGACGGCTCTTAACAATATTTTTTTGAAAGGGTATTATTTGTTCAGACTAATTTTTGCCTTTTTAAGAAAAGCCTCCGGTACATTTAAGCCTTTCCATTCCATCCTGATTTAACTTGTTTTATAGCAGTCGCCACCAGATTTTAGTTGTGTCGGTAGGTTTTGCCAAGGTACTTCGCTAATTAAAACCACTAAAAGCTTTACTTATGGCGAAATAAAACGGATTTTACTTTCTGTACCCGTATAATTCCAGCGAGACAGCAGGCTTGCTGATTATAGGATAACAGTAGGTCAAATACCTCCTTAGTTCCTCATATAAATTCTATTAGCCAGATATGATTTAATAAATCGGAATTTGTATAAATCTATTAATATATCATAAGAGTAGAGAAGGAATGCTATAATATTATAAATTGGTCAATATTTTGTAAAGCTTAAAATTACCCGGCACTATACTATTTGAAGTAAGGTCTTGGGGGACGAAATATAGCCCATTTATAATATGGAGATAGGATTAAATACGGCTGCTTGGGAAAGGTTTATCCGGGTTTCACCAGATCTGTTTTGCACCTTTGATATAAACGGCATCTTCATCTATGTTAATGAGGCTAGTGCTACTGTTTTAGGTTATAGCCGTGAAACGTTGTGCGGCCGAGCCTATTCGGAATTTCTCTCTCCCGAATACCGGGCAATTATGGAACGCGTATTGCAGGATTTAAAGGAAGGCACGCATCTGGGTAGTTTTGAAAACTGCTTTATTCACCAGAACGGCAAAGTAGTGCCTCTTCTATGGTCGCTGGCCTGGGCGGAAGAAGATAATCTTTATTATGCAACCGGCCGGGAAATAACTGATACCGAGCAAAATATATTAAAGTTAACAAAAAGCGAACAGCAATTTAAATTGCTGTTCGACCTTAATCCGGATTTAATTTTTCATGAAAGCCCGCAAGGGTTGATTACGGAGGCAAACCAGAGCCTTTGTAATTTGTTGGGACTGACCAGTACAGAAGTGGTAAATCGTCCCTTTACCTCATTTCTGTCGCCGGATATGGCTTCTTTAAGTGAGCAGAATTTTAGAGCGGCGCTGCAGGGAAATACTTCCCAATTTGATTTGCAACTGCCTGCCAAAGGGGGAGAACGGAAGGTGTTTGAGATAACCAGATATCCGCTTATGGCAGATGGGCAAGTAATTGGGGTGCAGACCATTGGGAAGGATAGCACACCTTTGAAAACAGCTCTGGAAACCATTGAAGACCAGAGTAATACCCTGGAAACCATCTTTGATAGCATTACGGATGGTTTCTACCTGTTAAGCCGGAACTGGAATTTCCTCTTCATCAACCAGAAAGCCAGCGAATTGTATTTGCCGGATAAAGACAACCTTATTGGGAAAAACATTTGGCAGGCTTTTCCTGCTGAAGTGAACGGCGTTTTTTATAAGCAGTACCATGATGCTTTTGAAACGGGCAAACCGGTACATTTTGAGACTTATTATGCAGGGGGCGACGCCTGGGTAGAGGTAAGAGCCTATCCTTCGGCCGAAGGCTTATTTGTTTACTTTCAGGATATTACGGAGCGGGTGAGGGCCAGGGAGGAGCTTGAAAAACTCTCTTTGGTGGCCAGTCATACTAACAATGGCGTTATTATCACCAATAGTAAGCGTGAGATTGAATGGGTAAATGAGGGTTTTACCAGGCTAACGGGCTATAGCAAGGAGGAGGTTAAAGGCCGGATACCCTCCGAATTTCTGCATAATCCGCGTACAGAAGTAAAAGCATTTGAGGCTGTAAAGCATAAAATGTTAAAAGGAGAACCCATTGCATTTGAAATCCGAAACACCCGCAAAGATGGAGCAGATATCTGGCTTTCAGTTCAGGTAAACCCGATTTTTAACGACCAAGGGATATTAGAAAAATATATTACCATCCAAACCGATATTACTCAGCGGATTAAAAATCAGCAGGAATTGGAAAAGCTCTCGCTGGTGGCCAGTAAAACGAGTAATGGGGTATTAATAGCCGATAAAAATTGGCACATTGAATGGGTTAATAATGGTTTTACCCGGCTCTACGGGTATACCTTGGAGGAAGCCATAGGTAAGAGGCCTTCTGTATTACTGCACAGTTTTAAAACCGATCCAACTGTTTATAAATCATTAGAGGAAAAACTGTTAAGGGGAGAACCCATTTCTTATGAAATACTCAACCTAAAAAAGAATGGGGAAGAAGTGTGGATATCGTTGGAAATAACCGCCATTTTTGATGAAAATGGCGACATAGTGCGCTTTATTGAAGTTGAAACGGATATCACGGCTTTAAAAAATTCGGAGTTAGAACTGTCCACGTTAGCCCAGGACCTTTACCGGCAAAACCGGGACCTCCAGCAGTTTACTTACATTGTTTCGCACAACTTAAGAGCGCCGGTGGCCAATGCCTTGGGAATGGCGCAACTCTTAACCCTAACCGATAAAACCTCCGAGGTTTACGACCTTTCTGTAGCTAATCTGCAGAAAAGCATTCAGCAATTAGATATTGTATTAAAAGACGTAAATGCAATTTTAAGTATCCGGGATAGCCAAGGTAACGTAACGCTGGAAAAGGCAAATATTAAATTAGTTATTCAACAGGCCTTAGCTTCTTTACAGGAACCGCTTCAACAAAGTAACGGCGAAGTGCACATCAACCTGGCAGAAGACCTTGGCGTATGGGCCAACAAAGCCTATTTATACAGTATTTTTTACAATTTACTATCCAACGCCATTAAGTACCGCTCCGAAGCCCGTCCGCTTAAAGTAAAAATTAAGTCTTACGGTAACCTGGAAAAAGGTGTACTCCTTTCCTTCTCCGATAATGGATCGGGCTTCGATTTAGAAAAGGCAAAAAATAATATTTTTAAGTTGTACAAGCGTTTCCATGCGACCAACAATGGGAGGGGCATAGGCTTGTACCTGGTAAAAACCCATTTAGAAGCAATGGGTGGTTATATAGAAGTAAACAGCCAGGTAGGATTAGGTACCAGATTTTTAATTTATTTACCTAATTTACAGCATGAAAATATTCATCATTGATGATGACGAGGTAAGTATTTTCTTTGCCAGACACCTGTTGTTGTTAGAAAATGCCGCGCCGGATATTACTACTTTTCTTTGCGCCGAAGAGGCTTTGCAAACCTTACAGGCCAGTGCGGTGCCCGATTTGCCGGATGCTATATTTTTAGATTTAAATATGCCTATTATGGATGGATGGGAATTTTTAGAGGCCTTGGCTCCTATAGCCCAAAAAATAACTCAAAATTGCCGGATCTTTATTTTAACTTCTTCTCTCGATTATTCCGATATCCTTAAAATAAAAGATTATCCTTTGGTATCCGGCTTTATTCATAAACCTATTAAACAGGAGGATATCCAGATGGTTATTTCTCCGCAGATGTAAAATGGTTGAATGAAAGTAATTATACCGTATAAAAATAGAATAAAATAAAAAATGAAAAATTATTTGGGTAGACCGCATATTCCGGACAACGAGGAAGAAAGGCTCGCAAAGCTGAAAAGCTACTACGTTCTTGATGCTTACGAACAATCCGGAACTTTCCAACATGTGGCCATCATGGCCGCCCGTATATTTGAAGTACCCATGGCATTCGTAAATTTTGTGGATGAACAAAACATCCTGATAAAAGCAAGCGTTGGTTTTAACGAGGTAAGTGAAGTTAAGCGCGAAGTAGGTTTATGCTCGCTGGCTATTCTAAAAGATGAAGTAACTGTATTCGAGAACGCCAAACGGGAACCCCGTTTTTTAACTAACCCGCTGGTACATGGCGAGTTTGGGTTAGAATTTTATGCCGGTGCTCCGCTCAAAACAACCGATGGATTTAACATTGGAGTAATTGCCATTGCGGATAAGAAGCCGCGGGAATTTTCGAAGGATGAAGAACAATTACTGGCCGGTTTAGCTGCCTGTATTATAGATGAACTGGAGGAAAGACAGGCCCTTCTGGCCAGTTGTTGAACCGTACCTCGTGTAACACCAGCAAACAGGCTTTTTCAACCGCACCTTAACTATTGTAACTATCCGGTCGCAAAAAAATATTTGCTCCTACAATGGTGGTAAAGTAGCCCTTATCTAACCTGATTAATTAACCCATTTGGGTTGCGAACATCCTAATTGGAAGCTTTACTTTTTTGTTGCTGCACATATTTGCCAACGGTTCCAACAGGGGCAAGCCATATACCATTTGCTGGATTCTGAGCATAAACCATTAGTTTACGGAGCATGGACAGGCGTGTGGTTTGTGAGCCGGATTCTCCCATTTCATGGCCGGCCAGCACCACCCATTTACCGGTTTTTTTTGCCTCTTCCAGCAATGGCAATATCTGCTCAAAGTCTTTGCCATCCATTTCGATGCCGGTTAATTGAGCCATATCACAAAAGGTCGGATCGTTTGGCCCCTCATCCAGCCAGCCGCGACCAGAAGAGAACAATTTGGCCACTACCGGAATATAGCTTTTGGTATTCACGCCCCGCCCTACAAAGGTTTGACCACAAGGATAAGCAAAGACTTCCGGTTTTACACCCAGCAATTGTTGAAGTCGTTTATTGGCTTCTGTTAACTCCGAATCCATCTTTTCTAACGTATAATCCTCCAGGGCTTTTTGTCTTGACCAAGGAAAGTTACCTGTACAAGGATGGTTAAGAGAATGATTTCCCATTTCATGACCGCTGGCAACAGCCTTCTTCCATCCGGGTAGGCGCTGTTCCACCGTAGAAGGTACCAGATAAAAGGTAGCCTTTACATTATATTCATCCAATACTGCGGTACCTTTATCTACCTGGCTCGGGCGGGCATCATCAAAACTGAGGCTAACTGCCACTTGCTTTCCTTTTGGCCAGGAAAAAGTAGGCGCATTAGTCTGAGCGAAAGTAAACGATCCCGCCTGTATGAACAGGGTAAGTAGAAAGATTCGGAGGGGAATAGAATGAATCTTTATAAAAGAAGGTAAATAGAGAAATATTGATTGTTTCGTTTCCATCATAATTAAATCAGCGTTAAGATATTGAGCTTAGTATTAAAACATTAACCTCCTGGGCTACTTATTTCCCAAAAAGCTTTAATGACCAATATTTTGTGTAGCGTATAAGGAGCTAATTTAATTTTTCTTTCTTTTCAGAATTCGAAAGCGGTTTGATTTCTGGTCGCGCATTTCGCCTTGCATGTAATTGACCACTGATTCTGTCAGTTGCTTGGCAGCCTGAGGGGTAAAAGGAGAAACCCTTTCTACCTCGTACCCACCATATTCCCACTCTGCCTCCGTAGGCAGGTACCCTAGCCAGCCATTACTGTAGCCAAAATAGAAGGTATAAGGGAAAGAAGAACGATCACGCACCTCATTCGATACCTCGCAGAATAATTCCAGCGGCGCACTCCATATTGCCACTTCTTCATTAATCTTCAGAAAACGGATAGGAAGCAGCACCATGTTGGTCCCTTCTTTGTTGGTGTTGGTATAGCTACCTAAGTCCGAGGGCCAACCAAGGCCCGGTTTTCTGGGCGTTTCTACGGTTAAGGCTCCCGCCCGAAGTTTAACTTCGTCATTCATGTTGGTAATCTTTTGATTAGCCTCCAGAATACGGTTTCCCAGTAATACTTTGAATTGGGATAAATGGCCCGCTTGCGGACTAGGGTACACGCTGTAAATGGGAGCCAGATTACCCGCCGCCCCATTAATAAAGAGCACAGGTGCGCCAACCTTTTGTTCCACATACTCCGATACAATGCCGGGCGCATCGCCGCTGATTACTAAGCTAGTGCCCCCTAACACCGTCCCATGAATGGGATAGTTGGCAATCAGGGCCAGCGGGCTGCCATCCGCTTTTTCCAGGCGCAAAAGCCCAATGCGGCGATCAACAGGACCATCCGGGTTTAAGCCCAAAGAGGCTTTTCCTTCCACGTCAATGGCCCGGCGGTTGATATTGGCTTGAGAGAATCCCCAACCTACCCCAAGGCGGGCGGGCGCTAGTTTCTGACGGGCTTCCCTGACGCCATCAATTAATTTCTGTTCTGCCATGGCCGTATATTTCGCATCCACTACATGCTGCACGCGATCGCCTAAGTAAATACCATACATACCGGGAGGGCCAATTTCCGGTGCCGAGTGGGTATGGGTTACCGTCCACCAAACATTTACCGGTTTAATGCCCATCTGCTTTTTAAGTTGGGCCACCACGCGGTCATACTCGGATGGTGAGAAAAGACAAATGTCGGAAGAGATTAAAAAAAATTGGGTAGAGCCATCATCCAGGGCCACAATCTTGTGAAAAATCCGATCGTGCACACCCGTTGATTTTCGGGCGCCGTAACCCAGTAAATTTTGGAAATCATCCGGCGTAATATCGATCTTCACCACTGCCGCCCGGAATTCAGCCCCACTCACACTATTTGAACTTAAAGAGCAAAGCACAAATAAAAGCCATAACATTAATGAAGGTACTGGCATTATTTGCCAAAAGCGGCGGAGTGTGGTTGGTTTGGGATTAAACATCAGGTTCAAGGCTTTAGGGTGAGTGGTGAGCATTCAATAATTTAAATTGCAGTAGGATAGATTAAGGATTAGTAGGCTTAGCCGGCACCAGCTTTATTTCCCTTAAATCCAGAATAGCTCCTGTATCGAACTTAGAATTTGGTTTAAAAACCATTTTCTGTCGTCCGGAGCGCAGTTTCAGATGGCCAATTTTTACCGTTTTAAAATCCTCCCAGGAACCGGAAGGTTCTACTGTTCCGGTTAAAGTCTGATCGCCGACCTTAAAAACAAAGGGCTTACCGGCCTCCTGATCGGACACCGACCACTCCAAGTACACGTCGTAGCTACCTTTCTTTACCTGCACTTCCCATTCTACCTGATCATCGGCGGTGAACCAGCCGTATGCTTTCCATTCCGGCATGTATTTAATTTTTGGTCCAAGGCCCCGACCCTTCTCCGCCAGTAGGCGGAGCGTCCCATCCTTTTCTGGCACCACTAATTCAGGTTCCGGCGAATCTGTTGTTTTAAGTTCTATTTTCTTTATTCCATACCCAGGCCGGTATATTAACACATTGCCAATAACCGCTTCCCAGGTAGTTGACTGCTCGGTAGCTAATGTTGAAGTTTGTTTATCTTGGGGGTAACTAAAAACCCGGGAGGGAAAAAGCTGGCTTAATAAAAAGGTAAGTACAAAAAAAGCTAGCTGCCTTTTGTATAAAAAGAAGCTGGCAGCCCATTTCTTATCCTTCTGACTGTCTTTACTGAAGATTATGGTCATACTATTATTATAACTAAGGTGCTTTGGTACTAGAATTTGATATTATAGCCTACTCTCCCTGCCGCAGGAAAGCCAGGAGATCCGCCATTTGCTGCTTATCCATCTGCTTTTCCAGACCGGAAGGCATTGCGGATAATCCCAAAGCTTTCAAAGATTTAATATCCTGACGGGCAATGGTAGTGACTTGACCGTTGGCATTCCGCAGGGTCAGCGCCGTTGGAGTTTCGGTTGCTATTATTCCCTGCACTGACTCTCCATTGTTAAGCGTCACATCCCATAAATCATATCCATCCGAAATCGATTGGTTCGGATCCAAAACATTGGTCATAATACCTTCGGGAAGCCAGTTATGAACTGTTCCCAGGTCAGGGCCAAATTCTACCCCCATGGTGCCTCTTATCTGATGACAAACTGCGCAATTCTTTTGGTACACCGTTTTCCCATTTACCTTATTCCCTTTCATATCAAGAACGGTTTGATACTCCTGGATAACCTCATTCGGCTTCTGCTCTTTGTTGGCCAGTAAGGCCCGGGCCCGGTTCCGGAGTTTATCATCGCTCTGAGCCATGAGCCGTACCTGTCGCGGCCAGCTTATACTAGCCGGCTGAATATTTCCTTTTTCCAGGGCATCGAGCAGTAAGGCAATCCGTTCCGGACGCGACATAAAGGTGCTGATAGCCGCATCCCTGATTTCCGGGGTAAGAGCGGACCATTGCTCCAATATATAGATACTCACTGTTTGGTCGGGTATGGCACTAAGTGTTCTTAATGCTGCCAACTGAACTGGTAAGGGCTCCCGTGGTGTCATTAAACTCTGTAGGAATTCCGCATAAGGTTTTGGATTCTGCAGGCCGAGGAAATCAATGGCTGCGGCTCTTTGGGATTCTTGTAAACTGGTATTGCCGGCCATTTGGCGAGCCTGCTTCATAGCGGCCTGGGTTTTTGCATCCTCCGGTAAGCCAATTACCTGCAAAATATGCAGCGCACTTTCGCGTACCGGAACCTCCGGATGCGTAAAACAAGTGCGGACCAATAAACTTTGCGTAGCCGCCAGTTCTCCCGGTACTAATTTTTTATTTTTTAGGCCCTGGGCTAAGCCTTCCAGTACCGGTGCTTGCCAGGCCCCCGTCTTTCCCGGAACCGGCTTTACCGCTTTTTGCAGCAGTTGGTGAATAACCTGCTCATCCGAACTGTTGCCGATCATGGCGCTTAAACGCTTCACCAGGGAAGCATAGGCCGGCACGTCTGACTTATACTGGGCCAGTACTGCCGTTAATAAGGTGCCTTTCTGAGCGGAAGGTGCAGATAGGGCTGCCACCTGCACCCACTCATCGGTTACATCTTTAAACAAGAGTTGCTGCCGAACCTGCGCGGCTTGAGGTGTATCGATAAAACCCAAGGTGCAAAGTAATTGATATCTTACCTTAGGGTCAGAATCCTGTGCCAAGGAGAGTAAAGTTTCAGCCAACTCAGGAGAAGTTTTTAAATGTCGTTCGGCCAGTTTAATAGCGTTGGTCCGAATACCCGCCTCCGGGTCACGTAAAACCTGGGCGATCAAGGAGGGGTTTAATTTATTCAGGCCTTCCAGGGTCCAGAGCGCATGCAGGCGCCCGAGGGATGATGTTTGATTTTGCGCCATTTGGACCAAGGCTGGTACGGCAGCGGTAGCCTGCCGGTCAATCAATAATCTTTGGGCGTTGCGCCGCCACCAGCTATTATTATCGGCTAACTTTTCAATCAGTTGCTTATCCGTTGCTTTTCCTAATGTCAACCCCTTCATCCAGGTAGCTGGTGCGGCATTTGTAGCACTTATGCGGTAGATGCGTCCCTTATCGGTGCCGTTGTAGAGAGCCCCGGACTTTACTACGTCTTCTGCCATCCACTCCGGGTGCTCAATAATCTGGCGGTAATAATCGACTACATACAAGGCCCCATCCGGGCCAATATACATGTTGACCGGGCGGAACCACGCATCGGTAGAAGCTAAAAATTCTTTATTTGGTCGTAGTCGGCTGGCCGTAAAGCTGGCGCCTTTGTCCTGTAGCCGGTCCACATGAATCAGATTACTCACCGGCTCGGCCACAAAAGTAACCCCGCTGTTAAACTCTTGGGGAAAGGCGCCCCCGGAATAAGCAGTGATGCCACAGGCAGAAGTTATGACACCTGGATCTGTTAACAGTTGGCTTTCCGGATTAGTCGTAATTGGGAATACCTCCGCCGCATTCTCGTGGTCCGACAGCGATTGGGTGGCATTAGCTACCAGCAAATCCGGGTTACGGTTTAAATAAGGTGCCGCTATTACCTCCTGAAAAATATGATTAGCATTGGAAACCAGGAAGTAATTACCCCAGGCATCGAAGGTATGTCCAAACTGGGTCTTACTCGATACAATTTCGAGTGTTTGGTGGTCGGGTTGAAAGCGGACACTGCGTCCACTGGCATTATTGGGGAGTCGTGGACCATCCGGTAAATCGGGATAAATAATATCCTTTCCGGGGTCACCGAACTCTTTTTGATACATTTTAGTGGTCACCGCCGATTCATGGCCAATATAAATCCAATTATCAAGCCCCAGCAGCGGATTATTGAGGTTATGTTGGGGGTTCGAGACGGCAAAGCCGGTAAGCACAATATTTTTAACATCAGCTTGTCCATCACCATTGTTATCTTCCAGATAAAGTACATTCGGCGGGTCGGTTACTAATATTCCTTTTTTCCACCGCATGATGCCGGTTGGCAGCATCAGGCCTTCCGCGAAAGTAGTGCTTTGGTCCATTCGCCCATCGCCGTTGGTATCCCGCAGAAGCTTTACTTTACCAGTACCACTTTTATCAAGCGGATAGCCGTGCATTTCCACCACGTACATGTTGCCGTTTTCATCTATCTCCATGGCTACCGGGTCTGCCACTAAGGGCTCAGCCGCTACTAGCTCAATCTTAAATCCAGGTTCTATTTCAAAAGTAGAGAGGGCATTTTCTGCCGATTCGCTGGAATGGGTTCCGGCATTTTTTTGGCAACTGAATGTGATGGCTAATAAAGAAAACACCAACAAATGAAACCAGTGAAATTGACGTAAATAATAGTATTTCATTTTCATTTTTTTTAACATCGGATATAAGGAGGTAGTCGAAAATATGGCTATTCAACTTTCCTAGCATTATTGTAATTACTGCGCATTTCTCCCTGAATATAATTAACAACTGCCTCCGTAAGGGTTTTGGCCGCGCCAGGGGCATAAGGCGAAACCGTAGGTTCATAGCCACCATATTTTAATTCTTCTTCTGTCAGCAGATAACCCAACCAGCCATTGGTATACCCAAAATAGAAGGTATAAGGAAAAGGAGAATGGTCGCGTATTTCATTGGAGATTTCGCAGAATAATTCCAGCGGCGCACTCCAGATGGCAACATCCTGATTAATCTTTAAAAAGCGGATCGGGAGCCGTACCAGGTTCACACCAGTTTTAGTTGTGCGGGTGTAGTTACCTAAATCTTCCGGCCATTTTAATCCGTCTTTTCGGGGTGTTTCTACAATCGTGCCGCCCGTTTTGAGGGTAACTTCATTGGTAGTGGCTGTTATGCTTTTATTAGCGTCCAGAATTTTATCGCCTAATAAAACCTTGAAATGGTCCAAATGTCCGGCCCTGGGACTTGGATACACACTATAAATCGGGGCAATATCTCCGGCCGCCCCGTTAATAAAAAGCAGCGGAACTCCGGTTTTTTGTTCGACGTATTCCGAAACAACGCCGGGCGCATCGCCACTAATCTTCAAATTTTCGCCACTCATTACCGTACCATGGATGGCATAGTTGGCAATCAAAGCCAGCAGGCTGCCGTTTTCTTTCTCTAAACGAAGCATCCCAATCCGGCGGTCCACCGGGCCGTCCGGGTTCATGCCGAGCGTAGTTTTGCCGTTCTCGTCCCGCGCACGCCGATTAATGTTGGCATTTGCATGGCCCCAACCTACTCCCAGGCGGGCTGGAGCCAGATTTTTCCGGGCGGTCACAATCCCATCGATTAATTTTTGTTCAACCAGATCGGTATACTTTGCATCAAAGTCATGTCTATAACGATCTCCCAGAAAAACAGCGGGTAACCCGGCCGGCCCCACCTCAGGGGCGGAATGGGTATGAGTGGCTGTCCACCACAGGTTCATAGGGTCGATTTTATATTGGCTTTTTAACCTGGCGGCCAGCTTATCATACTGGGAAGGTGAGACCAGGCATATATCCGTGGATATAATAAAGAACTGGGTTTTACCATCATCCATTGCCACAATCCGGTGGTAAATTTTATCGTTCACCCCATTGGACTGGCGGGCCTGGTAGCCCAGCAACATTTGCGGGTTTTCCGGGGTTATATCCACCTTAACTACTGCCGCCCGAAAGCCTTGCCCTGCTAAATCTTTGGGCAGGGCAAAAGATATAAGGAACGTAATAAAAAGAAACACACTTGGTTTATATAAAATATTATACCTGCAGTTTCCTTTTTTCTTCTTTTGAAGGTTCATAATTTTTCTATTTTGGCAGTAACACCTCTTCTGTTCCGGTACATCCAGCTATCTACATTCTTTTCCGATGATACTTTTAATAATATAAAAAAATAGTAAAGTATCACCGGTTACTATAGACATTAGGTCGGTTAATAATTCGGGTTCTGGGTTAGATTTTTATTCCGGTCTAGGGCTGCCTGGGGAATTGGGAAAAGATAATTCTTGTTGGCATAAAATGTTCTGGCTCCCTCTGCCGCTGGTATCACTTTATATACCAATTTACCATTCTGCATCTCAATCAGCATGGCATGTAAAGTGCCGTTCAGATTTTTTTCCGCCAGCTTTAACCGCATTAAATCTGACAAGCGTTTTTCTTCAAAAGCAAGTTCCACCCGGCGTTCCCGGTGTATCGCTACCCGCATTTGCTCCTGGCTTAACCCTTCCTTTAGAGGAGGCAATTCAGACCGTTCCCTTACTTCGTTAACTGCCGCGTAAACAGAAGGATCCGGACCAACTGCCTCATTCTGGGCTTCGGCATAGCTAAGCAATACTTCCGCGTACCGGAAAATGATAAAATTAGCGCTACTCTGCAGGTGATTGCCATTAATAGCAAATTTTGGATTTAAACCCTTAAGCAAATAATAGCCGGTATTGGTAGCTTCGTTCAGGTTACTTAAATCTGTTTCATTTCTGCTGCCTACGCCATGCCTGATGACTATTTCAGCGCCTGCCCACGTAGCTCCATCATATACAATGGATTGATAAAACCGCTTTTCCCTATTTACATAAGGATTTTGCGGATCATAACCGGAGGCGGGATCGGTAATGGGGAGCCCGTTAGACATGGCATATTCATCCACCAGCTCCTGCGTAGGATCCACGCCACCATACGCACGTTGCACCCCGCCAACAATCCAGGTACCCTGTAAGCCTTCCCTGCTACTACCCAGACTGGTGCCACCTAAATATTTTTTAGCAAATATGGTTTCTATATTATCATTGTTATCCTCCAAAAACTGAGTGCCATAATCCGGGAATAAGTCGTAGGCCTTTAAGTCCATCACTTGCTTATTGGTGGCAGCAGCTAAGGCCCATTTGCTTTTGTCATTTGCAGGATTTTTTAATGGACTGGCATTAAACAATTCACACCAGCCTTTTAAAGTGAGGGCAGCTCCCCGGGTAGCTCTTCCGGCTTCTGCCTTAATGGGTAAATCGGCCGCTATAGCCGCACATTCATCCGTAATAAATTTGAAGGTTTCTGCATCCGTATTTCGGGGCCGAAACATCTCCTCTCCCTGGTCCTGGCTTAAAACATCTGTAATAATCGGAACACCGCCATAACGAGTCCAGAGTAATTGATAATAATAGGCTCTTAAAAACCGGGCTTCGCCCAATCTTTGTTTTTTCCAGGATTCGTCGAGCGAAGAAGCGGTTACTTTTTGAATAAATAAATTTGCGGCTCTAATATTATTATATAGATTCCACAAACTGGGCGCATTGCTGGCGGTATATACCGAGTTGGCATAGAGCACCCGGCTCACTTGCCCATTCACGCCATTCATGGCATTATCGGTAAAGTTTTCGGTAGGGTCGAAAGTGTTGAATGGGCCCGGTATTCCCGCATAAATATTGTTTAAAAACAGATCGGCGGTTCCGGTACTTTCATATATCGCGTCAGCGGTAACCTGGTCTTTGGGTTCTACTTCTAAAAATTTCTCACAAGAAATTAACCCGGTAACCAACAGTAGCAACAGAATCTTTTTAACCAGATTATTATTTAGGTTTATAGTGGCTTTCATATTGTAAATTTCTTAAAAAGTGATATTAACGCCTGTTGAAATGACCCGCTGCTGCGGATAAAGGTTCGAATAAGGAGCAGTACTTTCCGGATCAAAATTGTTTAACTTAGACCAGGTAATAACATTTTGCCCGGAAATAAAGACTCTGGCATTTTGCATCTTAACCTTATTCGAAAGGAAAGTAGGAATGGTATAGCCGAGCGTAGCCGTTTTCAATCTTAAATAACCGCCATCTTTCATCCAAAAAGAGGATCTTTGGGTATTGTTCGTGGTTGGCCCGGAAGTAATCCGCGGATTTTTGGCATTCGGATTTTCAGGTGTCCAGTAGTTCATATTTTCTACGAGTGCGGACATGCCATTATGAAAAGCCCATGCATTTTGCCTGTCTAAATAAAGGTCGGCTTGCGCTGCCCCCTGAAAGAACAGCTCCAATATTAATCCTTTAAAACGAACAGAAGGAGATAGACCGTAGATGATCTGAGGTATTACCGGGTGGCCAATGGTAGTTTGATCGTCATCGTTAATCTTGCCATCGCCGTTTAAATCCGCATACCTAATATCGCCTGGTTGTACCTTGCCCCACGGCTGGACAGCTATTCCTTCTTTTAATTTACCATCAGCGTTAAAATCGGCTATTTGGAAAAAACCCAGGTCCTGGAAGCCGAATTGTGTTCCCAGCGGTTTTCCGGTTACTCTTCTGTTTGGATTATTAAAGGTGGTTGAAGTTTCAAAAACCTTTAGCAAGGTATTTTTGGCGTAAGTAATATTCCCACTAAGAGATACCTGTAAATCATTATTGATATTATAAGAGGAACCAAGCGCAATATCAATTCCCTTATTCTCCATAATACCTGCATTTACCTGGCTCAATCCTATGCCGTACTCCAGCGGCGTAATTACATCTGGATTCATTAGCATGTTGGAACGCTTTTCGTAGAAATAATCGGCTTCGATGTTGAACAATCCTTTCAAAAAAGTTGCCTCGAAGCCTAAGTCACTTTTCTTAGCTCTTTCCCAGGTAATATTGGGATTGTTTTCGTTGCGTTCACTTACTGCCTGTACCGCCTGTCCGCCCAGCACATAAGCTGGCCCGAAGGCATTAAAGGTGCTTAAATATTGGAAGGGTGCTCCGGCCAGGGCACCGACTTCCCCGTAAGACCCTCTGATCTTCAGATTATCAAGCCATCCTATTCCTTTCATGAAATTTTCCTCAGACAAACGCCAGCCCATGGAGAAAGCCGGAAAAAAACCAAACCGATGACCAGGAGCAAAATAATAGCTGCCATCGTATCTGCCGCTAGCCTCCAATAAATATTTGTCCGCAAAGTCGTAGGTTACCCGATATACCAAGCCAACTTGTCTGGCATCGTTAGATGTGCCACTGGTAGTCATATCCGCATTGCTGGAGCTTCCCAGGCTAATTTCATCAATATTCAGGTTGTAATTTCTTCTGGAAGCTGCCAGACTCATGAAATTATTGTCTTTTGCCTCGAAGAGCGCTAAAGCACCCAAATGGTTTTTGCCAAACTCTTTAACATAACTCAACGACCCTTGATAAGTAAGCTGGTAGGCCTGGCTGAAACTTTCATTTAAAGAGGATTTCGTTTGTTCAAATATTCCATCGGTAATTACATAAGGGGTTACTTTGGTATTGATAGTGCCTTTGTGCGTAGGAACCCGCCAGAGTTTATTCATGATGATGGTTGGATCATAAGCAACTGTGAACTTCGCCTTTAACCCTTTGATAAAAGGTAACTCCTGATCAATGGATAACTGGGTATACAAAGCAGTTGTATTTATCTTATTGTATCCATCATTATCGAGGCTGGCCGTTATATAGGAGCCGGGTATACCATTACTAAAATATAGCGGGCCGTTCTGGGTATGGGTGTATCCAATTAATTCAAAAAGACGTCCGGTGGTTATGGATGGATAAGATGAATATTGAGATCTTCCATTTACTCCCAAGGAAAAATTGGTGGTTTTGGTTACCTGCGCACTCATGTTAAGCGCCAGATTGTATCTTTTGTCATTGGTAGACGGCCACATGCCTTCCTGATACTGATATCCTAAACTGCCATAGTATTTTACTTTTTCAGTTCCGCCGGAAACCTCAACATTATGATTGGTCAGGATGGCATTCTTCGTAATTAAATCCCGTTCTACATTCGGGTCCGGATAAGCGTCCGGATCGGAACCGTCTCTTAACTTTTGGAGGGCCTCATCGGAATATGGTAGGGGTAGATTAGCATTCTTGGCGGCAGCATTTTGTAATAAGCCAAATTGATAGCCACTGACATACTGCGGGAATACCGTTGGATTTTGGAAGCCCACATAGCCGTTATAGGTAACGGAAGGGTCTCCTGTTTTACCACTCTTAGTTGTTACTAGAATTACGCCATTAGCTCCGGCAACGCCATAAGGCGCTACCGCCGCCGCATCTTTCAAAACAGTAAACGTTTCAATGGTATTGGGGTCAAGCTGTTTAAAATCCCGTGGAATTCCATCTACTATTAATAAAGGTTGATTTCCACCCGTTGAGGAAATTCCTCTTACATAAATATTAGATACATCATTGCCTGGTTCACCATTGTTTTGCCTAACAATTACGCCCGCAACCCTACCGCCTAAACTATTGCTTAAATTAGAAACAGGCGTAGAAGCTATTTCTTTCCCTTTTAAAGTAGAAACGGCTGCTGTTACCGAGGTTTTCTTTTGAGTACCATAACCCACCACTACTACTTCTTCCAGCGCTTTGGCATCTGCGGCCATCGTCACGTTAAGCGTGGTAGCATTACCTATTACTACTTCCTTGGCTAAATAACCAATATAGGAGAAAACCAAGGTGCCGCCATTATCCGGTACTTCCAGGGCATAATTTCCGACTGCATCCGTGCTGGTGCCGGAAGTGGTACCTTTTAACACTACTGTCACCCCAATTAAGGGTTCACCCGCTTCTGAAGTTACTTTCCCGGTAATATTTTTAACCACCAAGGTTTTAGCTTCTTTTACAACTGTATTTAACACCGGGGTAAAAGCCTCCGTATTACTAGTAGTTTTGTCTTTCGATGCATTCCGCAAGATTATATAAGAACCATCCTTTGCTTTTTTATAATCAAGCCCAACTGGTTGCACTACCGATTTTAGATTTGCTTCCAGGGAGTTTTTTAAATTCACCGCATCATCAGGCACTTTATAATCTTTCACCAATTTGTCAGAAAATAAAATATCTACCTTATAGTAGTTTCTAAGTCTGGTTAAAACATCTTTAACACTAACACTTTGGTAGGAAGATGGCTTCTCCTGGTTATATTGGGGCTGGGGCTTATAGGCTACCACCTGGGCTTGGAGTTGCCAGGTCGATAGTAATGCTATCAGCATTCCGCATGAGCTAAATTTGTAAACTATTTTTTTCATTTGACGGTGGAATTAATAGATTATAATAATCAAATAAGAGGCCTTTAAAGATGCAAGAAGGCGGCGATAACAGGCAATAAATTCAGGCAGAGCGATCCCAGGCCATATACAGATGGCTTTTAAAAGTGATAAATCTGATTGGAATTTTATGGAAGGTTGTTAAACAGCAGTTACCTGTTAGGAAAAGCTGCCATGTTAATTAAAGACCTTTAACTATAGGTGGTTCGTATTCCATAATTTAAAATTTTAGGTATATAAATTGGAATGAAATATTTTAAATGGAGCCCGGTTAATTATTGAGGCTTATAATATGAAGACACATAACGTCATCAGAAACCCTTACTCTGATTTTATTTTTCCTTAACTTTTTTAGGTTTTTTTTCTCTGAATTATTTTCAAATTATTTAGTAAGCCATTGGCTAAATGGCAACTAATTGCTGCCTGAATAAAACCTGTGAAGGATTGTAGAATAAACCTTAATAATATTTTAAAGGAAAGAGTTTGATAATGAAATGAAAGAATAATCTGCTGAGTAGTAGCTAAAATAAATTGTAGCTGGTAATTTTTTTAAAAGAAATGTTGAGGTAAACGCTTGCTTTTAAAAGCTTAAAAAGGTAAAAGGAGCATTATCAAGAGCTTATATTTAGATAATATGCTGCGCAAAAAATGGCTAGCCTTTCTAATTTGCACTTCTATTGTCCGGGGCGAAAGTTGAAGTTCTTCCGCTATCTCGGAATATTTTTTGTTTTCAATGCGGTTCATTAAAAAGATTCGGCGGCACTGGGAAGGGAGTGAATTGATACCTTCTTCAAGACAATTGTAAAGTTCACCGTATTCGGCTATAGCATCAGGTCTTTGATGGTAAGTGTCTGGGAGTTTACCACATTGATCTATATCGTGGGAGCATTTGCCTTCATCGCGTATATAATTTAATGCCCGGTTTCTAACTACCTTATATAAATAAGCCCGGTAAGAAGTTTTAATATTTTGGTAAGAACCACTGGCATATAGTTGATAAAAAATTTCTGAGACTAAATCTTCCGCAATGGCTTGGGAATAAAGCAGTCGAACCGCATGACTGCAAAGGGGCCGATAATAGTGGCGATATAGTAATTCAACTCCTAACTGCGGATCATTGGCAAAAGCATGCCGGATAAATAATTCCTTATCAAGAACAGTAGCCTCCCCACCGCTTGCTTTTGGTTTACTGTCTTCAGAATGAATCGCCGGGCTTTCCTGGTTAACCGAATTAGCAGAGAACAGTCTGGGCTTGCGTTCCATTAGGTTATTTTAAACTATTATATACATTATATAATTTACTGATTCACAGCGTAGAGATCGAACTGTCAGGAAAGAAAAAGCTTTTTATTATTTACTAAATTTAATGAAAGAATATATTAGAAACAAGTGATTTAGAATAGGTTAAGTTTTAATAAATATATTTATTCCCGGTTCTCTTTTTTAATTCTTAATGCCTCCTCTGTTTTTAGATGATAATCCTGCCGGTGTTTACCTTTATAATATTTTATAATTGATTTCTGAAGCAATTCAATTATACTTACAAATCTTATTAAATATTTACTTCCACTTCTAACGCCCTATCGGGGGCTGGTAGAAAAATGCTGGATTATGGTTGTGAAATAATTTAGGTAAAAGCAAAAGGATAAATATATCGTTGCATTTTTAAAAAGTATGGTTTAAGAATAGAAGTCATCAGGTTAGTTAATCAGAACTTTTTCCCGAGATAACAATCCTATTACTTTGTTGGATAACATCCAATTCCAAGGTTTCCGCAAGGGCTTGCAGCAGTTCGTTTACAGAATTACCCTTAAAGGATCCTGATACGGTTTGTTCAGCTACGCGCGAATTTTTAAACCTTATTTCTATCCCATAATTTTCTTCTAATATCTTTTTAATCTCGGCCAGTGAGGTGTTTTCAAAGATAAAACGGCCCTGTTGCCAGGCAGCAAAGTTTTCAGGATGCAGTACCTTTTCTACCTCTAAGGTTTTATGAATTGGATCTACGGTAGTTAATTCACCCGGAAGCATACTAACCGTTTTTTCCTGCTCAGCTGATTGCTCATAGGTCACTTTTACTTTCCCTTTATATAACCCCACTTTAGTACCTCTCTCACGGGAAAAAACATTGAATTCAGTTCCAAGAACTTCTACTTTTAAAGGCCCTTCGGTTAAAACAATAAATTTCTGATCGTCAGGCGTATGCACAATTTTGAAATTTGCCTCTCCTTTTAAAGAAACCTGGCGGCTTAAGTTCCCAAATCCAAAGCGGTATATCTTCAGTTGAGAGTTAGCATTGAGTGTTACTCCGCTACCGTCGGGAAGTGTGATAGTGCTGATTTTTCCATAATCTGTCTGAAAAGTTTTATAAAAAATGAAATCTTTAAAGAACCAAATGTTAAAACCAAGCAGGAATACAATGGATGCGGCAAACAGCAGAGCTACCCGCTTAGGGGTAGGTGCAGCTACTGGGGAATAAGCATATTCGGGATTTGAGTGTTCTGTTACCTTAACAGGCTCAATTTCTGTATTGGGTTTTCCCGAAATTCTCCGTCTAAACTTTTTTATTGCTTCCTTTACATCCGCCTCGTAGTTGAGGTTACCTAGTTCCCACTCGTGAACGCATTCATAAAAGAACTCTTCATTTTCAGGCTCGTTCATCCAATCTTCAATCCGTTGCTTTTGTAAAGAAGTGGCTTTGCCTTCAAAGTAGGTGAACAATAATTCTTTAGTAACAGAATTTTTTAATGACATGATGCCGAAACGTTAATTTACCTGTTTCTAAAGAGGTAGACACTTAACCTTATGCAAAACCCTTATTCCAATAAAAACTTTTTAAACAAATGGTACCAGTATAGCATGCCCTATATTTTCTGGGATAAAAAATAATTTTTAAAATAATTCAAAAGAAGAAATCAAAGAGTTATATTATTTTGATGGTACCTATTAAGGCATTTTAAAAATGCAGTAAGTATTAAATATAAAGTAAACAGGAATTACAAAAGTTATTCAAGATAGGCAGTAGTTGTTGTTAAGTTAAATATTTAAGGACTGGTATAGATTTTAAAATTTGCATTGTAACCCTACCAACCGGGCATGTTAGCAGAGCAGTAGCAATTCTTTGGTTAAATACCAACTTTTTTACCCGGGCCAGCTACTTTCACAATCCTCTAAATTTTTACAGAACATTTCAATATCATTTCATGCTAGATTAGTTAAAAGAAATAAATTCTGCCTGCGATAGGTGAGTAGTTTTACCAAAAATTACCTGAAGTATTTAGAATAGTAAGGTGAGTTTCCATGTTTAATTTAGGAGGTAAATGCTATCTGCAATAAAAATGGGTGGGTTTGCAGATTGCAATGTGGTGCTGAAAGGAATTAAAGCGTTATACTAATGTGCAAGTTGTGCAAAAAAAAAAGCACTTACCGAATTTCTTCATGTAAGTGCTTTTTATGAATGTGGGGCGTACTGGATTCGAACCAGTGACCCCCTGCTTGTAAGGCACGCCTTGCAGCCTAATTGCTGGTAAGCCTTATTTGCAAAACCTATGTTTTATGGCAATTTAAGTACTTTTGTTATATATTCAATTATTGTTGTTTCTAGTTATTCTGGTGAAAAGTATGCAAATTGTATGCAAATTTAATCCCTTGCATACAAGATATGGTAGGAGTAAGCACCGCAATTATATTAGATACTAGAAGAGCTTTAACTGATGGAACCTATCCAATAAAGTTGAGAATTACTCATCAGCGAAAGCAAAAATATTTTCCTACAGATTTTTCGCTTTCAGAAACCGACTTCGCTAAAACAAAAACAGATAATCCAAGGGGAAAAGCGAAAGAATTGCAGATAGCTTTCCAAGCTATTGAGCAACAGGCAATTAAGGTTATTAAAAAACTGTCTATTTTTACCATCGAAGCTTTTGAGAAGCACTATCTTAACACTGCAGCAAAAGATGATGTATTTTCTGCTTTTGACCATTCTATTGCATGTCTGACAAAAGAAGAACAGGTTGGTACTGCCGGCACTTACGAAAATGCTAGCATATCCTTATTAGCTTTTATTAATAAACAACCTTTAACCAGTAATAAGGGATTAACCAAGAAAGAAGCTAAAGCAAGGCGAGAGGCTTTATTAAAGAAACGTAAGCCTTTATTATTTTCAACAATAACGCCTGATTTTTTAAAAGAGTATGAACGCTGGATGCTGGCCGGAGGGAAATCACTCACTACTATTAGCATATATGTAAGGGCCCTGCGGACCTTATTCAATGAATCTATTGCGGCAGGCGATGTACACCAGGATCTTTATCCTTTTGGGAAAAGAAAATACCAGGTGCCGGCCGGCCGTAATGTTAAGAAAGCCCTACCTTTGGCAGAAATTGAAAAGATATTTGTCTATGAGCCCCGCCATGATAGCGAAGCCCAAGCCCGGGACCTATGGTTATTCTCTTACTTGTGTAATGGGATTAACATAAAGGATATTGCCCGTTTAAAATACCGCCAGATACAAAAGGGTTCAATTATTTTCATTCGAGCTAAAACTGAAAGAACCACTCGTCAAAATTTAAAACCAATAATAGTTATACTTACCCCTGAAGTAGAGCAGATAATCAAAAAGTGGGGTAACAAGCCAATTTATCCAGAAGCTTACGTTTTTCCAATTCTTAAGGAAGGATTAACACCAGAAAAGGAATTAGCAGTTGTAAAGCAAGCTACAAAAACAATAAACAAGTATATAAAGCGAATAGGTGCCACAATAGGAATTGAAGGGAATATCTCAACTTATACCGCTAGACATTCTTATGCTACCGTATTAAAAAGAGCCGGTGTATCTACGGCGTTTATTTCTGAATCTTTAGGGCATGGCACTGAAAGAACTACCCAAAATTATTTAGATAGCTTTGAGGATGAAGTGAAGCGTGAATTTACAAGCTATTTAACAGCCTTTAAAAGTAAATAATGCATTATAAACAATCAGTTAAGATTTATAAGCAAAGTACAATGAACGGCAAGTATTTTGAAAAGGGTTATGAACATTATTTTAACATCGAACCCCTAAAAGGTTACCAAAGACATGAAGGTTTTCCTGAATGCTGTCCATTTCATAAGAAGTTACTTAATTATATAAACAGAAGTGAATATTATTACAATAATGAACTTTCAAATTCAGAACCTATAAAGATACCATTTGAGGCCTTAAGGGAAAGGATATTTGACCAGTTATCGTTCACGGAACATCATATTGTTAATCGGATAAATGATTTAAATTGGTGTGAGGATATAAAGGACTATATATATTATAATGCAATTAGCCTTGACATTATTAAAGGGTTTAAATATTATCTTAGGGGGGTTGGGCACTTCTTAGAGCTTAATAAAGCTATACCCTTTGAAAAGAAAAAAGAACTGATAAGCTATGTTGAGGCCCTTTTAAAACCTGCAGAAGAACATTATAAGGAAGCACAAATCAATATTGAAATCTTCAGTAAATGGTTTAGAATATTTCCAGCGATAATTAGAAACCTAACTGAGGTTGGATGGAGTGGGTTAGAGTTTCCTAAAATTTACATTAAAGAAAAACGATTTAATATTTATTTAGGTGAAGAAGTAATAGAATTCAATACTAAGCAGGATGTTTTGAAGGCATTAATTCAAGCTACTACTTTTTTGTGTGAAAGTGTAGATACGGTTAAACTTTTTCAAGAAAATAAATTATCCCATCTAGATAAATTAGAGATAATCAATGCAGCACATAGGTTAAAACAAGCCAAATTGTTGGGCGAATATTGTAACATAGAAATAAAGTACATTGAAATATTAAATCAATGGTTAACTAACGAAAAGCAATATTTTGAAGATATTACGCCTTATTTAGAGAAAGCATCTTCCAAAATCAACCCTTCTGTAGTATCCCTTAAAAACCTTACTATAGAGAGTCCAACCACTAGCTCAGAAATAGAGGAGAAACTAGAGGCACTATCCAATGCTGAGAATAAGCATTGGAAAGGAGTGCCTATGAAAGAAGTCATCAATCATTTTCGCGTGTTTATGGAAAGGAAAAGTAAAAATGGCAAACCTTTTCTTACTCCCGAACAATTTATAAGTTTTATAGAACGGGCTTTTTTAGGAAAGCTAGAAATTCCTAAACAGGAAATAAACTGTATTCCAATAGGTGAGAAGGGGTTCGTAATTCTAAGGTTTTATGAATATTATTATTTAGCAACTGATGAATATAAGGATATTATAGAAAAAGATAAATACATAAAATTAGTGACTGATAACTTAGCTAATGAATGGGAGTATGATAGTGTAATGTACTACTTTAAACCTAATATGGTAAAGAAAAAATGGTAAGTCTTATCTGATTTCTTATCCGCCTTATCTGAATTCTTATCCGTCTTATCCATTTCAAACCAAATCCCGAACAACGCTATATTATTGTAACATAATTTAATAATTAATTATGTTTACAAAGAATCCTACATTTGAAGAACTACCCAAAGCGGTAAGCCTCCTCCTGGTAAAGCTGGACCACATCGAACAGCTTTTACTCCAAAACACCTCCAATTCCAATTCAGTATCTGAACAACCCCTCTCCGTTCAGGAAGCAGCCAAATTCCTCAATCTGGCAGTTCCAACAGTTTACACATTAGTAAGCCAGCAAATTCTGCCTTATTCAAAGAAGTCTAAGAGGCTTTATTTCAGTAAACAAGATTTAACGGAATGGATTCAATCAGGCAGAAAGAAGACCATTTCAGAAATCCAAGCAGAAGCAACGGCTTATCTGCCAACTAAAAAAAGGAGGGGATAGTCATGCTGAAGAAAACCCACAATCTCCTCAATTCTTTATTCTTCCCTAGTAAAGTTAAATTAAAAACAAATAGAGTTGAATTAATAACAGAAATTCATAAGGCTGAACCTATGCTCAATAAGTACTGGTCTGAAACTGAACTACATGATTACTTTGAAAGTAATGGCATTTCAACAAAGGACTTAAAGTGGTATTTGGCAAAAATTAAGAAAAGGGGGAGGAAGTAATTGTGGACACTTATCCAAACCTTTCCCGTTCTCAGCAAAAGCAAATTTTTCAATACCTATTCCCATCCTTTCAAGAATATGAGACTCCCTTCTATTATGGGGATAGTTCTTTATACCGAGCTGTTATCGAAACCTGGGGATTGAAAGACCACCTCTTTTTGCAGCTTTGGGCGGATGAACAATATCATCGTACTCCCTGCCGGTATAACGGCGAAACTGCCAGCAGAAAGAAGAATGTGTTTGAAACTGTGCAATATTTCTTCCCCAGCGCTTCAGATGCAGATGTGTGGGCCATCATTCAACAAATTCTCAACAGCAAAAGAAGCTTAGTTAGAGTGTCCCGACCCGCAGGTATTTACCAACCTTCCTTTATTCCTATGTTTACGCCTTTCACTAAGCAGGAAGATGTAGCAGATGATTTCCTTGCTGACTTCGGCCAGTTTAAAGGTTATCACCCTTCCTGGGCTTTAAACTATCTCGATGGCCGGAGGAAAAAAAGGCAGCAACAAAATAATGTAACCCTCTTTAATTTAATTGAAGCATGAAGGCCCCAGCATTTCAATTATATGTCCCCGATTTTTTATCATCAACCAAGGTGACTTTAATGACCACAGAGCAGGTTGGGGCCTATGTACTACTCTTATGCCATGCCTGGATGGATGAAGATTGTTCCATTCCGGATAATGACGAGTTGTTGGCTCGTCTTACCCGAATGGGTCAAGGGTGGTTAGATGGTGGTTGCCATTTAGTAAAAGATTGCTTTGTACCACATCCTACTAAAGCTGGACGCTTAGTTAATATGCGATTGTTAGAAGAACGGGGTAAGCAGGCAGAGTGGCGCGAAAAAAGCTCAGCAGGTGGTAAAAAATCTGCCCAAAAGCGCAAAGAATGGCGGGATAAAGGATTTAACAATTTAAAAGAAGTCAAGGGTGGTTTAACCACCCTTGAACCACCCTTGGTACCAAAAGCCAACATTACAACTCCATCTTCTTCTTCAACTTCTAATAAAATTAATGCTCAAAGCGACCAAGTCGCCCGAGAGAATGATTTTCATAAGTTTTGGAATGCCTATAATAAAAAGGTAGGAAAAAAGAAGTGCCAAGATTTCTGGAATAAGCTTTCTGATGTAACCAAAGAGAAAATAATTAAAGCCCTTCCTGCCTACATTAATAAAACCCCTGATATTAATTTTCGCAAAGACCCTCTCACTTGGCTCCGTGGCGAGCATTGGCAAGATGATTTAACAATCCCCTTAATGCCATCCTCCTCTAATCCCTTATTTCTAAAAATGGTTATTTAATGAGCTCTTTTTCTAGTTGGTCCGAAGCCGGTATAGATACTAAAGGCCGGACAACAGGTAGTATAAAAGTAAAGTGTCCCCAATGTCCACCTGACAGAGGAAATCCCCGCGATACCAGTTTATCGGTAAATTTAGATTTAAAGGTTTGGAACTGCCATTACTGTAAGTTTGCTGGTGTTATCAAGAATACGCTTTATGGGCGGGAAAAAAAACCAAAACGGATTTACCAGAAGCCTAGCTTTATACCAGCAGCACCCACCGAAACCATGGTTCGCTGGTTTAAAGAAAAGCGGGGTATTACCCTAGAAACATTAGCGAGGTTTGGTATTAGCCCCATTGAGAAATTTACGCCTTTAACGGGCAAAAAGGAACTACACGTTGCTTTTCCTTACAAAAAGAATGGCGAGGTAGTTAATGTTAAAAGCCGTTTTGAGTGCCGCCAGCAATCAGGCGAAAAACAAAAGTCCTTTACCCTGGAAAAAGATTGTGAACTTCCTTTCTATAACATAGATGCCATACAGGAGCAATCCGTTTGTGTTATCACAGAAGGGGAAGTAGATGCTATTACCGTATTTCAGGAGATGGATTTACCAGCAATTTCTGTTCCAACGGGAGCGAGTAAAGAAGACCAGAAGCAAAAGCTGGAATGCCTGGACATTGACTGGGAAAAATTCTCTGAGATTACCACATTTGTCCTGGCTACGGATAATGATTCACCCGGTATAGCGCTGCGCATTGAACTGGCTCGCCGATTAGGCAAAGAAAATTGTTATTATGTTGAATATCCCGCTGATTGTAAGGATATAAATGAGGTGCTGGTAAAACATGGTTCTGCTGCGGTAAGACAGGTCTTTGCCAATTATAAACCATTCCCCATTGAAGGTATCATAACCGTAGCGGATATGGAATCCGAAATAGATAACCTCTACGAAAATGGCTATCCCAAAGGAGAAAGCATTGGGTTCCCTGTATTTGATACGCTATTGACTTTCCGGCCGGGAGAAGTTACCACCATTACGGGCATTCCTGGACACGGTAAGTCAGAGTTCCTGGATGAGATTCTGCTAAAGTTAACCCAGAAAGGTTGGTCGCATGGAATATATTCGGCCGAAACTCCCCCCACTATCCATTTTGTTAAACTGGCGGAGCGCTACGTTGGGAAAAAGTTTTATCATCCCGATGCTAAGCAGAAAATGTCTCTGGACGAAGCTAAGCAGGCGAAGGATTGTATTAACCAGCATTTTTACTTTATAAACGAGCAGGAGGTGGAAACTTCTGTAGATGGACTACTAGCGAAAGCAAAAGAGTTAGTGCAGCGAAAAGGCATTAAAAGCTTTGTCATTGACCCTTATAACTGCATCGACCATCGACGCCCGATAAATATGAGTGAAACCGAGTACGTCAGCCTAGTTTACTCTAAACTCGTCAAATTTGCCCTGCATCATGATGTCCATGTATTTTTAGTGGCCCATCCGGCAAAACAATCAAAGGACCCACAAACGGGTAAATACGAAGTTCCTACTATGTACTCTATTTCGGGTTCGGCTAACTTCTTCAATAAGACGCACAATGGACTTTGCGTTTACCGGCATATGGACCAGAACCTGGTTGTCGTTTACGTACAGAAGGTAAAATTTAAATTTATAGGCAAGCTAGGCTTCTCAGCATTTGAATATGACGCGACTAATGGCCGGTATAGCGAAAAGGTTCCATAACCATCCTTCCTAATTCACCTGTAACAAAGAAGGCTCTCTAACCAGATAAGGTTACCAAGAATGGAATTTAGCCCTATTCATCTGGGATAGGGTTAATTTTTCTTGAAAGATAAGCGGATTCAAAACATTTCAGTCAATTTTGTATAAAGTACTATCCTTTAGTTTTCTTGCTAGCCCAATGGACCTATATTGGAAGTAGTTTAAAGCACCACTTGTTTAGTAGTAAGTGCCTGCCAAGTACTAGGAATTAGCTGCTTTCATTTGATATACACCCAAGCTGATACTTGCTTTGCCAGGACTGTTACTTCCTTTGTCGCTATACACAAGGCGGAATCTTTGGTTTAACGGGTATTTCATAACCAACACTTCCTTGAACTTGTTATTGTAGCCGAAAGTAGACTCGACTTGCCGATTTGCTTCGATGGCATTCCGGAAAATCCTCTGAAACCTTAACCCATCGGCTTTACTTTCAATCTCTGCATCCATGAAGAAGCCATCTTTACCGGTATCTTCATAGTTATAAATCTTTAACATGTGGTTCCTATAAAAATTATGACTGACCAAAGATAAAGAAAAATCCTTTACACAGCATGCATGCTGTGTTGTAAATTTATTTTTGTCGTGATTTTGCTAAGTGGAAACCATAGACGAAAATACTTTTCTAAAGAATTTCGGCCAGAACTTAAAGCGGCTTCGGATTGCAAAGCACCTTACACAAGCTAATGTAGCCTTTGAGGCTAACATGTCTGTTTCACAGATTCAACGAATTGAGTATGGTCAGCATAATTTTACCATCCTCACTTTATTGTCCTTATCTAAAGCATTAGATTTGAAACCGGCAGAACTATTGCAGTTTATGGATAAAGATTTAACTAAGTAAACTAAATAGATTACAGGCTTTTAGCCAAAGCCACACCCAGCTTTAGGGAGTACTTACCAGTTTAAGGAAGGCATATTTCTTTCATAGCAATTCTACTATTAAGTTAATCGTTCTTACTTTGGAAGAAACAGGTAATGAGTAACTACCTGCGGGTTAAACACCCCTAGGTACTTATGTAAACCACCCCCATCGGAAATTTTGCACAAACAAGAAATTTTATACATTCCCCATTTTAACATCTCACGAATATTTATTTCAAGTGGAATCGGTCAGTAGTTATCTGGGAAAACAGAAAACTCGATTTTTGTGAACAGCTTGCCAAGTACGAAGGCACACCTGCAAACCACCCCCGGTCGAAATAATTAGCACCCCAAAACATTTAGGTTTTCCCCCTCCTATATTCTTGATTAATCCTTTTCTGGATACACAAAATATATCAGCATGTAATAACAACGTAATTCAATCTATACAGACCTTTAATTGAATTCACAATTGTACACGGTAGCGAAGTAGACGGACTCATTTTCCCCCTCCTGCATTCTTGAGTTTTCTTGCTCTCTACTGCTGCACGCGATGGTACCCACGACCAAATGGGTCCTGGTCAATTGTGCCCATAAAATAGTCTACTTGTTGGGTTGTAATAACTATAGCGCGAGAGCCTGACCTATTTTTTCCACGCACCTTGCTACTGGGATAGTCTGCTCCCTAAGTATTACTTTCTCCTGCTCTTCATTTCTATAACATGTTTTACATAGGCCCAAGCTTAGGCTTGGTACAGCGAACATGACTGTATTTCCCCTCACTATATCTAACCTTAATCTTTAATCTTTAATCTAAATTTTTTATGCAACTACAAAAAGCAAAGCGGACGCAGGCCAGAATACGCCTGTGCCTACAAGGGCCCTCGGGCTCTGGTAAAACTTACAGTGCCTTACTCCTAGCCTTTGGCTTATGCGGGGACTGGGCCAAGATTGCCGTCATTGATACGGAATATGGTTCGGCTTCTCTTTACTCACACCTGGGAGAATATAACGTCTTATCCTTACATGAACCTTTCTCCCCGGAGAAATACATGGAAGCCTTACAGGTATGCCAAAGCGCCGGCATGGAAGTGGTCATCATTGATGGTATTTCCTTCGAGTGGGAGTTCTTACTGGATTACCACGGCAGCTTAGCTGGTAACAGCTTTACTAACTGGAGTAAAGTTACGCCCCGCCACAACAAATTTGTGCAATCCATTTTACAGTCCTCCTGTCACGTGATAGCTACTGCCCGCACGAAGCAGGATTATGTGCTGGTGGATAAAAATGGCCGCATGGTACCCGAGAAAGTACAGCTTAAAACCATCCAGCGGGACGGCATAGACTACGAGTTTACCTTAGTCTTTGACCTGGACATGAAAAACAATGCCGTAGCTTCCAAAGACCGCACCAGCCTCTTTCAGGGTAAACCCGAACAAAAGCTTTCTGCCGAAACCGGTAAGCAAATATTACAGTGGTGCCTTAGTGCAGTGCCGGAGCCTGGTATGGATGATGAGACTATCCGGCAGCAGATAGGTCAATGTGCTAGCCTGGAGGAACTCACTGCCATTTTCCACCGCATATCTAATGAACAGAAGAAAACGCTGCTCAATGCTTTTCAGCAACAAAAGCAATTTATTCAACAATCAACTTTACTAACCAATCAACTTCTAAACCAAACAATTAATTAAAATGGAAACACTACCAACACTCTCTAGGGTTAACAGACCCACCTTAATGCATCTTAACACTGAGCTGGACGAACAATCCAGCTCTCGTGCTTTTATAGAGGCCAACACCACAGCCATGTCGTTCCGGGAAATTAGACAAGACCACATCATTCCGGTGTTCGTCAAAGATAATGAGCCGCTGATTAGCCAGTCTGATTTCATTATGGCTACACAGGAAGTGGTGACAGACCTGTTCCGGGGAGAGCAGATTCTACAGCCCCAGATACGGGTATCACACCCAATAAAAGGGCGTATCCCAGATGCGAAAGATAAACCAGCTAATCAGCTACAAGAATGGGAACGCACCATTTACTACGAGCGGATGATGTTCTGTTTAGAGATTCCGACCATTATGGATACCATAGATGGAAACACCTTAACCTTAATGGTTGGAGGAGTAAAAGCTTATAACCAGGACAACCTCTACAACAAGAAAGGAGCATCTGAGCACTTTAAGCTATTTATTGGCTTCAAGAACCTGGTGTGCACCAACCTATGTGTTCGTACTGATGGGTACTTGGCTGATTTGAAGGTGACAGGTCTGGACCAGCTCCGTTCGGGTATATACCGGCTGCTGGACAGCTATGACCAGCACAAACACCTGCGGCAGATGCAAACCTTAACCGAGTACGCCATCACAGAGCAGCAGTTCGCGCATTTGTTAGGTCGCTGCCGGATGTACGCCTATCTGCCAGGGGAAGAGAAAAAGAGTATTCCCCAACTGCTCTACGGAGATTCGCAGCTGAATGCCGTTTGCAATGACTACTACAAAGACAGCAGCTTTTGCCGGCAAGCCGATGGGGACATTAACTTATGGAGGTTATATAACCTTTTTACAGGGGCGAATAAGTCCACTTATATTGACCAGTTTCTGGACCGCTCCGTCAATGCGCTTGATTTTACTACCCAGATGCAGCAGGCACTGGATGGTGAAAATACCAGCTGGTTTTTAAAGTAAATGGTAATTAATTAAATAATGATAAACAGTCCGCTCTCCGGATAGTAGTGCGGGCTGTTTATTTTAAGATTAATAAATAAAAAAGGTGCAATCAATCCAACTAAAATTTAAATCTAAATTAGAAGGGGTTTAGGGGCAATAGTCACTATTGTGGTGTAAGCTTACTTAGTCAGCTTTGCCATTTCCGAAGAATAGATTCTGCTTTACTTGAATAATGCAGCCCTAGAGCTAGGGTATCACAAATAATATGACGGAATTTCACACTTGCTGTAGGAATATTACATATAATTAGGTTATAAAATACCTATATCTAGGTATTTTATAACCTAATTATAGCTTATACATTGTCAAAATTATGAGGTGCACCAGATTTGATAAAATAAGGCACTTAATATGCTACTTTCAAGGTTGAAAAACTCTCACAAAGAAATAAAAACAATATGAAGTTGCTCAAATTTATGATTCTTTTCTTTCTTATTACATTAAAATCTTTGACAGTACTTGGACAAAAAACAATCAATATCCATTTTGATGAGTATGGGAAGGTTAAAAAAAAATCGGCTTTTTATTTAAAAAAAGAAAAGGAGTATAAGTTTATCTTAAGGATAGACAACCCTTCAGAACAGCACAATAACTTTAATAAGTACCTTCAACAGAAATTTAATAATACTTATAAGAATTTATCAGATGAAACAAATCCATTGGTAGCACTCTATGCTTATCTGTGGGGAGATGATTATGAAGTTATAAAGTCAGATATGAAAGAAATTTCAGATATTCTTTCGAAATCTGATGCTGAAGCAACATTAACTGCAACACCAACAGATTTTAAATACCTTCATAGCAAATTCTTTTTAAAAAATAATTTATTCGGTAACATATTTACAGTAAAAGCGGAACCTGGGCTTTCAGGTGTGCCAATAAAACCCCATCCTTCAAGAAGAAAGGATGAATCAAAATCCCCTAGAATAAAGGAGGAGGGCGATGCTGAAAAGGTAGCAGAAGAAGTCATTAAAGTAAATGCAAAACCTGAGCATACAGGTGTTCCAGTGAAACCTGAGCTGACTTGGGGACCTAAAAGTAGCCCATATAATAAGCCAATGTATTTGGAAACTCCTAGTTTTAAAATAAATGATGAATACGAATTGAAGCTTTTAAGCGCAAATCTAAAGGAACAGTTTATACAAAGCTTTTATTCAGAAGGGTTGAAGAATGATATAATAATTAGGAGTGTCAAACCTGGTGTTTTTTATAACAAGGATATTCCCAGTTTCCTTGGTTTAGCAAAATCACTAGAAGAACTAAAAAAATTAATCGAGAAGGAAGATACTTATGTATGTGATGAGATATTAATAAACAATTATGAAGAAATTAAATCCCATTTCGATAATAGCAATATTATAAAAGTATTAAAATCTAATTGGGTAAAACAGTGGATATGGGTAAATGAAGGAATGTTGACAATAAATCCATTTGGGTTTACTGATGAAGATAAACTCAATCTACCCAGAAGTTTTGATGAAGAGGGTGCAAAGAAGTATGATGCTTACCGAGAAAATTCAATTAAATTATTAATTAACTCCAATACTATTAATGAAGGACAGGTAGATCATACAAAGTTTGATAGTCTACTTAATCAAAGTGGTGAAGGTAGGATGGTTTTTACCAAAAGGTACAAAGACAAAGTAGAAACACTTAAGAAAAAGAATACTAATAGTGCAACTGACCAGCAAAAAGTATTCAGTACTATTTCTGTGTTGAGATTTCCTTCCTTAGAAAGAAAGAAAAGTAAGACTGCTTTCCGAATGTATGATGCTTCTAATAAATTAAAAGCAGATTCTTCTAACTTCACCGAGACTATAGGTAATAATGTGCAAGTTAAAGTAGTTGCCTACAATCTTAAACCCAATGAAAAATTTGTCTTATCCGAAAATCCAAAAGAAATCAAAGATGAGTCAACCACAATTGCGAAAATTAACGAAGCCGGTGATGCATTAGCAGGTGTTGCGGGGCTCACTGCGGGCCTTCCAAGTGCCCTTCTTACCTTAGCACAACTAGTAGTCCCAAAGCCGACAGATAAAGTTCCTCCTTTTAATATAGCTATTGGTGAGCAATCCCATAAAAATCTTTCTAATAAAGGTCTTATTGGGAATAAAACTTTAATGATTGAAAAAGATGCTGCTAACCTAAAAATAATAGATGATAAAAATAAGCAAATCCAAGAACAGTTAAAGATTTCATTTTCAATTGATAACTATATTAATGATTTAGGTTTAGACAGCTGCCCTTCCTTGAGGAATGCTTTGATAAAAGAGATAACAAATAGTAATAATAGAGCTTTACTGTTTGAAAATTTAGGAGATGGATTAAATTACTTCCAATCTAGAATAGATGCTATCATTAAACCAGTAATATTGAAATATAACAAAGAGCTGATATTGTATAATATAAATAATCAGCTCGCAGTTATTGAATTTATTAAGAATCAAGAATCTTTTTTATTGCCTCCAGTTAAAATTGATGCAAAAACAGATACTACTGCAAAACACCGGAATTTAGTTGTAGATATTGCCCCTGTAGAAAAGGCAACACGAAAGGATATTCAACTTTCTGTAGTTGACCTTAAATCAAGTAAGGTTATTAGTAGCAAAAAAGATGCTTATAAAACAGCTCCCACTCATTGGGTTGCTGGGAGCATAGGATTAGCATACGTTTTAAATCCTTTCTCCAGGAATGCAGCAACAATTTCAAATGGTATTATTTCTAATACTCGAGATGAGGAACAACTTAGGTTAATAGCTGGTTTAAACTTTTATCCTATTCCAATCATTATGGCAGATGACAGGCCAGTCTGGAAGATGCCTTTTAATCAGAAAATGCTAAGTCGGATATCAATTTTTGGTGGGCTTAGTTTTCCAAAGCCGCTTTACAACCTTCATACAGGATTAGGAATAGATATAGTCCCAGGTGTTAAAATTGGTCATGGGTTCCACTTTTATCGGTTTACCAATTATACTTTGCTAAATAATGAAATAATTAATGAGAAATCAAATTATGTTTATAATGGTTCATACTTCAACTTCAGCCTTGAGCCAACAGCGGTAGTTAAGTTTTTAGGTTTAGTTAAATAGGAAATTATGAAAGGCAATTTTATTCTGCTTTTAATTTTATTGTTTGTTAGCTCTTGTAAAAAAGATGATATTAAAGGTGACTTGTCAGAAAAAGAAAGTATACGTGGGAGGCTATATTTAGTAGACACTTTAACTCAACAAAATGCACCAACTCCTTTATCAAAGAAAAAAGTAACATTATCCTACACATCATCTCCTGATTTGGTTAATTTTTTGTTTTCTACAACAACCGATGATGATGGATATTTCAACTTCATGAATCTAAAGAAAGGTACCTCATATAGAATTCAATATCAAGAAACAGTGGAGAAAGTAGTGTATGCTGCTCTAAAGGATGTAGAAGCTCCACAGGAGGTAATTGTATTAGAAGCAAATATTGCAACCAAAAAACAAAGTGGTTTTCACTTAACCGTTGTGGATCCACAAGGTGAAAAGATTAGTAATGTCAATGTTTGCATTTTTACAAATAAATCAGTTTTTGAGAAGGGCACTTGTGAAACAAGTGATTATCAATTAAAATCGGATGCCAAAGGTCGGGTTTATAAATTTGGAATTACAGAAGGAGATTATTTTGTAAAAGCATCTATTAAGATAGGTGATGTTGATTATTCAGCAACGGACACGATTAAAGTCATTGAAAATAACGTAGAAATTAAAAGTTTAAAACTGGAAAGAGTTGTTCCTATTCCAGTTGGCTTCCAATACACTGTTACTGACACAACAGGGACAAAAATTAGTGGAGTTAATTTATGTGTGTTTATCAGTAGGGTAGTTTTTGGGGGAAGAAGCTGTAGCGGAAGTACTTACCAATTAATCACTGATCATAATGGTAAAGCAAGTAAGTTTGGTCTTAACCCCGGAAAATATTTTGTTTATGGTACAATAAAAACTTACGGTAAAATGAAAACTGATAGCACTATATTTGAGAATATTGATTCTCTTATTGTTGAAGAGAATAAAATAACAAATAGGGAGCTCATCTTAAAAAAATGGATAAAGTAAATCCCTTAGTATCCAGATTAGACTCAATAAACGATTACATTTAATCATCCGGCAGATTAAGTCTTAAATACTCTATTCTCATTATGTAAATAGAATTGAATCAATAAGACCCGAATAAACTAAATTATCATCCTTAATAACCGGCACATAAACCATTTCACAAGAGCCTCCATTTATAATATAACTCCCTCGAATTCTTATTTCTCTTTCTCCTGGATAAAGGAGTATTCCATTATCAGCCTTAAAGTGAAGAAGGTAAGCAAATATCTGCCTGAGGTCTTCGTCGGAGGGTTTTCCCAAGGAAGGTGTTTTCCATTTTGTATCAATAATACATTTTTTACCTTTCGGATTAGTTATAATAATATCCGGCTTAATGTATTTTTTATGCTGCTCATGGCTTTCCCAAAAGCGTTCTTTTATTTGACCTTCAACAGAGTAACCTTTATAGTATAACTCTTTATGCAAGACTTTAAGTACCCACGTTTCCCAAAGGTGATTCATGTCAAACATCAGTGCCAGTACGTGATTTTGGCCTGATGTAACATCCGGGTGGTAATTCAACAGAAGGAGTCTTGCTATTTTTATTGCATTACGGTAGGGCTCAGTTTTGCGGTCAAAGGACAGGCGCTGGAAAAGCGCCTCACTGACTTTAATATCGGGGATATTAGAGAAATTAAGTAAAAGGCCGTTTATACGACTTGTTAATGCAGGTGAATTATTTATAGTTTGAAGTAGTAGAATAGTCTTAAATAATATCTGGTTTAGTGGATGCTCCCGGTCATATGTGGTATGGCGGGTGTAAAAGCGTTCCTGATGCGTAAGGTTCTGGCTTATATGTTTATTAAATTGTAATGCGCCTTTTAAGGAAAATAAATTTCCTTCTTTCTTACGATACTTTTTTACCAGACCTTGGTGCAGCAGTTGTTCACATTCAGTTACAAACAGTTCGAAGTAAATGTCAAGGATAGAGTTGCTTTTTATTTTTAAAGAAGTAGAGCTACTTGTCCTAACCTTCATTAAACCTGCTTGCCTGAGCATATTGATAAGAATGTTCTGCCATTTTTCAGTATCAGTCTCAGAGCGGTCAATTTTAGGTAAAACTTCAATACTTATATCCCCGACCTTTAGGACACCCACATATTCGGTAAATTTTATGCCATTATGTATAAGCGTAAAGCTAGGTGTCCCTTTTTCACCAAAGTATCGTTGTAAAGTTTCCAGATGGGATACAGTAAAGCCTCTTTCGCCGGCTCTTAAACTTTCATGTTCAAAAACTGAGATATTTAATTTTTTATAAGGTGGCATTCTCAGTCTTCTTGTTTAGCAATTTTTGCAGAGCTTCAGTGAAGTCATCGTCGGTCATTTTAGAAATGTTTTTTAGCCTAAGTACTTCTCGACTGCTAAGTTCATCTATAGCTTCGTGGAAAAAATCAGCAAATATCTTTTTGTCTAAGGCCTGATTTTTAGGTTCTGCTTTAAAAAAGCCACTGCCTAATACTAGACCAATCTTGGCAAAATCTCCATAAAAGTATTCCTGAAGAAGGGGAATAATACTTTCATAAAATGCTTGTTTTAAATCGTTTATATTAGAAACATTCATTAAGTAAGAATGGCCAATCATGTGGTTCTTGTCCAGCAGTTTCTCGATTCGTTTATTAATAGTGTCAAGTAATTCTACTAAATCAATTTCCCCTAGCATGCCTGCCATATCCTTAAGTCTGCCTTCAAACTTTATCTTTTCAGCCTTAGGTGGCATTTCTATAAAACTGAACCGTCGGCGTAAAGCAGTGTCCAAAGCTTCAACACTTCTATCAGCAGTGTTCATAGTCCCCAGAATGTATAAGTTGGGTGGTACAGAGAAAACCTCTTTTGAGTAAGGTAAGGTTATTTCTAAAGCTTCATCTTTACCGGCTCTTTTGTCTTTCTCGATTAGAGTGATTAATTCGCCGAATATCTGGGAGATATTACCCCGGTTAATTTCATCTATGATAAGCACAAAATTTTGGACCTGATTATCTCTAGCAGAAGTAGATATATTGGACACAAAGAATTCTTTGTTGATCCAGGCCTTATTAAGGGAGTAGATTGTTTGTTGAGATAGCGCTTTCTGATAAATTTCTGCTATAGGTATTTCAGTGTTTTCAATGAGCCATTCCACTTTTCTAAAATGGTAACTCGGGATAGGAGCATTTTCATCATAATAATAGCTTCCAATCACTTTCCCTATAGCCCGCACTTTATAATTTCCTTTTGAAACTATAAAGTAATCTCCAACTTGTAGATAATGGTTAAAATAGTTCATGGCCTGAGCAGCATATCGTGACCAATTATTATCCTGAACTATTTGATTGAAATCATTTATGGTTTTATCTGTAAGGTCATATCCACCCATAAAGCCTATACTAATGCAACTATTCTCAATGCAATAGTCATAAATCGCTTGGTCTTCTGGCTTATTTACATCCCCAAGTGAAATTTTATAAAAGTTTGCATTTTGGTAATCACTCTCTTTAATGTTTATTAAGGCTTTGTTCTTCAGCACTAATCCATTTGAGAAATAATGAGCCCGCTCGGTAATTTTTTTAAATATACCATCTTGGACATCGTACTTTAGGAAGTTGTCTTCTACTGCTGGCTTAATAGGTTTAATGCCTTCTATAAAATCTTCATAGGTAAAGTTTTGGTGGAAAGTACAAAAGCCTATTTGGCCTTTTTGCATATTCCCCCAATCCTTAATTAGTAATTGATTATAACGCTCACGGAGTTTTGCTCTATCATCTTTATTCTGCTCGTAAAAAGCAGGGTCGGAAATTTCTACCGCAATATTTATGGTGTTGAAAGTTTTCCCAGTTCCGGGAGGTCCATAGAGGATAGTATTAAGTGCAATCTTTTCGTTTGTTAAATCAGCGCTCATTGGGGGTAATTCATTAGCTCCTGGTAATCCGGTATTTTTCAAGCTGGCAGCATATTCATGCCATAGCCTTCCTGTAAATCCATAATAACTTTCGGTTAGAAGTTTGTTGCCCATAATAAACTTGTGCAATTCGGATGAAGGGGAATTGTGAACCTTATTCATTCCCAAAGATTCGGCAGCAAACTGTAGTGCCTCCGGTTTATAAATATTAACTACTTTATAATCTGAGTAAAGGAATGCTACTTTCCATTTATAGGCAGGGCCTAAATTTACCTTATCAATTCTTTGGAGCTCATTTTTTTGTGCAGCATCTACTATTTCATTGATTACGCTTTTAACAGTTGAAAATGCTTCATCAGCAGTTTTACCATATTTTGTAACCCAGGCATATTCATTATCAGATGAATAGCCTTTGTTTGTGTTTACTTTCGTACTGTTTTTTCTATAGATACCGAACTTAAAGGAGGAACCTCCCCATATACTTCCCAAATCTTGGGTTTTTGATTCAAGCCAATAGCAGAAGGATGTTTTATTTAAATTTGTATACTCCTCTAAAACCATATTACCTACTCTATTTATTGGCCATTCATTCAAGAATTCTTTTTTTAATTCTTCTCTATTCATTTTAAGAGTATTGTGTGAAAGTAAAATATTTGTTTTTTTGTATATAGTTCTTGGTTGGAATATAAAGGAATTGTTCTACATTAGGGCTTAATAAGTCAAATATTTATTTTAAGCGCCTGCTCAGAAGTAGTAGATTGTGGTAATAGTAAATCTCCCTTAGTGTAGAAATAATTATTTGGTTAGCTACCAGTGGTTTATAATTAATGCCGAAATAAATACTATTGGTGATGGGACCTGGCACTATAGAATGGATTTTAATAAATTAAATTTAAAGCCTAAATCTAGTTTTCTATACTAATAGGTTGTAAAATCCATTATGGCTTCACCAATAAAAGAACTTACAATACATACAAGTAGGACAATTATGCTATCGGAATTATCCAGGGTAATGGATTTTGCTTTAGATAATAATAACTACCAGGAGGCGCTAAAGGGAAATGTAACTAATAAATTGACGAAATCTAATCAGGATAATACAACCCTTTACCTGAAGAAGCTCTATGGGTTTGAAGATAGTAATCCATTTTTTACCTGCTTCAAGTACTTTTGGCAAAAAGCAAATCTTAGTGATAGGGTTATAATTAGCTTATTATATGCTTGTAAACGGGATTTTTTATTAGCGGAAAGTATTGAACCGGTTATAAATACTACTTTGGGAGAAAAAGTAGCAGTGGATTACATGGAGCAGAATATTGAAGCTTATCACCCAGGTCGGTTTACCCCCAAAACCCGGAAGTCTGCCGCTAGAAATATAATCAGCTCCTGGAAACAAGCTGGCTATATTACAGGAAAGATTAAGGCATTACGGACCAAAGTTAAACCTGGGTATTATGCCTTGGCCTTCGCAATGCTATTGGCCTACCTAAGCGGCAGTCGCGGGGATTTTATCCTGCAAAGTAAGTGGGTAAGGGCTTTGGACCTCCCCGATGCAAAAGTGCGGGAGTTAGCTGTGGAAGCGGCCCAGCAAGGTTTGGTTCAGTATCAGTTTGCTGGGAGTGTTACTGCTATTTCTTTTGATAAGATTTTAACTAAATTAAAATTGAGTGGCTTCGAAAGTCGATAATTTATTAATTGCCTTTGAGCAGGTTCTTGCTGAACCGTGGGCACAAACCTTATCTGGCCAGGAAAGAGTCTGGTTTTTAATTTATGATCCTGCCGATCAGAGGAAAATAGACTTAAGATTAGGTGATTTTGAAGCTGCTGCTCGCAATGCCGGAAAGAATTGGGTACCGGTGTCTTTAAAAGAGTGCTTTCCTTATTGGATGGCTTCACATGAATACAGGGAGGAATATTTCTCCGATCCAGAAGCTTTAGCTGACCAACTTGAAGTGGAGTTTAAGCCATTTGTTATTGATTATATACAGGATGAGATTCAGAAAGCGAAAGCTGATGATAATACCATTATAGTTATAAAAGATGTAACAGCCATTTTTGGATTCGCCAGGTTATCAAATATAATTAGCACGGCCTCCGACTATGCTAAGGGTAGAATGCTGGTGCTTTTCCCGGGTGAGTTTAGTAAAAACCAATATAGATTATTAGATGCTCGTGATGGCTGGAGTTATCTGGCTCGGCCTATTACAGCATAACATTAACACCATATGAATAATAAAGACCTCTTTGAGCTTAATCCAGACGATAACAACTTAGTTAATGACGGGGTTGTGGAAATTAACACTTCCCACAATGAGAATGGGCTGAAGGTACTTCGGCATGAACTAAAAACCTTTGTTTGTGAAGGCGAATACCAGCAAGGGCTAGTCAGAATTTTACAAACCTATCTCAAACATATCGATTCTCCTAAACAACCAGCAGCTTGGGTAAGTGGGTTCTTTGGTAGTGGTAAATCCCACTTAGTTAAAATATTGGGTTATCTATGGGAGGACTTTAAGTTTCCTGATGGCGCTACAGCTAGGTCATTAAAAACCTTGCCAGATGATGTAAATGACTTGTTTGTTGAACTTGATAGAAAGCAGAAGCTTTACGGGAAATTATCTGTTGCCGGCACCCTAAAAGACTTCCCTTCTCATGATATAAGATATTCCTTTCTCCAATTATTTCTCAATGCTTTAAAGTTACCACAGCAATATCATCATTTTAAGTTTGTTTATTGGGCTAGGCAAGAGGGCATACTGGATGAGTTGAAAGCTTTGGTGGAGGCAGAAGGCAAAGACTTTAGAAAGGAATATGAAAATCTGTTCGTTTCTTCTGTATTAGCTAAATGCTTACTCCAACTCAAACCAGAATTTGCCGAGAATGAGGCCAAGGTAAAAGAAAACTTCAAAGCTAATTTTAAAAGAGTTGATACAATTAGCCGGGAGCAATTGATTGAAACTATAAAAAATGAGGCACTACCCTTGTTTTATGGCACCAAAGTACCTTGTACTATTATAGTGCTGGATGAGGTGCAGCAATTTATTGGTACAGATGGAAATAAGACCATAGACATTCAGAACCTTGCCCAAGAGCTTTCCAGCAACTTCGATGGCAAGTTCCTGCTAGTGGCTACCGGGCAAAGTGCCTTATCAGAGACCCCTTACTTACAGCCACTACAAGACCGCTTTTCAGTAAAAGTATCACTTTCAGATACTGACGTAGAGACGGTAACCCGAAAAACGGTTCTTCAGAAGAAGGCCACTGCAATAAAGCTGCTGGAAAAGAAATTGGAAGACAGCCTTGGTGAAATATCAAGAAATTTGTCTGGAACAGATTTTGGCTATCAGACTGATGATAAGTATAACCTAGTTGCAGATTATCCTATCTTACCCTCCACAAGAAAATTTTGGAAGAAGGTACTACAGGTTATTGATACGGCAGGTACATCGGGTCAGCTTCGTAGCCAGCTAAGAATTGTGGACGATAGCCTTAAGCATGTTGCAAATAAGGGAGTTGGGTATGTTATTCCTGCGGATTATATTTTTGACCAGAAGCAGCAGCAGCTATTACAGAATGCTTTGTTATTGAATGAAACGAATAACCTAATACAGGAGAAAAAAGCACAAGGAGGTGATGGTCTCTTAGAAGGTCGCATTCTTAGTGCTGTATTCCTGATGGATCGCCTACCGTCTAACGGACAGAGTAACCGCCTGAAGTCTGATGAGGATACTATTGCAGACTTGCTAATCGATAACCTGGTCGAGCCTTCTGATAGGTTCAGGACGAAGGTAAAAGACCTAATTAAAAGGCTTGTAGACAAAAAAGTACTGATGCCTGTAGACGATGAGTTTAAGCTACAGACAAAAGTTGGCGCTGAATGGGAACAAGAATATAGCAAACAAGCCCAAAAGCTGAATGGCCCCTCTGGTGAAGATCTAATTGAGCAGTTAAGAAAAGAGAAAATCCTGAACTTCATTAAGGAAAGGACCAAGACGATTAACGTTTTGCAGGGAGCCTCTAAGCAAAAAAGGGATTTTGAAGTTTGGAATCAGCAAATTAAACCAAATACAGAAAACAAGCTGCACATCTGGGTAAAAGACGGTTGGTTCGATAACGAAGCTATTTTGATGCAAGACATCCGTGGAGAAGGTGCTAATACGCCACTAGCTTATGCTTATGTGAAGAAGCAGCGTGACCAGGAGCTTCGAGGGGAAATTATTAAGTATCTGGCAGCTAAGCAAACCCTGGATGCCAAAGGGCTTCCAGGAACTCCTGAAGGCCAACAGGCCCAAAGAAGTATGGAAACCCGTAAGGGCTTGGCATTGCAGGCAATACAAGATATTATAAACAATATCTGTAAGGAGGCAAGCATATTCCTGGCGGGTGGTAATAAAGTAGACCAAGGCAGTATAGGAGAAAATATAAAAGAGGCGCTTGAGAGTACTGCGCTGAGGCAGTTCCCCGATTTTACGAAAGGCGATTATAAAGATTGGGATAAAGCGCTTACAAAAGCTATAGCTAATGATCCTGAAGCGATGAAGCGAATAGGATGGGATAAAGAGTCAAAGGACCATCCTATTGCCACAGAAATATTACGCTTTATTGCTAACGGTACCAAATCGGGTAAAGAGATTAGGAATCACTTTATGAGGTCTCCTTATGGTTGGAGCCAGGATGCCATCGACACCGTTATCTTGATGCTACGTTTAACGGAGCATATATCTACCCCCGAAACTAACCTGAACCAATCTAAAATCGGAGCGGCTGCCTTCAAGAGAGAAACGCATACGCTCTCTGCGATGGATAGAATCAAGATTCGGAAAATATACCAAGAGGCAGGAATTAGCTGTAAATCAGGAGATGAGTTTGTTTGCTCTAATGCCTTCCTTTCTCAGCTGAAAGACCTGGCTGGGAAGGTAAGCGGGGACTCTCCCTTTCCAGAGCCAATAAGCGTTCAGTTTGTTAAAGATATAGAAAACCTGGACGGGAATCAGCGCCTGGGGAGCATGCTGGAGCAGCAGGAAGACCTTATCGCTAAGTTTAAAGATTGGAGCCATAAGTCGCAATTGGTGACAAAGCGGGAGCAAATGTGGCGAATGCTAAACACCTTGATGCAGCATGCGCCAGTTACCCCAGATGTAGAGCAGTTGAAGCAAGAAATGGATGCAGTAAGAGAAGACAGATTGCTGTTTCACGAACCAGACCTAGTAGGACCATTGGCTGTTCGCCTAACTGACCTATTGAACAAATCATTACAGCAGGTTAAGGAGAAGTTTAACGCTAAGTATGATGACCTAAGAGCAGAACTTGATGCAAACGAACATTTCCTGAAAATAGAAAGCGACGAGCGCCAGAAAATTTTAGCCAAGCACCAAATCCTACTTCGACCAGAAGTAAAGGTGTTGGATGCACAAGCCATGCTAAACCAACTGCAGCATGAAAGCTTGAATACATGGGATATTAAAATAGCGGCTTTACCAGGGCAGTTTGCCTCTGCCTTAGCGGAAGCAGTTAAACTGACGCAACCCAAAGCAAAAACTTATGCTGCTCCTAAAAAGACAATCACCAGTAAAACCGATTTGGAGCAATATATAAATCAAATCAAAAAAGATATTGAAGAACTTCTGGAAAGCAGTTCTTCTGTAATCATTAGTTAATAATTCTATGCCAGTTTTAACATCCGCCCAGCGAAGCTATTTAGAAAACACAGTTGTAAATGCCCGAACGCATGCTGAGTTAGGTGCCAGCAATGCATTACAGGCGTTAGCGGTTCATCACTCGGAGCCCTTTGGCCACATGGATGCTGAACAGCGTTCTTTGCGTAACCGTTTGCGCCATAAAGCTCGCTTATTGGGTGATGCTGTACTAGACAAAGGAGAACACCAAATAGGCCATTTGGCCTATGAACTAGCTTATGAGTACTGGCATCAGATGCTGTTTGCTAAGTTTTTAGAAGCAAATGGGCTACTAATGCATACCAGCGGCGTTGCGGTGAGTATGGAAGATTGCGAAGAGTTGGCCCGTGAAGAAGGATATGCGGATAAGTGGGCTGCTGCGGCAGGCTATGCCTCACGCATGTTGCCTGCTATTTTCCGACCAGATGACCCACTGATGCAGGTAAGCTTTGCTACCGAAGACCGTTTGAAGCTTGAGGCACTGCTGGATAGCTTGGAAGAGGAACACTTTACTGCCGATGACAGCTTGGGCTGGGTATACCAGTTTTGGCAGAGCGAGGCTAAGGCTAAGATAAATGCAAGTGGCGATAAGATAGATGGTGAAAAACTTCCTGCTGTTACTCAGTTGTTTACAGAGCCATACATGGTTCATTTCTTAATTGATAATACCTTGGGCGCTTGGTGGTTAAGCCGTAACCCAGGTATAACACCTCCTGTGAAGTTTGAATACCTGCGGTTTTCAGAAGATGGAACTCCCGCTGCTGGAAAGTTTGAAGATTGGCCTGATAAAACGGCTGAAGTGACCTCCCTTGACCCTTGTATGGGGTCAGGTCACTTTGTGGCTTCTCTGTTTCCTGTGTTTGCAAAATTACGGATGCACGAAGAAGGGCTCTCCAAAGAGGAAGCTACAGATAAAGTTATCGCTGAGAACCTAAACGGCTTGGAGCTTGACCCAAGGTGTACCCAAATTGCTGCCTTCAACTTAGCTCTTACAGCCTGGAAGTTCTGTGGGCAGTACAAAGAATTACCTGAAATGCATCTAGCTTGTAGTGGCATAGCGCCAAAGGGTAAACAAGAAGACTGGGTAAAACTAGTTGGAAAAGTAGATAGGTTAGAAGATAAGGCACGTATGGAAAATGGTATAAAGGCTCTCTATAACCACTTCCAACTAGCTCCAGAACTGGGGAGCTTACTTGATCCGTCAACTATAAAAGCGGATGCCTTCACTGCTAGTTTTGAAGAACTGAAACCTGTGTTACAGAAGGCATTGAGTGGTGAAATTGACAAAGATCAGGTAGAACGTGGAGTAGTTGCGGCAGGTATTGCTAAAGCAGGACATTTGTTAAGTCTTAAGTATACATTAGTAATTACAAATCCGCCTTATTTAGGGGAAAGAAAACAGGCTGGTAAAATTAGAAGTTATGCAAAGGCTAATTTTCCACTCGGTAGACCAGACTTAGCAACTATCTTTCTAACAAGAGGAGAGCATTTAGTTGGAGACCGAAATACTCAGGCATTAGTAATTCCACAAAACTGGCTATATCAGAGTTCATATCTTAAGTTGAGAGAAGACCTGCTTAAGAGAGGACGTAATTCTTTTCTATGTCAACTTGGATCCAACGCATTTGTAGATCCAATAGGAGCTGATGTAGTACTCTTGATTTTAAATTCTAATAATAAAATGTTTTATGGATTAGATGTTACTGATGAACCAGGAGTAAAGCAAAAGGAAGAATACATTAAGAAAGGTCAGCTTATTCTGCTTGATTCTAATTTAATTTATAGTACTAGTGACTCACGTATTGTTATATCAGAAAGGAACCTTGAACTCCCATTTTTAGAGAATTATGCAGATTGCTTAGCTGGAATTCAAAATGGTGATTCTCCAAAATTTACCAGATTCTTTTGGGAAATTAAAAATAGAAAAAACAAGTGGTGGTTTATGCAAGGAACATCAAATACAACTTGCAATTATTCTGGTTTGAGGTTGTTGATAGATTATGATATGGAGCATGGTCATCTTAGAGAAACAAAAGAGGTTAGAAGGAATCAACTTCATGATTCAGATCAAAGGGGTAATAAAGCTTGGAATAAGGATGCCGTTGCTATATCACTATTAGGAGATCTAAAATCTACTATTTATAAAGGGTGGTTATTAGATCAAAGTGCAGCAGTTATTTTACCTAAGGACAATCGAGACATCCTTCCTATTTTAGCTTTTATTCAAAGTGTTAATTTTAATGTTGAGGTTCGTAAAATTGACAAAAAGCGTAATGTTACTAATGCGACATTGGGTAAAGTGCCTTTTGATATAGAGCATTGGCAAAAAGTTGCTGCAGAGAAATACCCTAACGGTCTGCCCAAACCTTACAGTGATGATGCTACACAATGGTTATTCCATGGTCATCCAGTTAAAGCAGAAACTCCATTGCAAGTAGCAACTGCCCGAATGCTTGGCTACCGCTGGCCAGCAGAGAGTGATAAGGAGATGGAGTTGGCTAATGAAGCTAGAGAGTTGATTGCTACTATTAAAATTTTTGACGAATTAACTGATGAAGATGGTATTCTTTGCATACCTTCTGTGAACGGTGAAATGCCTGCAGCTGATAGGTTGAGAGAATATCTGCAGGCAGTATACGGCTCTGATTACACTACCCATACAATTGAAGAGTTACTTCAAAAAGAAGGCTCTAAGAAAGCGAGTTTGGATGAATGGCTGCGTGAAGAGTTTTTCGAGCAACATTGCAAACTCTTCCAGAACCGCCCTTTCATCTGGCACATTTGGGATGGGCGCAAAGATGGTTTCTCTGCGCTGGTTAACTACCACAAACTAACAAAAGAGAATCTGCAAAAGCTTATCTATACCTATCTTGGCGATTGGATTAGGCACTGTGAGCAAAAACGTAAGAACGGAGAGAGCGGTGCTGATGGTCTGCTGTTGGCGGCAAATGCTTTAAAAGAAAAGCTGGAGCTGATACAAGAAGGAGAAGCCCCTTACGATATTTTTGTTCGCTGGAAATCGCTGGAGCAGCAGCCTATTGGTTGGGAGCCAGATTTAAATGATGGTGTAAGGCTTAATATTCGGCCTTTCATTCAGGCTAATGTGCTGCGTAAAAGAGTGAGTGTAAATTGGGGAGTAGATAGGGGTAGAAACCCTACTGGTAGCTACTGGGGAGAAGTACGTGATAATGATAAACATCTGTCATTAGAAGAGAAGAGGACAGCTCAAGCTAACCTTGTAGGATATAAAGTATCTGTTATTTCAGAATGAGTTTATCAAAGAAGATAACCCAGAGCCTTTTAAAGGCTATTGATTATAATAGTTCTATTGTAGTTAAACCTGAGGTTATACTCTGGCCTGATCATGAGCGCCAGTGGGAAGCTATTATTCCGGAGTTACAAAAGGAATTTGAGGCACTGTTAATTTTAGGAGAGTATAATCCTACGTCTAAGCAGGGACCGGCTATTTGGATTAAATGCATGGTCAATAAAGCCTTGCCCGAAGCAACTTGGGGTTCGGATAAAACGCCAATCATTTATATGCCTGGTATTTCGAAGGATGACCTGAAAAATGGGGCTGAGGAGAATATTGCTTTGCAACCGCTTATTGAATACCAGTATACTGGCCATGTTTGGACGCAAGAGAATGGCAAAGAATGGACAGTGTTGGCATTTATCCAAAATAAGCAAGTGGGTTTAGGTGTTAAGACTTCTCAGGATACTAATACCAAAGACGCTTTAAAGAAGGCGCTGCCATTTATATTTAATGATGACCAGGTATTATATCACAAGCCAGTTATTGATGTTGATTACTTATATAGTATCCTTTTCCCGGAAGTAATACCAAGCATCTTAAAGTGGTTAAACGAAGGGGAGAACTTTCTTAATAAATTACCTCAAGAGAAAAGGGAAGTTTTCTCAAATATCTGTCAATCGCAGTATGGGATAAAGCCAGAAAAGAAAAATTTATTAGCAGGAGCTGAAAAGCTAGGTTCTCAACAGAATAATTGGAAGCAGGTATGGGATTATTATGCTAATGCACCCAAAAAATACCCTCACATACCTATACTCTTGCGGTCAGCTAAGCCTGCTGTGCTGGGGTTAGGTTTTTTCAATTTGCCCCTAGAAAGCTGGCCGCAAATTAATGAAGAGGAAGAGGAAAAGTTAAGAAAGGGTCTTCACTCCCTTTGTAAAGATTTTCCTAAAGATGCTGCGCAAAAAATGCGCAGCTTGGAACAGGAACATGCTAAACGCAGGGATTGGATTTGGGCTGATTTAGGCGAAACTCCCCTGGCACGAGCCCTTGAGCATTTGGTTTACATGGCTGAAATATCGCTTGAATCCATACCTGCTAGCAGTATTGATGATATTAAGGCCTTTTATGTAGACAAAGGCTTCCGTATAGACCAGGGAATGCGGCTGGCTTTAGCAATGGTCAAATCAGAGCAAGATAAAGCTGTTATATCAACTGTTATAAATTGTATATATAAACCCTGGTTAGAAACTATTACCCATAAATTCCAATCCTTAGTTGACAACGACTGTTCTATATTCTCATTACAATCAGCTAAAGAGGAGCCAGAGGATTTCGTGCTTTTTGTTGATGCTTTCCGGTTTGAATTAGCTAAAGAATACGCTGAAAGACTTACAAAGAGCAATTATAAGGTAGAACTTAATTCTGCCTGGTCTGCTATACCAAGCGTAACACCTACTGCAAAACCGCATGTCTCTCCTGTAGCGCAATCATTAGCAGAAGCAAGTGATTTTAAAGATTTTCGCCCTCAAACGACAACAGCTCAAGATTTAACCACGGCTGTATTTCGTAATACCTTGGCGCAAAGCGGATTTAACTATATCAGCAATAATGGTAGCATAGCATCTGGCCAAAAGCAGTGGCGCGAGATTGGCGACATAGATACCAAAGGGCATGAAGAACAAGCTGGTATGGTTCGCAGGATAGAAGAACTTTTTGACCAAATAGATGAGGTAATTGAAACAGCTGCAGCTAAGGGTATTAATAAAATTAAAATTGTTACAGACCATGGCTGGCTCTTGCTGCCAGGTGGCTTACCTAAAGAAAACTTGCACAAAGATTTAGCCGAGACTCGATGGGGCCGTTGCGCATTTATAAAGGAAGGCGCCAAAACAAACCTCCTACACTTGCCGTGGAGATGGAACAAACATGTTTTTGTTGCCTATGCACCAGGTATTTCATTTTTTAAGGCTAATCAGGAATATGCACACGGTGGTATATCTTTGCACGAATGCCTTATACCAGAGTTGTTAATCCACACAAACACAAAGGCTGCTATAAAAAAGGGCAAGATAGGTAGCGTTAAATGGATAAATCTTAATTGTAAGATTGAAGTGGTAGATGGAGCAGATGGGTATAAAGTGGATATTAGGACAAAAGTCTCCGACGCTTCAACCTCTATTGCTATATCAAGAAACCGGGCAGTAAAGGAAGGCAAGTGCTCTATTATGGTAGATGATGCAGAAGAAGGCAATTCAGCTATAGTAGTACTTTTAGATAGTAACGATAATATTTTAGATAAGAGTCCAACACTGGTTGGGCCGGAAGCATAAGTTATGGAATTGGATAAAATTGACCGAATTGCATCAGAAGCATTTGAGGGTTATATTGTTAGAAAAGACTTACTGGAACAATTTAGAAAAACCTACCCTGTACCAACTTATGTAATTGAATTCTTACTGGGCAGATACTGCGCTACTATTGATGAAGAAGAAATTCAGGAAGGGCTTGAAATTGTAAAGCGCCAGCTTCAGGATAGAACAGTACGACCTGGTGAGGAAGAATACTTTAAGTCGAAAGCAAGGGAAAAAGGCTCTATTAAGATTATTGACATAATTACTGCCAAACTAGATTCGCGCACTGATAGTTATGTAGCTTATTTACCTAGTCTGAGGCTGAATAATGTTAGGATTTCACCTGAAATGGTTAGTGCCAATGATAGAATGCTGACTGGGGGATTTTATGCGGAGATTGAGGTAGAATACGATAATGCCATTGCCCAAGAGAACAGCGGAAGACCATTTGGCATTACAAGTTTAAGACCTATCCAGCTTTCCCAACGCAGTGTTTTAGATATACTTTATAAAGGACGCGAATTCTTTACCTTAGAGGAATGGAAGGACTTTCTTATCAGGAGTGTTGGCATGGAGCCAACTGCTTTATCTGAGAGAGCTAAAAATGTGCTTCTTGTTCGTATGATTCCTTTTGTAGAGCGGAATTATAATGTAGTAGAACTAGGTCCCAGAGGTACAGGAAAGTCCCATCTATACCAGCAGATTTCACCCTACTCCCATTTAGTTTCAGGGGGTAAAACAACTGTTTCTAAAATGTTCGTGAACTTAGGCAGTGGCGAGCGCGGGCTGGTTTGCAAGTACGATGTTGTTTGCTTCGACGAAGTTTCAGGTGTTTCCTTTGACCAGAAAGATGGGGTAAACATCATGAAAGGCTATATGGAAAGTGGGGAATTTAGCCGGGGGAAAGAGCCTATTCGAGCAGATGGTGGAGTTGTATTAGTGGGTAATTTCGATGTGGATGTAGAGCACCAGCAACGTATTGGCCATTTGTTTGGACCATTACCCCCTGAAATGCGGGATGATACTGCCTTCATGGACCGTATCCATGCCTTTGTTCCAGGGTGGGATTTTCCTAAACTTAATAAGGCTTACTTCACCAATCACTTTGGTTTGGTAAGTGACTTCCTCGCCGAGTGCTGGACCCGGCTACGTGACAACAGTCGGATTTCTTCCGTTTTGCCCCGGGTAGATTTTGGTGGTGCTTTAAGCGGCCGGGATACTACTGCTGTTCATAAAACGCTAAATGGCTTGTTAAAGCTTATGCAGCCAAACCCAGTAGAACCCATTTCGGATGAGCTTCTGGATTGGGCTGTAAAAGTATCTTTAGAATACCGTAGAAGAGTAAAGGAACAACAGAAAAGAATTGGTTCGGCTGAATTCCGAAATACTCATTTCAGCTACCGCATCGGATTAGAGGGAGTAGAGACATTCGTGAATACCCCAGAACTTCACAGTGAAAATACCATTGGCGAAGACCCGCAACCGCCTGGGCAGGTTTGGACCATAAATACGAGTGGGCAGGATGAACCAGCAGGTTTATACAAGATAGAGGTAAATGTTGGTCCAGGTAGTGGTGTGAAAATACTGAACCGACCAGCGCCTGCTCAATTCCAAGAGAGCGTAAGAATTGCGGAACAAAACCTTTATAGTAAAACCAAGGAGCTGGTAGGTGATAGGGATCCCCGAAGTCACGAGTTCTCTGTTCAACTCAGGTCTTTCGACGCCTCTAAGTCTGGTGGTGGAGTGGGTATGGGTGTGCTAGTTTCCTTGTGTAGTGCTCTTTTAGAGCGTAGTCTAAAAGGTGGGCTCTTAATTGTTGGTCACCTCAACTTAGGAGGTTCTATTGACTTGGTTTATAATGCTGTAAACTTAGCCGAACTGGCTATTGAGAAGGGTGCTACTACCTTATTGGTGCCATTGAATTCCAGAAGACAGTTAAATGAGCTATCAGATGATATGATAACTAAAATCAATATACAATATTATACAGATTTAAAGGATTGTCTTCTTAAAGCTTTGATGGATTAATTATATTTTATTATGTAGGTATATTTACTTCAATTCTTAATACTTTTGAGGGGGAAAAATATATTAAACTAAGGCTTCTTGAAAGCTTCTAGCTTTTCTTTAAGCTTCTTAATTTCTTTGTCCTTAGTATCTATTACTCTTAAGGAAGCATGAGTATGGACTACTTTCAAGCGCTCTAAATAATTATATAGTTCTTGAAAAGCATTGCCATTATGATATGTGTTATTAAATTTCTTAATCTCCTGATGCATCAATTTATCCCATATATGTGCTGTTAGACTCACACCTTTATGGCTAGGCTTAATTACAACTTCCCAATCTTCCTTTTCATTTATCTTACATTTGATTCCATCCCAATCAAAAGTGTTGTCCTCAATTCTTTGATTCGAACTATCAAATAGTTGATTGCTATAGTAAGCATGTTGCCCAGTTGAGGTGCTTTTCTCATATTTACAATATATTAAGAATCTTACCTCAGATTTTGGTAACATCCCTTCTTCTGAGAGCTTTCTAACTTCCCCATTACAATACACAGCGATGAAATAATTAGGAAATTTTTGTAAGGTCATTATAGGCTGAAGTTTATTAAATATTAAAAGTAACAAAATTATAATTACGGATTTGTATTATATTAATAAAGAAGAATTTTTGCCAGTTCTATTAAATGCAGAATAGATTGAATACAGAGCTTGATAATACTCATTATAGAAGAAATACAGATTATCTAGGTTTTTTTCTTCTACTTCTTTAATAATATCTAATTGCCATTCTTTTAGATCAGCATTGCCATGGGAATATCTTATTCTGAATGGTTGCATTGCATATGTTATTTTAGTATTCAATTTTACATGTCTTAAAGTTTCTTCAAACGCTCCATTATTCACTTTTTTATATGGCTCATTAGATATAAAATAAATGAAGAAAATAGTTATTTTTGTATTTATTGATAGATCTTGAAATTTAAAACTATCAATATATTCGAAGAGTTTAGTCTCTCGATTTCTCCTGGCCCATTCATTGTAAGTTATCTCTTTGGCATTATTAGGTACTTGATTATTTGAATCTATAATTTTAAAATAAACTTCATTATATTTTAATCCAATTAAATATCTCTTTCCTAATTGCTTTGATGGGACATTACATTTTTTATCAAATAACTCCTCACCTAGGAGTTTATCATTACCAAGCCTGTCCTTGATTTTTTTTGTTTTAGAATCTAACTTTAACTTGTCAAGCGTTATAATACTTTTAAGTGAGTAGTCTATTATTATCTCTATTTGTTTCTGGAGATTAAAAAAAAACTTATCCAAATTATTAAACATTGCTGCCTTGTCCATATCAAAAAAACAAAGGACTAGTTCATTCTTAAGATCAGGAACAAATAGGTACTTATAAAAATCATCTGCCTTCTTTCTAACGCATCTTAATAATTGTAAATTTTCTAAATTGTCTTCATAAAATTTAACTAAAGTATTAATTTCCATTTTTTATGATTTTAATGATTGGTATTTGGAGGTAAACTCCATAAAATATTTATCTTCTTTCCCTCGTACCATACCAAGAAATAAAATTTTGCCCATTAGTACATTCTCAAAAGGAGGTAAAATTCTACTTTTAACAAATCCTTTTTCAAGGGGATAATATTTATTAAACTCCCTTTGGCATGCCGGTAATCCATCCCTTTCCCAATTATATAGCATCGCGCGTATCTTTTTTATATAGGTACGCTGCAGATTCAGCTTTTCATTCACAATAATACCTGTTACCTCTTGTCGCTGAGTTCGTTTCTGCTTTCTTGTTTTCTTGTCGTTCAATTTAAACCCAGCGGCTTCCAAATGTAATTTTAAGTTTTCATGAAACTTATCTTTAAAAACATTTTTATCTGCAGAAAAGGTAATATCATCAGCATATCGGGTATAATAGCAAGAATTTAATTTAGCATAATCTACCAAATTTTTATCTAACTGCTGGCAAGTAATATTAGTAATTATAGGTGATGTTGGAGCTCCTTGGGGAAGTATGCCTTTATAACAACATAAATGTGCAATTATATGAGCAAAATCTGGTTTCATCCTAAATGAATTTAACTGAAGTACTGCTTTTATTCTACCATAATGAATAGTAGGGAAAAAGTCTTTTAAATCTACATTGTAGACGTAATTTTTGCCTACATGTACTTTAGCATTGGTTACTATGCTGCGGCCCGTTACAAATCCATGAGCTGCGGCCTTAGGCCTAAACAGAACCTCAAGAATAAAGTTGAGCCGTCGTTGTACCTTCTTTAAAAACGGGTCAGGAGCTGTTATTTGCCTAACACCACCGGATTTTTTAGGTATTTCAAAGCTCAAGTATCTTTCGTCACGGTGAACAAAGTAATAGGCAAGCCTTTTGGTACTAATAAATCTATAGGTGGTTCCTAAAGTCTCGTTCTGGATGTTAATAATAAAATTAATCAGAGATGTTACATCCTCCAAGGTTGTTCCATTAGCAACCCGGGCTTTAATTTCATCAATATAATACTGTGATAATTCCATTTTAATTAAGGGCAGCCTGCGGGAACTTTCAACTCTTAAGCTTTGAAAAAAAACTAAAAAAAGTTAAAAAAATAAAACCCAACCAAATAATGACCTACCTAAGTAAAGACATTGGTGAGCACATTGCGTATCACAATGCAAATTAAGTTCTTTACCGCAGGCGCCTTGTGTACAAATATAGATTAATACTTATGTTTAAACCTCTTAAAATAAATTAAATTCATATTTATTAGAGCATACACTATCTAAAATTATGAAATGTATGCTCTATTTCATGACTAAGCAGCCCAGGAGTAAGCTTCATTTCTAGCTCTGGTAACAGCAGTATAAAGCCAGCGTAAGTCTTTTGGCTGATACGGATGCAGAATTACATTGTCCCATTCCCCTCCCTGTGCTTTATGGCAAGTCGTGGCATATCCGTGTTTCAATCGCATTGCGCCAAGGTACTTGTCATCGCTTGGCTTTCTGGATTCCCTGAATTTCGAATTATGGGTCATTACCTGGTGAAATAGATGGCTTTCTTGCTCCGGAGTTAAGTTGCCAGATTCACTCGAAAGAGATTCAAGTAAAATCTTAGTTGTAATAATGGTTTTTCCTCCTGCATCCCCACTAAATTCAACTTCAGCTTCCACAAAATGAAGATCAGCATAGGTCTCCACTCGATTATCCAGCGATCTAATGACTCCTGTATCTCCTTTAAAAATCCATTCTGTAGTACTGAACCAGTTAGCTTGAGTTGTAACAATGTCTTTAACCGCAATGGAACCGGAATAGCCCAAGCGCTCTCGTATAACACTGTTCCACCACTTTACATCTCTATTTGTCCAGCATATAATAGTCGTTTTGTCTAAAACTCCATCCTCAAAGAGGCTCAAATAGAGGTGTATGGCTGGTGTAGGGCCTGAAACCTTAGTTAAAGAATTATTGATAGTGCTTCCTCCACGTTTCATGGTGTCCCGTATTTCTGTTGCCAATTTTAATACCTTAGAACCTTCTGCCTGGCGCATTACTTGGTTTAATGAGAACATATTACCAGAAAGGCCAAGTTTACCGGAGAGGTAATCTGGTTCTAAAGCCGGTGAGAAAGTAAGATTGGAGCCCGGTGTAACCGGAGGTAACTGGTAAATATCTCCTATAAATATTACTTTGTTTTTACTATTACCTTGCTTTACAAAATCTAAATAATCAGTTAGTAATGGATTCTTTACAAAGAAGTTCTCATTCTTAGTTAAAGTATCAGAAATCATGGATGCCTCGTCAACTATGAAGATGGTTTCTTCGGAACTTTTATTTTGTTTCCTTACAAAATTTACTCCTCCTCCATTCTTTATTGTTTCAGGCGTATAAATCTGGCTATGAAGCGTTTTGGACGGATGCGCAGTTTTAGCTCCAATTATTTTTGCAGCTCTAGCTGTTGGAGCCCCAAGCTTAACGCTTTTGCCAGCTTCTTTAAGTTTTGTCGTAATTGCTTTTACTATAGAAGTTTTTCCTGTACCTGCAGACCCTCTTAGTACAAAAAAATTGTCTTCTGTTTTGCCTTCAACAAAATCGCTGATTTTGGAAAGAGCAAGTTCTTGCTCATTAGTGGGTAAAAAACCTAGAAGGGTAGCAAATTTAGACATAATGGAAGGAATTAAGGTTAAAAGTTCTATTTTGTTCCGATTACCTTGCAAGAATACGGAAGGTCTGTTCAGTCTTTCTGAACAGACTTTTTTATTTAAAAACTTCTCATTAGCTTTAAGAAAGACTTTGCTTATCTATGCCAATAAATAAAAATGCTTTAATTAGGTACCGGGCCTTAGATAGGTGTTTAAAAAATACAACAAGGAAGTATTCCGCCAAAGACCTGCTCCGAGAAGTGGAAAGGATTTTAGAATCAGAAGGATTTGAAAAAGGAATTGTAAAAAGTCAACTCCATGCAGATATGCAGTACATGCAAGACTTCTGGAAGGCTCCTATTTTAGCTGAGAAAGATTCGCTCGATAGAAGAATAACTTTATATAGGTATAGCGACCCTTTATTTTCAATTGAAAATCAGCCAATTAGTGAGGTTGAGTCTAAAGTAATAAAGGAGGCACTTTCAGTTTTATCCCGATTTAAGGGAATGCCGCAATTTGAATGGATCAATGAAATTGTACCAGCCATTCAAGACAAGTTGGGGTTTATTGCACAAGATAGGGAGGTTATATCATTTGAATCGAATTGGGATTACGAGGGGCTACGTAACATAACGCCTATCTTCAATGCCATCACCAACCATCGGGTGCTAAAAATAACCTATCAAGATTTTAGAGCTGATGAACCCTATTCTATTTTTTTTCATCCTTACTATTTAAAGCAATACAATAGTCGATGGTTTGCCTTTGGGTTAAATGAGGCATCCTCTAATTCTTACTGGAACCTTGCCTTAGATAGAATACAGGATATTGTAGAAACACAGGACGAGTATCAGTACAATGAAATAGATTGGGAAGAATATTTTGATGATATAATAGGGGTAACTAGAAGAATTGAGGATGAATTGGAAGAGGTACGTCTTTGGTTTCCCCCTGAACAGGCTCCTTATATTAAAACAAAACCACTTCATAGAACTCAAAAATGCAAAGAAGATGCTACTGGCTTAGAGGTAAGTATAAAAGTGGTATTGAATTTTGAGCTGGAAAGGACTATACTATCCTTTGGATCATCTATGAAAGTGTTAGCGCCTGATAAATTAAAGAACCAAATTAAAAGCAAATTACAATTGTCATTGAGCCGATATGAGGATTAAAGCTAGTGACTGAACAAAATAAGAAAAGCCCGTAGATTAATAGTGATAACTTCTATCGGCTTTAAGATTAAGAAAAACTAGAGAAGGTTAGCTTTGAAAATGTATGCAAATAGTATGTAAATAAAAAAAGCACTTACCGAATTGCTTCATGTAAGTGCTTGATTATTAATGTGGGGCGTACTGGATTCGAACCAGTGACCCCCTGCTTGTAAGGCAGGTGCTCTGAACCAGCTGAGCTAACACCCCTTTTTGTGCCTTTAACAACCTGTTGTTGTCGTTTGGTGATGCAAATGTCGTGGTTTTTTTTGAATCTGCAAGCGCTTGCTCAAAAAAAATAAAAAAAATATTTAAGCGCAATTGCCGTTTAAAAGCTTTGGTAGTTGGGCAGACTGCTGTATCTTTAACTCTGGACAAAGGTAAATTTCTTGAAAGCTAAACAGATAGGTAAGCTCTTGGGGTGGATAGCAGGCGGCTTTTTTTTGCTTACCTGTCTGGCAGCCGGTTTAGTTTATTTTTACCAGGACAAAGTAATTGGGCTATTTGTAACGGAAGCCAACAAGCACATTAAAACCAAGGTGCAGGTTGCCCAAATGTCGCTTTCGTTGTTCGATAAATTTCCGCAAGTATCGGTTACCCTCGATAAGGTGCAGATAATAGAATCTGTGGCCGGCAGTCAGGCACCCTTAGCCACCGCCGATAAAATATTCTGCACGTTTAGTATTCTCGATATTCTCTTAAAAAAGTACCAGGTGCGCGAGCTGTTTATGGAAAATGGCGAAGTGCATGTAAGGGTTCTGCCCACCGGCGAAATAAATTACCGGATTTTCGGGCAGGATACCACGGCTACGCCTAACCAGAAATTTGTTTTCAACCTCCAGCAAATATCGATGCGGCAGGTACTGGTAACCTACGACGACCAACCCCTGCAGCAATACGATAAAATAATGGCCCACCAGGTGCAGGCAGCGTTAAAGATAGATGGCCCCGAAATAAATATTCAGGGTGAGGGCAAAGCACATATTTATACGGTGCGGCTGCGCGAAAATGAATATTTTAAAAACAAGACGGCTTTTATTAAATCTTCGCTGCGCCTGAACCTCGATACCAAAGCTATTCAGTTGGCGCCTTCGCTGGTGCAGGTGAACCAGGCCAACTACGAAGTAAGCGGTGGCATTAATTACAGTCGCAATATTTATTACGACCTAAAGTTTAAAGGGCAGAACACCAGTGTGCAGTCGGTGGTGGCTTTGCTGCCGGAGAAATATTACCGTCAATACGGTCAGTACGAAAGCAGCGGCCCGGTTTACTTTAATGGTTCGGTAAAGGGATATCTTTCGCCGGCGCAAACACCACTGGTAAATATTGCGTTCGGCTGCCGCAATGCCACCTTTTACCAGCCCGATTATAAACAAAAAATTACCCACCTTAACCTAAATGGCAGCTTTACCAACGGTGCCGGGCACAAAAGTGCTACCTCGGTACTGGCCCTGAAAAATTTTAAAGCCCGTCTGGCCGGGCAGCCATTAGCCGGCAACCTGGTGTACCGTAATTTTGATAACCCCTACCTAGATCTGGATTTAAAAGGAAAGTTAGCCATTGCGGATGTACTCGGGATATTTCCGGTGGCCGAAATAAAAAAAGGGAGCGGTCAGGCCGATGTGGCAGTGGCTTTTGCTGGTCCGCTTAAATTATTCCGGGCCACCGGTGGTAATGCGGCGGTACGGGCCTCCGGCGATATTACCTTGCACAATGTAATGCTGCAGCTAAGCGGGTACCGGGTTCCCTTCCGGGGCCTGTATGGTAATTTCCTGATTCGGAAAAACGATGTGGCCGTTACCGGTTTCCGGGGATGGCTGGGCAGTTCCGATTTTAAGCTGAACGGCTATTTTAAAAATGCGCTGGCCTGGCTTTTCCTCAAAAATCAGGGCTTGCGCATCGAAGCTGATCTGGAATCTGAATTTCTGAACGGCGACCAGTTGCTGACCGGCAGCCTGGTAAATACGGCTGGTGCCAGCCAAAAGAATTTGGGCCGGGCCGGTAAGGCGGGTAATTACCGTTTGCTGGTATCGCCTCGTCTTTCTTTTGATGTAAACACCAACGTAAAACACCTGCAATTCCGGCGTTTCCGGGCAAAAAACCTGCAAGGCAATGTACGGTTGCAGAAACAGGTGATTACCTCGTCTAAAATTGCGATGGACGTGGCTGGCGGGCAGTTTGCGTTACAGGGCCGGATGGATGCCAGTGCCCCTAATAACATAAAAATTACGACTACCACCAACCTGGCCAACATGCAGGTAGACAGCTTATTTTATGAGTTTGAAAACTTCGGGCAAAAGTTTATTCAACAGCAGCATCTGAAAGGGACTTTAACCGCCCGGATTAATTCGGATATATATTTCGATAGCCGCCTGAACGCCAAAACCGACCAACTGGAAGCCGAAATAAATGCTATAGTCCGCAACGGGCAACTCCTCCATTTTGAGCCCTTACAACAGTTATCCCGGTTCCTGAAGCGCAAAGAACTGGAAAATATCAGGTTTGCCGAACTCAGTAATAATTTCTGGATTCAGAAACGCACCGTTTTTATTCCCGAAATGGAAATCCGGACGGATGTTACCCGGGCATCGGTAATTGGGGTGCAGGGGACCCACACTTTCGACCAGCAGATGGATTACAAATTCCGGATACCTTTAATATTAAGAAAAGTACGCCTGCAGGAAGCAGGATCGCCGGTTGCCGTTACGGCCGGTACCCCCAATATTTTTCTGACCTTAAAAGGCAACGAGAAAGATTATAAAGTAGCGCTGGACAAATCGCGGGTAAAAAATAAAATAGCCGTGGATTTGCGGGGCGGGCCTTCTGTGGGAGAAGAGAACCCGGCGTATCCTGAAAAATCGGCCTCAAAAGAAAAAGTAGGCTTTAAAGATATTTTAAAGCCCAAAAAGCCGGAGAAAAAGAAAGAAGTACAGGTAGCTGAAGATGAATTTTTCGATTTTTAATGCCTTTGGCTGAATTTCCGGGCTGGTATTATTTTGCATTTCCGTCCGGATAATGAACCCTTTTAATCCCACTTCTCAAATTCAACATACCCGTTGTTATTGGTTTTAACCGGTAACGTCACATTTCAGGTATTTCTGCGTTTAGTAGAGTTCTTTATATAGATATACTTAAACCTTTAACTTATGAATGTGCAGGAAACTCCATTATTAAAAGATTATTCCGATAACGAAAAGGCGGCCTATTTAGGGGCAATTGCCAGTGTGGCCTCGGCAGACCGGGTAGCTTCACCGGAAGAAATCCAGTTCTTAACCTTACTTTCGCAATCGGCCGGGTTATCTGCTGCTGCCCAGCAGGAGGTAGTTGCCGCCGCGCAGGATTCTTCTAATATCAGCATTCAGCAATGCCTCGATATACTTAAAAACAGCGAACTGCGGTTTTCTTTTATTACCGATGTGATGAGTTTTGCCAAAGCCGATGGCAAACTGGATGCGCAGGAGCAAAGCAAAATTCAGGAAATGGCCCAATACCTGAATATTAACCAGCAACAGTTTGGTGCGTTGCAGCAATTTGTACACAAAGCTGAAGAAGCCCAGCAGCACGGCGAAAATCCGACTGACCCTGGTTTTCTGCAGCGCTCCGGGTTGGCTAATTCGCTCGGGCAGGCGGGTGTACCCACGGGCAGTATGATGCAGGGCTTGCTGGGGATCTTAGCCCCCATTGTAATTTCTAAAATATTGGCCGGACGGCAAGGTGGTATTGGCAGCGGCGGTATGGGGGCCGGTGGCGACATGTTAGGCGGCCTGTTAGGGAGTGTTTTAGGCGGAGGTGCCAATCAGGCAGGCGGTTTAGGCGGCCTGGGCGGATTATTAGGAGGTAACCCAAATCAGCCTGCTTCGCGTAACCAGTCTAACCAGCAGGGAACAAGCGGCGGCTTGGGTTCTTTAATGGGTATTTTAGGTGGCCTGGGTCGCCAGCAAGGGTACAACAGTGGCGGCCTGGGTTCTATTCTGGGTTCGGTATTGGGTGGCCGGCGATAGTTTTATACTTTTTGGTTTGGGAAAAATCTGCGGGTAATTTAACTTACACCTATAAAAGGTCAGGTGTTTGGTAAGTAAAACTTCCAACGCAATAAATTTTTTTCGGAGCCGTTTCTATCTTAATTTTTAAGGTTTGTAACGTGCTACTGCTTAGTTGAAACCGAATAACTCCCGATTTTGCTGAATTGCCCGTTCTAAGCAATTCAGCAGAAAAGAGTTAAACAGGGCAAAGAAGCCTGGCAACTGACGGTTGACTTAAAACTTTACTTGTTCCGGGAAAGAAATTCATTTTTGAAATATTTGCATAAATGAATTTTTTTACCAACTTGCTCCGTTTTTGGCCGTAAAAAGGTTGACAGACAATAAATTGCAGAAAATATTTGCTTGTTTAAATTAATTTTTTGCTATTTTTAAGCGGCGGAATATAAAAATCTATAAGTATTTAGTATTTTATATATCCGATTCTTAATTTTATACGTAAACAGGCAGTATGCTGAGTCGACTCCATCCAGTGAGGTGCCCAGAAATTAACCGCTAACAAAATTTATATTTTGAGTATTGAAGAGAGCTGATTGACATTAGAACGGATAAGGCAGATAATACGGCGGATTGTGGTACTTGTTTCATTTGACGTGTAAGTAGTGAGTGTTGTAAGTAATGATGTGTTAAATTGTTTTGAATTATGAGTATGCGAAATTTATTGTCCAGGGTTGAGTCCAAAAAGATAGACAAGGCCGCCTCGATGCTGAAAGTATTGGCGCACCCCAAACGGTTGGCTATTGTGGATCTTTTGGGAAAGGAAGAAAAAATGACCGTGACGGAGATTTACCAGTACCTGGACTTGCCACAAGCAATTGCCTCACAGCATTTAATTACACTCAAAGACAAAGGGGTGCTCTCATCTTTTAAGGTGGGGACAAAGATTTATTATTCTTTGTCGATCCCGAAACTCATTGATGTGATTGATTGCCTGGAAGAGTGCTGTACCGACATGTAATCTGAAGTTTAGCTAAACTTACCATAAAAGGGCTGTAATTATTTACAGCCCTTTTTCTGTTAGAGATTAGTTTGGCTTAAATAATACTCCTGTTAGTTACCCGAAGCTTTCTGGCACGAGGTTACAACTCACAGGGTTAAACACTTATGCTGTATATTTATAATTAGCACAGCTGTAGCAGAAGAATTGGTGCCAAGTCAATGAATAAACGGTCGCCGGCGTTAGCTCTGTCGCCCTTTGTCTGTCCACAAGGGAGGTAATTATTCTGCACTATATTCGGTATAGCGCGCAAAAAAGCGGCCAAGTTTTACCCCAGCCGCTTTTTTTGTTCTATAAAATAATATCTATTTTTGGGTAGGTTCGGGCTGATTTTCCAGATTAAACAAATCGTTCAGCACATCAATCAGCGTTTCGGCCTCACCGCGTTTGCAGGCGGCTTTTAATTGCAATACCGGCAGCTTTATTATTTTCTGCATAATATTGCGCGTTACATCGTCTATCAGCTTGGTTTCGGCAGGAGTTAATTTCTTTAAATGGCGGGCCAGTTCTTCCTGGCGGATATTTTCCAGCGCATTCTTTAGTTTATGAATGGTAGGCGATACCACCATCTCCTTGGTCCAGTCCTGGAACTGCTCAATAGATTCGGAAATAATTTGTTTTACTTTAGGCACCGAAGCCAGCCGTTGCTCCAGCGCTGCGGAGGCTTTATTCTGAATGGTATCTATGTTGTAAACCAGTACGCCCGGAATATTCTCTACTTCGGCTTCGATGCTGCGGGGTACCGATAAATCTATAAAAAACTTGTACGACAACACCTCCAGGCGCTTCACCATTTCGGTCGTGAAAAATGGCGTATCGCGCGAGATAGATGAAATCACCACATCGGCTTCTTTCAGGCCCTGCACCAGATTTTCGAAAGGTAGAACCTCAAATCCGCACTCATCGGCCAGCAACTGCGCTTTGGAGGTGGTGCGGTTGGTAATAACTACATTGTTCAGTACCGACGAGTCTTTTAAGTTGCGGCAAACATCAGCGCCAATTTCGCCAATACCTACTACTAAAATGCGGGGATTGTCAATATCGTTGGTTAATTCTTCTACCAGTTCAACGGTGGCGTAAGACGTAGAGGCGGCACCATCGCGGAAAGAGGTTTCCTGTACTACGCGTTTATTTGTAAAGAAAATAGTATGCAGTAAACGGTGTAAAAACGGCCCGGCTGTTTCGTTATCGGCTGCCCACTGGTAAGCTTGTTTTACCTGGTTCGAAATCTGGATATCGCCTACTACCTGGGCGTCCAGGCCCATCGATACGTCAAATAAATGCTGTACCGCATCCTGGTGCGTATTGATAATAGTAAAATAATCCAGGTATTTGGTTATTTGCGCAATGCCTTTCTGAATACCCAGTAATTTTATGATTTCCTGGCTGTAATCTACATCGGCAGTATAATAAACTTCGGTGCGGTTGCAGGTAGATAATACCAGAATATCGCCGGCCTGGATAAAATCCTTTAGTGTACCCAGAAATTGCTTACACGACGGTTCGTCTAAAGCAATTAGCTCCCGAATGTCTAAAGGGGCTTTTTTATACGATAAGGTTACTGCCTTGAAGTTGTGAAGCATGTTCAAGTCCTAAAACTAAGCCTGCAAAATTAACAGGTAGATGTGGTAAAGTAAAACTAAATTTCTTTAAATATTTAATTTACTATTATCAATGCCAGAAAATTATTAATAAATGCCGGAAATTAAGCCTTAAATATTAATAATATACCGGCGCTAATTTTATTCTATATATACTTTTAAACAATGATTACGTTTATTTAGTGCTTTGGCTACCATTAATATTTTCTAATCTATGAAATAACTGCGGCACTAAGCCAGCGGTTGTTTACCAACAAAAAATGCTCCCAATTTATTCTCAAAAATCCCGGATAAAATTATTGTTACTTTTAGTGGCGTTGGTTATAGGCGCTGCCACGGTGGTTTACACCAATGTGCTGGTTTCTAAATTAGCCGAACGCGAACAGCAACTCATTGATTTATATGCCAAAGGCCAGGAATTTATCATTAAAAACACCGGAAAAGAAGACAACCTGGTTTTTATTCTGGAAGAAGTTATCACGGCGAATAAATCGGTGCCGGTTATCCTGACAGATGCAAACGAAAAGGTTATCAGCTTGCTTAACCTGAACCTGCCGGCCAATATTTCTGAAAGCCGGAAGGAAGCTTTTCTGCGCCGCGAAATTCAAACAATGAAAACCCAGCACGAGCCCATTGTGGTAAGTTTTGGCGATAACAAAGAAGATATAAATTATATTTTTTACAAAGATTCGGACTTGCTGGTGCAGTTGCGCTACTACCCTTATGTGCAGCTTACCGTAATGGCCTGTTTTTTTCTGATGGCCTATTTTACGTTTAGTTATTCGCGTAAGGCCGAGCAAAACCGGGTGTGGGTAGGACTGGCCAAAGAAACCGCCCACCAGCTGGGTACGCCGCTTTCGTCGTTAATGGCCTGGTACGAATATTTAAAAGCGAGCCCTAAGTTTGCCGAGGAACCTATTGTGGAAGAACTCGGCAAAGACGTAAAACGTCTCGAAATAATTACCGAACGCTTTTCCAATATTGGGTCGGTGCCGGCGCTGAAAGACGAAAATATTTTGCGGGTAACGCAAAATGCCATTGCATACCTGCAAAATCGGGTTTCCAGAAAAGTAGAGTTTAATATCAAAGCCGAGTTTCCGCCCGATACCCCCGCCAAGGTAAATATTCCTTTGTTTGAGTGGGTAATCGAAAATATCTGCAAAAATGCCATTGATGCCATGGAGGGAAAAGGCAAAATTGACCTGACCTTATCTTACGCCGGTAAGAATAATATTGCTATCGACATCCGCGATACGGGTAAAGGTATTCCCAAAACCAAAGTAAACGATGTGTTTTTGCCGGGTTATACCACCAAAAAGCGGGGGTGGGGCTTAGGCCTGGCCCTGGCCAAACGCATCATCGAAAACTACCACGAAGGTAAGCTTTTTGTGAAATGGTCCGAAGTCGGCAAAGGCACCACGTTTCGGTTATTACTCAATCGCTGAGGAATAATTTAAAATCCAATTTTCGGTATTATCAAAACAGGCGGCACGCTAACCTGTTTGGTAATATTTTTTCTGCCGGCATAACAGCCGTTTTGTTGTAACGCGGTGCCTAATCATACAAGCAGGTTTATTTGTGAACGGGGTTTGGGTAGCTGCTGGCGATTGTTAAAAAATTATTCCTTAACTTTTGCCTTTAATTTAGAGCGTTCATGGGTTTTAAAAATCTTTTCCGGAAGAAAGATATAAATGTAATGCTGGCCGATTTGCAGGCCGAAGGGCAGGAAGGGCACGGGATTAGCCTGGTAAAGAATTTAACCTTGCGCGACCTGGTAGCTTTGGGTATTGCCGCCGTAATTGGGGCCGGCATATTCAGTACCATTGGCAATGCCAGTGCAGCCGGTGGCCCGGGAGTTGCGTTGTTATTTATTTTTACGGCCATTGCCTGCGCTTTTTCGGCATTGTGTTACGCCCAGTTTGCCTCTACGTTGCCAGTAGCCGGCAGCGCTTATACTTACGCCTACACTTCTTTCGGCGAACTGATTGCCTGGATCATTGGCTGGGATTTATTAATGGAATATGCCATTGGCAATATTGCCGTAGCTATTTCGTGGTCCGATTATTTTACGGGTTTATTAAACGGGGTTGGAGTACACATACCGGCTTACCTGACCATGGATTTTTTGAGTGCCTCGCGGGGTTTTGACGAAGCGGAAACCTTAATGGCCGGCGGCACGGCTTTCGCCCAGTTAACGCCTGGCTTACAAGCTGCCCACGAAGCCTGGGTCAATGCACCCCGCCTCGGCAGTCTGCCCCTGGTAGCCGATTTCCCCGCATTGCTGATTGTAGTACTTATTACCTACCTGGTTTATGTGGGCATTAAAGAATCTAAACGAACGGCTAACTTGTTGGTGCTGCTGAAATTGCTGGTGATTGTGCTGGTTATTCTGGTGGGTATGTTTTACATAAAGCCAACGAACTGGAGCCCTTTTGCGCCCAATGGCCTTGGCGGTATTTTAAAAGGCGTATCTGCAGTATTTTTTGCTTACATCGGTTTCGATGCTATTTCTACTACCGCCGAAGAGTGCCGGAACCCGCAACGCGACTTGCCCCGGGCCATGATTTATGCCTTAATTATTTGTACGGTGCTGTATGTGCTGGTGGCGCTGGTATTAACCGGCATGGTACCCTTTTCAGAATTAGCCGTCGGCGACCCATTGGCTTATGTGTTTGAGCGGGTAGGCTTAAATTTTGTTTCAGGGGTGGTGGCCGTGAGTGCCGTAGTAGCCATGACCAGTGTTTTACTCGTGTTTCAGTTGGGGCAACCCCGCATCTGGATGGCGATGAGCCGCGATGGGTTGCTGCCAAAAGTTTTCGCCCGCTTACACCCGCGCTACAAAACGCCTTCCTTTTCTACTATTGTTACGGGTATTGTAGTGGCTGTACCGGCTTTGTTTATGAACCTGACCGAAGTAACCGACCTGACCAGTATTGGGACTTTGTTTGCCTTTGTACTGGTTTGTGGCGGCATTCTGCTGATGGATAATACCGGCCAGCATAAAGGCCGATCCGGGTTTAAAGTGCCCTATTACAACGGTAAATACCTGGTGCCCTTGCTGATGGTGACCGTAGTAGGGCTGTTGTTAACCTTTAACCCAACTGGCCTGCAAAACTTTTTTAGTTTAACCGATGGCACCGAAAGCGGCTGGGACGTTTTTAAACACAAAATCCCCTTGATCGGATTTATCCTATTTTGTATTGTTATCACCATACTATCCTTTCTGCGCAGCCTGTCGCTGATACCGGTACTGGGGCTTATTACCAACCTCTACCTCATGACCGAACTGGGCATCACCAACTGGAGCCGCTTTTTAATCTGGCTGGGGCTGGGCTTAGTAGTATATTTTATTTATGGCTACCGCAACAGCAAGCTGAATCAGCAATTTATTAAAAGACCGGGTATTTAGGTAGTACTTATTCTATACAAATTAGAATAAACAATTTCTGCATTGGCGTTTCAGAAATGGCGGCTTATTGATTTGAATAGTTATGGGACTTTATATCTTAAATTTTCATAAATTGGTTTTTAAACTTATAGATGTTTTTAAAAATTGAATTACTAAGTTTTATTCTTTACCTTAAAGTATCAAAAAAACTTGCCCCTTCTTAGCAAAAGAATTTCTTACTTATTGCATATGAACAAAAGGCTTTTTTAAATATGAAATGAGTAAAATAAACAAAATGCGGTGAGATATGAGTGAGAACGATAACATTCTAAAGCAGGATTCATCCATATCTTTTAACCAAGAATTAAGTCTGGAGCAACTCTTTAAGGAATATTATACACGTCTGGTTTATTTTTCCTTTCAGCTAATAAAAGACAAAGATGCGGCCGAAGATATCGTACAGGAGGCATTTATTAAATACTGGCACGGCAGAGAAGACACAGAAACCGGCAATCAAGCTATTAAAAGCTATCTGTATAGTGCTGTTAAGAATGCCAGTCTAAATGTATTGCGGCATCAGAAAGTGGAAGAAAAGTATAAAGACACACTGGAAAGAACCTTACCCGGTGAAACAAGTATTCTTCAGCTAATGATTCGGGCCGAAGTTGTATCGGAACTCCACCGTGCTATTCAGACTTTACCGGCTGGTTGTCAACAAATATCTCGCTTAGGCTACCTCGAAGGCAAAAATAACCAGGAAATAGCCGAAGAATTAGGTATATCAGTAAATACGGTTAAAACCCAGAAACAACGTAGCCTCCAATTGCTGCGGTTGCGCCTTAATCCCGAAATTTTTGGTTTGTTTCTGGGCTTCTTACTGGGGTAAGAAGCCATTTCTTTATAACCATAATCAGGATTTTATTTCACAGTAATAGCTAGTTATACTGCTCCCGCCTCTTTACCTACCTGCTTCTAAAAATAAAAAAAGTATTTTCCTTTTCACCCTATTGGCCGACCAAGGTGTCTTACAGTTCAGAAGCACCCATATGGCAGAAAATTACATCCCATTCCTGATTTCCGAACTGATTTTAAAATCGCTCTCGCAAACTCTGACCCCGCAGGAGCAGGAAATATTAGATAATTGGCTAGCCACCGATGCGCAAAATTCTGAACTGCTTGATTTGTTTAGGCAGGAGCAGCGTTTAGAGCCGGAACTGACCTTTTTTTCTTCGTTAAATACTGAAAACGCCTGGCAGAAAATTGCCGCTAAAACTGTTAATTCTGCCCCGCCGGTAAGTTTATGGCAAAAGCCACTAGCCTGGCGATTTGCCGCGGCTGTAGCCTTGTTAATGGGTATCGCGATAGTTTTTGCACTGGTTAAATTCCCGGATAAAGCGCCTGCTATAGCTGTAAATAAGCCTAAAGAAGTAAGAAAGGAAGTTAAAACGGATATAAACCAGGTAAAACTTTCTTTAGCCGACGGAACGGAAATATTACTGAATGATATTGCCGATGGCACAGTGCAGGAGATAAACGGAATAAAAATAGAAAAAAAGGATGGGCAGGTAATATTCCGGGTAGCTGATAATACGGTCTCGCAACCAAAGGTTGCTTACAATATAATTACTACGCCGATTGGCGAGCAGTACCAGGTGGTTCTGCCGGATGGTAGTAAAGTATGGCTTAATTCGGCTTCTGCGTTGCGTTTCCCGACTGCCTTCCCAGGCCATGAGCGGGCAGTTACCTTAACCGGCGAAGGCTATTTTGAAATCACAAAAAAGAAAGACCAGCCGTTTCTGGTTACTGCCAGCAATACAACCATAGAAGTACTCGGTACCCATTTTAACTTAATGGCTTACCCCAACGAAAGCGCCACCAAAACCACCTTACTGGAGGGCTCGGTAAAGGTAAGTAACGGCAAAGTCAGCGAATTTATTAAACCGGGGCAACAAGCAAATGTTACCGACGCAATTAAGCTGAGTGCGGTGGATGTGGATGAGGCCATTGCCTGGAAAAACGGATTATTTCATTTTAACGATGCGGATTTAAAAACCATTGCCAGGCAACTGGAGCGGTGGTACAACGTGGATATTTCTTTCGGCGACGAGGTGCCGGGCGGGCACTTTACTGGTATTATTTCCCGGCGTACCGATATAGAACAGGTCTTAAAAATGCTGCAGGTATCCGGCAATCTGGATTATAAAATAAAAGAAAGGAGGGTACTGATATCAGCTAAGAAAAAAGGCTAAAGAACCCAAACAGCCCAAATTAATCGCTTTATACTACCCCGCACCTCCATAAACACAAAAATCAGGTAGCTGTTACAGCCTGCTAATCAGAATTAATACAAAATAATATTAACTAACCTAACCATCACAATGTATGAACCTAATTTACTCACCGAAAAAGAATTTGCCCAGCGGTAAGTTTTGGCCTAAAACCCTGCTGCTGACCAAAATGCTTTTGCTGTTGGTCCTAATCTGCTTGCAAGTGCAAGCCAAAGCCTTTTCCCAAAAGATTTCTATCTCGGAACAAAATGCGCCGCTCGAAAAAGTATTTAAAGAAATAAGGCGGCAGAGTGGCTACTTGTTTTTGTATAATACCGAATTGCTCCGCAAAGCCAAACCGGTAACCGTATCGGTTAAAGAAGCCTCATTGGAGCGGGTATTGGATGCCTGTTTTCACGGCCAGCCGCTTACCTATAGCCTGATGGAAAAAACCATTGTGGTTAAACCCAAAGAAGAGGTAAAAGAAGAAACTAGTATTAGAACACCCTTAGATACCGAAATAAGGGGCAAGGTACAGGACGAGAATGGTGGTCCGCTGCCTGGAGTTAGCATAAACGTTAAGGGAACTGCTACGGGTACCATTACAGATGCGGGCGGGAACTATAGTTTAAGCGTACCGGAAAGTAAAACGATACTGGTTTTTTCTTTTATAGGTTATGTATCTAAAGAAATTAATATTAATGGCCGTACCACGGTAGATATCAGAATGGAACCCGATACCAAAGCGCTGGAAGAAGTGGTGGTGGTAGGCTACGGAACGCAGAAAAAATCTGATTTAACCGGTGCGGTAGGAAGTGTGAAAGCCAGCCAACTAACAGAACGACCATCTGTAAATCTGGAACAGGCCTTAGCAGGAAGAATTGCCGGGGTAAATGTATCGACCAATTCCGGCAGACCGGGTGGCCGTACCGCTATCGCTATTCGGGGCTATAGTTCTGTTAATGCGGCCAACGATCCCTTGTATGTTGTTGATGGCATTATCTGGACAGGTGGCATTAATACCATAAACCCCAATGATATTGAATCGATAGATGTATTGAAGGATGCTTCTTCTACCGCTATATATGGTACCAGAGGTACCAATGGGGTAATAATTGTTACTACTAAAAGAGGTAAAAAAGGTGCCAAATTAGTTGGTTATGATAATTATGTAAGCCTGGGTTACCTGCCTAATGATAGAAAATACGATGTAATGAATTCGAAAGAATTCTTATTTATTGAAGAGGAGCAATATAGGAATGCACCAAAATTTGATCCGGCTGGTTTTGCGGCCGGAAAGTACCCGAATCCGGTAACGAAAAGGAAGAATTATCTGGTTGATAATACGCTTGGAAACCGGGAGCTTTTTACCCTGGACGAAAACGGTGTGCCGCAACCCATATACGATGTTGATTGGCAGGATATAACTACCAGAAAAGCTATTAGCCAAAGCCATAATTTATCTTTTACAGGCGGTGATGATAAAACCAATTACGGATTGTTTTTAGGTTATGCCGATGAACAAGGTATTGTAAAAGAAAGTTTTCAGAAACGGTATAATGTACGGGCGGTGGTAGATCAGCAAATGAAGAATTGGCTGAAAGTAGGTATGAACCTAAGTTATGCTAATAACCGCGAAAGGAGGGTTGATGAAAATGTTGGCTCAAATAATTCGCTGCGCCAACTGGTTGAAATGGTAACGTTTATACCATATAAACATGCCGATGGAACTTATGGTTACCGCGGTGATTATGCCGGCCTGGAAAAGGGGGATAATCCTTTAGCGCAGATTTACGAAAACAATTTATTATACAACTCAAATGTTTTTAATGGCAACACTTATGCCAACTTCAAAATTATTAAGGATTTAGAATTTACTTCTACGCTAGGAGTAAATATTGGTAACAACATTAACCCCTATTTTAAAACTACCAAATCCGATTTGCAGGGTGGGTTAGGCAAGAACTATTCTAGAATTACCAGCAGCGAATCTAAGTTCTGGCAATGGTCGAACCGAATAAATTATAATAAAGTAATTAATGAAGACCACGCCATTAGTATGCTTTTGGGTACTGAGCTTCAGAAAAGCAACAGCCTGAACTGGGCAGCTATAACCAGTGTAATGCCCGATGATTATTATTCTTATAATAACCTTGGTGCCGGTGCAACTCCTTTGGCGCCCAATTCTTCGACAAATGCTTTTCAAATGCAATCTTACTTTGGTAGATTAAATTATAATTTTAAGGAAAGATATTTGTTTACGGTAACCGGGCGTTCAGATGGATCTTCCAGGTTCGGGGCAAATAATAAATTCGCTTTTTTCCCTTCTGCTGCGGCTGCCTGGCGAATATCCAATGAAGATTTCTTAATGAAAAGCAGTGCCATATCTAACCTGAAATTACGCGGAAGTTATGGCCTTACTGGTAATTCTGAAATTGGTTCCTATAAATCGCAAGCTAACTTAAGTACCAATTCTTATATTTTTGGTGGTATTAGAGCGTCCGGCTCGGCTATTGGCCGGTTGGCTAATCCAGAATTGCAATGGGAAAAAACAGCGCAATTTGATGTTGGTATAGATCTAGGATTATTAGATAACAGGATTTCTGTTGAAGCAGATTATTTTGTTAAAAAGACCCACGACCTGTTGTATGATGCACCAGTGCCGGCTACCAGCGGCTATACGATAGTAACCAGAAATATTGGCAGCATGGAAAACAGAGGCTTCGAATTTTCCTTAAATACTGTCAATGTCAGGAATTCGGTTTTTTCCTGGTCGACTAATTTCAATATATCGACTTTAAAAAATAAGATTACGGCGTTAGGGGTTAATAACGAAGATATTCTGTATGGTACCAAAGAAGGACTGATTCTGAGAGTAGGAGAGTCGGCCGGTTCTTTTTATGGTTATTTACGCGATGGCATTTGGGGCACTGCCGAAGCCGATAAAGCCGCAACTTATGGCCAAAAACCAGGCGATTTAAGAATAAAGGATATTAACAACGATGGTGTTATTACCGGGCTGGACCGGGTAATTTTAGGTAAAGGTATTCCTGACCTGTATGGCACTTTTGCTAATAGCCTCCGGTATAAAAATTTCGATTTCATTTTAGAAATTCAGTTCTCGCAAGGCAATGATGTTTTTAACCAGGCCAGAAATTCCGGTGAAGCGCGGCAGGGGCTTGCCAACAGTTTTGCCACCGTTTTAGATGCTTGGACCCCCGAAAACCAGGATGCAGAACTTGAACAGGTAAGACCTACTGCAGCCGGTTATAATTATTATATGGATAGCCGCAAAGTTTCAGATGGGTCTTTTATTCGCGGAAAAAACGTGGTTTTGGGTTATACCCTTCCCCAATCCATTACTTCTAAAATTGGGTTAAACAATCTGAGGATTTATGCTTCCGGTCAAAATTTCTTCCTGAAAACGAAATATTTCGGCTATGACCCCGAAGTGACCACATATGAAGAGTTTTCCTTCTCGCAAGGATTTACTTATTATGAATATCCTAAACCCCGGACATTTATGGCTGGCCTGAATGTTAACTTCTAGCCTGTATTCTAAATAATTTATTAGAGAAATTAATATGAGAAGCATAAATAAAACAGCATTAATAATAGTGCTTATATCTTTTATAACGGGTTGCAAAAAGGATTTTCTGGATGAGCAAAACTTATCGGCTCTTACCCTCGAAAATTATTTTACCACCGAGGCCCAGGCGCAAGCAGCAGTAAATGGCATTTATCCCACCTTACACATGCTTACCTCTGCCAATGCTAACTATGGCGAGTCGCCCTGGACCTCCATTGAGTTTCCGGTAGGTCATGCTACTACCCTTGGCCAGAGTTTATATAATAATGGTTTAATTCGTCATAACAATTCAGCTATAGAGCCGGTGTTTAAAACCGTGTGGGTTGGTTTTTACAATGGCATCGCCAATGCTAATGTTGCTATCAACCGCATTCCGGCCATAACAATGAACGAACAGACTAAGAATTCTTTACTGGGAGAAGCTTATTTTCTGAGGGCGTTGTACTATTATTATTTAGTAAGGCTTTACGGCGATATTCCTTTAATTACAGATGCCATAAATTTTACCAGTCCTGATCTTTATCCCATGCGTTCGCCGAAAGAAAAGGTGTATGAGCTAGTAGTAAGCGATTTGCAAGCCGCTGAGAAGTCGGGAATGCCCAATACCGACAAAAAAGGTAAAGCATCTTTAGGCGCCGTAAAATCATTACTGGCCAGTGTTTATTTAACAATGGCCGGGAAACCCTTAAATAAAGGGGCAGCTTACTACACCCTAGCCGCAGATAAGGCTAAAGAAGTTATAGACGCAGGATGGTATAGCTTATTTACAGATTATTATTTCTTACACGACAGGGCTCACAAAAACCAGGGCGAACTGATTTTTCAGGTTCAATACCAAACAGGAATAAGAACCAATGATATAATAAAAGCTATCTCACCATCAAAAATAGGCATTTCTCTTTTAGATGAATATGGGGCTCTTATGCCCAGAAGCGAATTTGTAAAATCGTACGAGCCTAATGATAAAAGAGCCCAGGAGAAACAATTCTTTTTTACGCAATACACTAAAAAGAACAGCTCCGCTATTATTCAGTTTGGCGAATATGCTTTGTATAAATATTGGTTGGTAGAGGCTGCCGGCTCCGGGGGAGATGCCAATGAAGACCAAAACTTTACGATTCTTCGTTACCCGGAAGTTCTTTTAACTTTTGCAGAAGCCTCTAATGAGGTAAATGGCCCTAGCCAGGCCGCTTACGATGCCGTTAACCTGATCCGTAAAAGGGCAAATTTGCCACCTCTCGCCGGTTTAACAAAAGAGGAATTCAGGGAGGCCATCTGGCGCGAACGCTATCATGAGCTGGCATTCGAGAATAAAGCTTATTTTGATATTCAGCGCACCCGGAAGGTTTATAATTTAAAAACAGGCCATTTTGAAGATGCTTTGGTGTACCGGAATGAAAGCGGGGTAATATTTAATGAGCAGTACATGTTGTGGCCGATACCGCAGAGCGAATTGGATGCAAATCCTAATCTTAAACCGCAAAATATAGGCTGGCAATAATTTCGCAACTAGGGGCGGATTTGGCCAGTTCCTGCCGGTTTCTGAATACCATATATTTGAATTACCTTCTTGTAAAATTATAAGGCAACCGTACGAAAAATGAATACCAGACAATCCATGGCTGGCTTAGGTTTGTGCGGTTGCCTTGATAAAATACTTATAAATCATGCAAAAATATTTAATTCTGTTTATTCTGGTAGTGCTGGGAAATGTTACTGCTTCTTTTGCCCAGCCACAGCAGATCCATTTGAGTTGGAACAGTTCGGAAAAAAATGCCGCTGCCAACACCATGGTAGTAACCTGGGCAAGTGAGAATCAGACCCAAAGCCGGGTAAAATATGGCACCGATAAAAAGCTAAATCTGGCCCAACCCGCTATAAATAAATTTCTGGCCGATGGTAAAATGTATATCTATCACGCAAGTTTAAATAACCTGAAAGCCAATACCACTTATTTTTACCAATGTGGCTCTGACCAGGATGGCTGGAGTGACGTTTACTCTTTTAAAACTGCACCGCCATTAGGCAGCCAGAAGGAATTTATAGTAGGGGCGTGGGGCGACACGCAGGATAATGAATTTAATACCCAATTTGAGAAGACAGATGCCATTGTGCAGCAAATGCGTAAATACCCGGTGCAGTTTACCATACACATGGGTGATATTGTAAATACTGGCTCGCTGGTACCAAGCTGGCAACGGCTGTTCCAGACCACGCAACCCATTAATGTTATTGCTCCTTTTATGCCGGTGCCGGGCAATCACGATGTAAATAATGAGTTAGACGAATCTGGTTTCCAGGAGCCTTTCCCAATTTTTTACGATTTATTTAATTTGCCTGGTAAGGACACGGATTACTCGTTTAACTACGGCAATACACATTTTGTCGCTATTAATTCGGGTCATGCCAAAGGGGTAGAAGAAGCTAAGCAGACCAATTGGCGGTATGCAAAAGGTTCAGCGGAATACCAGTGGCTGGAAGCTGATCTGGCGAAAGCCCGGCAGGATAAAAATATTACCTGGATTGTCATTTATATGCATCACCCGCTTTATTCTTTTGGTTGGAGTCATGTGAAAGGCTGGCAGGAACATATTACACCTTTATTAGATAAGTATAAAGTTGATTTAGCCCTGGCCGGACATCGGCATGTATACGAACGTCATAAAGCTATCCGGGCAAATCAGGTTATACCATTAACCAATAAGCATGTTTATAAAAACCCGAATGGCACTGTTTATATTACTAATGGTACTGCTGGTGGCTCACCGCAAGGTTTAGGCGGGAGCAATATGCCATCTATGGTTTTCACTTCTTCGGCTAAAATGTACAATTTCGCTATAATGAAAATACAAGGAAGACGCATTATGTACGAAGTTTACAATGAAAATAATGAAAAAATTGATTATTTTGAATTGCTTAAATAGAAGCGAGAGGCCTTTAGAAGGCTTATTTTGTGCACAAGTTGCCTTCAAAAATACTATTATATAAAAATTATAATAAGTTGTTTAAGATTATTTTAAAATAAAAAACGTGTCCTTATCTGAACATGCAGGAGTGTCTGCTAAAACCTGGAAGAAATTAAGATTAATAAAAATTTATGCTCTATGAAAAAAACTACTCTACCTTTTTTTAAATGGAAACCCGGTTTGTTGTTAATGTGGGCTTTATGTTACAGTATAGCTGCCATTTCTCAACAAGTACAAAATGTTACTGGTAAAGTTACCGGCGAAATGGGAGAAGGGCTTCCGGGGGTAACAGTATTAGTAAAAGGTACTAATACTGGTACTACCACCAATCCTGAAGGTAATTTTGCCTTGCAAGTGCCCAGCGGTTCTAATATGCTAGTAGTTTCTTTTATAGGTTTTACAACCCAGGAAGTACCTATTAATAACCGTACTGTCATAAATATTAAGTTGCTGCCCGATGCCAAATCGTTGGAAGAAGTGGTAGTGGTGGGTTATGGTACCCAGAAAAAAGGTAACTTAACGGGTGCAGTAGACCAGATAGGCAGCGAAACATTTGAGAATCGGCCGCTCCCCAACGCAACCCAAGGTTTGCAGGGCGTATTGCCCAACGTAAACATCCGCATGGTTGAAGGAAAACCCAATGCTTCGCCTAATATCAACATCCGGGGAACTACTTCTATTGGGCAGGGCGGCAATGCGCTAATTCTGATAGATGGTGTGGAAGGTGATCCCAGTATGCTTAACCCCAACGATATTGCCTCTATTTCGGTGCTGAAAGACGCGGCTTCGGCGGCTATTTACGGTGCCCGGGGCGCTTTTGGCGTGGTGCTGATTACTACAAAAACACCCGCTAAAGATGCTTTTGCGGTTACTTACGATGCCACTTTTGGTACCAAAGAACCTACTGTACTACCCAATTATGTTACCGATGGCTTTTTATGGGCTACAAAATTTAACGAGTCTTTTTATAATTGGGAGGGGACCTACCCGCAAAATGTAAATAAAACTTTAACTTTTTCGCAGGAATATTTAAAGGAACTGGAAAGAAGATCCAAGGACCCCAGTCTGCCCAAGACCGAAGTTGGTCCCGATGGCAGATATGTATATTATGAAAATACCGATTGGTATAAACATTTGTACAAAGACCAACTTTTTACCAATCAGCATAATATTTCATTATCCAGAAGTACCGATAAAGCTAATTTCGCCATCTCGGGGCGTTTTCTGGGGCAGGAAGGTTTATTCCGTTATAATTCAGATGATTTCAAAACGTATAATCTCCGGGCCAGAGGGGCTATCGAACTGTTCCCTTGGTTGCAAGTAAACAACAATTTTGATTATTCGAACCGGGATTATCACAACCCATTAAACGTAGGTGAGGGCTCCGGTATCTGGCGGAATATTGCCGATGAAGGCCATGTGCTGGCCCCCATGCTTAACCCCGATGGAACGCTTACCCACTCGGCAGCCTATACTGTTGGCGATTTCTATTACGGTAAAAACGGCATCGACACCCGCAGAAGCATTCTTCGGAATACCACTGGTTTTGAATCAAAAGTATTCCAGAACCAAATCCGGGTAATTGGTAATTTTACATTCCAGAAAATATTCCAGGATGAATTTACCAAACGGGTGCAGGTGCCTTACAGCACGGCCCCCGGCGTAGTTGAGTACGTGGGTACCCAGTACAACGACATCCGGAATGTGAACGACCGGACCAATTATAATGCTTCTAACCTGTATGCCGAGTACGAAAATACCTTCCGGGAAAAGCATTATTTTAAAGCAATGGTGGGTACCAACTACGAGCAGTCTACGTTTCAGCGCAACTTAACGCAGCGGAACGGGCTTATTTTTGAAGATGCTACCGATATAAATTTAGCATTAGGCCAATCTATTCTGACCAGCGGTGGTTACGAAAGATGGCAGATTTTTGGTGGTTTTTCGCGGCTAAACTATATTTTTGGCGACCGGTACCTGGTAGAATTTAACGGACGCTACGATGGTTCTTCTAAATTTCCTGCTAACGAGAGATATGCCTTTTTCCCTTCGGTTTCGGTAGGCTGGCGCGTTTCGCAGGAGCCATTCTGGCCGGTGCCCGATAATATTGTGTCAGATTTAAAATTCCGGGCTTCTTATGGTTCGCTGGGTAATGGTAATATCAACTCGTATGCCTTTCAGGAAACCTTTAACATCTCGCAATCCGGCCGCATCCTGAACGGCATCCTGCCCCAGAAAACCAGCCGGCCAACCGTACTGCCCAGCGGCCTTACCTGGGAAACTGCCACTACCAAGAATATTGGGGCCGACCTGGCCATGGTTTCGGGTAAGTTACAGTTCTCCGGCGATGCCTATGTTCGGGAAACAACCGATATGTACACCATTGGCATGACTTTGCCTGCCATTTTCGGTGCTACTTCACCCAAGGGCAATTATGCCGATTTAAGAACCACCGGTTGGGAATTCACCCTAAACTGGCGCGATCAGTTTTCGGTTGGTTCTAAGCCATTTAATTACCGGGTTGGTTTTAATCTGGCCGATAACAAGGCTAAAATATTAAAATACAATAACCCCAATAAATTCCTGAATGATTATTACGAAGGCATGCAGGTGGGCGAGATGTGGGGATATGTAACCGAAGGCTTTTTTACTTCGGCCGATGAAATTAAAAGCCATGCTAACCAAAGTTTATTTCTTTCTACCTCCAGGGGCGAATACTTACCCGGCGATATTAAATTTAAAGATGTAAATGGCGACGGTAAAATTAGCCCCGGCGACAACACCGTAGCTAATCCTGGCGACCGGGTAATTATTGGTAATAATGCCCCGCGTTACACCTACGGCATAAACCTGGGTGCCGATTGGAGCAACTTTTTTGTCTCTGCATTTTTTCAGGGCGTTGGCAAGCAGGATTGGTACCCGCTGGCTGAATCGAATGTGTTCTGGGGACAGTATAACCGGCCGTACGGCGATATTCCTAAATGGCACTTAGAAGAAGGCATCATCTGGTCGCCCGAGAATCCGGATTCCTTTTTCCCGAGATACGTATCGCGGTTGGCTAACCGGAGTGGTGGCACCTTACGGGAGCAGCAGACCAAATATGTAATGAATGCGGCCTATGTACGCCTGAAAAATATCCAGATAGGCTACAACTTGTCGCCGAGTTTGGTAGCCCGCCTAAAAGTAGTAAAAGGTGGCCGGGTATTCCTGTCCGGCGAAAACCTCTGGACCTGGTCGCCGCTTTACCGGATACTGGATAATGTGGATGTGGAGAATGCAACCGCTCCCTCGGACCAGTTGTTTACCAGTTCCAATGCTGGTGATGGTTATAATTACCCCCTGCTGAAAAGCCTAAATCTGGGTTTATCCGTCACATTTTAATTGCTTAGTCCTTAATAAATTAATTATGAAAGATATATTTAGTAAAAAGATTAGTTACTGCTGGCTCATTTTATGCTGTGCCTTTATGGTTGCAGGGTGCGACCTGGAGGAAGTGCCGGTTGATACCGCCAACAAAGATGCCGTATTCGGCAGCGAAAGCGGATTACAGTTATATGCCAACTCGTTTTACGACTGGTTGCCCAGCGCCAATAATATTCACCAGGCCGATGCCATATCGGATTACTCGACTCGGCGAAATGCTCCGGATTTTCTGCGGGCAGGCAATGTGTATAGTTCCCGGACGAGCGATAATACGTCGGCCTCCGGCTACGACCTCATCGCCATCGGTGCTGATTGGAACTGGGGCTGGGGTACCTTGCGCAATATTAATTTCTTTCTGGAAAATAATAAAGATCCTAAAATTGCTGCCGATGTAAGACAACACTATAATGGGCTGGCCCGGTTTTTCAGAGCTTGGTTTTATTTTGAAAAGGTTAAGAGATATGGCGATGTGCCCTGGGTAAACAAACCCCTGGACGTAGCCGACCCCAAATTATATGCCAGCCGCGATCCTCGTACTTTGGTAATGGACAGCGTACTCGCTGATATCAATTTCGCTATCCAGAATATTAAGACAATTAACGACCCTTCGCGCACTCTAATTACCAAAGATGTGGCATTGGCGCTGAAATCACGGATTGCCTTATTTGAGGGTACATTCCGGAAATACCACACCGACAAAGGCTTGGTCAATACCGCCAACACTTGGTTAACGGCGGCTGCTGAAGCCTCCCAAACGGTTATGACCAATGGACGGTTTAGCTTACACCGTGGTGGCGGGACTGATTTGTCGTATCGGCAATTATTTATCAGCGATGCACCGGTTTCTGCGGAAATTATGCTGGCGGTGGTATCCAGTACCGCTTTAAACGTGCGACATGCGGCTAACTGGTATTTTACCAGCGCTACCACCGGCACCCGTTTCAGCTTTATCCGGCCCTTTATTAATACCTATTTAAATATTGATGGTACTCCTTATACGAATGAAGCCGATTATCAGACCCAAACGTTTATGGACGAAGTAAAAGGCAGGGACAAAAGGTTAGCCCAGACTATTCGGACCGGCAGTTACAAGCGAACCAACGGCGGAAACCTGGTAGCGGCACCGCCTGCTTTTACCTATACTTACACCGGCTATCAGCCCATTAAGTGGAGTGTGGATAATGTGGCGATTGATGGCGGAAATAATAATACCAATGCCGTATCTATTTTCCGGTACGCCGAAATATTATTGAACTACGCCGAGGCAAAAGCCGAACTGGGTACACTTACCAACGACGATTGGTCCAAAACAATTGGGGCTTTGCGTAGCCGGGCGGGTATTACGGGCGGGTTAACTACCTTGCCTACAGTAGTTGATCCTTACCTGCAGTCTACTTACTTTCCGAATATTTCGAACCCTGTAATATTGGAAGTGCGCCGTGAAAGAGGCATTGAACTGGCCCTGGAGGGATTCCGGTTCTATGATATTGTTCGTTGGAAAAGGGGAGAACTCATGGAAATGCCCTGGCTTGGTATTTATGTGCCCGAAGCAAATAAACTAATGGACTTAAATGAAGACGGTACACCTGATGTGTACTTTTACACACAGACCCCAACAAATCAGATTAGCGGCGTTACCTATGTAAATGTAGCTACTGAGTCTTACAAATTAACTAATGGTAACAGCGGTCAGGTTATTTGGTTGCCCAATATTCCCCGGAAATGGGAAGATCGGAAATATTTCTATCCTATTCCGGAATCACATTTACTCACCAATCCGAGTCTTGGGCAGAATACCGGCTGGTAACTTTTTACCCTAAAAATATTCCCCGAAAGTGTTTATATTTTGGATAATACCACAAGTAAAAATACATTCGGGGAATATTATCTTAATTTACTTTTGAAAATAACCTAACAGAATTGCCCAATGAAATTTAAGAGTACATTACTTACTTTTCTTTTAGTCTTTAGCCTAATAGGCCAAACCTTTGCCCAAGGGCTTACGGTTGGTTCTTATAACGTGCGGTATGCCAATGCCAACGATGAGGGTAACCTGTGGGCCGACCGGGCGCCGGTGGTAGCCAACTTAATACGCTTCCACGACTTCGATATTTTTGGTACGCAGGAAGCTTTGAAAAACCAGCTGGACGATATTAGTAATGCTTTGCCGGCTTATGCCCGCTATGGCCTGGGCCGCGATGATGGTAAAGAGAAGGGCGAACACTCCGCTATTTTTTACAAGAAAGATAAGTTTAAACTCCTGAAAAAAGGTGATTTCTGGTTATCCGAAACACCCGATAAGCCTTCGCTGGGCTGGGATGCTACCTGCTGTAACCGCATTGCTTCCTGGGTTTATTTGCAGGACATCAAGAATAAAAAGAAGTTCTACTTTTTTAACGTGCATTTCGACCACCAGGGCAAGGTAGCCCGCCGCGAGAGCAGTAAACTATTATTACGCAAAATAGCAGAGATTGCGGGTAAAGAGCCGGTAATCTTATCCGGCGATTTTAACGGCGATCAGCAAAGTGAGTGGTACCTGACTATTGCCAACTCGGGTGTTTTAAAAGATACGTACAAACAAGTGTCTCATCCTTATGCCAATAATGCTTCCTTTAATGCTTTTGGAAATAAGCTAGATGGCGACCAGATTATCGACCATATTTTCGTTACAAATCATTTTAAAGTTAATAAATGGGGCATTTTGACCGATACGTACCACGGTAAATTCCCGTCCGACCATTTTCCGATTTTAGTGGATCTGACCTATGGCGGAAAAGAATAGCTTTTTAACTCCGAAGTTTCTTTTAGGTATAATAGCGTCTTATTAACCCAGAGGTATTAAATTTTTTACAAAAGACTGTTTAAAAAGCATTAGATTTTGCTGCTTAAACAGTCTTTATTATTGCCAGGTTGCGGATAGCAGACAAACCGCTATTGCGGTTTGTGGTATAGCTCTGGTTTTTTTGATTTGCATATATTGTATATTTTTATTTTAAATTTTAGAACTAATCATTCAGAATATTATCAATAGTTTAAAAATGCTCTTATGAGATTAAGACTGATTTTCCTCCTTTATTTCACCCTGATTATTGCTGCTTCGGCTCAGAAGAAACCAAAAAAGAATACAGCTACATTGCCCCGGCCAAAATTGGTAGTGGGGCTAATGGTAGACCAGATGCGGTGGGATTTTCTGTACCGGTACTACGACCGCTACGGCGAAAACGGCTTTAAGCGAATGCTGAATGAAGGCTTTACCTGCGAAAACACGAGTATTGATTATTTGCCCACTGTAACGGCTATTGGTCATAGTACGGTTTATACCGGTTCGGTGCCGGCTTTGCACGGTATTGCCGGCAACGATTTTATTATACAAGCTACTGGTAAATCGATGTATTGCACCGAAGACAATGCGGTGGAACCCGTGGGTACCACAGCGGCGGCCGGCAAAATGTCGCCGCGCAACCTGCTAGCCAGCACCGTTACCGACGAGTTGCGGTTGGCTACGAATTTCCGTTCTAAAGTAATTGGCATTGCCCTGAAAGACCGGGGTTCTATTTTACCGGCCGGCCATAGTGCCAATGCGGCGTACTGGTTCGACGATGCCAGCGGCAACTGGGTTACCAGCACCTGGTATATGAAAGAATTGCCGGCCTGGGTGCAGCAGTTTAATGCGCAAAAGTTACCCCAAAAATACCTGCAACAAGACTGGACCACGCTTTATCCGATAAATACTTACGTGCAAAGCACCGCCGATAATACCCGTTACGAAGGCGCTTTTGTAGCGTCTGCCGGCCCCGTGTTTCCGGTAAAGACGGAGGAGTTATTCAAATCAAAGGGAGTAAGTGTTATCCGCTCTATGCCGGCGGGTAATACCTTAACGCTAGACTTAGCAAAAGCAGCTCTTCAAAACGAACAACTGGGACAGCGGGATGTAACCGATTTTCTGGCCGTGAGTTTATCTACTCCGGATTATATTGGCCACCGGTTTGGTCCCAATGCCATTGAGGTAGAAGATATGTATTTGCGCCTGGATAAAGAATTAGGCGATTTTTTTGCTACGCTGGATAAAACGCTGGGTAAAGGCAATTACACCGTTTTCCTGACAGCCGACCACGGTGCATCGCACAATCCTAATTTTTTAATTGATAACAAAATTCCGGGTGGATTCTGGCCCGCCAGTGCCCAGTTAAAGGAACTGAACAGTATGCTGGAAGCTAAATATAAAGTAGGTAAACTTGTTTTAAGCCTCAGTAATTACCAGGTTAACCTGAACAATCCGTTAATTGCCAGCAATAAATTGGATGAAAGTGCCATCCGGAAAGATTGTGTGCAGTTTATGGAAAAGCAGGAGGGTGTAGCGTACGCCATAGATGTAAAAGAGGTGCAGACGGCCAATATTCCGGATGAACTCCGGACCCGTATGTTAAGAGGTAACCACCCGGAGCGCAGCGGCGTTATTCAGCTGTTTATGAAGCCAGGTTGGTACAGTGGCTCTGCTAATGCCACCGGTACTTCGCACGGCACCTGGAGCCCGGTAGATACGCACATTCCGTTGGTTTGGATGGGCTGGGGTATTAACCAAGGGAAGCTAACGCGGCCTACACACATGTCGGATATTGCGCCTACTGTAGCAGCCTTGCTACGTATTCAGGCCCCGAGTGGCAGTATTGGCCAGCCTATTCCGGAGGTGATAAAATAATTACCGAACTTTAGTTTAAACAGCCGGGCCGTTAAGAATATTACACTATTCTTAACGGCCCGGCTCCTTTTTACATGGCTTTGCCATCAACGACTGCGGTTTACAATTAATACGCCCGCCAGAATAACCAGCATACCCAGGTAATGAACAAATAAAATCTGTTCGCCGTCGAGCACGCCCCAGAGCAGAGCCACAATAGGCATTAAATAGGTGGATGAACTTGCAAATAAGGTATTGGTCAGATGTATGAGCCGGTTGTATAATACCAGACCGATGGCTGTACTGAAAACGGCCAGCAAAGCAATATAAAACAAAGCTTCGTAAGCGCCGGGTACGTGCGCCAGCTTGTAAAAGAAAGAAGTAGTACACAAATAACCAAAGGCCAGTGGTCCTACCGTAAATAAAGCCATGCTGGCCATGGTTAGCGCCGGAATTCCCTGTAGCCGATGCTTAATCAGGTTCAGGCTGAGGCCATACATCATGGTGGCGATTACCACATAAATACCAAAGGCGGCGTGGGTAGCGCCAGATGTACGGGAGCCCCCGCCAAATATTAGAATAGCGGTACCGGCAATGCCAATCAGAATACCCGCCAGGCGCAAACCCGTAATCTTTTGCTGAAAAAATATTGCTCCAATAATCAGCGTAAATAAAGCCGTAAGCGAGTTAAGCACCCCGGCCAGGCCGCTGGCTAATTTGGTTTCGGCGTAAGCAAATAAAAAAGCCGGAAATAAATTGCCAAAAAAGCCGCTGCCCATTACGTAATTCCATTTCTCCCGCGGTACTTGTTTAATATTTTTCAGCGCAAAGGGTAGTAAACTCAGGCACGCAATCGTAATACGCTCGCTACCCAGCTCATCCGAAGAAAATACCACCAGGCCTTTTTTAATTAAAATGAAAGAAGTGCCCCAGACCAGCGAAAGAAATAACAAAATAAACCAGGCCAGCGCTTGTTCAGAAACCCGCCTGGAAGCAGATGTAGTATTGATAACTAAATGAACTTAAGTGCTTTATACATATTGTTCCTGCGTATTCAAGGCTTATTTCTGATTTATCAGAAAAGAATCAATGTTCCCTGAATCAGCGTAATTCGGCGGTAAAGGTTACTCCGACTTATTTACAATAAAAACCCCGGCCAGAATAGTAGCCATGCCCACGTAGTGAAAGGTGGTTATCTGTTCTCCGTCCTGTAAACCCCACAACAAAGCCACTATTGGTATCAGGTACGTAATGACGCTTACAAACAAGGGGCTGGAGATTTGAATAAGTTTATTATATAATATAAATCCCAAACTTGTGCTTACCAAAGCCAGAATGCTTACATACCCTAGCCCGTGCAGACCAGCGGTGGTATACAATATTTTAGCCGGCGCTGCCGTGGTACACAAATAAATAAAAGCCACCGGGCCCACCGTGAACAAACCTAATGCCGACATTTTGAGCGCATTAATATGCTGCAGATATCGCTTTACAATATTGGCATTTAGGGCATTGCAAATAGTAGCCAGCACCACAAACAAGCCGTAAAATGCATTGCTGGTAATCTGGTCCTGGCGGCCCGAAAGAATGAGAATTGCGGTGCCGGCCATGCCCAGCAAAATGCCGCCTATTTTCAGGGCAGTGATTTTTTGCCGAAATAGTAAAGCGCCTACCAACAAGGTAAATAAACCGGTTAAAGAATTTATAATACCCGTAAGGGTACTGGCTAAATGGGTTTGCGCTAATGGAAAAAGAAAGGCCGGGAATAATATAGCTAGGCAACCCATTGCTAGTAAGTATTTCCACTCGGTGCGATTAACCTGTTTTAAACTGGACAAAGCGGCCGGCAGAAAAACCACGGACGCAATAGTAGTACGCAAGGCGGCTAACTCAAAGGGTGTAAAAACAGTGAGGCTACGCTTTATTAATATGTAAGAAGTGCCCCACATTACAGAAAGCATGCCCACCAATAGCCACGTTAGCAAAGCCGTGTTCAGGCGTAAATAACGCAGCAGCCGGGATTGGGTTAATACGTTTAAAAAGCTCAAACCAAAAGAACTGGTGAATAAATTTAATAGGGTGGGTTAATCGGCGTAAACCAGCGAACCGGCCACTTCTTCCAGAATATCATAAACTTCTGCCGGCGATTCGGTTTGAACCAGACGCATGCGGTAAGGTTTAAAATTAGGCAGACCGCGGAAATAATTGGTGTAATGCCGGCGCATCTCAAATATTCCCAAACGTTCGCCTTTCCACTCCAGCGATTTGGTAAAGTGCATTTTGCAAACTTCCATGCGCTCTTGCAGGGTGGGCGGCGGCAATATTTCCCCGGTTTCGAAATAATGCTTTATCTCCCGGAAAATCCAGGGGTAACCAATTGAAGCCCGGCCAATCATAATGCCGTCCACGCCGTAGCGGTTGCGGTATTCCAGGGCTTTTTGTGGGGTTTCGATATCGCCGTTGCCGAAGATGGGTATTTTAATGCGCGGGTTTTCTTTTACTTTGGCAATTAAGGTCCAGTCGGCATCGCCTTTGTACATCTGTACCCGGGTGCGGCCGTGAATAGTTAAAGCTTGGATGCCAATATCTTGTAAGCGCTCAGCTACTTCGGTAATATTTTTGGTAGCATCGTCCCAGCCCAAACGGGTTTTAACCGTAACGGGTAAGGGGGTGGCTTTTACCACCGCCGAAGTCATTTCCACCATTTTGGGAATATCGCGCAACAAAGCCGCGCCAGCCCCTTTGCAGGCCACGTTTTTTACCGGGCAGCCGTAATTTATATCTATTAAATCCGGACCAGCCAGGGTTGATATTTCGGCTGATTCGCGCATCGATTCCACATCGGAACCAAACAGTTGAATGCCAATGGGCCGCTCGTAATCAAATACATCCAGTTTCTGCCGGCTTTTGGCCGCATCCCGTATCAAACCCTCCGACGAAATAAATTCCGTATACATCAAATCGGCCCCGTTGGCTTTGCAAACGGCCCGGAATGGCGGGTCGCTTACGTCTTCCATCGGGGCTAATAACAACGGAAAGTCAGGTAAAGTAATATTTCCAATTTGTGCCACGCGTAGCGATATTTAAAAATTAAGGTAAATTTACGTCATTTTTAACTTAAACATACCCATGAAAGGTTTCATTCCGCAAAATATGCATCCTGTTTATTATATTATTTTGTTACTGGTGTTTATGCTGGGAGGCTTTTTTGTAGGTAATTTTATTTCGTTGGCAGTGCTGTATGGCTTTTTTAATTACGGTTTGCAGGATTTGGCCAACGTGGTGCAGAACCCGGCCGATTACCCCAACGGCAAAATAGCGGTTAATTTATTTCAGGGTATTTCACATTTCTGCGCGTTTACCCTGGCTCCGGTGATGCTATTACTGGCGATGGGGTTTAACCTGCGGCGGTACTTATCGCCGAAGTGGCACGTGCCGGCCTTGCTGTTTTTGCTTTCGGCTTTACTCATTGTGGTTATAATGCCGGTTAACTCCTGGTTTATAGATGTTAACAGCAAGATGGATTTGCCCGATTTTTTGCACGGTTTTGAGCTGTGGGCGAAAGAAAAAGAAGAGACTTTAAAAGCCTTAACCAATTATTTAACCAAGTTCGATTCGGTAGGTGAATTTATACTGGGTATGATAATATTTGCTTTAATTCCGGCTATCGGCGAAGAATTGGTGTTCCGGGGGGTAGTACAGAAGCAGCTTATCCGGTGGTTTCAGCAGCCGCACGTAGGTATTTGGGTAACAGCTATTATTTTTGGGGCTATTCACATGCAGTTTTACGGGATGCTGCCCCGCACTTTGTTAGGCGCGCTGCTGGGATATTTGTACTGGTGGTCGGGCAATATTTGGGTGCCTATTGTGGGGCATTTTATAAACAACGGCTTTACCGTGCTGCTTATGTATTTGCTCCAGCGCAAAATTATTACCTACCAGATAGACACCGAAGAGGCCATGCCCATCCAAACCATTATTTTTTCCGTTATTGCCACCATTGGCTTGCTGTATTATTTGCGGCAGCAATTTAAAACGGTGCCGGCTGCCTCCGGAACTGCCCCTACCGAAACAAATACTATTTTTTAAAATTATTTCGTGCCTAAAACCGGTTATAAAAATACCTAAACAGTTATTCATGAGTTTTAAATCAGCTAATTTATCAAACCTGCAGTTACGTGTATTAACGGGTATTTTGGGCGGCGCAGTTTTTATCGGTAGTATCTGGTTTAACGAGTGGACTTTTGGCGCATTATTTCTGGGCCTGACGGTTTTAGGAATGCTGGAGTTTTATAAAATAATAGCCGCCCGGGGTTTCGAACCAAATCATAATATAGGCTTAATACTGGGTGCTGGTTTGTACGTGCTGGTTTTCCTTATTCAGAAAGAGTTCATAGCCGCCTCGGTATTATTTGTGCTGCCACCGGTTATGTTGCTGTGTTTGGTAGCCGAGCTTTACCGGAAAAAGCAGCAACCTTTTATAAATATTGCCCTTACCCTGCTGGCTGTAATGTACGTAGCCATGCCCTTTACCCTGCTTATTTTATTAGGTTTTCCCGATGATTATTACAGTTGGCACATTATTCTGGGTACTATTTTTTTAATATGGGCAGCCGATACTGGCGGATATATTTTTGGCCGAACTTTTGGCCGGACTAAATTATTCGAGCGCATTTCGCCGGGCAAAACCTGGGAAGGCTGGCTGGGCGGTACGCTGCTTTGCCTGGGGGTAGCTTATTTGCTCTCTTTATATTTTCAGGATTTAGACTTAGCTGCCTGGATAGGCATTGGCCTAATCGTATCGGTGTTTGGCGTAATCGGCGATTTAGTAGAATCGATGCTGAAGCGCAGTATGCAGATTAAAGACTCCGGTAGTTTGCTGCCGGGCCACGGCGGTATTCTGGACCGGTTCGATAGTTTACTCATGATAACACCTTTTGTGGTGGCATTTTTAAAGGTATTTCATTGAAACAGCTAAATATTTCGTAATTGTTTCGCGCACTTTCAGACCCGGCTGGTCTGCATCTTTTATGCGCCGGACAAAGTAAACCAAGCCTGCTAAATACAACGGCGGCACAAAGTCTATTTTAAAATTCATATTTTACCCTTTAATTTGCGTGCCGGTACAGAATATTCTAACTATTTAGGTAGGATATCACGTTTATAAGGAGCGGGTTAACCAAAGTTACATGAAAATTCACAAGGAAGGACGCAGGATATTACTATTTACCTTGCTCGGGCTTTTAGTCGTAAATCTGTTACTGTACCAGTTTAATGCCATCCACGTTACCTTTAATAAAATATTTTCGGCCATTTCGGTTATTGTTTTCCTGCTATTGCTGCAGTTTTTCCGCAGCCCTTTCCGGAATTTAATCCTGCACGAAGATTTAATTATTGCGCCTGCCGACGGCAAAGTAGTTGTAATTGAAGATGTGCACGAACCGGAGTTCTTCAACGATGTGCGCAAGCAGATATCGATTTTTATGTCACCGATAAATGTGCACATAACGCGCAACCCGGTGGCCGGCGTGGTTAAATATTTTAAATATCACCCGGGTAATTATTTTGTAGCCTGGCATCCTAAATCGAGCACCAAAAACGAACGCACTACCGTGGTGGTTTCCTCTACCGCCGGCCCCGATATTTTATTCCGGCAAATTGCCGGGGCTATGGCCCGCCGCATTGTGTGGTACGTGAAAGAAGGCGACGAAGTATCGCAAGGCGAAGAATTTGGGTTTATAAAATTTGGCTCGCGGGTAGATGTTTTTGTACCCGTTGATACCGAAGTTAAAGTTAACATTGGCCAGAAAACCAAAGGCGGGCAAACCGTTATTGCCCAAATAAAAACCGAAACCGGCTCTTTCTTTGGGTAGCGTATTCGATGGTTCGATATTCGATATTTGAATATTCGGTATAATATGTAAGATTAGAAGTTGAGTGGTTTATTGGTTAAATCGCTAATTTTATCAGAAGAATTTCTTTAGATAGCAAGTTTCCAAAGCGAACATCTAATATCGAACAATCGAAAATCCAATCTAAAACCAACTAACCATTAAATCGGCGAGCCGCTCCAGGTATACTTTATCGGTTTCGTCAAAATCATTCAGTTTATCGCTGTCTACGTCCAGCACCATTTTAACTTCACCGTCTTTTAGCACGGGCACTACAATTTCAGATTTAGAATCGCTGCTGCAGGCAATATGGCCCGGAAAAGCTTCTACATCGGGTACCAGAATGGTCTTTTTGCGGGTATAACTGGCCCCGCAAACGCCTTTGTGAAACGGTATGCGGGTACAGGCTACTGGTCCCTGGAAAGGCCCCAACACCAACTCGCCTTCTTTGGCCAGGTAAGCGCCAACCCAGAAAAAGCCCATACTATATTTTAAAGCGGCCATTACATTAGCCAGGTTGGCCGTCTGGTCGGTTTCGCCGGTTACCAGCGCTTCTATCTGGGGCAATAAGGCCTGATATTTTTCTTCTTTCGTTAAAGTATTATCTATTATTATTGATTCTGCCATTTTATTATTAATAAATTATAAAACATCTAACCAGGTTTTATTCTTCTCCGGCTATGGGCAATTTAACCTGACTATTTGTGTAAATGAATAACTTGTCGGTGGCAACGGGGCTTAAGTGTTTTAAAAATGCTAACGGCAGCGTAGGAGCCGCTACGCCCGCTTCTGCCAAATGAAAGTTGCTTTTAAATACGTAGGCTTCATCCCACAAACCGGTCCGGATAAAACTGTTCAGCAACACCGCCCCGCCTTCTACCAAAACGCCATTTAGCTGGCGATTGTATAAATCTTGCAGCAAGGTGGGCAGCAATGCTTCTCTTTCGTCTAGTTTAACCTTTTCCAGGTTAGGTAAAGTTTCCTGTTTATTAAAATTATAAACCAGGGTAGGCTGGCTTTGGTTGAACAAATTTAAATGCCCGGGTAGTTGCAAATATTTATCCAGAACTATTCGGGTTGGGTTCTTGCCGCTCCAGGCACGGGTATTTAGCTGCGGGTTGTCTAGCAGGGCAGTGCGGGTTCCTACCATAATTGCCGGTAATTCGGTTCGCCATTTGTGCACCAACTTTTTAGATAAATTATTCGAAATATTAAGCTGCGTGCCATCGGTTTTGCCAATAAAACCATCAGCAGTTTCGGCCCACTTCAGAATAATATAAGGTCTTTTCTGGGTATGAAAAGTAAAAAAGCAGCGGTTCAGATGCAAACCTTCCTCCTCTAACAAGCCCACGTGTACCTGGCAGCCGGTATCTAATAATTTACGAATACCGGCTCCTTTTACCAGCGGATTGGGATCGGTATTGCAAATAATTACATCTTTCACCCCGTGTTGAATCAATAAATCGGCACAGGGCGGCGTTTTGCCGTAGTGGGAGCAAGGTTCCAGGGTTACGTAAATCCGGCTGGCCGGCAGCAGGCTTTTATCCGCTACGGCATTAATCGCATTAACCTCGGCATGTGGTCCGCCGTATTGCTGGTGCCACCCTTCGCCAATAATTTTGTTTTCGTGCACAATTACGCAGCCTACCATTGGGTTGGGCGCAACCTTGCCCTGGCCCAGCAATGCCAGTTCCAGCGCGCGGCGCATAAATATTTCGTCGGAGGATGTCACTTAGCTTCTTTATTTTTACAAAAATATAAAAGGTATCAGGATACCTTAAATTCCGCGTGAAAAATATCCAGGATTTGATTAGCCATATTCGTACGGCTATCGGTAATATTTACGAAAAACCAGAGGCCGATGCCATGGCGATGCAGGTAGCCGAACACGTGCTGCAGCTTTCGCGGTTGCAGTTAAGCACCGAACGTCAACGTCCGGTAAACGAACAAACCTGGACCGATGTTGAAAAGATTATTCTCCGTTTACAACAGCAAGAACCACTGCAATATGTTTTAGGCACTGCTCATTTTTATGGCCTGGAACTGGAAGTATCGCCCGCTGTTCTTATTCCACGGCCCGAAACCGAAGAGCTGGTAGATATTATCATCAAAGAAAATAATGCTTATCAGAACTTAACGGTTTTGGATATTTGTACAGGCAGCGGCTGCATACCGATAGCCCTAACGGCCCACCTGAATACCCAAGCGGTGTACGGTTTAGATATTTCGGAACCTGCCTTGGCTGTGGCCCGGCAAAATGCGCTAAAATACCAGCAATCCATTACCTGGTTACACCACGATATTTTAAGCGGTACGTCGGATTTTCCGCCTCAAAGTTTGGATATTATCGTGAGTAACCCGCCTTATGTGTTGCAGCAGGAAAAAGGGTTGATGCGCCAGAATGTACTTAGTTTTGAGCCTCATCTGGCCCTCTTTGTGCCCGACGAGGATGCCCTGCAATTTTATAAACAAATTGCCGGGCAGGCATTATCCTTGCTGAAGCCAACCGGTGTTTTATATTTCGAAATAAACGAAAACAAGGCGGCTGAGCTTAGCTTTTTATTGCAGGAACTTGGCTACGGAGAAGTTAAGGTGATAAAAGACATGTTTGGTAAAGACCGTTTTACGCGGGCAATTATTAATAGTATTTAATTCAGATGCTTTAATTTCCGGATAAACCTATAAATTTGCGTGCCGAAACAGATAATCAGATTATTATACTTCGATTCTTTTTCCGGAAATTTAAATTAGTTAAGATTAATAAATAAAAAAATAGCAGTTCGCCGATTAAGAGAAATATTAGCCCGGATACAATGGTTGTCTATTTTTAGAACACTTGTTTATAAACCGACAAGGCATAACTTAAGAGGTATTAAGCAAGCGTGAACAAGTTGAATAAAAATTTTTTCTGTGTACGATAAATTAATTAAGAAAGAAGCCACCTTAGCGGTGATAGGGTTAGGATACGTCGGGCTGCCGATTGCGCTGGAATTTGCCCGCAAGATAAAGGTAATTGGTTTTGATATTAACCAAGCCCGCGTAGAACTGATGCGGCAAAACGTAGACCCAAGCGGGGAACTGGAAGCCGAGGCCTTTGCCGGTTGCGATATAACCTTTACCCATAGCTTGGATGAGTTGCGGGAAGCGCAGTTTTTTATTGTAGCGGTGCCTACCCCCATTGATGAACACGCCATGCCGGACTTAAAACCCTTAATTGGCGCTTCCACCACGGTAGGTAAGGTATTAAAGCCCGGCGACTATGTGGTATACGAATCTACGGTTTACCCCGGCTGCACCGAAGAAGATTGTATTCCCATTCTGGAAGAGCATTCAGGCCTGCGGTTTGGTCCGGACTTTAAAGTAGGCTATTCGCCGGAGCGCATTAACCCCGGCGATAAAGAGCACACGCTGGCTAAGATTGTGAAGGTTGTGTCGGGCTGCGACGAGGAGTCTCTGGACAATATTGCCAAAACCTACGAGCTGGTAGTAACCGCCGGTATTCACCGCGCTTCTTCGATTAAAGTAGCCGAAGCCGCTAAAATCATCGAGAATACGCAACGCGATGTGAATATTGCCTTGATGAACGAACTCTCGCTCATCTTCGACCGCATGAAAATAAACACCTACGAAGTGCTGGAAGCCGCCGGTACCAAGTGGAACTTTCTGAAGTTTTCGCCCGGCCTGGTGGGTGGTCATTGCATTGGTGTAGACCCGTATTACCTGACCTACAAAGCCAAAGAGCTGGGCTACGATGCCAAAGTTATTTTGAGCGGCCGCACCACCAACGACAACATGGGCGCGTACATTGCCAAGAAAACCGTGCAGTTGATGGTGAAGCAAGGCAAAGACATTTCTAAATCCAAAGTGCTGGTGATGGGGGCTACGTTTAAAGAAAACGTAGAAGACATTCGCAACTCCAAAGTAGCCGATGTAATCAATGAGTTAAAAGGCTTTTCGGTGAATGTAGAGGTAGTAGACCCGTTTGCGGACTCAGCCGAACTGGAGCACGAGTACGGCTTCGGCCTGGTAGCAGAGCCGGCCAACGACTATGATGCCGTGATTGTAGCCGTGAACCACCGGCCGTACACCAATCTGGAGCAGGCTTATTTTGAATCTATCACCCAGGACAAGGCCGTCTTTATTGATGTAAAAGGTATTTACCGCGATAAAATAAACAGTAAACTAACCTACTGGAGTTTGTAGAAATAATGTGCTGATTTTTACAAACTCCGGATAAAAAGATAAACGTTGGAAACAAAAGGTAAAATATTGGTAACCGGTGGCGCCGGTTATATCGGCTCACACGCCGTCGTAGAATTGTTTCAGGCTGGTTACGAGCCGGTAATTATCGATAACTTCGTTAACTCCCAGGAATCGGCGTTAGCTGGTATTGCTTCTATTCTGAACATCGAGGTGCCCTGCCATCGCATCGACTGTACCGATGTGGCCGCCTTGCGCGAAGTGTTCCGGAAAGAAGGCAATATTGACGGAGTCATCCACTTTGCCGCTTTTAAAGCCGTAGGCGAATCGGTGCGGGAGCCGCTGAAATATTACCATAATAACGTTGGTTCCTTAGTAGCCTTGCTGCAGGTAATGGCAGAATTTGGAGTTGCCAACCTGGTGTTTTCATCATCTTGTACGGTATATGGCGTGCCTGACCAATTACCGGTAACCGAAGAGACGCCGGTTAAAAAAGCAAACTCACCGTACGGCAACACCAAACAAATTTGCGAAGATATTTTAACCGATCTGGCTAATAGTGGCGGCAGTAAAATCCATACCATTGCCCTCCGGTATTTTAACCCAATTGGGGCGCATTCATCCGCTAAAATTGGTGAGTTGCCACTGGGCGTTCCTAATAACCTGGTACCATTTATTACCCAAACCGCCATTGGCATTCGCGAAAAATTAACCGTTTTCGGAACCGATTACGATACCCCGGACGGCAGCAATATCCGCGATTATATTCACGTAGTAGATTTGGCCAAAGCGCACGTAGTAGCCATCGACCGGTTGTTAGCAGGCAAAGCGCAACAGATCGAAATGTTTAACATTGGTACCGGCCAGGGAAATTCGGTGCTGGAAGTAGTGAAAACCTTCGAAAAAGTATCGGCCCAGAAGCTTAATTACGAAATCGGGCCGCGCCGGGCCGGCGATGTGCCTAAGATTTACGCCGATGTAACCAAAGCCACCCAGGAACTAGGTTTCAAAACCGAATTGGGCCTGGAAGAAGGCTTAGCCAGCGCCTGGCAATGGGAGCTTTATCTGCAAAAGAATAAAAAATAATACATGAAGATAGTAATTACCGGTGGTGCCGGTTTTATTGGTTCGCACGTGGTGCGGTTGTTTGTAACTAAATATCCCGCGTATCAGATTTATAACCTGGATAAACTCACCTACGCCGGCAACCTCGAAAACCTGCGCGATATAGAAGCGGCGCCAAACTATACTTTTATAAAAGGCGATATCGTAGACGCTGATTTTATTAACAGCTTGTTTCAGGAACACCAGTTTGATGCTGTTATTCATTTAGCCGCCGAATCGCACGTGGATCGTTCTATAACTGATCCGCTGGCCTTTGTTTTTACCAACGTAATCGGTACGGTTAACCTCCTTAATGCCGCCAAAAATAGCTGGAAAGATAACTTTGCGGGGCATGTTTTCTACCACGTGTCTACCGACGAGGTTTATGGTTCTTTGGGCGAAGAAGGCATGTTTACCGAAGAAACTTCTTACGACCCGCGTTCGCCGTACTCTGCTTCTAAAGCCAGTTCGGACCATTTCGTGCGGGCTTACTACCATACTTATGGCTTGCCAGTAAAAGTATCTAACTGCTCTAATAATTACGGACCTAATCATTTTCCGGAAAAATTAATACCGCTGGCGATTAATAATATTCAGAACGGCCGGCCGGTGCCCGTTTACGGCAAAGGCGAGAATGTGCGCGATTGGTTGTATGTAAAAGATCATGCCACGGCCATTGATGCCGTATTCCACCAAGGCCAGGTTGGCGATACCTATAATATTGGCGGTGTAAACGAATGGAAAAATATTGACCTCATCCGGTTACTATGTGATACAATGGATGAAAAAACCGGCCAGGAAAAAGGTACTTCGCAAAAACTAATCACGTTTGTAACCGATCGGGCCGGCCACGATTTGCGCTATGCCATCGACTCTTCCAGAATAATGCGGGAACTGGGCTGGCAGCCGTCCGTAACGTTTGAAGAAGGCCTTTCTAAAACCGTGGATTGGTACTTAGAAAATAAAGAATGGCTGCAAAACGTAACCTCCGGTAGTTACCAAGCCTATTACGAACAGCAATACACCCGATAATAAATTATGAATTAGAAATGATGAATTATAAATGTGCAAAATTGAATCTGCCTTTTAATAATCCATCATGTAAAATTTTCTAATTCATCATTTCTAATTTCTAATTCATAATTAAAGTAATAGTGTACGAGAAGCCATTTCATCAAGCGTCTTTAAAAAATAAATCATTTCTGATAACTGGCGGAGCCGGATTTATTGGCTCTAATTTAGTAGAATACCTGCTGAAATACGAGGCTGGTAAAGTCCGGATATTAGATAATTTATCGAACGGTTTTCGGAAAAATATTAAGTCTTTTCTAGATAATCCGGCTTTTGAAGTAATCGAAGGCGATATTCGCGATGTAGAGGTTTGTACCCACGCTTGTGCCGGAATAGATGTAGTGCTGCACCAGGCAGCTTTGGGCTCGGTACCCCGCAGTATAAAAGACCCGGTTACCACTAACAACGTAAATATTGGTGGTTTTGTAAATATGCTGCTGGCCGCCAAAGACCAGGGCGTAAAACGCTTTGTCTACGCGGCTTCCTCGTCTACTTACGGCGACAGCAAAGCCTTGCCGAAGGTAGAGGAAAATATTGGCAAGCCCTTATCGCCGTATGCCGTTACCAAATATGCCAATGAGTTGTATGCCGATGTGTTTGGCAAAACTTACGGCATGGAAATTATTGGTTTGCGCTATTTTAATATTTTTGGGCCGCGCCAGGATCCGAACGGTGCTTACGCCGCGGTAATTCCGCTGTTTATCGATGCCGTGCTGAAAGGCAATTCGCCGCGCATTAACGGTGATGGCGGCCAAACCCGCGATTTTACTTTTGTAGAAAATTGTGTGGAGGCTAATATCCGGGCCGCGTTGGTGCAGAACCCCGAAGCCATAAACCAGGTTTATAATATTGCCGTAGGCGACCGCACTTCTCTAAACGATTTGTTTAATATTTTAAAAGAAGAAGCCGGTTCGGATATTTCGCCGGAATACGGGCCAGACCGGGCGGGTGATATCCGCGATAGCTTGGCCGATATTTCAAAAGCCCAACGGCTGCTGGGTTACGATCCGCAAATCCGGATTAAAGAGGGTTTGCAGATAACCTTGGATTGGTTCCGGAACAATCAGGCTTTTATTTACAACGAGAGATAATGGTTGAATTGCTGAATAGTTAAATGGTTCCTGGAAATACGGGATAACAGGTAAGAGAAATTAGTACACTTCTTCAACCTTCCAGCAATTTAACCATTCAACAATTCAGTAATTCAACCATTTAACCATCAACAATTAAATAGCATGAAAGGTATTATTCTGGCTGGTGGCTCCGGCACCCGATTACACCCTTTAACTCTGGCGGTAAGCAAGCAACTAATGCCGGTTTACGACAAGCCCATGATTTATTATCCATTGTCTATTCTGATGATGGCCGGCATCCGGGAAATATTAATTATTACCACGCCGCACGACAATGAATCGTTTAAAAAGTTGCTGGGGGACGGCAGCAGTTTAGGATGTAATTTCCAGTACGCTATTCAGGAGAAACCAAATGGTTTGGCTCAGGCTTTTGTAATCGGCGAAGAATTTATCGGACCCGATAAGGTGGCTTTGGTGTTGGGCGATAATATTTTTTATGGCGCAGGCTTAGCTAAACTGCTGCAAAGTAACAACAACCCCGATGGTGGCGTGGTGTATGCTTATCATGTAAACGACCCGGAACGTTACGGGGTAGTAGCGTTCGACGAAAACCAGCAAGCCCTTTCGATTGAAGAAAAACCCAAACAGCCTAAATCCAACTACGCGGTGCCGGGCTTATATTTCTACGATAACGAAGTTGTGCAGATTGCCAAAGAACTGCAGCCTAGCCCGCGGGGTGAGTACGAAATAACCGATGTAAACCAGGAATATTTGCGCCGGGGTAAATTAAAGGTGGGTATTTTAGGGCGTGGAACCGCCTGGCTCGATACCGGTACCTTCGACTCGTTGATGCAAGCGGGTACTTTTGTACAGGTGATAGAAGAGCGGCAAGGCCTTAAAATTGGTTGTATTGAAGAAATTGCTTACCGCATGGGCTTTATTGATGCCGAACAGTTACGAAAAATAGCGGTTCCGCTGGTAAAAAGCGGCTACGGCGAATATTTGCTCCGGTTGCCGGATGATAAAATAGTAGAGCGGACAGAATTTTAGGCTGTACTATATGAAGTTTGAAAATTAAAGAGCGGCTGAAGAAGGTCGCTCTTTTAGTTTACAAGGTAGAAAAGATCCATTCCTGGACAGCCAATATAAATAAGAGAGATTTAATGCGCTGCCAAAAAGCCTTATTGAATAATTACACCCGCCAGAATTCCTGTAAATATTAAAGCATAAGGCGGAATTTTGCTCCAGAGCAGGAGGGAAAAAGTGACGATGATGATGCCAATATTCAGGAAAGAAGACTCAATTGGGTGGAAAAGTAGTAATGCCGCCGCGCATACCATGCCGGAACTAACGGCATTTATGCCTTCTAACGAAGCTTTAATGAAGCGGTATTTTTTAAGCTCCTCCCAAAACCTGATTATAAAGAAAATTAAAAAAGTACCGGGTAAAAAGATGCCGGTAGTGGCCACAAATGAACCTAGTAGCTGCCCCCAGAAACCGTAACTGCGCATAGCCAGGGTACCAATATAAGTACAAAAAATGAAGGTAGGTCCCGGAATCGCCTGCGCCAAAGCATAACCCGACAAAAATTCCTGGGAAGTTAAATAACGCTTAAATTCTACAAATTCGGTGTACATGAGCGGAACCAGTACCTGTCCACCCCCAAAAATAAGGCTGCCGTTCCGGTAAAAGTTCTCGAACAACCGAATGGGCAACCAACGGGTAGCGCCCCCCAATGCGGCCGCAAAAATGAGTACTGCACCGAATAAAATAAAATTGCTCCAGTCTATTTTTAGCTTTTTGTTTTGCTCTTTCGGGTGTTTTCTAAACCGCAAGGAAGTAGTAAAAGCGCCGGCAATTAACAAAGCCGGAAAAACCCACGGCGAATTGAAAAAATAAGATATAACCGCCGAAACCACCATTAACAAAATACTGGTTTTGGTGGCAATTACTTTGGTGCTTATCCGGTAGGCCGCAAAAGCCACAAACCCCACAGCTATGGGCTGAATAAACCGGAGAAAATGGAGCGAAATATTATGCCGGGTTAGGTAAGTCATGGCTAACCCTACGGCGGTCATGAACAGGGCAGTAGGGGTAATCCAGACGAGCAGGGTAAGATAGGCCAGATTGGCGCCGCCTACCCGGTACCCAATAGCCGTTAAAGTTTGGGTAGAGGTTGGGCCGGGTAATATCTGACACAGCGCATTTAATTCTATTAGTTCTTTTTCGGTAAGATAACGGCGCTTTTCTACCATTAACTTAAGCATCATGGCAATGTGCGCCTGCGGCCCGCCAAAGGCGGTAAGGGCTAGTTTTAAAACATCTTTCAGGAAAATATAATGTCTGAGGCTCAAACTAACTGGGTGGTTATTAGATACGCGTTGTTCGAGAGTCGTTATTTTCATAGCTACCTGCTTGATGCCTGAAGATATAATTTTGCTTTAAACAGACCTGGTTAAAGACTTGGTATTGAAGTAAGTAATTTCTGCGGCTAATTAAAACTAAAATTTAAATTTTTATTCATAAACTACTTTTAGTTAGCCGCTGAGGTAGTATTAAATAAAATAACCAGGTTTAAAACGTTACCTGTTTGGCAAAATTCTTAAACCTGGTTATTTTACTAATAATCAACGAGCTTCAATGATTGTTAAGCTTCCGGCAGAAGATAAACTACTTTTTATTTTTAAGTAAACCCAGTTCAATCAACCTTTCAGTTAAGAAATCGCCGGCGGTAATGTCGGTGTAAGCCTTTGGGTTTTCGGCGTCTATGCAGCTTTCCAGGCAAGATAAATCCATTTCGGAGCGTGGGTGCATAAAAAACGGTATGGAGTAACGCGAGGTGTGCATGAGTTCACGCGGCGGATTTACCACCCGGTGGATGGTTGATTTTAACTTATTATTCGTGTGGCGCGACAACATATCGCCTACGTTTACCACAATTTGTTCTGGTAAGGCCGTAATGGGTATCCATTTGCCGTCCCGGCGCAATACCTGTAGGCCATCGGCACTGGCACCCATTAATAAGGTAATCAGGTTTATATCGCCGTGTTCGGCTGCCCGCACGGCATCGGCTGGTACACTGTCGGGATCTGCAATCGGGAAATAATGAATCTGGCGCAGAATGCTGTTCCCGTGATGCACCTTATCATCGAAATAATTTTCGGGCAGGTCTAAATAAAGGGCAATAGCCCGCAGCATATCCTGGCCGGCCTTCTCGAGTGCTCTATAGGCCGTAAGGGTAGTTTCTTTAAACCCCGGTACCTCGTCGGGCCAGATATTAGCCGGATAGTTTTCGGCTTTTAGTTCGGCGGCGGACAATTCCTGGCCCACATGGTAAAATTCTTTTAAATCGCCGGTGTTGCGGCCCTTGGCGTGCTCTTTTCCTTTACCAATATAGCCGCGCTGACCGGCTAAATCCAACCGCTCGTATTTTTGTTTTATTTCGTCGGGTAAGGAAAAGAATTTTTTAACCGCATCGTATAAATCTTTGGTAAGTGTATCGCTTAAGCCGTGGTTGCGAATGGCCACAAAGCCAATGCTCTGGAAAGCTTCGCCTAAGTCCTGCACAAATTTATTTTTCTTCTCCGCATCGCCCGATGTAAAATCATGCAAGTCCAGCGAAGGTATTTTTTCTACTAACTGGTCGTTCATATCGTATACTTATTTATAACCAAAATATTGGGGGAAATAAACCCTGCAAGTTACCAAATTTTATAATTTTGATTTACTGTTTAACCTTTATTAACGTTACCAAACTATGAAGAAACTAATGATTTTTGCCGCCATCACGGCCGCGGTCAATTTTACAGCCTGTAATTCGGGCAACAAAGGGCAAACCGAAGCCGAAACGACTGAAACCGAACAAGCGGCTGGCGAAGGAACAGCTACTGATACCTCGGCAACCGGTGGTACCGGTGCGGTAATGGAAAAGAACGGACTAAAAGTTTATTCCTTTGATACCTCACCCAAGTTTCCGGATGCTGACCTGGATTTGGAAGAACCAGATGATGATAGCAAAGTGCCGTCCGGCGAAGTTAAATTTGTTTACGAACTAAAAAATTACCAATTAACTGCTCAAACCACCGAAGGGCCGGCGCACCTGGATCATGCTAACTCCAAAGAAGGGCAGCACATCCATAATATTGTAGATAACGAGCCGTATACCGCGCATTACACTACTACTTTTACCAAACCCGTAAAAGATGGCAGTCACGTAATATTATCTTTCCTGTCGCGCTCTTATCACGAAAGCTTAAAGCACAAAGATGCTTATGACTTGCGGGTAGTTAATGTAGGAAATAGTACTACCGGGCCGGGTGCTAACTTTGATGATGACGGAAAGCATCTGTTCTATAGCCGGCCGAAAGGTGATTATACGGGTAATGATACCAAAAAAGTCATGTTGGATTTTTACCTGGTAAATACCGACTTGTCGGATAATGGCGATAAGGTAAGAGCCACTATAAACGGCACTGAATTTATTTTGAACCAGTGGCTGCCTTATACCATTGAAGGTTTGCCAATGGGTGAAAATACAATTAAACTGGAGTTAATAGATAAAGACGGCAAGGTTGTGCCCGGTCCGTTTAATACCGTAGAGCGTAAATTCACGTTAAAAGCTTCTTAACATTTGCTTTGTTTTTGAAGGCTTTAAGTCAGGTAAATTTGGATTTAAATTATAAATTTGGGTTTGCCTGGCTTTTTTCATTTTTTAACTAAATTAATATTTAAAACCTCTTGTTTAAACTGAAAATAAATTCATACTTTTAGTATTATTTTAATTTCAGTTATGTGGTATAAAAAATTTACACTTGTAGCTTTTCTATTCTGCTTGGCCTTTTGGGCCCAGGCGCAAGACCCCGAAATAGGTGTTAAAGAGGTAATTGGGTACGATTCGGTGTTGCAAAACCTGGGGCCGGCCATTAACACCCGCTTTACCGAAGTACGGCCGGTTATTTCGCCGGATGGCAAAACTTTGTACTTTGCCCGGCAATTCTTCCCCAAAAACAAAGGGGGGCAGCAAGACGAGCAGGATATCTGGTATTCTACCCGGTCTAACACCAAAGAACAAAAATGGTCGGAAGCCCGCAGCCTCGGTTCGCCGGTTAATACCGCTGATCCTAACGGCGTTTGTGCGGTAACGCCCGATGGCAACTCATTGCTGCTGATAAATAATTACAACCCGGATGGCTCTATGGTGATGGAAGGCGCTTCGATTACTACCCGTACTAAAAAAGGGTGGAGCCTGCCGGCCAAGGTTAATATTTTGAATTATTATAACACCAATAAAGAAAACGTAGATTATTTTCTGTCGAACTCCGGTAAAATTTTGCTGATGGCCATAGAGCGCGAAGAAAGTGTAGGAGAATTGGACTTATTTGTGAGCTTTCAGCAAAAATTTGGCGTTTGGACCAAGCCCTTAAATTTAGGTAAACAAGTAAACTCCGGTAAAGCCGATTTTGCACCTTTCCTGGCAGCCGACGAAAAAACCCTTTACTTTGCTTCGGAAGGCCACAAAGGTTTTGGGAAAAGCGATATATACTATTCTAAGCGTCTCGACGACACCTGGCAGAACTGGTCCACGCCCGTAAACTTAGGACCAAACGTAAATACCCCCGACTGGGAGGCTTATTATACCGTATCGGCGGCTGGTACCGATGCTTACCTGGTATCCTCAAAAGAAGGCACCCAAGGCTCGCGCGATATTTTCCGGATTGCTACTAAAGAACGGTTTAAACCGGAGGCGGTAATATTGGTAACCGGTAAAGTAATAGATAAAGCAACCGGTAAGCCCATTGATGCCAAAATTGTGTATGTAGAATACCCGAGCGGTAAAGAAATCGGGACGGCCCGTACGAACCCTAAAGACGGTAGTTACACCATTGTATTGCCCAAAGGTACCAAATACGGCTACCGAGCCGAAGCCGAAGGTTATATTGCCATGAACGAAGAAGTGGATGCCATCGATACCAAGGCTTATAAAGAAGAATCGAAAGACCTGGAACTGGTAGCGAAAGAAGTGGGCGGAAAACTTAACCTGAAAAACCTGGTATTCGACCGGGGTAAATACGATCTGCTGGAGAGCTCCTTTACTGAGTTGAATTTGCTGGTGCAGCACATGAACGATAATCCGACCATGGAAATAGAAATCCAGGGTCATACCGATAACCAGGGTGATGCCAAATTAAACCTGCAATTATCGCAGAACCGGGTTAATGAGGTGCGGAAATATTTAATCGATAAAGGAATTGACAAGAAGCGGATTCGGGCCCGTGGTTACGGTGGTTCCAGACCGATTTACAGCAATGCGAAAGAAGAAACCCGGAAGCTGAACCGCCGCGTGGATTTCGTGATTCTGAAAAAGTAAGTTCGCGTGCATTTTTAGTATGATATAATTTTGCTATCCATGGGCTGGTGCCTGACAGTTAATGAAATTGCAAGCTTTGGGTTCCGGCCTGTGAGGGCCCAGGCCGGGGAGTAGCAACTAAAGAAGTCAGTCTATTAGGTACAACATAAAAAAGGCGCTGAAAATATTTTCAGCGCCTTTTTTATGTTGTAATACTTTTTATCTGCTACCTGGTACCAAAGTTCATCAATAAGCCCTTGCGAAATAGACCCGGCGGGCCGATGGTTTACCGGTAACCATGCAGGTGCCCTCTTCTGGTTGGGTATCTAAAGCAATGCAGCGGATGGTTGCTTTGGTTTCTTCTTTAATGCGCTCTTCGGTTTCGGAGGTACCGTCCCAGTGTGCCAATACAAAGCCACCTTTGGTATCCAGTACTTGTTTAAACTCGTCGTAAGAATCTACTTTGGTGGTATTTTCTTCCCGGAATTTAAAAGCCTTCTGGTAAATATTAGTCTGAATTTCTTCTAATAATGCTTCTATTCTGTTCTCGATATTTTCCAGGGAGTAAGCAGCTTTTTCTTTGGTGTCGCGGCGGGCTACTTCTACGGTGCCGTTTTCTAAGTCGCGGGCACCAATGGCAATACGTACCGGTACACCCTGCAACTCGTATTCAGCAAATTTCCAGCCGGGCTTTTGGGTGTCACGATTATCGAATTTTACCGAAATGCCTTTGGCTTCCAGGGCTTTTTTAATTTGTATCGCTTTTTCGCTGATTTGCTGTAGTTGCGTATCGTTAAAAAATACCGGCACAATTACTACCTGAATAGGCGCTAATTTAGGAGGCAATACCAAACCATCGTCATCGGAGTGCGCCATAATCAGCGCGCCCATTAAGCGGGTACTTACGCCCCAGGACGTGCCCCACACGTACTCCAAACCGCCTTCTTTGGTGGCAAACTTTACATCAAAGGCTTTGGCAAAATTCTGCCCTAAAAAGTGTGAAGTACCGGTTTGTAAGGCTTTGCCATCCTGCATCAAACTTTCGATGCAATAAGTTTCCAAAGCGCCCGCAAAACGCTCGTTGGGGGTTTTAATACCTTTTACTACGGGCACGGCCATAAAATTCTCGGCAAAGTCGGCGTATACATCCAGCATCTGCTCGGTTTCGGCAATGGCTTCCTCGGCAGTAGCGTGGGCGGTGTGGCCTTCCTGCCACAAAAATTCGGCTGTACGCAAAAATAAACGGGTACGCATTTCCCAGCGTACTACGTTAGCCCACTGGTTAATTAATAATGGTAAATCGCGGTACGACTGAATCCAGCCTTTGTACGTGTTCCAGATAACGGTTTCGGAAGTAGGCCGCACAATCAGTTCTTCTTCCAGTTTAGCATCCGGATCTACGATTACACCGCTGCCGTCCTCGGCATTTTTTAAACGATAATGAGTAATTACCGCACATTCTTTGGCGAAGCCTTCTACGTGGCTGGCTTCTTTGCTAAAAAAAGATTTAGGAATAAACAGCGGGAAGTAAGCATTGGTGTGCCCCGTTCTTTTAAACATATCATCGAGTACCCGCTGCATCTTTTCCCAGATAGCATAACCATACGGTTTTATTACCATACAGCCGCGCACCGGCGAGTTTTCGGCCAGGCCGGCTCTTTTCACCAATTCGTTGTACCACAGAGAGTAATCTTCGCTTCTTTTAGGCAAGCTTTTGCTCATTTTTATTCTTATATTTGTAGTATATTAAACCTTATAGGTTTGGTACAAGTTTTGCTATATAAAAACAAATATTAGTTGCACCAATCCGGGGCAAAATTACGTTAATAAATAGATAAACCGTTACCTGGAGGCGCGATTGTCTTTAAATTTTGTTCCAGGTATATTACATTATCAGCAAGGCCATGAAAAATATAAACAAATTTCTTTTGATACCCGCGTTTGCGGCCCTGGCAATTGGTTGCAGCAGCCCCGTCGCTTTTCAGTCTTCTGAATACGACGATGTTTATTATGCCTCTACCGATAAAACCGTAATTCAGGACCAGGTAGTGGCTTCTGCTGCTACGGAAGTAGCTGATGAACAAATGGTAGTAGAAGAGAATGCGGTACCAAATCCGGAATATTCGGAGAAGAACAGCGGTACTGGTTACAGCTCCCGCGATTATGCCAATACAGAAGATTATTACTCTGATGATTACCTGTATTCTTCGCGGCGTTATGCCCCTTACCGGTCGGGCTTATCTTATTACGATTTAGCCTACCCCGATTATTCGTGGTATAACCGCAATTCGTATATGTACGGTCGGTCTCCGTTCTACGATCCGTTTTATTCTTCCTACTCTTATTACGATCCTTTCTACAGCCCTTACTACGATTACGGCTTTAGAAATCCACGTATTTACACGGGTTTAACTGTTGTAATTGGCCGGCCTTATTATGGTGGCTTCTACGGCGGATATCCGTATTATGCGGGTTACGGCGGCTTTAACCGGGGCTGGTACGGTGGTGGTGGCTATAACCGTTATTATGCCAATAGCGGCTGGTACCGGAACGATACCAATAATGCTACAAAAGTACAGTATGGTCCGCGTCGCGACCGAAGCGTAGTGCCTGATGGTAATGCTGGTACCAATACTGGTGCCCGTCCGCGGGGTGATGCCGGCCGGGTAGCACCAGGTGGTGGCGGCGGTGTGGTAGCTCCCGGCGATAACCGCGGCGGCCGTCCGGCCAATGCCGATGTTCGCTCTACCCGTGCCAGATCAGCTGGTAATGCAGATACTGCGCCGGATGTGAATGGCAGCCGGAATACTTCTCCGGATATGGCCCGGCCAACTGATTCTCCCGAAAGAGCTACCCGGGTAGGTCGTCAGAGCCGGAGCGCTGAAAATGCCGAAAATCTCGTTGAAAGTCCAGCTGACCGTACGGTTCAGCCAAACCTGGAGCGGGAGCGTCCGGCACGCCGGTCGAGGGTTGAAACCAACGATTATAACTTCCCGGATCAGCCGACCCGTAGCGTGGAAGAACGCCCATCTGTTCGTCCGCAGCGTAGAGAGCGCAGCACCGAGGGGTATACCCCGGAAACTACCCAGCCACAACAACGCCGTGAGTATGAGCCGCAGCGTATGGAGCGCCAGGAACGCGTACGGGAACCTTACCAGGCTCCTCGCCAAGAACGGACTTATGAGGCGCCCCGCCGGGAAAGAACGTATGAGGCACCTCGTTACGAGGCCCCTCGTACTTACGACCAACCCAGCAGCCGGCCTTCTTCGGGCGGTAGCAGCAGCGGCAGCGATGGTGGAAGTAGCAGCGGTGGCCGTGGCGGCCGACCCCGGAACTAATTAGTTACGTTTAGCTTAAATTAACATGAAATCGATTAATATTTTAACCGGACTGGCATTGCTTTGCCTATCCGGTACCGCAATGGCCCAAAACGAAAACGATGCTTTACGCTATTCCCGATTAGGAATTAGTGGTACGGCCCGGGTGCAGGGAATTGGCGGTTCGCAAGCAGCTTTGGGCGCCGATGCCGGTAACTTAGCCGGTAACCCGGCAGGTCTGGGTCTTTACCGTCGATCTGAATTTACGTTTAGCCCCGGTATTCAGTTTGGCAATACCAAAAGCACCGTAGATGGTGCCAGTTCGGTAGATCAGCGCCAGAACCTGAACCTTGGGCAATTAGGGGTAGTATTTGGCCGCCGCAAGAGCGATGGTACCGAAGGTGCCTGGCGCGGTGGTTCTTTTGGAATTGGTTTTGCCCGCCAGCAGTCGTTCCACAATAAGTTTAATTACCAGCGCGCCGCCAGTGGGGCTACTATTGTTGAATCGCTGGCCGAAAGTGCTAACAAGTTTGGCATTGGGCAAACTAACTTCGAAAACCGTGAAGGTTTGGCATACGAAACGTACCTGATTAATTACGATGAGGATGCAAAAGAATATTATGCTACTAATCGCTTAGGAGTGGTGCAGCAGTCAGAAGATGTGTTGAGCCAGGGTGCGCAGAACCAATGGGATTTTGCCTATGGCGCCAGCTACCGCGATAAATTGTTCCTGGGAGCCTCTATTGGTTTATCAACCATGCGTTACAACCAGGTTAGCACTTTTAAAGAATCGGAAAATAATAGTACTACGGTGTTTCATAACCTGACCTTGCGGGATGAGTTTACGACTACCGGTAACGGAATTAATGGCCGTTTAGGGATAATATTTAAACCAAACGATTTGTTGCGGGTAGGAGCCAGCTTTCAGACTCCAACCTATTATGCCATGAACGATTCTTACCAGACTTCTTTGCAGGTGCAGGAGCATGAATCGCACAACGTTAGTACCGACCCCGGTGAATACAGTTATAACTTAACTACGCCCATGCGCCTGAACGGGGGCGTGGCTTTTATTCTGGGTAAAAACGGCTTTATTTCCGGCGACCTGGAATACGTAGATTACAGTAAAGCCCGGCTAAACGACGAAACGGATAGTGGTGAATTCCGGGATGAAAATAATAAGATAAGTACTTTATTTAAACCTGCCGTAAACTTTAAAGTAGGAGCCGAAGGCCGCTTTGATATTTTCCGGTTACGGGCAGGTTATGCGCTTATGGGCGACCCTTACGAAAACAGCGCTTTTGACCGTAAGCAATCTTTTATTACCGCCGGCGCGGGCATTCGGCAATCTGGTTATTTTTTAGATGTGGCCCTGGTTAATTCATCGGCCAATTCAGTTTACTCGCCATACACCCTTAACAATGTATCCGAACAGCCGGTAGTAAATACTAAGAACCGTTTTAATAATTTATTATTTACGGTAGGCTTAAACTTTTAAGAATATCAGGTAATTATAAAAAAGGGAACCGCTATTTAGCGGTTCCCTTTTTTATAATTCGAGTTAAAATCTTCCGGCTTTCTCTTTAGGTAAATAAAAGAAATACAGTACTTGAGCTTTAACCTGAATTTTACTTCTGCGTTTTAACTTCGTAGCGCATCCGCACCAATACCGAATCTTTTAGCTGGGCATCAAAAGCCTTATCGAAGCTGGTAATCCGGATGAGACCGGATTTTGAGCCGGTTTTGAAAGCCAATAACTGGTTTTTCTTTAAATCAGGCAGTTCCTCAACCAGCGCCGCATTACTGGTGGCAAATGCATTGACCAAGGCTTCTTCTGTCCGGGTATCACTAAAGTCGGCGGGAGAAAGCGCTGTGGCTCTAAACCGAATGCCAGAACCCGGCATTGCCTGCAGCGAAATACTTTCATCGGTCTGCTGCTTAAAATAAAAGTCAACTTTGGCTTTGATAACCGGATTGTTTTGGACGGCATAACCCGGGTAAGTTGTACCATCATGTAAAGAAAAATACCGCAGATTTTCGACCGCCGATTTTTGGTAAAAATAGCTGGAATAGGTGTAAAAAGGTTGCCGCGGAATATTACTGGAGGTAGTAGTAAGGGTATATTTTCGGCGGTAAACGGCATTCTTTTCGTCGGAAATGGTAAAAGCCCAGGTTTCTTTGCCGGGCACATTACGGGTGGCAAAAGTGAAAAACATACCAAATTCCGGCGCATTTAACGTCGAGTCCAGGTAAATAAGCGAATCCGGGCCATTATCGTAAGTGCAGGTAATTCTAAAGTTTTTTAAGGCATTGCCCGAACCGGTTTCGGCATAAACCGAGGTAGATACAATATTGCCGCCGGTTACCGATTGGTTACCTGCAATTAAACCAGTACCGGTTGCAAATAGCAGCCGGGTGCGCGGTTCGGGGGCATCGCAGCCGGCCAGAAACAGCCCAACATAAGTTAACAATAACAGAAAAAAAGCAGGTTGTAGGCGCATTGATAAATTAATTACTTCTGGAAGCTGAATTATTAAAGGCTAAACGAAAAGTATGTAAAATTAGCTTATGTGCAGCTAAAAAGCTTGCCCTTAATAAAATCTTCCGTTAGCGTATTTAGCCTCCGTTACAAGTAAATAAGCATGATGGTACCTGCCTAGTGGCAGCGGGTTGGTTGCAGACTGGCATAATATTAGTTAGTTTATCAGATACCCAACGCTTAAAATTTCTGTACTTAAGCTAAGCTCTCTATAAACTGCTCACGCGTCCGCCATCTACCTGAATGCTTACCCCATTAATGTAAGCCGCCCCCGGAGTCGCTAAAAAAGCCGCTGCCGCCGCTACCTCTTTCGACTCGCCAAAGCGGCCGGCCGGAATATTCTGTAACATATTGGCTTCAATTTCTGCTACTGATTTACCTGTCTTTTCGGCCCGGGCCTGAATTAAAGATGTATGGCGACCGGTAACTGTGGCCCCCGGCAACACATTATTTACGGTTATCCCAAAGGCAGCTAATTCAAAGGATAATGTTTTGGCCCAGTTGGCCACGGCTCCCCGCGTGGTATTTGAAACCCCCAGGCCCGGAATCGGCTGCTTTACTGAGGTAGAAATAATATTAATAACGCGGCCATAATTGGCTTTTTTCATCAGCGGCACTACCGCTTGTACCAGCAGGTGGTTGCAAAGCAAATGGCTGGCAAAAGCCGCCTTGAAATCTTCGGGTTTAGCTTCCAGAATAGGCCCACCCGCCGGCCCGCCCGTGTTGTTTACCAAAATGTGCACAGCCGTTTTTTGCTGCACATACTGTTGTATCTTCTCGGCCAGTACTTCGGGTTGGGTAAAATCGGCACAAATATAGTCGTGCTGCTGGCCCTGGCTGGTGTCTAGTTCGGTTAGTGTAGCTTTTAGCTTTTCTTCGTTGCGGGCAATCAAGGTTACCGAAGCGCCCAGTAAGGCTAATTCTATAGCAGTGGCTTTGCCAATGCCCTGGGTACTGCCGCAGACGATGGCTTGTTTCTGGCTTAAGTTTAAATCCATGCCTAAATTTAGTCGTTATTCATTAATCGTTGTTCGTTATCCGCAAATAAGTAGTTAAGCCTAATCTTATTTTTATCTCCTCAAATAAAACAGATTATTAGGGTAAAGTTTTGTGTAATTGATAAATGCTTTTTTATACTTTTAGCCGTATAAATTAGCTTGCTATAAAAACAGTATCTCTTTGGTAAGTGCCAACCCGGTTTACGAACCACGATTAACGAACAACGCTATGATAACCAGACCTTTTAATTTTCAGAAGTGGATTGACGAACACCGGCATATTTTAAAGCCCCCGGTGGGCAATGCCCAGGTATTTAAAGACAACCAGGATTTTATTGTGATGGTGGTGGGCGGCCCCAATTCGCGCAAGGATTTTCATTACGACGAAGGCGAAGAATTTTTCTACCAAATTCAAGGCGATATTAATGTACGGATTATAGAGGACGGCAAGCCCGTGGATGTACCGGTTAAAGAAGGCGAAATATTTCTGTTGCCGGCCAAAGTACCGCATTTACCACAACGGCCCGCTAATACCATCGGCCTGGTAATTGAGCGCTACCGGCAACCCGGCGAGCAGGATGGATTCTTGTGGTTCTGCGAAAATTGCGGTGAAAAGCTGTACGAAGAATATTTAGAGGTAACCGATATTGTGAAGCAATTACCCGAGGTAATGAATAAATTTTATGCTTCGGAAGAAAAACGAACCTGCAAAAACTGCGGTACGGTAATGGAACCGCCTCAACCCCCTAAGGCAGAATAACTAAAGCTTTATACAGTATTGGTGCTTGGGTTCAAACCCTAACAATTGAAATTATATTGCCTGCGGCATTGTTATAAGCATGATTTAAGCCGAAAATATTAATTTTGCCGGCATAATCATATCCTGATACTTAACACGGATTAATATGAAAGTAGAATTGAGGCGCGTAAACGAAGCCTTTCATTTTGAAGCAGTAGGTACCGCTGGCGTACCCGTACATATAGATGGTTCGCCGGACATTGGGGGCGAAAATGCTGGTGCCCGGCCTATGGAAATGATATTGATGGGCTTAGGCGGTTGCAGCGCCATTGATATTGTGCTGATTTTGCAGAAGCAGCGGCAGGTAATAGAAGATATGAGTATTAGTATTGAAGGCGAGCGCGTTCCCAACGAAACGCCTTCGGTTTTTAAAAATATTCATGTACACTATAACTTTAAAGGCGACCTGAACGAAGATAAAGTAAAGCGGGCCATTGAACTTTCGATGGAAAAATATTGCTCGGTAACGGCTATTTTAAATAAAACCGCCGTGATTACCCATTCTTTCTCGATTAACTAAGGTTGTTCTTGATAAAATAAAAAACAAAAAAGCTCCTGGTGTTAAACCGGGAGCTTTTTTGTTTTAATAGTATAGGGAGGAATATTTTTTACCTGTATAAATTAATCCAGGATTTACCATCGCTGGCACTTACCAGGTCAACGCCATATTGCGTTGTAACTACATAAAAGCCTTGGGTATTCGTCCATAAGGCAATGGTTGGGGTCATGATGGCTTCGACACCGGCGGGCTGCGTACCCACCGTTCCCAATAAAGTATAAACAATACGGCCATCGGTAGTTAACCTTGATGCGGCGGCTGGTCCGAAAAGTGTTAATTGACCACTAGTAGGATTTTGGGTAACCACTCCAAATATGTCGTAAGATTGTCCGTTAGAAGTGCCGTATTTAGGCCAGAAGGCAACAAAATAAAAATTGGTGATAGAAGAAACCTTATAAGCATCAGGTACGCCGTTTACCGTAAATCCGCTTTCGGCAACTAAATAATCGTCGCCGGTAGCGTTAAAAAAGCTGCGGGCGGCCTCTACATCTATTCTGGTAGGCCGGGCCGACTCCTGAATATTGCCGGCTACGTTATTAACCGTAAAACTAATGTTCCGGTTGGTAGCATTGTACTGGATGGCATTAAGACCAGTAATATTTAATCCGCCTACAGCAAAAGGAGTTAAAAAAGTAATACCGGTTTCGGTATAATAATAATCGGTGGTAAAGGTCTTGGCAGTTGTTCCTTCAAAATAGGTAAAGGTAATTTGCCGCAGGTTTGTATCTACCGAAATATCGTAAGAGGAGTTGCCAATAACTAACTTTTTGAAATAGGTAGCGAAGTTGTTTATACTTTCAAAGGTCTTAACTTTTTCGGCTATTCTTTTAATAAAATTATCGGCCTCATCTTTGGTGGCCTTGGTTAAAATCAGCCGGCTGCCCTGCAAATTTCCGGTTAAAGTAATGGCTTCGGGCGTAACAGATTCAAATGAAAATTCAAAATCCGAATATTTTCCGGCACCTACCTCTCCATTGCTCTTACTGGGGTCCGGGTCGGCTAGAATATGCATGTAGTTGTAGGTGTCGAACAGCAAGGCCGGGCGCTGCATGGCTTTTAAGCGGTAGGTGCTTTCCAGAGCAGTAGCAGCCGAACTGGCATTCATATCGCTCAGCATCGACAGGCGATCGTTGGCGTTAAACTTAATATAAAAGCTGTAGGCCGCGCCACCATCCGGGTACAAAACCGCTTTCCAACCGTTTTCGGCACCAACCAACTGGTTCTTGTAATCGGTCAAGGTTTTATTCAGCCGCTCATCGGGTTTTTCGCCTGGGGCAATCTCTTCTTTTTTATCACACGCCGACAGCAGCATTACTACCAGCAGACACAAGTGAAATATTCTTTTCATGTTAATTATTTTTTCAGACTTTCCGGTGGCTTCTACAAGGCGTTAATAGCGGTCTGGGTTCTGGTTTGCAAAGCGTAAAAATCTATATTCCAGGCTTCTTTAAAGTAGCGCACCACCAGTTCTTCTTTTCTTCTTAAGAGCGGGCGGGCTGTTTCCGGAGCACTGCTTACAATGTTATTAAAACCAGTGCGGCCTTCTATCAGCATTATCGAAATCATTTCTACAAAATCATCGTCGGGGTTACTGCGGGCGTATTCGGTTATGTAGCCGCGGGAACGGGCCTCCGCCAAAGAAAAATCGTTCCAACTGGCGGTATAATCGGTAGTAACCCTTTTATATTCTTCCGGATACATAATGGTTTGGTGTAAGATGTGGCCAAACTCGTGGTGGATGGTGTGCAGCATTTGCTTAACCTCATCTTTCTGCTTTTTATCGAAATCATTTACCACGTACAATACAATCTTGCGGCCACCCTCAGCGGTACCCAGGGTAATGGTACCGTTGGAGTTGTAAGAAGCGCTGCCCACCAGTACAAATTGTTTCGGCGATAATTTTTTGATGAAATTAGGTCCGGCTTCCAGGTTATAAGGTTCTATCCAGGTGCTTTTAATAGTTTCCATTACCGGAATAACCTTGTCTTCGCGGGGTGGCGAAAGTACCCGGCCCAGCGCCAGTTCGTAGCGGTCGAAGCGGTATTTTACTTCTATATTGTAAGGGCTTACATAATTCTGATCCAGCCAGTTATCTACAGGCCCTTTAACCCAGGTTTCCCCTCCTAAACCAACCAGATCTGTGTCCAGATTTTCTTTTTCCGTGCAGGCCGTTAGCAGGCTAAACCCCAGAAATACAGCCAGTATTTTATAATAATTCTTCATCGTGTTCTCAATTCTTTCTTTTAACGGGGATTGCGTTCAATGCCGGACAAAACCACTTCCTGCGGAATTTGAAGTACCCGGCGCGGATCATTGGGTGGCAGGGTGAGGGTTTGTCCTTCGGCAATAGGGTGAATTACCGTAAGGCCGTGGCGTAATATATCAAACCACCGCATGCCTTCTTGCACAAATTCCGCGGCTTTAAAGTCGAGTAAGGCGGCTAATAAGCCCTGTTTTACATTGGAAGTGCCGTAATAATTCCGGAGTTTGGCATCGGTTATAGCATGGGTATTAGCATTGTAATCTTCGATGCGCATACTGGCATAAAGGTTTAAGTCGGTACGGGCCGCTGTATTATTATTTAACTCCAGGTAAGCTTCAGCGCGGTTAAATAATACTTCTTCGGCGGTTAGTAACGGAAAAATAGTATAAGGTAAGCCTATGTCGGCGTTAATGTCTTCCCGTACAAAATGCTCCCGGAATTTTAACACGAGCCAATTTTCTTCGCCCTGGGTATACAAGGGAAAAATCCAGCGGGCACCCGTTACGTTAGGGCTCCGGAACAACCGGTTTACCACCGGAGTAGCTAACCCATACCGGTATTGGGCCAGATTACGTGCCCACAACGAACGGGCTTCTACTAACAACAAGTTGGCATTTTGCGAAGCCTGGGTATAAATAGCCAGCCCTTCGTTAGCCGTTAGGGTGCTGTAAACATTTACCCAAGGCCGCAGATTAGAACCTATGGTATTACCCGGAAAAGCCTGGTTGGCGTGTTCTATTACTTTGGCGTAGTCTTTTTTAAATAAATAAAACCGGGTGGCAAAGGCGTGGGCAGCGGTTGTATTAAAATGATATTTAGGAATACGGTAAGCCTGGTTGCTTAATAAAGGCAAACCTTCGGTTATATCTTTTTCAATTTGTTCATACACAGAGGCTACCGTACCCCGTTCATACTGGCCCAATACTACTTTTTCCGGGGTAGTTACGTATGGTATGCCCGGATCGGTGCCGGCCGTTTGGGGGTTATATACTTTAGAAAAAAGGGTTACTAACATAAAATGCGAATAAGCCCGGGCCAGTAATGCTTCGCCTTTCTGTGCCTGATACGCCTCCGGGTTAGAAGCCTTGCTAATAGTTTCCAGGGCATGGTTAGCGGCGGCAATGGCTTTATAGGCAGCATACCAGTAAAAATCCGGCGAGCCTTCTTCGCGGTAACGGACATCCTGGAAGAAATAAGGATCCCGGTTCTCTGGTTCAACGATGCCCTGGCCAACTCCTTTGTCCTGCGCCAGGTCCGATAAGGACTCGGTGAAAGTGGCATAGTCGGCCTGTGGATAAGCGGTTGCTAATAATTCGCTCACCTTTTCTACCGTATCTAGCTGGGTGCGCTGGTCTACGGGTTGTTCCAGAAACTTTTCGCAACCTGTAAAAGCCAGGAGGCTGCTAAGCGTAAGGTATAAACTTATTTTTTTCATTTAAAATTTTCAGGGATGAGGGATTAAGCTGTTAAGGTTAAAAGTGATAATATTTGTGGCTTCTGCCAAAACAGCTAAACCAGGCTTTAAACTATTTATAAACCAATTTTTAAGGACAAAGTAAACTGACGCGGAATTGGCATGGCTACGCCACCGGAACTGAAAAACTCCGGATCCTGACCATTCAAGCGTTTATCGGCGTAAATTAACCACAAGTTATTGGCTACTAAACTTAACGAAAGGTTGTTCAGGCCAATGCTGCTGATGCGGGTGGGCGGTAAGGTATACGTAAGCGATACTTGTTTTAGCCGCACGAAATCACCATCTACTACCCGGGCCGAGGAATAATTGTAGTTATTGTACGGGTAAGTGCCCCCTAGTTGCGACGCCTCAATCCGGTCCAGAATAGAAGGTACATTGGTCGTTTCTTCGTCGCCGGGCAGGGTCCAGCGTTTTATAAAGGCGTTCGGCATGGCATCCAGGTCGGTGTAGCTGGTGGCAAACGCTGGGTTAAGTCGCAGTTTATTGCCCCCGCTGTAGGTTACCAAGCCCGACAAAGAAAAGTTTTTGTACCGAAATGCATTAAACCAGCCGCCGGTGAAAATTGGGTCGATGGGCCCTTCGTACTTTAAAAAGTCGGTTTCCTGTCCCTGTAGGTAAATATTGCCGGTGCTTTCTCCTTCATTATTTTTAAACAAGGGCGAACCAGTGGTAGGATCGAGCCCTGCGAAAGGGATGGAAAACAAACCGCGGTACGGATAACCTTCTTTTGGTCCACCATCGGAGGTAACCAATGCCCATATATTAGGCTCGTTTTTTAAGTTGGTAATTTTGCCTCTGTTGTAAGCAGCCGTAAGCTGGGTGCGGAAACCATAATCTTTTTGGTTTATGACATTACCCCCCAGCGTTAATTCCACTCCTTGCGAAGTCATATCGGCATAATTGGCCGTTTTAATGGCTTCTCCGCCAATACCGGAGGTGCGCAGTTCCCCAATCAGGTCGAAACCGTTCCGGTGGTAAGCATCTATGGTTAAGTTTATCCGTTCGTTAAACAAACCGGCATCCAGGCCAATGTTGGTTTCGTACTGCTTCTCCCAGGTCAGTTCTGAGTTTTCGAGGTATTGAATACTAATCTGCGATTCAACTTCTGATAAGTAAGGCCGGCGGGTGCTGGCATTTTGTAATACCAAACTGGAGTTGGTAGCATTGCCCATACTGGCGGTAAGGCCGTAGGTAGCACGTAAGGTTAAGCGGTTGGCAATACCGGCAAAGCGTTCCATAAAGGGTTCGGTATCCAGGTTCCAGGAACCGCTAATGTTCCAGGTGGGTAGCCAGCGGGCCGTGCGGGCCTCTCCCAGCAGGTTAGAGCCATCGTAACGAACGGTACCATTTAGGTTGTATTTGCCTCTGTACGAATAAGCGCCATTGGCCATATACGCCAGAAACCGGTCGTACCGCATGTTCATGTCGTAATAATTAAAATTACCCTCCACGTTTTTCTTAACAATACGATAGTCTATATAGGGTACGCCGCCTTTGTCGTACTGGTAACCATAGCCATTAAAAACTTTGTTCTGGCGGTCGGCATACCTAAGTTCCTGCGATGCAAAAAAGCGCAAAGTATGAACCTCGTTCAGGGTTTTATCCCATTCTAAATTATTCCGGAAGTTATAGCTTACAATATTATCGTCGGTGGTATTGTAAAAACCGCCGTAAGGCAGCACCACTACTGGCTGGGCTTCGGGGTTGTCGGGGTCGCGGTATAAATATTTGTTGGCGGCCTGTACGGTAGCATCGCCGGCTGCCCGGTAAGCATTGGCCATATTCGAATTTTCCCGCACCCGGTGTTCCTGGTTGGTTTTGGCGTAACGGATGGCCCCCAGAAACGAATATTTCAGATTATTCCGGATTTTATAAGAAAAATCGCCCTGTAGTTTCAGGTCCAGCAACGACAGGTCCAGCGTGTTGTTTTCAATCTCGTCCAGGATATTAAAAGGGGCGAAGTTTCGGCGGAAGTACTCGCGGTTGCCATTCTCGTCGTAAGCCGTTAAGGTGCGGCTGGTATTCAGGGCATAGCTAAACGGATTTATATCGAAATCGCGGTCGTACTGCCCGGTAACCGGGTTGCTGATGCGGCCTACCGTGCCGGGTGCCTGCTGATCCCGGATAGAACCTTGCGAAATTAAGCCAATCGATATTTTATCTGAAATATTAAAGTTGGCCCGGGCGTTTCCGGTAAAGCGCTTCACCTGGTCGGCTAGGCTCCAGCCGTTATCCTGTAAATAGCTCGTAGAAAAATATAGCTGCGATTTTTCGGTTCCGGACGAGATGCTTAACGAGTGCTCCTGCATAAAAGAGTTCCGGAACAACGTATTAAACCAATCCGTATTGGTGCGGGCGTAGCGGTTTAAAAAAGCAGCCCGTGCTTCTGGGGTATTCTGTAAACCAAATGTGCCGGTACCCTCATCGTAGGAGTTTATGAGATCGTACATTTTCGTAAAAACACCCCCATTCTGCCGGCGCGAGGCATCCGAATGGTTTAACCAGCCTTTCCGTTCCAGTTCTAAATACACCGACATCTGGTCGGCGGAGTTCATGATATCAAAAGAACGATAGGTGGGTTTTAAGTAGCTGCTGTAATTACCGGTATACGATACAATGGGTTTGCCAATTTTACCCTTTTTGGTGGTAATAACAACTACCCCGTTCATCGCGCGGGCACCGTACATCGCAGTGGCGGAGGCATCTTTCAGAATCTGGAAACTTTCGATATCGTCGGGGTTTAAACCGGCTACCGAAGAACCAATCAGGGTAGAAGGGTCGCCGGTTGATAACTGCTCATTCGAAATATTAATTACATCTTCCAGAATTACCCCATCTACTACCCACAACGGTTTATTATCGCCGGTAATGGATGTAGCCCCCCGCACGCGTATTTTAGGCGCGGCACCAAAAGTACCCGATACGTTTTGCACCGATACGCCGGCTACCCGGCCTTCCAGCATGCGGCTAACATCCGTAATACCTTCTCGTTTGGCGTCACCAGCCTTTAACAAAGCCGCAGAGCCGGTAAACATTTTTCGGTCGATGGTTTGATAACCCGTAACCACTACCTCCTCTAAACTCTTGCCGCCTTCGGCCAGCGTAACGTTAATGGTGGTGCGGTTGCTAACCGGTACTTCCTGGGACTGATAACCAACCATCGAAAACACCAGCACGGCATTGTCTTTCACGGCAAGCTGAAAATTGCCCTGGGCATCGGTGATTGTGCCGTTCTGGGTGCCTTTTTCTATAACGTTAATGCCAGGCATGGCTTCGGCCGGTTGGCCCCCGCTCCCCTGAATACGGACGGTACCTTTAACTACAATATCGGCTAAAACTAAATTTGCAGATTTTTCTTTAAAAGCATAGGCACTTGCGGTTACCATCGGGCAGATGGTGGCCAGCAGCAGCAGAAATACTTTACCCTTTACTTTTGTGTAAATGGTTTTATTCATATGCGTTATTCTGTAATCGGTTGGATTATTGGGTTTCTTATGGAAACGATTAAATTTAATTAAAATTTTCTTCTTTCAGCACCATTTTTTACTGCGGAATGAATATGTTTTAAGCTTGGGCATATTTTGCTTTTCAGACAAGCTAAACAGGCATATTTTACCCATTTTTTAGGGTAAGGTTGGCGTAATTTATTTATAGGGTGAAACGGTAGGAATTAGAATAATTAAAATTTAGCTATAGAGGCAACGCACCCAGTTTCAGGAATTAGGAACGCAGATGCAGGCTAGTTATAGTTTAGATACGGTTTTAATTTTAATTACTACCAATTTTCAGAAACTAATGTAGTTGGTTATACCATTCACGGAAGAAGGCAATAGCAAAAAACAAGAAGCCCTCCCGGTAAACAGAGAGGGCTTATTTTCCGGGAAGAAAAATGAACTACTTCGTAGCGGCAGGAGCCGCAGCATTTTTAGGGGTGGCTGTTTTTTCTTCGGTTTTCTTGGTTGGTTTATGCGGACGGCTATTGCCGAACGATCCTTTAACTAATTTACCTTTTCTGGATTTTTTATCTCCTTTACCCATAGTTTTAGCGTTTGTTTAAATTGTGAGTGACTTAAAATTTACGTGTTAGCTGATACTACGTTACAAAAGTATGGGCAGAGAACCAAGGTTTTAGGTATTTATTTGTTTTTCAGGCCGGTAAACCAAAAGGTAAAAAGCATTGCTTCCTATTCCGGTAATGTATTCGTAAATTTGCGCCGGAAAACCAATCTTTTCGTCTGGAGTTTTGTTACGGATAGAATGGTTTTGGACCAACCTTACAGCATGACTTCACATACCGATAATAATATTATAGATACCCTAGACCCAAAGCAGTTTATTTTAATAAAAAACGCGCGGGTTCATAATTTAAAAAACCTGAGCGTGGCTTTGCCGCGCAATAAATTTATTGTGGTTACCGGCCTTTCGGGCTCCGGCAAATCGTCGCTGGCTTTCGATACCTTGTATGCCGAAGGCCAGCGCATGTACGTAGAAAGCTTAAGCTCCTATGCTCGCCAGTTCTTGGGCCGTATGGATAAGCCCGATGTCGATTATATCCGGGGCATTAGTCCGGCCATTGCCATTGAGCAAAAGGTAAGCATTAAAAATAACCGCTCCACGGTAGGCACCAGCACCGAAATTTACGATTACTTAAAATTGCTTTACGCCCGTATTGGTCGCACCATTTCGCCAATTTCGGGGCAGCAGGTAAAGAAAAACTCGGTAAGCGATGTAGTTGATTTTATTTTCAACCTCGATGATGGCGCCCGGGTAATGATTCTGGCTCCCTTGCAGTTGCAGCATGGCCGCGAAATGGCCCGGGAACTGGATTTACTTTTGCAGAAAGGCTACTCCCGAATTTATACCAGCGGCCAGGTGCTGTTTATCGAAGATTTATTAGCCGGCGGTGCTGCTGATATTACCGAACAAGTTTTTATTTTGATTGACCGGGCTGTCGTGCGCAAAGACGACGAAGATTTGCAGTTCCGGGTTTCCGACTCGGTGCAAACGGCATTTTTCGAAGGCCACGGCGAGTGCCACGTAATTTTTGGCGAAGAAACCCGCGTCTTCTCGGATAGGTTTGAGCTGGACGGAATGGTGTTTGAAGAGCCCAACGTAAATTTCTTCAGCTTTAACAACCCTTACGGTGCTTGCCAGCGCTGCGAAGGTTTTGGTACCGTGCTGGGCATCGACGAGGATTTGGTTATTCCAGACAAAAGTTTGTCGGTTTACGAAGGCGCCATTGCGCCGTGGCGGACCGAAAAGCAAAGTGAATGGCAGAAGCCGTTAATTAAAAACGGCATTCTGTTCGATTTTCCAATTCATCGGCCCTTTAACGAACTAACCGAAGAACAACAGCAACTCCTCTGGACCGGCAATGAATATTTCGATGGCTTGCACGCTTTTTTCGACCACATTCAGACCCAAACGCACAAAATACAATACCGCGTCATGCTAAGCCGCTACCGGGGCCGCACTACTTGCCCGGATTGCCGCGGCACCCGCCTGCGCAAAGATGCCTCGTACGTAAAAATAAACGCCCAGAGCATAACCGATTTATTGCTGAAACCTGTAACCGGCGTACTCGAATTTTTCCAGCACTTAGAACTGGACGCGCACGAAACCGCCGTAGCCGATCGCCTGGCTATTGAAATCACGAATCGTTTGAGTTACCTGGTGCGGGTTGGTTTGGGCTATTTAACCCTCAACCGGCTTTCTTCTACCTTATCGGGCGGAGAGTCGCAGCGCATAAACCTGGCTACTTCGTTGGGCAGTGCCTTGGTAGGTTCTATGTATATTCTGGATGAACCTAGTATTGGCCTGCACCCGCGCGATGCCGAGCAACTCATTGGCGTGTTGCGTTCTTTGCAGCAAATGGGCAACACCGTAATTGTGGTAGAGCACGAAGAAAAAATGATGGAAATTGCCGACCAGATTATTGATATCGGGCCGGAAGCTGGCTCGGGTGGCGGCAACCTCATGTTCCAGGGAACTTTCGACGATATTTTAAAAACGCCCCAGACCTACACCGGTAAATATTTAAGCGGCGAGATGGCCGTACCGGTACCGGCCCAACGCCGCAAATGGCGCAATGCCGTAGAAATATTAGGCGCACGTGAAAACAACCTTAAAAACGTGAGCGTTAAGTTTCCGCTCGATGTCATGACAGTAGTAACGGGCGTGAGCGGTTCCGGAAAATCAACCCTGATTAAAAAAATATTGCACCCGGCGCTTACCAAAATATTAGGCGGCCACTCCGATGCTACCGGCAAGTTCGATAAAATTCAGGGCGATTATTCTAAAGTAGCGCACGTGGAATTCGTGGATCAGAACCCGATTGGCAAGTCGTCGCGGTCTAACCCGGTTACCTATGTAAAAGCCTACGACAGCATCCGGACACTTTTTGCCGACCAGCCATTGGCCAAAGCCCGGGGCTTTAAGCCCTCGCATTTCTCTTTTAATATTGAAGGCGGCCGCTGCGAGGTGTGCCAGGGCGAAGGCCAGGTAAAAATAGAAATGCAGTTTATGGCCGATATTTACCTGAAGTGCGAAAGCTGCAACGGCCATAAGTTTAAGCAGGATATTCTGGACGTAAAGTACCAGGATAAAAATATTGCCGAGGTGCTGGACATGACCATTGCCGACAGCATTGGTTTCTTTAAAGACCAACCCAAAGTAGCCGAAAAACTAAGACCGCTCGATGATGTAGGCTTAGGTTATATCCGCTTGGGGCAGTCGTCGAATACGCTCAGCGGCGGCGAAGCGCAGCGGGTAAAATTAGCTTCGTTCTTAACCAAAGGCGCCACCGCGCATTCCGAGAATATTCTGTTTATCTTCGACGAGCCTTCTACCGGTCTGCACTTCCACGATATCAGCAAACTGCTCACTGCGATTAATGCGCTGATTGATAAAGGCAACTCGGTTTTAATAATTGAGCACAACATGGATATTATTAAGTGCGCCGACTGGATTATTGACATGGGGCCAGAAGGCGGCTTAAACGGCGGCCATTTATTATTTGAAGGTACCCCCGAAGATATGGTGAAACTGGAGGATAACCATACCGCCCGGTATTTAAAAGAGAAGTTAGCCTAAGTTAGCTTCTTTTTTAGCCATTTTGAATTTCGGCACTCTTATATATTGGCTCGGGCTATAGTAAAAAGCTCTTATTTTCTTAAGCAGGATTTATATATTTACAGGTACCGGCTGCGTGGGCCGGAAATGGTAAAGAAAATATGAAATACGGCTACAGCTTTTTGCTTTTACTGCTTTTGTTTTGTTGTAAGGTACATACTAAAACAGCTAACCAGCAGCCCGATCCGGATTTGCATTTGTATTTACTCGTAGGGCAATCGAATATGGCCGGGCGGGCTACCCCGGTTGGCCCTGATACCGTAACCGTACCCAATTTGCTGGTCTTTGCCAAAGACAAAACGTGGCAGCCGGCCAGAGAACCGCTGCATTGGGATAAACCAAATCCGGGTACCGGACCGGGATTTTCGTTTGGCCGCGAAATGGCAACTCTTGTTACCGGTAAAATCCGGATTGGCCTTATTCCTGCCGCGCATGGCGGTTCTTCCATTACTTCGTGGGTAAAAGGCGGCTACCACGATCAAACCAAAGGCTACCCGTACGACGAAGCCATCGACCGTGCGAAAGCAGCCATGCAAACCGGCGTTTTAAAAGGCATTATCTGGCACCAGGGCGAATCCGATAGCAACCCGGCGGCGGAACAACTGCACCTGGTCAGGTTAAAAGATTTGATTAACCGTTTCCGGACCGAATTAGACGCGCCTGATTTGCCCTTTGTTGCCGGCGAACTGGGGTATTTTAAAGAGCCGTTCAAAAGCATGAATCAGGTACTAAATCAATTGCCGGCCCAGGTGCCTTTTACGGCGGTGGTTAGCGCCGCGGGCTTAACCCATAAAGGCGATAATACCCACTTTGATGCCACCTCCGCCCGGGAACTAGGCCGCAGATATGCCCAGGCTATGCAAAACTTACAGAAAGGTAAATCTGTTAAATGAGCAGCAATTAAAATTCAAGCCTTTTACATTTAAGTCTAAATAGAGAGGAAAAAGTTATTCTATAATCAGGATCAAATATTTGTACAGAACAAATTTTTGATACCTAACAGCTTTTACCAGGTTGTCATCTTGGAAGAATATTTTACATGAATTGAAAAGTAGAAAATTTTGGGGTTACTCGTAATTGCCTGTAAGCCTTTTATACAATAGTCCTTTTCAAGAGAACCGAAAAAGCTAGTATCAGAAATAATAGTAAAGTATTGGCCTCTATGGCTGAGGTCACGTATTATATTATATAGGCTGAATAAAATATATCTTTCATATACCAGCAATCTTACCTGCTTTTTGATTTAGCTAACTTCAGCTATGAAAAATATATTTTTTAGAAGTAATCTTCTGCTGATTTTACTCCTGTTTACCCGCTTGTCCATAGCCCAGGAACCAAACAGAAGTGCGCTGCAGTTTCGCTTTTCGCCTTTAAGTTTATTTGATCCACGGGCGGCAACCATTCAATTAGGTATACAAGGAACTATACAGAATAAAATTGGTCTATCCGTAGACTATGGCATACCTTACAAAGGATTGGCCAAAACCATATTTCAGAACCCGGAAAACAGGTATGGCTATCACGACTATTATAAACTCCGGGCCGAACTCAAATATTTTATGCAGCCAGATTGGCTTAAAGGCGATGAAAAATCCAAATTATATTTTAGTGCCGAGGCATTCCATAGTCCGGAAGAGTACCAAAAGATAGATAGCTGGTTATTAAAAGAGGACGAAAATTACTATTACGAATACTCGGATGTGAATCGTCAACTCTGGGGCGGTTGTATAAAAGTCGGCCAGGAATATATTGTCTTCCGGAGATTAATATTAGATAATTTTGTGGGTTTGGGATTGCGGTGGATAACAATAGATCACCAGATTTTTGGAGAAAACATAGAACCACCAACACGGTTTTCTTTCGGCTCAGTAGATAATCGGGAAGGTAGTTTTACCCGGCCACATTTGGCTCTTGGCGCTAAAATTGGGTTTGTACTCGTTAAATAAATCAGCTTGAAAATTATGCATCTTCTTTTCTCATCTTCTGGATGCTCAAGCTTTAGTAAATAATTTTTAGCCTGTATATATAATGCCCAGTGGCTAACGAAATCAGCACCTGCCGGCCCCTGGTGTTCGCATTAGATTAAGCGCACGAGAAGTTTTATTTTAATATAACAGCCCGGCTGGTTTGGTTTCTGGAGCCAAATAGCCGGGCTTTTTTATGAAATTTCGTCTGTTTCTGTAAATAAATAGTTATTATTGGTTGCTACAGGGCTAGTTCTACTATTATATTGGCTAATAAACAGGTTATTCTGAATTTGCTGGCAATCAGGTTTTTATGCTGATGTTTTTGGCTATGAAAAAAATATTTATCGGGCGGGCTTTACTCCTTTTATTGTTCCTGCTTGCTAATTTGACCGGAACCCTGGCACAGAACAAGCCAACCCTGCAAATTAGGTTTTCTCCTTTAAACGTACTCGACCTGCGGGCGGCAACTCTGCAGTTTGGTGCACAGGCTACCCTCAAGAGCAGAATTGGTTTTTCAATCGACTATGGTTTGCCTTACAAAGGCTTATCGAAGCAATTTGTGAAGAATGAAGAGTACCAATACCGCAATCATGAATATTTTAAACTGCGGGGCGAAATAATATACTTTTTTCCTGCTGCCTGGGGGCACGATAAAGCCAATGTGAAGCCGTATGTTAGCACTGCGGTGTTTTTTAGTCCGGAAGAATATCGGAAAACCGATAATTGGTTAGTAAAACCGGATGGGGATTATCATTACGAATATTCGGATGTAAACCGCCGGATGTGGGGCACTTGTTTAAAAGTTGGACTGGAATATTATTTGGGGCAGCGCTTTTTGCTGGATGCTTTTGTTGGTCCGGGTTTACGCTGGATAAAAGTAGACCACCAGACCTTTGGCGAACAGCCCGGTGATTACAAAGAGCCGGTAGACTTTTATTTTGAACCGGTTGACCGGCAGGAAGGCAAATTCAGGCGCCTGCATCTGGGTTTTAATGTAAAACTCGGATTTGTAATGATAAAGTAATCTACTGGTAAAAGAAGGTTTCGGCGCTAGTGAATGTAAATCACACCTTAACTTTTAGGCATTCCCCGGCAAAATTCTTAATCTTACGCCGTATAACTCAAATTTAATACACAACTCAAAACCGAAAGTAAAAAATATGAGAAAGAAAATTGTTGCCGGCAACTGGAAAATGAATAAAACCTTCGACGAGGCGCAGGCGCTGGTATCGGAAGTGGTAAATATGGTGCAGGACGAAGTAAACAACCAAGCCGAGGTAGTATTGTGTCCGCCGTTTCCGTTTTTAAGCAGCGTTGGCAAAGCCCTTGGCGGAAACAGTAAAATTCATTTGGGTGCCCAGAACTGCCACCAGAAAGAAAGCGGTGCTTATACCGGCGAAGTGTCGGCCGCAATGCTGAAATCGGTTGGGGTGGAATACGTAATCCTGGGCCACAGCGAACGCCGGCAATATTTTAACGAAGACAACCAGTTATTAGAAGCGAAGGTAAAAGCCGCCCTGCAAGCTGGATTAATTCCAATTTTCTGTATCGGCGAATCTTTAGAACAACGCGAGCAGGATTTAACATTTGAGGTTATCGAAACCCAGCTGAAAGAAGGACTTTTCCATGTAACCAACGAAGAATTTGCGCGGGTGGTAATTGCCTACGAACCTATCTGGGCGATTGGTACCGGCAAAACCGCTACGAGCCAGCAAGCCCAGGAAGTGCACGCCTTTATCCGGGAGCAGATTGCCCGCCACTACGATGCCGCCGCCGCTGCGAACACTACTATTCTGTACGGAGGCAGCGCTAACCCGGGTAATGCCCGCGAATTATTCTCGCAGCCCGACATCGACGGTGGCCTGATTGGCGGTGCCTCGTTAAAATCCCGCGATTTCACCGATATTGTAAAATCATTCTGATAAAAATAAGAATTTTTTGTTCTGGATTTACTTATTTCGTACCTTAGAGCGGATGTAATTGGGATTATTCTAATTCACTTGCATCCGCTCGGGTATAGTGGCGACTTAGTTTTTCCGGAATGCTTTATTTTCTGCCTTTATTTTTCTTCTTACTGGGCCTTGGCAGCCCGGCGGGTTCGACTGTTGGTAAGCCCGAAACAATACCGATTGTGGCTCCCCGCGAACCGGAAATTTGCCGCATGTTCGGCTCCATTTATCTTACTGCTGACCCCAAACAAAAGAATTACGCCCGCTTTACGGTTTACATCGATACCGAAGACACCTACGCCGATTTACTAGTATTTAGAGAAAATAACAAGCTTTTTGCCGATGCCCCTGGCCTTTGGTACATTACCACGAGCCGTAACTTTGCCGACCACGTTTTATTTATAACCACCAACCGGGCTTTCGCCGATTTTACCATTCATTACACCAAAGCGCGAACATTTGCCGGTTGTAGAAAATAACCTTTATATGGATTTTATCCAAATTACCCTTTTTGCCCCCGCCGAGTTTAACGACATTTTAACCGCCGAGTTGAGCCAGTACGGCTACGATACCTTCATGGAAACCGACGAGGGTTTGTGCGCCTACATTACCGAAGCTGTTTTTTCGGAAGCCGATCTGCAGGAAGTCTTAAATAAATACCGCGAAGCCGCCGGCGAGATAAAATATACCATCGAGAAAATAGAGAAGAAAAACTGGAACGAAGAGTGGGAAAAGAATTTTGAACCGCTGCTGATTGCCGGTATTTGTTCGGTGCGGGCTTCTTTTCATCCCAAACCCGCCGACGTGACTTACGATATTGTCATCAACCCGAAAATGTCGTTTGGCACCGGCCACCACGAAACCACTACCCTCATGATTGAGAACCAACTGACGGTAGACCATGCCGGCAAGCGGGTGCTGGATATGGGCTGTGGCACGGGTATTCTGGCAATTCTGGCTTGCAAACTCGGGGCGGCCGAATTACTAGCCGTTGACATTGAAGACTGGACCGTTGAAAACGCCCGTGAAAATGCCGAACTGAATGGCTGCCCCGATATTGACGTGCGCTTAGGCGATGCCGCAGTACTGGCAGGGGAACAGCCCTTTGAGGTTATTCTGGCTAATATAAACCGTAATGTGCTGCTGGCCGATTTACCGGCTTACGCGCAAATATTAACCCCAGGCGGTACGTTAATATTGAGTGGGTTTTATACCGAAGATTTGGGCCAGATTAAAGAGAAAGCCGCTTCGGTTGGATTGGATTTTAAAAATAATCGTATAAAAAACAATTGGGTATCAGCTGTTTTCCAGAAGTAGTAGTTCAGGAGGTTTATTAGTGGGTTTAATATATGAAACAATTTTACTTTAGTTTATTTTTTTTACTGAGTGTACTTGGGTGGGCGCAGGCGCAAACACCAACCCAGAAACTCTCGAAAGAGCCGGCCCAGTTTATACTGGATGTGAAAGCCCTGATGGCCGGTACCAAAAACGAAAACGCCATAAAGGTAGCTGCCCGTCTCGAAGAAATCTGGGGTACCAATACCTTAACCAGCAGCCAGCAAGCCCGGATTATTGCGCTTTCGCAGCAAATGCAGGCTAAAAAACTAAAAGCCCGGCCGCATCTCGAAAACTTATACGGGGCGCTGGTAAGTGCCGTTAATATTCATAAACTAAATAACGCTGCGCTAGACCAGTTTTTAACCGTTACGGAAACCGCACTGGCCAAAGAAAAAACGCCGGAGTTCGAAAAGTTTCTGCAAACTTCTTATTCTTTTCTGGCGTCTAAAGTTATTTATAAATCGCCGGTTAATACCTTGCGGGTGTTGGGCGGTACTTTTACGTTTGCATACCGCGATGGTACTGAACCCCAGGAAGAACCGGAACCCGTAAAACCGGAACCAGTTAAGGAAGCACCTAAAAAAACTACGAAAGCAGCCCCCAAAGAAGGAGAAATAGTCTGGAACGACGATTTTAAAGACACACCGCCTACGCCGGCAGCTAATGCCAAAGACCCGGTAAAAACAACCAGCGATGGTATTCCGATATTAATAGGCCCGGTGCTGCAATTAAATAATATTGATTTATTTTTTGTATCCGGCCCGGATTCGTTGCTGTTAAAACAGACGGAAGGCGCCTTGTTATTGGCGCGTAATATTTTTGTGGGTAAAAAAGGCCAGTTTACCTGGGCACAGCCCGATGGGGAAGCCGCCGTTACCCTTAAAAAGTTTAGCTTTGACATCAGCAAGGCCGCTTTTAAAGCCGATGGGGTAACGCTTACTTACCCGGCGATATTGGAAGCCCCGGTAGAAGGTGTCTTTGAATTCCGGAACGTGCGCCGTAAAACACCCGGTGCCGATACGGGTTACCCTAAATTTATTTCCTATACGAATAATGCCCGCCTTAAAAGCATCGGCGAAAATATTAAATACCAGGGCGGCCTTACCCTGGCCGGTAATAAAATTAGTGCGGGAGCTTTGGATGGCAGTGGTTCCGAAATTACGGTGAGCCACAGCGGCGCCCCAAAATTTAAAGCCACGGCGGCTAATTTTTCGCTGCAGGATAGTGTTATTACGTCGGAGAACGCGGCTGTTCTTCTTTTTAATAAAGCCGATACCATTGCGCATCCCGGCCTCCGGCTGAAATACAGCAAGCCGAACCAGAAACTGGTGCTTACCCGCAGTGAGCAGGCCATGGCCAGTCCTTTTTACAGTTCCTATCACCAGATGGAAATCAGCTCCGAAATGCTAACCTGGGTTTTACCGGAGCAAACGGTTAATTTTTCAATTCTGACCGCTAAAAATGAGGTGCCGGCACGCCTGGCTTCGAAAGAATATTTTACCGAAGAGCGCTACGAGTACTTAAAAGGTACCGCCGATTTTCACCCGCTTATTGTTATTACCAATTTCGCCGATAAGCGGCGCACCAATACGTTTTACCTGTCCGAACTGGCCCAAAGCACCAAAATAAAAGAAGAAGAACTGCAGCTGGCCGCCTCTATGCTGGCCAAGCAGAATTTTCTGGATTTTAACCCGGCAACCGGACAGGTTACGGTAAAGCCCAAAGCGGTTCATTACATGAAAGCGGCCCGGGGTAAAAAGGATTTCGACTTTATTACCCTTAAATCTTTAATGCCTTCGGGTAAAAATATTACGCTCGACCTGAACAAAAACGAAATGCTGGTGCGGGGCGTTGAAAAATTTTATTTTACCGGCGATTCGGTAGCGGTTTATGCCAAGCCCGACAGCAACCAGGTACGCATTCTGAAAAACCGGGAAATAAAATTTAACGGTGCGGTTGTAGCCGCTGATTTGCGGTTCCGCGGATCTAAATTTACGTTTAAGTACGACGAGTTTGTGGTTGATATGGCGAAAATTGATACTATTGCCATTGCCGCTCCTAAAAAGAAGAAAAACGCCAAAGACAAAAAATCTGGCAACGAACAATTCAGCAGCAACAGCCTTACCAAATCGGCCGGAACGCTTTACTTAAACAAAGCCGATAATAAATCGGGCCGGAAAAAATACGCGCATTTCCCAATGTTTGATGCTACCGGCGGCGCCTTCGTGTTTTTTAACAAACCCGAAATATTGGGCGGTGCTTATGATACTACGGTTTACTTTGCCATTCCGCGCTTTAAAATAGATAGCCTAGGCACCAGTATGCCGGGAGCTGTTGGGTTTAAAGGTAAATTCTATTCCGGGGGTATTTTCCCGCCCATCGAAACCCAATTATCGGTAATGCCCGATCAGTCGTTGGGTTTTGAATATACGACACCCAAAGGCGGTTTGCCGGCTTACGGCGGCAAAGGTAGTTTTTACAACAAACTATCCATGAGCAATAAAGGCTTGCAGGGTACCGGCGAGGTAGAATACCTGACCACCCGGCTCAAGTCTAATGCCTTCACCTTTTACCTGAGTAAAGTCCAAACTTTAGGTACCGAGGCGACTATCCGGGAAGCGACGGTGGGCAAAGCGTATTACATGGGCGGTACTTTTCATAAGTATGTAATGGAATGGTTGCCTAAAAAGGATACCATGAACATTAGTACCGTGAGTGAGCCATTTAAGCTGTACGGCGGTAAATACACGTACCAGGGTATTGCTATTCTAACGCCCGAAGGGTTTTTTGGCGATGGGGTGGTAGAAAGCACCGATGGTTTTATTAAATCGCCTAGCCTGGCTTTTGCGAAAGACCATTTCAAGGCCAGTAACGCCACGCTCGAAATTAAATCGGAAACGCCGGGCAAACCAGCCCTGCGGGCTTCTGATGTATTGCTGGATTTTAATGTAACCAAAGGGAAGGCTACTTTCTCGCCGGAACGTACCGGCATTGCCAGTACCGATTTTCCGAATTCTCAGTTCCGGACTTCCCTCAGCGGTGGTATGTGGGATGTAAACAAAAAAGTAGTAACCATGCGCGAAACCGAAGGCAAAGATGGCAGTCATGCCTACTTTGTTTCGGGCAGGCCGTCGCACGAAGGCCTTAAGTTTAAAGCCAAATCAGCCAGCTACGATATCAGCAAAAACACCCTGAATATTGGGGGCGTGCCCTACATTGCTGTGGCCGATGCGCACGTGGTACCCGATAGTGGCCGGGTATTTATTGAAAGTGCTAACCTGAAGCCCCTGCAAAAAGCAGTTGTTGTCAGCGATACCCTGAATAAGTACCACCAGCTATACCAGGGCGAAATAAATATTCTGTCGCGGCTGAATTACCAGGGTAATGCCAAAGTCAATTATGTAAACGCCGCTGCCGACACCTTCGCCATTAAGTTTGGTAAGTTCGCCATGAAAAACATGGACAAGGTGAAGCCGGTAATTACCGAAAACGACCTGATGGAATGGAACAACCGGGACAAGGCCGGTTTGGTTAGTACCGAAATAATGCCGGATGATACGGCTGCCGTCGCCGAAGTTCCGGTGAAAAAGGGTGGCTTATTCCGGAAAGCAAGTTTAGTAACCAGAGGGAAAAAAGCGAAAGTAACTACTGAAAATGCGCCGACCGGAGATACGCCCCTTAACCCGGAATCTGATATGGCAGCCGAACCAACCGTAGCCTCCCGCAAAAAGAAAAAGAACGCTCCGAAAGCCGACCAGGAAGCCCGGCCTGATTCTACTTTGCTAGCCATGAATACCGCCGATCCGGGCAAAAAAGACCGGATGCGTTTCCTGCGGAAGCCGGATGTTCAGGACGAAACCCTGCCGCATACCGAAGCCGCCGCTACCGTAACCGAAAAAGATAAATTCCTGATTGCGCCGGGCGTTCAGTATAAAGGCGATATTATCATGAGCTCTAACCAGCAGTTCTGGAATTTCGACGGCTATGTAAAAGTGGCGGTTAACGGCGAAGACGGCGCTTCGGACTGGTTCCCGTACAAAGCAACCGTAAACCCGGCCGAGGTAAAAATTAACATTGAAGCCCCAAAATCGGCTGACGGCACGCCGCTTAAAACCGGTTTGCACGTAAGTGTGGCCAATAATAAAATCTACAACACCTTTGTGTCGCAGAAAAAAGACGAAACCGACTTAGATGTATTCGAGGTAGAAGGTCAGTTGGCATACAACAAAAACCAGAAAGAGTTTAAGTTGGGTAAACCCAGTCGCATTGCCGGCGAAGAGTTAGCCGGTAACCTCATGACCTTTAACGACTCTACCGGCATTGCCAGTTACGAAGGTAAATTTAACCTGATTCAGCCGAGTAAAACCTTTAAACTGGACGCAGCCGGCGCCGCTACCGCCAGGCCCAAAGCTAATTTATACGTGCTGAATGCCTTGCTTGCGTTCGACATAAATATGCCGGAGCAGGCCCTGAATGCCATGTCCGCTGCTTTGGCCAACAACGCCGGTAATGCGCCCGAGGCCATCACCGATAATAGTTTACTCTTAAACAAATTAGCCCAGTTTGTACCGGCAAAAGAAGCCCAGGCATTTGCCAGTCAGTCTAAATATACCCCGCTGCCGGTATTTTCTTCTAAGTTCCAGAAGAGTCTGGTGTTTAGTAACGTAGAACTGCGGTGGTCCGATTCTACCAAAGCCTGGTACAGCAAAAATATGCTGAGCTTATCTAACATGCTTAAGAAAGATATTAATGCCCAGGTGCCGGGTTATCTCGAAATTAAGCGCGGACCAGAATCAGATATTGTTACCTTGTACCTGCAGCCGAATCCGGGTTTGTGGTACTACTTTACTTATGATAATAGTGTGATGATGGTGGCTTCTACGGATGAAGAGTTTAACCGCCTGGTAACTTCTAAACGGAACAGCGGCTTACTAACGGCCGAAGAAATCGAGAAAAACCAATTCGTAACCGATTACCAGAAGGCTTACCTGCAGAATAGCGCTTATGACCCGCTTAAAGGTGTAGCGGGCAGCAAAGTAAGTGCTCCGGTAAAAACCGGCAACTTCGATTTTATGGAAGACAGCGGCGGCAAGAAAAAGAAGAAAGATAAAGCGGCCAAATCCGATGCAGTGGATATGTCGCAGGAGCCCGCTGCCCAGCCGGCCAAGCCCGCGAAACAAACCAATGACATGGCCTTACCCGGCATGACCGAAGAACCTAAGAAGAAGAAAAAGGCTAAAAAAGGTAAAGAAGATGAAGGTCTGCTACCTGATATGAATTAATATTTATTTTTGGGAAAAACAGAAAGCCGCTTCACCAGAGCGGCTTTTTTGTGCCTGCTCCTGGCGTTTAATGGCCCAAAAGCCTTGCAATAGTAGGGTGAAAATTTATAGCTGTTGCCTGAAACGTAAGAACAGAATCTGTAATTTGCGGACCAGTCCGGTATTAAACTGTATTTAGAGCTTGTTTAAATTTTGTATTTGAGCGCGAAAAGGATTGGTATTGGGTTCTGGCGAGACTCATTTTGAGGGACATAGCAGCGCTACGTCCCGAAAAAAAGACGAAGTCAGGTTCCAATACCAATCCTTTGCAGCCCAAAGGATAAATTTTAAACATGCTCTTAAAATAGACTTTCTCGCAAAATAATTTTTACCAGTCCGGCTTATTTGCGTTTATTAGTTATAAGTCCTTTCGAAAATATTTATGGATATTTTAATTATTGCCTTTTTTCTAATAGTTGTTTATTTAATTGGTGCCATCCCGACGGCGGTTTGGGTAGGCAAAAAGTTTTACGGCATTGATGTGCGGCAGCACGGCAGCGGTAATGCCGGCGCTACCAATACGTTCCGGGTGCTGGGCAAAAAGCCCGGTACTTTTGTAATGCTGTTCGATATTTTTAAAGGCTGGGCCGCTACTTCGCTTGCCAATATATTGGTCATGCAAGATTTAATTCCGGATGATAAGCTGGTACTGTTTAAACTGATAATGGGCGTAATGGCCGTACTAGGTCATATTTTTCCGGTGTACGTGGGCTTTAAAGGCGGCAAGGGCGTGGCTACCCTCATGGGCATGGTGCTGGCCGTGCACCTGCCGGCGGCTCTTATCTGCTTAGGTATTTTTATTGTGGTACTGGTTATCTCCAAATATGTGTCGCTGGGCTCCATGATTGCGGCCATTGCTTTTCCGCTCTTGCTGCTGTTACCCGCTTTTCACCCCGATGAGCCGCTCTTGCTGGTATTTGGCGTTCTTTTATCTATTATGGTAGTGTTTACCCACAAAAAAAATATAAACCGCCTGTTGCAAGGCCAGGAAAGCAAAGCCAATCTGCCTTTTTTAGGAAGGAAGTAGTGGAACGTTTGGGATGAATAAAAAAATATTGAGGAATATTTACATAAGTGTATCTTTTATTTTATTGCTATTTATCGGATT